>NZ_JAIQDH010000001.1:0-995084 GCF_020037095.1 Myxococcus sp. XM-1-1-1
GGCGCGGTGCTGACGAACGCGACGGTGACGTACTCGGGTACGGGTGAGCCGGGCGCGACGGTGACGGTGGTGGTGGATGGCACGACGGTGGGCACGGTGACGGTGGGCGCGGGCGGCACGTGGTCGGTGCCGGTGGCCACGCCGCTGTCGGACGGGCCGCACACGGTGACGGCCACGGCGACGGACACGAGCGGCAACACGGCGACGGACTCGAACACCTTCACGGTGGATGCGACGACGTCGGTGGCGGTGACGACGCCGGCCGAGGGCGCGGTGCTGACGAACGCGACGGTGACGTACTCGGGTACGGGTGAGCCGGGCGCGACGGTGACGGTGGTGGTGGACGGCACGACGGTGGGCACGGTGACGGTGGGCGCGGGCGGCACGTGGTCCGTGCCGGTGGCCACGCCGCTGGATGACGGGCCGCACACGGTGACGGCCACGGCGACGGACACGAGCGGCAACACGGCGACGGATACGAACACCTTCACGGTGGACACGGGCACGTCCGTCGCGGTGACGACGCCCGCCGAGGGCGCGGTGCTGACCAATCCGGTGGTGACGTACTCGGGTACGGGTGAGCCGGGCGCCACGGTGACCGTCACGGTCGACGGCACCGTTGTCGGTACGGTGACGGTGGGCGCGGGCGGCACGTGGTCGGTGCCGGTGGCCGCGCCGCTGCCGGATGGTGCTCACTCCGTGACGGCCACGGCCGAGGACACGAACGGCAACACCGCGACGGACACGAATACCTTCACGGTGGATGCGACGACGTCGGTGGCGGTGACGACGCCGGCCGAGGGGGCGGTGCTGACCAACCCCGTGGTGACGTACTCGGGTACGGCCGAGCCGGGCGCCACGGTGACCGTCACGGTCGACGGCACTGTCATCGACACGGTGACGGCGGGTCCGGATGGCAGTTGGTCGCTGCCGGTGGCCACGCCGCTGGATGACGGCTCGCACACGGTGAGCGTCACGGCGACGGACACGAGCGGCAACACGGCGACGGACTCGAACACCTTCACGGTGGACACGGGTACCAACGTGGCAGTGACGACGCCCGCCGAGGGCGCGGTGCTCACCACGGGCACGGTGACGTACTCGGGTACGGCCGAGCCGGGCGCCACGGTGACGGTGAGCGTGGACGGCAACACGGTGGGCACGGTGACGGCGGGTCCGGACGGCAGCTGGAGCATCCCGGGCAACTCGTCGCTGGCGGACGGCTCGCACACGGTGTCGGCCACGGCCGAGGACGCGCAGGGCCACACCGCCACGGACTCGAACACCTTCACGGTGGACACGAGCACCCGCGTGGCCATCACCACGCCCGCCGAGGGCGCGGTGGTGAACACCGCCGAGGTGACGTACACGGGCACGGCCGAGCCGGGCGCCGAGGTGACGGTGACGGTGGATGGCACCGTCGTCGGCACGGTGACGGCGGGTCCGGACGGCAGTTGGAGCGTCCCGGGCAACTCGTCGCTGGCGGATGGTTCGCACACGGTGTCGGTCACCGCGGAGGATGAGCACGGCCACACCGCGACGGACACGCACACCTTCACGGTGAACACCGCCACCACGGTGGCCATCACCACGCCCGCGGAGGGCGCGGTGCTCGACAACGGCGTCGTCACGTACTCCGGTACGGGCGAGCCGGGCGCCACGGTGACGGTGGTGGTGGACGGCAATACGGTGGGCACGGTGACGGTGAGCGCGGGCGGCACCTGGTCGGTGCCGGTCGCCGCGACGCTGGCGGATGGCTCGCACACGGTGACGGCCACGGCCGAGGACGAGGACGGCAACACCGCCACGGACACGCACACCTTCACGGTGGACACGAGCACCCTGGTCGAAATCACCACGCCCGCGGAGGGCGCGGTGCTCGACAACGGCGTCGTCACGTACTCCGGTACGGGCGAGGTCGGCGCCACGGTGACCGTCACGGTCGACGGCACCGTCGTCGGCACGGCGACGGTGGGCGCGGGCGGCACCTGGTCGCTGCCGGTGGCCACGCCGCTGGCGGACGGCTCGCACACGGTGACGGCCACGGCGGAGGACGCGCAAGGCAACACCGCGACGGACACCAACACCTTCACGGTGGACGCGGAGACGTCGGTGGCCATCACCACGCCCGCCGAGGGCGCGGTGCTCACCACGGGTACGGTGACCTACTCGGGCACGGGTGAGCCGGGCGCCACGGTGACGGTCGTGGTGGACGGCACCACGGTGGGCACGGTGACGGTCGGTGTGGACGGCACCTGGTCGGTGCCCGTGTCGACGCCGCTGGCCGACGGGCCCCACTCGGTGACGGCCACGGCGGAGGACGCCAACGGCAACACCGCCACGGACACCCACAGCTTCACGGTGGACACGGTGCCTGACACGCGCATCACCGCGAGCCCGCCCGCGAGCTCCGGCAGCGCCACCGCGGACTTCAGCTTCGAGACCGTGTTGGCCGACCCGAACGCGACGTTCGAGTGCTCCATCGACGGCGGCGCCTTCACCCCCTGCACCAGCCCCACCCAGTACACGAACCTGGCGGACGGGGAGCACACCTTCCAGGTGCGCGCGGTGGACGCGGACGGCGACGTGGACCCCACGCCGGCGAGCTTCACGTGGACCATCGGCCTGGACTCGGATGGCGACGGCCTGACGGACGCGGACGAGATTGCTCGCGGCACGGACCCGAACAACGCGGACACGGACGGCGACGGCATCTCCGACGGCATCGAGGTCAACGTCGGCGGGACGGACCCGCTGGACGACGACTCGGATGACGACGGCGTGCTCGACGGCAACGAGGACAAGAACCACGACGGCATCGTCGACCCGGGCGAGACCGACCCGAACAAGGCGGACACGGACGGCGACGGGCTGCAGGACGGCACGGAGCTGGGCATCACCGAGCCGCAGGGCACGGACACGGACCTGGACGTGTTCATCCCGGACGCGGACCCGACGACGACGACGGACCCGCTCAACCGGGACACCGACGGCGGCAGCGTGTTCGATGGCAACGAGGACACCAACCACAACGGCCGTGTCGACCCGGGCGAGACGGACCCGAACGTGGCCGCGGACGACCTGGACTCCGATTTGGACGGCGTCCCCGACGCGCGCGAAATCGAGCTGGGCATGGATCCGCATGACGCGGACTCCGACGACGACGGCGTGCCCGACGGCGAGGATGGCCTCACCGACACGGATGGGGACGGCGTCATCGACGCGCTCGACCCGGACAGCGACAACGACGGGCTGAACGACGGCACCGAGCGCGGCGTCACGCGCGAGACGGCGGGCCCGGGCACCAACCTCGACTCGCCGAACTTCGTGCCGGACGCGGACCCCACCACCACCACCGACCCGAAGAACCCGGACACGGATGGTGACGGCCTGCGCGATGGCGAGGAGGACAAGAACCACGACGGCCGCCGTGACGCCACGGAGACCGACCCGAACGACGCCGACTCGGATGACGACGAGCTGAGCGACGGCGTGGAGGTGAAGGGCTCCAACGCCACCGACCCGCTCAACCCGGACACCGACGGCGATGGCCTGCGCGATGGCCAGGAGGACGCCAACCACAATGGTGGCCTCGACAACGGTGAGACGAACCCGAACGACGCCGACACCGACCGCGGTGGGGCGAGCGACGGTGACGAGGTCGAGGGCGGCTCCAACCCGCTCGATGGCAACGACGACTTCGTCGTGGTGGGCCGTGGTTGCAGCACGGGCGGCGCGGGCACCTTCGCTCCGCTGGCGCTGCTGCTGCTCGCGCTGCCCCTCTTCGGTCGCCTCCGCCGCTCGTCGCGGGCGGTGGCGGCGGGTGTCGCCGGAGGCCTGGTCCTCGCGGGGACGCTCGTGGCCCAGCCTGCCCACGCGCAGGTGACGCCGCCCCGGGGCGCGTCGCAGTCCATCGACGTGCAGCGCTACAAGCCGGGCCCGGGCGCCGAGGACATCCTCGGTCTGCACAGCGCCCGCGTGCAGCGCCACCTGGGCCTCAACCTGGGCCTGTCGCTCAACTACGCCAGCAAGCCGCTCAACTTCCTGGACCCGCGCTCGGACCGCTTCATCACCGCGGTGGTGAGCCGTCAGGTGGGCATCGACCTGATGGGCGCGGTGGGTCTGTTCGACCGCTTCGAAATCGGCGTGGTGCTGCCGGTGACCATCCAGGGCTCGGACCCGGCGCCGCAGGTGGACGCCTCGCTGGCGGATGGCGTGAGCTCCGGCGGCATCGGTGACCTGCGGCTGGTTCCGAAGGCGCGCATCATCGACGGGGAGAACTTCGGGCTCGCGCTGGCGGTGCCGGTGGTGCTCCCCACGGCGGGCGGCAACGACTTCCTCGGGGGCTCGGGGGTGGCGGTGCAGCCGAAGCTGGTGGCCGAGTACGGGCAGCGGGTCCGCTTCGCCGCCAACGTCGGCGTGGACCTGCGCGAGAAGCAGGTGCTGCGCAACCTGACGGCGGGCAACGCCTTCACCTACGGCCTGGGCACGGAGATTCCCTTCACGCTGGGCCGCGTCCCGCTCGCCGCCGAGGCGACGGTGATTGGCGCCATCGGTCTGGACGAGCAGGACACGGAGGAGAGCCCGCTGGAGCTGCTCGCCGCGCTGAAGTACCGCTCGGCGAAGGGCTTCTCGGCGCACCTCGGCGGTGGCCCGGGCCTGACCCGAGGCTACGGCACGCCTGGCTACCGGTTGCTGGCGGGCTTCAGCTTCAGCCCGCCGCCGTCGCCCAAGCCGACGGCGCCGCCTCCGCCGGTGGACACGGACGGCGACGGCCTCTACGACCCGGACGACCGCTGCCCCACGCAGCCCGAGGACAAGGACGGCTTCGAGGACGCGGACGGCTGCCCGGACCCGGACAACGACCAGGACGGCATCCTCGACGGCGACGACCAGTGCATGAACGAGCCGGAGACGAAGAACGGCTTCCAGGACGAGGACGGCTGCCCCGACGTGGCGCCGCCGGTGGACACGGATGGCGACGGCATCTTCGACCCGGATGACCGCTGCCCGAACCAGCCCGAGGACAAGGACGGCTTCCAGGACGAGGACGGCTGCCCGGACCCGGACAACGACAGGGACGGCATCCCGGACGTGGCGGACAAGTGCCCGCTGGAGCCGGAGACCATCAACGGCGTCCAGGACGAGGACGGCTGCCCCGACAAGGGCAAGGTGAAGGTCCAGGTGGATGGCGAGCGCATCCTCATCCTGGAGAAGGTCTACTTCGCCACGGGCAAGGACATCATCCTGCCGCGCAGCTTCCCGCTGCTGAAGCAGGTGGCCGCGGTGCTTCGCGCCAATCCGCAGGTGGAGCTGCTGCGGGTGGAGGGCCACACGGATGACCAGGGCAACGACGCGGCCAACCTGGACCTGTCGCGCCGCCGCGCCGCCAACGTCCGCGCGTTCCTGGTGAAGGAGGGCATCGACGCCGGCCGCCTGGAGTCGCAGGGCTTCGGCGAGGCGAAGCCGGTGGACACCAACAAGACGGCGAAGGGCCGCGAGAACAACCGCCGCGTGGAGTTCACCATCCTGCGCGTCGGCAAGGTCGAGGTGGAGCGCGAGAGCCCCTGAGCTGACCTGAGCTGGAGCTGAACCCCGAGGGTGGTCCCGGAATCCTGTCCGGGGCCACCCTCGGTTTTTGTCGCGAGACGCGTCCTCCACCATGCGTCCTGGGCGCCTGACGGTGCGTGAAGACCCGTCACGCCGGGGTGGGGGACCCGCCAGGGCGCGCCGCCTTTCGCGAGTCAAGGGGCGAAGTGGACCCTCCACGCCACGCTGCTTGCTGCCGACGCCGCTGCGTAAGTGCGCGTCAGGACTCGGTGCCGCCTCATCCCGCTACATGTGCGTAGCGGAATACTTGCCAAAGATCGGGACTTGCTGATGATTGTGGAGGTTGGAGGCCCGCGCGCTGCATCGCGCGACGCCTGCCGAAAGGACCGCGTATGGACCAGTTCGATCAGAACAAGCAGGCCGCCAAGATTCGGGTCGTCGGGGCAGGTGGGGCAGGCTGCAACGCGGTCAACACGATGATCATGTCCAAGCTGGACCGCGTGGACTTCATCGCCGCCAACACCGATATCCAGGCGCTCGCCGCCAGCAAGGCGCCCACGCGGCTGCAGCTGGGGCAGACGCTGACCAAGGGTCTGGGCGCCGGCGCCAACCCGGAGATGGGCCGCGAGGCCGCGCTGGAGTCGAGGGACCAGATTGCCGCGGTGCTCGAGGGCGCCGACATGGTCTTCGTGACGGCGGGCATGGGCGGCGGCACCGGCACGGGCGCGGCGCCCATCATCGCGGACATCGCCAAGAGCCTGGGTTGCCTCACGGTGGGCGTCGTCACCAAGCCCTTCCTCTTCGAGGGCAACAAGCGCCGCAAGCAGGCCGAGCAGGGCATCGTCGAGCTCAAGGCCGCGGTGGACACGCTCATCACGATTCCGAACCAGCGGCTGCTGTCGCTCTCCAACGAGCCGATGCCGCTTTTGGAGACCTTCAAGCGCGCGGACGAGGTGCTGCTGAACGCCGTGCAGGGCATCAGCGACCTCATCCAGTACCACGGCTACATCAACGTCGACTTCGCCGACGTGAAGACCATCATGAGCGACAAGGGCCTGGCGCTCATGGGCACGGGCAACTCGTCCGGTGACAAGCGCGCGCTGACGGCCATGCAGCAGGCCATCTCCAGCCCGCTGCTCGAGGACGTCTCCATCGACGGCGCCACGGGCCTGCTCATCAACATCACGGGCGGCCGGGACATGACGCTCCAGGAGGTCAACGAGGCGTTGACCCTGGTGCACGACGCGGCCGACAGCGAGGCGGAGATCATCTTCGGCTCGCTCATCGACGAGAACATCCAGGACGAGGTGAAGATCACCATCATCGCGACGGGCTTCGTCCACCGCGATGCGCCCAAGGTCCGCAACGTGGCGCCGGTGGTGCAGGTTCCGCTCTCCCGTTCGCCGCAGCAGTCGGTGCTGATTGGCGCGCGCGAGGAGGTGGCCAGCCTGGTCCCCGCGAAGGGCAGCGCGCCGCGTCCGCTCGCGCCGGTGGAGTCGAGCAAGAGCATCAGCAACCGCACGTCCGTGGTGAAGGAGTCGGCGCTGCCTCTGGACGAGGACCAGTTCGACATCCCCACGTTCCTGCGCCGGCAGGGTCAGACGGAGCTGCCGTAGTCCCCGCGAAGGACTAGCGGGCGGGGAGCTGGGCCACGCTGGCCTCGTCCCGCCCGGCCAGCTTGTCCGCGCGAGCGAAGAGCGTGTCCAGCTCCTCGTACAGCGCGTCGATGCGCTCCTGCTTGCGGGGCGCCGGAATCACACCGCTCCCCGACAGCTCCTCCAGTCGCGCGCCGGCCCGCTGCAGCAGTTGCAGGGCCTTGAGCAGCGACAGGCCGCGGCGCGTGCCGTCCTGGGTGAAGAGGGTGCCGCTCTGGGTGAGTGCTTCGAGCGTGCCTCGGACTCCGCGGACGCGGTCCGCGTGACGGCCACGGTAGAGGTCCATCCGCCGCGCGCGACGCGCGCCATGGAGGTCGACCACACCAACACCAGTGCCTGAGGAAGAGGAGGGCTTCACGGTGTGACAAGGTACGCCATGCCCTCCTACAGCCGCAAATTTACTGGATTGTAGGGACCTGTTGCACGGTGTCTCGCCCGTCGAGCGGGCAGGGGAGCAGGGCCCCTGCGACGAGGTGTGGGTGCGCGCGGACGGCCGTATTTGCTGAGGCATCCCGGGGCGGAAGCGTGGGAGGTTCGCGCGCGAAATCCGTGTGTGGAGGCGAGTCGAAGCCCATGACGATGGAGAAGTCACCCGGGGTGGAGGTGGAGGACCGGGAGGACGGCGTGCGGGTGCTGACGCTCTCCAACCTGGCCCGCCGCAATGCGCTCAACGACGCGATGTTGGCGCGGCTGGACGCGGCGCTGGAGCCCGCGCCGCACGTGCGCGCCTTGCTGGTGCGAGGAGCGGGCGGGACGTTCTGCGCGGGCTATGACCTGACGCACCTGGGGCCTCCCGGAGAGGACGGGCGGCTCCCGGACGACATCCTGGTGGACTGCCTGCTCAAGCTGGAGCGGCACCCGGCGCCCAGCGTGGCGCTGGTGCGCGGCGCGGCGGTGGGGGCGGGGTTCGACCTGGCGGCCTCGTGTGACTTCCGCGTGGGCGCACCGGAGACGGTCTTCCTCATGCCTCCGGCGAAGCTGGGCATCGTCTACTCGCCGGAGGGCCTGGCGCGGGCCACGCGGCTGGTGGGGTTGTCGCGGGCCAAGCAGCTGTTCCTCACGGCGCGGAAGCTGGACGCGCGCGAGGCGCTGGACTGGGGGCTGCTGGACGTGTGCGAGGAGGACGCGGAGGCGCGTGCGGACGCGCTGTGCGCGACGCTGGCGGGCCATGCTCCCGGGGCGGTGTCGGGGATGAAGGAGTCCTTCGGGCTCTTGGGGCGCTCGTCGCTCGGGGACTCGGAGCGGGCGCGGCTGCGGGAGCTGCGCGCGAGGGCGTTCGCCAGCGAGGATGCGAAGGAGGGGCGGGCGGCGTTCCTGGAGAAGAGACCGCCCCGCTTCACCGGCCGCTAGAGACTGGAGCGGCCGGCGAGGCGGTGGGGGTGCTTCAGGTGTCGCCGAACAGCTCGCCCATGCGCAGTTGGAGCGCGGAGGCGATCTTGTAGAGCGACGAGATGGACGCCGAGGACTCGGCGCGCTCGATTTGCGACAGCAGGGACACGGACAGGCCCGTGCGCCGCGCGAGCTGCTTGAGGGTGAGCTCCTGCGTCTTGCGGGCGTCGCGGATGGTGCGACCGATGGCGCGGTGGAGATCCGCCTCCGGGTCCTGCGACAGGCCCTTCTTCTGGAGGGCGTTGCGGACGGCGGAGATGAACTGCTCGGGCTCCATGGGCTTCTTGACGTAGTCAGAGGCCTGGGCCTTGAGCGACGCGACGGCCGTGTCCACCGTGGGGTACGCGGTGGCGACGATGACGGCGACGTCGGTGTCGTACTTGCGGATCTGCTCCAGCACCTCGGTCCCCGACATCTGCGGCATCATCATGTCGAGGATGACGAGGTGGAAGTCGGAGCCACGGAGGATCTCCACCGTCTGCGTGGGGTCCGTCGTGGTGACGACCTCGTAGCCTTCGCGGGTCAGCACCAGCTTGAGGTAGTCGCAGTTGTCCTGCTCGTCATCAACCACCAGGATGCGAATCTGCACAGCGTCTCCTCGCTGCAGGTGAACGTCGTCGAGCTGGGGCTCGGGGAGGGGGCGAGCACGCGCAGCCAATGGGGGATGGTCCGCCTCCCTTGAGCTTCTGCTATCGGTTGCTGTCGTACGCCTTCAGGAGATCCGTAACGCCCTTGCGAGAGGGGTGATTCGCCGGGGCGAGCTCCAGGAACTTTCGGTAGTGCTTGGCCCCCTCGTCGATTTCGTTGAGCCGTGCGCGGGTGATTCCCAGCACGAGGTGGCAGTCGGCGTTCGAGTCGTTCACCCTCGCGCACTTCTCCGCGAAGGTGAGCGCCTCGCGGTAGTTCTGCTGCTTGAGGAGCTCGCGCGTCTTGCTCACCAACTCGATGGTGGGGTCTTCGACGTTCGCCTTGTCGGGCTCCTTGGCGTTCGCGGGCGGGGTGTTCGCGGGGGGCTTCTGGGCCTGGGCTGCCGCCTGCGCCGCCGCGGCCTCATCCTGCTGCTTCTTCTCGAGCGCCCCGACCTGCTTCCTCAGCTCCGCGTAGCGGTCCTTGAAGAACTCGGTGCTGGCGGCGGCATCCAGCGACTTCTTGGCGTCCTCGAGCTTGCCCGCGCCCAGTGAGTTCTGCGCGTTCTCGAGTTGAGCCTGCGCGTTCTTCTCGGAGTCGACCTTGCCCTGCAGCTGCTTGGCCTCCTTCCGGGACTTGTCGCCCTCGGGAAGCTCCGCCAGGGTGCTCTCGGCCAGCTCCAGGTCCTTGCTGTCGAACGCGGCCCGGGCCTTGTCCATCAGCTCCTTGTAGGTCGGCTTCGCCGGCGCGGCAGGCGTCTCCGGCTGCGCCACCGTCTCCGGCGGCTGGGCGTCCTCGGGCGGCTGCTTCGCCGGAACCACCGGAGGCGGCTCCACGGGCTTCGTGTTCGGCGCCACGGCCACGGGGTCGACAGGCTGGGGAGTCCCCCCACCAAGCTGACCCTGCTTGTACATCCAGAAGATGACGCCGCCACCCAGCAGCAGCGCGACGAGCCCGGCGACCAGCGGCAGCTTCGACATGCCGCCTTCGCTCGCGCCCTGCTCCTCGGCCTCGTCCGCGGCATCACCGGCGGCCAGGAAGCGCAGCTTCACGTGGCCCAGCTCCACCACGTCGCCGCTGTTCAGCGTCGCCTGGGCGTAGCTCTCGCCGTTGACCGTCATCCCGTTGGCGGACTGCATGTCGATGACACGCCACTCGCCGGTGTTCTCGCGCACCAGCTTGGCGTGCGTGCGCGACAGCGAGCGATGATCCAACGTGATGTCGTTGTCGTCCGTCCGGCCGATGCGCAGCTCCGTCCGGATGCACGCGAACTCCTGACCGCGCAGCTCGTCCGGGGTCAACACCACCAGACGCGGCGCGTCCTTGGTGTCGATGTCCTCCAGCTTTCGCGGGCGGTCCGCCTCCACATGATCCAACCGGATGATGGAGGTGGAGTTTCGACGCTTGTCCGCGCCGTCCAGGGACGGAGGAGTGTGGTCGTTCTCCTCCCCGTCGCCGGGCGACTCGTCCTCGGAGCCCTCGGGCTCGTCGGGCTCTGATTCCTGCCGGCGCGCGGGCACCTTGGTCGTGATGGGGCCTACGGCGTTCGCGGCGCCCTCGGCCTGGAGTGCCAGGTCGTAGTCGCCGATCTGGATCAGGTCGCCCTCATTCAGGGGCGACTGACCCGCGATACGCTCGCCGTTGATCCGGGTGCCGTTATAGCTACCCAGGTCCTCCACCACGACATGGCCGTTCAACCGCACCAGTCGTGCGTGACGACGAGACACGTTACGTTCCGTCAGGCGGATGGTGTTTCCCTCCTGACGGCCGATGGTGATCTCGTCGCGCACGAAGGGAACAACGGTCTTGCGCCCCTCGTCGTCTTCGATGATGAGCTTCAGCACGGGTCCGATCCGCGTACAGTCATAGCAGAACGCCCTTTCAAACCACAAGTCATGCATCCCCCTCAAATGACAGGACTTTCTCCCCAGCAGGTGGGGCAGCCGGGCCTGTTGTCCATCGGTCAAGCGGCCGGGCAGGGGGGCGCTCGGGCGTTTCCCTGGGTCACGCTGACCCTGGTGGGGGTCCTTCTGGGGGTCCATGGCGCCCTGGTGATGCGGGGCCCCGTCGACGTGGACGCGCTGGTGCGCTGGGGCGCCAAGGCGGGGCCGCTCGTCCTGGAGGCGGGGCAGGTGTGGCGCCTGGCGACGGCCAACCTGCTGCACCGGGATGCGCTGCACCTGGCCCTCAACGTCGTCGTGCTGGTGGCCGCGGGCGTGGCGCTGGAGAAGGTCTGCCGACGTCGCGACTATGTCGCGCTGCTCGTGGCCGCGGGGCTCACCACCATGGCGAGCTCGCTTGCCTGGTCTGGCGCGGTGAGCGTGGGCGCGTCGGGGCTCGTCTATGGATGCATGGGCGCGCTGCTCGTGCTCGGACGCCGTCACCGATCACACGCCGCCTTCCGCGTGCGTTGGCTCTCCGGGGAGAGCGCGATTCCCACGGTGCTCGTGTTTCTCTGGATGGGCTGGACATCCGTGGGCGTGGACAACGCCGGGCACCTGGGCGGCCTGGTGACGGGGCTGCTCGCCGGAGCGTTCCTGGAGCCGCGCGAGCTGGAGGGCATGACGCGGCCGGGAGTGGCGCGGCCGGTGGTCGGCGTCCTGGCGGCCCTCGCGGTGTCGACGGCGGTGGTGGTGGAGCGCTCGGGCTGGCGGATGGAGCGGGATGACGGCTTTGGCGTCGCGGTGATGATGCCCCAGGGATGGAGTGGCGAGGTGGACGGGCAGGGGCGGCGCACGTTCTCCAACGGGCTGCCGGGACTGGGGCGCGCCACGTTCTCCGCGGAGGCCATCGAGGCGGGGGAGCCTGGCGACGGACTCGCGCAGGCGCGGCATTTCAAGGAGGAGACGCTGCCGCTCGGTGTGCCCGGACCCGAGGGACGGACGCTCTCTATCCAGGGCCCCCAGCGCACGCAGATCGGCGGCAGGCTCGCGCTGAGGCTGCGCGCGGAGCTGGACGGGCCGGCGGGAGGAAAGCGGCTCATCGCCTTCTTCGTGCCGCGCGGCGAGTGGGTCTACCGGCTGGTCTTCATCTGGCCCGCGCAGTGGCCCGCGTACCAGGACATCGTGAGCCGGATGGTGGCGGAGCTGCGCTTCGATGAGCCCTCGGTGCTGCGCGAGGCGCGGGGACGGGCGCTCCTGTCTCCAGGCGCCGCGGGACCGCAGCGGGAGCTGGGCGCGGTGCTGCGGCGGCTGGGCGCGTCGAGGCAGGCCATCGTCCCGCTCACGGAGGCGGTGCGCCTGTCGCCCTCACACGTGGGCGCGAGGGTGGAGCTCGCGCGGGCGCTGCTCGATGCCGGGCGCGTGGACGAGGGCTGTCACGCGGCCGAGGAGGCGGAGGTCTACGGACCTTCGGACACGGGCGCGCTCGAGGCGGGCGTGCGCTGCGAGCTGTCGCGAGGCGCGCTGCCCCGAGCGCTGGAGCGACTGGAGCATGCGCGACGCGTGGACCCGCAGGATGCGCGCCTGAGGGCCGCCGAGGCCGCGTTGCGCGCGGTGCTGGAGACCTCCTCGCCCCATCCCTCCCAGGAGTCGCCGCGTCCGGGCGGCATCCTGGAACGGGGGAGCCGGCTCACTCCTCGTCCTTGAGCAGGAAGTCGTTGTTGATGACCTTGAACGACAGCCTGCCGCCGCCCAGCGTGGGCGACTGCCGCTCGACGAGCGGCCGGACGACGATGCCTTCCTTGCGGTTCTTCGTCCCGGGGTAGGAGCCCTGGGCCAGTCGCAGGTAGTGCTCCAGGCCGTGCTCGAACGCGCGCGCCTCATCGCCCGTGATGACGTGCTCCACCGGCACCGAGCGCAGCCCGTGCCGCTCGCAGAACGCGAGGTGCTCCGCGTGGCCCAGGAAGTGGCCCGTGCGCGTGTCGTGGACGCTGAAGACGAACAGGTCCACCGCGTCGAGCCCCAGGCGGTTCTTCTGGATGCCCGGTCCGCACAGCTCTCCCTGGATGGCGAAGCCGGGTGGCAGGACGGTGGCCAGCGCGTACTTCTCCGCCACGCGCCACGCCGGGTGCTTGCCGGGCTTCAACGCCCAGTTGCGCGAGCACGCCACCAGCTCACCCTCCAGCGTCCGCAAGAACGTGGACGAGGTGCCGTCCAGCTTCGTCGTCACGTAGAAGTCGAGGCCCCGAAGCTCGTCGAGCACGCCCAGCGCCGACTGCAGTCGAATCTCGTCCGTCTTCGGCACCTGGCCCGGGAAGGGGCCGGCCACGTCGTTCCCGTCGGAGGGCGTGGGCTCGAACTTCACGACGCCCAGCGCATCCTTCACGTCCGTGCCGATGGGCGGCACCTCGCCCCCCAGGATGGAGGTCGGCAGCGCGAGCCCCTGGGACAACACGCCCCTGAGCCTCGCCGTCTTCACGCGGAAGCTCCGGGCCCGGAGGAACTCCGCCCAGGCCTTGCCCTCCGGAAGCTGGCTGTCGATTTCGAAGAAGACGCACGCATCCCCGGGCGCGAACTCGCCCCTCCTCACCACCACGTCCCAGCCCATCACCCGCGCCTTCAGGATGTTGTCGGCTCCGGGGATGTCCTCCAGGTGGTCGATGCGCTGAATCGAGACGAGCTTTCTCTCCATGACGGACCTCCCATCGCGCCGCCACGAGGGGCGGGCTCCCTGGTGACGCCACGTGCCTCGCGGGCTGACAGCCCCGCTGGCACACCGGGGGCCTTGTTACCTCGCGCTGAAGGCCCGCACCACCAGGCTCGCGCCCACCGTCCACGTGTCCCGTCGGAAGAGGCCCGCATCGCCCTGGACGGCGCCGCCGGACAGGCGCAGCGCCACGGGCTGGTCCGCCACGGCGAGGAACACCCGCTCCAGTGACGCGTCCGCGCGCATGCGGAAGGAGGTGCCTCCGTCCACGCCGTGCGTCCATCCCGCGAGCCCCGAGGCGCGCAAGGCCCACAGCCCGTCCTCGCTCTCCAGCCCTCCGTCGAACATCAACGAGGTGAAGGGGGACAGCTCCTGCGAGGTGCCGTCCCTCGAATGGCGCAGCATGTGGGTCGCGACGGGGCCCACGCCGAACCAGACGCGCTCGGTCTCCGAGCGAATCGGGTCCACCAGGAGCCCCACGCGTCCGGTCTCCAACGTCCACCCCGGTCCCTCCCAGACGCGGCGCTCCAGGTGGGCCGCGCGCAGCGCCACCGTCACGTCGAACGGGAAGGGGATGCGCAGCGGGCGCGCGGTGGGAATCAGGATGAAGCCCTCCTCCAGGTGGCGGCGCAGCAGTCCGTCATAGGCGGTGAAGGACAGGCCGCGACGGGCGCCGTCCCACAGCTCCACGTCGACCAGTCGATGGTTGTTGAACCACGGGGTGCCCTTGCTCCGGCTGGTGCGGCCGCTGCGCAGACGCACGCTCGCGCGCAGGGACAGGGCCTGGACGCCGTCGTTCATCACGACGCCCGAGCCCACCACCAGCCCTTCGCCTGGGTCGAAGCAGACGGGGAACGGGTCACCGAGCGCGTCGTGTGGAGCACACGGGTCGACGTGGAGCGTGTCCACGCCTGGGGTGGGGGCCATGGTCAGCAGCAAGGTGAGACCGAGCGCGAGCACGGGCTTTCAGTCCCGCGCCTGCTGGGCCTTGGGCGCGGAGCGGCGCGCGGGAGCCCAGAGTGAGAAGCGGAGCCCCGCGGAGGCGGACCACTCCCAGCGCTGCGGCAGGTAGGGGATGTCGTTGCGCCACATCCCGCGCGCATCCACCACCAGCGACAGCGGCTGGTCGTTGATGGCGATGAGGATGAGCTCGTAGCCGGCGGAGACCTTGAGTCGCTCCGGCCTCAACGGGCGCCCGAGGATGGCGCGCGACAGGAGCACCTTCTCCGCTTCCACGCCGAGGCGCAGGTGATGGAAGCCATCCCGGTCCAGCGTGAGGTCCGCCTCCAGCACGGCGCCGGGGACGAGCGAGTTGACGTCGTTCTCGTAGTCGCGCTCGGCGGACGGGCCCGCGCGCACGCGCACGTACGACACCATGTCGCGCGAGTGCCACAGGTCCAACGTGGCATGCACGCTGCCCCAGGTGAGGAAGCCGCCCTGCAGCTCACCGCGCTCCACCTCCTCCACGCGCAGCGCCTCCAGCCACAGGCCCATGTCGAGGCTGATGTCATACCGGCGCGGCTCGTCGAAGAACGTGGTGATGCGGAACAGCGGGTCATCGCGCTCGACACTGAAGTCGTAGCGCAAGAGCGTCGAGTCGAGCGTCCGTTGCCCCAACATCACCTCCGTCTCCAGCATGCGCAGCCGGTGCAGATGCCGGTCGTCGGCGAGCTCCAACGCGATGCCGAAGTCCAGACGCACGCGGTCCTCGCGCGGGACGCCTTCCCGCCACAGCGGGCTCCACGCGCCGCCCAACCAGATGCGTCGGTGCAGGTCGAAGTTGAACTGCATCACCCGGCCGCGCTCATCGCGATACCAGCCGGGCGGCGCGTCCGCGATGGAGGGCTCCAGCCGGTACTGGCGCAGCACGTGCGCGGGGATGGACGTGTCACGCTCGAGGATGCAGCCGCGAGCGCGCTCCAGCATCCGGTCCGTCTCCCGCCCGTCCATGTCCAGCTCGTGCTGAGGGGCGATGAGGCAGCGTCGCTCGCGGGTATCGCACTGGGCCCTCCAGTACCCCGAGGGAACCGCGGGTGTGGGTGGCAACGTGAGGCACACCACGGGTCGCTCCGGGTCCTGCATGGGCAGTGGGTCGGCCGGAGGCTGGATGGCGGACGCGACGAGGGGCGCACCTTCGTCCGGGGTGCGTTCGAACAGCGGCCCCGTCGCTTCGTCGGGCGCGCGGCCCTGTCCCTCGGAGGGCGGAGGTGTGGGGGCGGGCTCGCTGTCGGGAGGAGGCGTCCCCTTGGATACCGGGGTCACCGGAGGGGCGCCTTCATCGCGGTGGGTCGGCTGCCCGTCCGCGGGCTGAGGCTCGAAGGGGGGCGGCGTGAGGAGGGGAGGCGTGGGTCGCACGGGGGCATCCCTGCCCTGGGTGGGCGGGGGCCCGGCGGGGGGCGCTCCCTCCCACTGAGCGAGCAACAAGGCAAAACCCAACGTCACCGCTGACACGAGCATGGAGCCTCCGCGAACCGGACGGAGGCGGCCGTTACAAGGCCCGTGCCCCTGGCCGCTCCCCGGGCTCGCGGCATGTGGGCCTCCCTCTTCCGTGCAGGCTCCTGCACAATGGCGCGCAAGCTCCCGCACGGTGTGCCTCCGGCGGAGGTCGACCGGCGGGAGTGGCGGGGTTATAAGGCCGCGTCCTGCCCGTGATGCGCAGGCAACCGCCCGAAACGACTCAAGGAGCCCATCACCCGTGGCGAGCGACGGCGAACAGCAGGAACAGCAGCAAGCGCAGACCTTCGCCGAGTCCATCCTCGGCAAGGAGCTTCTCTCCGCGCCCTGGATGCGGCGTTGGCTGGCGCTGCCGACCACCTGGCGCGTGGTGACGTCCACGGCCTTCTTCGCGGCCCTGCTCTTCCTTCCGTACCTGGGCGCGGTGGGCCTGTGGGACTGCTGGGAGACGCACTACGGCGAAGTGGCGCGGATGATGATCGTCCGGCGCGACTACGTGTTCCCCTTCTGGGAGAACGCGTGGTTCTTCTCCAAGCCGCCGCTCACCATGTGGATGCAGGCGCTGGGCATGCAGGTGGTGGGCACCGTGCAATCCGGCGGCGCGCTGGGCCTGTACACCGAGTGGGGCATGCGCGTGCCCTTCGTCCTCCTGAGCATCACCGCGGTGACGCTGCTGTCGCTCGCCGTGTCGCGCGTGGTGAGCCGCCGCGCGGGTCTGGCCACCGGCTTCGTGCTGGCCACCATGCCGCTGTACTTCCTGCTCACCCGCCAGACGGTGACGGACACGCCCTTCGTCACCACGTTCGTCTGCGCCATGGCGTGCGCGCTCATCGGTCAGTTGGATGACTCGACGAAGCACCGCGCCGCGTGGTGGTACGGCTTCTACTTCTTCGCGGGCCTGTCCACCCTGGCCAAGGGTCTGCTTGGCGTGGGCCTGCCGGCCGTCATCCTGGTGCTCTACGCGGCGCTGGCCGTCATCCCGTGGGACGGGGCGAGCCTGGACGCGCACCTGCGCTGGCTGACGGACGGCGGCTTCCGCAAGGACGTGCGCGAGGGGCGCCAGCCGATGCCGGTGCTCTGGGGCCAGATGTTCAAGATGAAGCTGGGCACGGGCATCCTGGTGTTCTTCGCGGTGGCCGCGCCCTGGTACGTCGTGATGTCGCTCTTCAAGAGCGTGGACGACGAAGGGAAGCTCTTCTGGTACCGCTTCTTCGTGCACGACCACCTGAACCGCCTCACCGCGGGCGTGCACACCACCACGCCGGGCGGCACGTTCATCTACTTCATCGAGCAGGGCGGCTTCGGCATCTTCCCCTGGGTGGCGCTCTTGCCCGGCGCGTTCTCCGTCGTGGCGAAGCTGAAGCTGCGCTCGGAGAAGAAGTCGGACCACCTGGCGCTCATCACCGTCATCTGGGTGGCCTTCGCCTTCTGGCTGCTGGCCTCCAGCGCCACCAAGTTCCACCACTACGTCTTCCCCGTGCTGCCGGGCCTCGCGGTGCTCATCGCGCTGTTCATCGACCGGCTGTGGGAGGACGGAATCCCCACGCACGCGGTGAGCCTCATCTTCGGCCTGGTCCTCTTCGTGCTCGTGGGCAAGGACCTGGCGGAGAACCCGAAGAACTTCACGGACCTGTTCGTCTACAACTACGAGCGCCCCTATCCCCAGGACCTCGTCACCCGGCCCATCGCCTTCTTCTCCCGCGCGCTGTGGACCGGAGACCTCGTCACGCTGGTGCTGCTGGCGTTCGGCGTCTACCTTTCGTTCGAGGCCTTCTCGCCCAAGACGCGGGAGAAGGTGACGCCGGGCTCGCGCGCGGTCGCGCTGCTGTTGCTCCTGGCGGGCGCGGCCACGCTGACCGCGGTGGCCTCCGGCGCGAAGGTGTCCGCCACGGGCCTCATCGGCGTGGCGGTGGCGGCGGCGGCCGCGTTCCTCGGGTGGCAGTCGCTCAAGTCGGAGCCGGAGGGCCGCTCGTCGCTGCAGCTGATGGCGGGCGTGGTGGCCGTCGTGGGCGTGGTGATGGCGGTGCGCGGGTTCAAGGCGCCGGCCGGTGAGGACTCGCTGCTGCGCTCGCTGTCGGAGCCCGTCAACGTCAAGGGCGCGCTGGGCTTCGTCTTCGCGGTGGCGGGCGCCATGGCGGTGGTGGCCACGCTGATGCGCGCGCGCACCATGCTGTTCGGCACCTTCTGGATGCTGGCCGCGGGCTTCGCGCTCTGGTTCAACTGGAACCACTGGGTGGACTTGTCCCACCACTGGACGCAGCGCGACCTGTTCTGGCGCTACTACGCGCAGCGGCAGGAAGGGGAGCCCATCGTCGCGTACCTGATGAACTGGCGCGGCGAGACGCTCTACTCCAGCAACACCGTGGAGCAGTACCGCAGCGGGGACTACAACGCGAAGCTGCGCTCGCTGGTGGCCCGGCCCGGACGCGAGTGGGTGCTCGCCGAGCAGAAGATGCTCGCCACGCTGCGCAACGCGGTGGGCCCGGACAAGGTCGTCACGCCCGTGGACCGGGACATCAACAACAAGTTCGTGCTGGTGACCATCGATTGAGCGGAATCGACGTCCAGGGGCTGGGCAAGCGCTTCGGCGAACGCGTCGCCGTGGAGGGGCTCACCTTCCACGTGCGGCCGGGCGAGGTGTTCGGCCTGCTCGGCCCCAACGGCGCCGGGAAGACGACGACGGTCCGCATGCTCACCGGCCTTCTGACTCCCAGCGAGGGTCAGGTGTCCGTGTGGGGCCACCGGGTGGACCGGGACGGCGAGGCGCTGCGCAAGGTGGTGGGACTGCTCACCGAGCAGCCCGGCCTCTACGACCGGCTCACCGCGCGGGAGAACCTGCGCTTCTTCATGAAGCTGCACGAGCTGGACGAGGCGAAGGCGTGGCCTCGCACCCGGCACTATCTGTCGCGCTTCGGGCTGGGCGACCGCGAGCTGGAGCCGGTGGGCGGCTTCTCCAAGGGCATGCGCCAGAAGCTGGCCATCGTCCGCACGCTGGTGCATGACCCGAAGGTCATCTTCCTCGACGAACCCACCAGTGGCCTGGACCCCGAGTCCGCGCGCACGGTGCGCGACGCGGTGGCGGAGCTGGCGGCGGAGGGACGCACGATTGTCCTGTGCTCGCACAACCTGGCGGAGGTGGAGCGGCTGTGCGAGCGCGTCGCGGTGGTGAAGCGGCGGCTGCTCCTGATGGGGCCGGTGCGCGAGCTGCGGCGCGCGGGGCAGGCGCTGGAGGTGCGCGTGGAGGGTGAGGCGGAGCGCTACCGCAACGTGCTCGCGTCGCTGCCCTTCGCGCCCAACGTGCTGACGGAGGGCATGCGGCTGCGCGTCATGCTGGAGGATGACTCGCATGCGCCGGACGTGCTGGCGTGCCTGGTGGGCGCGGGCGCGCGGGTGCACAGCGCGGTGCCGGCGCAGCGGCCCCTGGAAGAGGTGTACCTGGACCTGCTTCGCGAAGGGGGAGTGTAGCCGTGGCATTCCGTCCGCGCCGGGCCCTGGCCGTGTTCTGGAAGGACTTCCTGGACCTGCGCAAGAACGTGGGCCTGCTGGTGTCCATGGCGGTGCTGCCCACCGTGATGGTGGCGGTGCCCATCATCGTGGTGTGGACGTACGTCAACACGCCCAACCAGGCGGACCTGCGCAGCGTGGCGCAGTTCTATGACCCCTCGCTGCCCCTGGGTGCGTCGGCCGCGCGCTTCCTCATCGACAAGACGCTCACCGACTGGTTCGGCCTGTTCCTGGTGATGCCCATCTTCGTGCCCATCCTCATCGCGTCGCAGAGCGTGGCGGGGGAGAAGGAGCGCAGGACGCTGGAGCCGCTGCTCGCCTCGCCGGTGACGGCCGCGGAGCTGGTGGCGGGCAAGAGCCTGGCGTCGCTGGTGCCCGCGGTGGTGATTACGTGGGTGGCCTTCATCCTGTTCTGCGTGGGCGTGGACCTGGTCGCGTGGCCGCTCGTGCAGGGGCCGCTGATGCCCAACGCGCTGTGGACCTTCGGCGTGCTGGTGATTGCGCCCCTGTTCGCCTTCTTCGGCAACGGCGTCGCGGTGCTCATCTCCGCCCGGGTGAGCGAAGCCCGCATGGCGCAGCAGATCTCCGCGCTCGTGGTCCTGCCGCTCGTCGGCATGGTGGGCGGGCAGGTGGCCGGCGTCCTGAAGGCGGGCTTCATGTACTACGCGCTCCAGGGCGCGGTGGTGCTGGTGCTCGACCTGGTGTTGCTGTGGGCGAGCATCCGCCTGCTGGACCGGGAGCGCCTGGTCAGCCGCTGGGGCTGAAATAAGGGCCGGAACGCCGCCGTTGACCGGGCATCAGACACAGGGCCGCCCGGTGGGCGAGCGGCTAGGCAATGGCCAGTGAAACTGGCATGTTGCAGGCAGGGCAGCCGGTCGGAAAGCGGGCGCGCTTTCGTCGCGGGGGCCATGTTCTTAGAGAGGGTCGGGTGGTGGCGCGGATTTGCCGGCCGCCACGGCGGCCACGGAGGCGCTGACTAGCAATGGGTATCTTCGACACCATCAAGGGTGAGGCGAAGCGCAACTTCATCGCTCGCGCGGACACGGCGAAGGGGGAGATCATCTACAAGTATCCGGAGAACAACATCCGGATGCTGACCCAGCTGACCGTGGACGCCGACGAGGTGGCCCTCTTCGTCAAGGACGGCAAGGTGGAGGGGAAGCTGGGGGCGGGCCGTCACCAGCTCGACTCGAACAACATCCCCTTCCTGTCGCGCCTGCTGGAGAAGTTCACGGGCGGCAACCTGTTCGTCGCGGAGGTCTTCTTCGTCTCCGTCCGTGAGTTCCCGGGCATCAAGTTCGGTGGCCCCATCGGCGACGTGCGCGACCCGGAGACGGGCCTGGGCATCGGCACCATGGTGTACGGCGACTTCTCCATCCGCGTGACGGACCCGGAGAAGCTCGTGGTGGGCCTGGTGGGCATGGGCCGCTCCAACAACGAGGCGTTGCTGGGCTGGTTCAAGAACCAGGTGCTCAAGGTGACGCGCGACCGCATCGCCGAGCTGCTGGTGAAGAAGCGCTGGCCGCTGCTCGACGTGACGAGCGGTGCGTACACGGAGGAGATTGAGACGGAGGTCATCGCCGGCCTCAAGCCGCACGTGGACGACTACGGGCTCACCGTGGTGCGGATGGGCAACTTCCACGTCAGCATCAAGGAGGAGGACGAGGCGACGCTGAAGAAGCTGGGCAAGGACGTGGCGTACTCGCGCCTCGCCGGCGGCTTCCAGCAGTACGCGCAGGGTCAGGCGATGCTCGGCGCGGCCGAGGGCATGGCCAAGGGCGGCGAGAGCAGCGGCAACGCGCTGGGCGGCATGGGCATGGGCATGGGCTTCGGCATGGCCCAGCAGTTCATGAACAACCAGCAGCAACAGCAGCAGCGTCCTGCGGAGCCCGCGCAGCAGGCGGCCCCGGCCGACACGCGCAGCCCCGCGCAGCGCCTGAAGGAGATCAAGGAGCTGAAGGACGCGGGCGTGCTCTCGGATGACGAGTACAACGCCAAGCGCGCGGAGCTGATGAAGCTCCTGTAGTCCTCAGCGTCGCTGACGCGACACCGGGCCTCCGTCCTCCGCTGTGAGGGCGGGGGCCCTTGTCGTTGATGGGGCCCACATGACGAAGGCCTCTGCCCCTCGCGAGGCAGGGCCCGTCGCGTCACTGCCCGGGGCCAGCGGCGGGCATCGAGGAGGCGGCGCCCTGCGGCGTCGCATCCTGCGCCGTGGGCGCGGGCGCACCCTCCGGCCCGGGCGCGCTGACGGTGTCCTCCGACTTCATGTCCAACCGGATGGGCACCTGCAGCGTGGTGCCCAGGCGCAAGAGCAGCACGTCCGGCTCGATGCCCGGCTCGCCGATGGCCTGGGCCACCTCGCGCGCGGACAGCGCGTTGCCCTTCGCCCACAGCGTCTTCAGGAACTCACCCGCCTCCGGCGAGTGCCACCACGACGGACCGAAGCGCGCCTTGAGCTGGGCTTGAATCTGCCCCGCCAGGAACCACGCGCGGAAGCTGTCCGCGGACTGGAAGAAGTCCTCCTGGTCCACCAGGTAGCGCGCCGTGTCCTCGGCCGTCATCGGGATGTCGTCCGTGCGCGACATGATCTCCCGGTAGAGCTCCCTGGGGTCCACGTCCGCGCGCCGGTGCAGCTCCAACTGGTACAGCAGCCGGCCCGCCGCGTGACGGATGAGGTACAGCTTGTGCGCGCTCGACGTCGCCAGGTACTTCGCGCGCTCCTCGCCGCTCAGGCCCGCGTGCTCCTCCAGCCACACCGGGTCCTCCAGCAGGTCCTCGAAGAGCGACGAGTACGCCTCGCCCACCGTGGGGTTGCCCAACCGCGCCAGCTCGAAGCGCGTCTCCGCGGTGAAGGCCGCATGCAGCGCGTGCCCGAACTCGTGCAGCACCCTCGCCTGGTGCAGCACCCCCGAGCCGGGCTTGAACGACACCCGCACGTCCTCCGGCACGCGGACCGCCAGCGCCAGGGGCCGCGAGTTCTTCTTCGGCAAGTCGCGCTCGTCGATCTCCACGTTCTTCTGCGCGGACAGGTCCAGCTTCATCCCCGCCAGCGTCTCGTGCGCCTTCTTCAGCGACACGCCCTTGGGGAACGCGTCCTCCACCTCGCGCGAGCGGAACAGCCGCGGGATGTCCGCGCGGGTGATGTCCTTGAAGGCCAGGTTCAGCTCGCGCTGCGCCAGCCGCTCCATGACGACGCGGTACGGCCCCTGCGTGGCCTGCAGGATCTCCTCCGCCAGCACGCTCAGCTTGCCCAGGTCCGCCTGCCGCAGCTCGCTGCCGAAGGCCTCGTACGAGGGGAAGCCCAGCTCCTTCACCCGCTTCTCGGCCTCCTCCTCCTTGCGCCGCAAGGTCTGGTTGAGCCGCTCCAGCGCGGGCGTCGCCGCCGCGTAGAGCGCCTTGCGCCGATTGCCGCTGCGCTCGTTGGCGAGCAGCCGCTCCAAATCCCGGTAGCGCAGCTCCTTGCCGTCCAGGTTGAAGGTGAGCGACGCCTCCAGGTTGGCGGACGCGTCGTTGTGCTCGGCGAGCGCGTGCGACAGGTACTCGCCCGCGAAGTGCGAGTGCAGCGCGGTGAGGGCGCGCACCTCGCGCGGGTCCTGGGTGAGCTGGCGCAGCCGGTCCAGCTTCCGGATGTTGTCGAGCGTGAAGAGGTCCTCCTGCCCCGCGTACGTCCCGGAGACGTCCACGTGGCGGCCCTCGGTCCAGAACACCCACACCAGGCGGTGCTGGGCCTCGAGCAGCGTCTCCGCGCGTGAGGCCAGGGCTCGGACGTCCGCCGTCAGCAACTGCTCCTCCGTCGGAGGCGGCCGGTTGTCGGCGGGAGGCGCCTTGTGGCAGGCGCTCAGGCAGCAGGCGACTGCGAGGAGGAGGGGAATCCTTGGGTGCATGTGGGGCCTCATGTTACTTCCGGCCCGCCCATGCCCAACCTTTCTCAATGGCGGGCCGCCCGCGGACGCCAGGCCCTCTACTCCGCCCTGCGACGTTTCTTCGCGGCACAAGGCTACCTGGAAGTCGAGACCCCGCTGCTCATCCCCACCCCCGGGATGGAGCCGCACATCAACGCCTTCGAGGCCCGCTTCGTCCCGGAGACGAACGTGGGCGTCGAGCGCCCGCTCTACCTCCACACCAGCCCCGAGTACGCGATGAAGCGCCTGCTCGCAGACGGGGCCGGCCCCCTGTTCCAGCTCTGCAAGGTGTTCCGCAACGGCGAGGTCTCCACCACGCACAACCCGGAATTCACGATGCTGGAGTTCTACCGGCCCCAGGCGGACTACCACGCCATCATGGCGGACCTGGAGGGGGCGCTGGCGGAGGCGGGGCGCTCGGCCACGGAGGGTGAGCCAGGCGCGGACCCGGCCTTCTTCACGCGCACCCCCTACGAGCGGCTCACCGTGCGCGACGCCGTGCTGCGCGCCACCGGGGTGGACATCCGGGTGCACTCGGACGGGCCCTCGCTCAAGCGGGCGGCGGAGGCCATCGGTGTGCGGACGGGCGACGCGGAGAGCTTCGACGACGTGTTCTTCCACCTGTTCCTGCAGCGGGTGGAGACGGGGCTGGGGTTCGACCGGCCGACGTTCCTCATCGAGTACCCGGCGTCGATGGCGGCCTTGTCACGGCTCAAGCCCGGGGACGCGGCGGTGGCGGAGCGGGTGGAGCTGTACGCGAAGGGGCTGGAGCTGGCGAACGGGTTCAGCGAGCTGACGGACCCGGCCGAGCAGCGCGCCCGCCTGCTCGAGGAACAGGACCTGCGACGCAGACTGGGACGTTCCGTGTATGCTCTGGACGAGCGGTTCCTCGACGCGGTAGGTCGAATGCCACCCTCGGCGGGCATCGCCGTGGGGCTCGACAGAATCCTGATGCTGCTGCTCGGGGTCCAGCGCATCTCGGATGTGCTCCTGTTCCCCGCCCACGAGTTCGTGTGATTCGAGACATCGTCCGGACAGCGTTCGCGGGTGTTTCAGCAGTGGGGCTGACGGGCGCTGCGTCGTCGGCGATATCGGCGCTGTCGGTGGCCGGCGCGCATCGGGAGGCGGACAAGCTCCTGAAGCTCTGGGCGCAGGGCGTGCTGGCGTCGGCGGGCGTGCGTCACGAGGCGGTGGGCCTGGAGCACATTCCGACGGAGGGCCACGTCGTCTTCGTGTGCAACCACCAGTCGCACTACGACGCGCCGCTGGGGTTGGCCTACCTGGAGAAGCACACGCGCTTCGTGGCCAAGGCGGAGCTGTTCAAGATTCCGGTGTTCGGCTCGGCGCTGCGGCTGGCGGGCAACATCCCCGTGGTGCGCAGCGGCAGCAGTCAAGACAGGGCCCGGCTGGAGGAGGCCGTGACGGCGCTGCGCGAGCGGGTGAGCGTGCTCTTCTACGCCGAGGGCACGCGCAGTGAGGACGGTCGGCTGCGGCCGTTCAAGAAGGGGGCCGCGACGCTCGCCATCCAGGCGGGCGTGCCGGTGGTGCCCATGGCCGTGTCAGGGACCCGGCTCATCCTTCCCAAGGGAGGACGGGCCGTGCGGTGGGGACAGCGCGTGGCATTGGCGGTGGGAGCGCCCATCACCACGCAAGGCCTGACGATTCAGGACCGCGAGGCGCTCACGCGCCAACTGGAGGACGCGGTCGCGCAACTCTACTCCGAGGCGTGTCGACGCTCGGGAGACGTACCTACATGAAGAAGCCCGCACCTCAGAAGTCGTTCGCATCTCATCCCTGGCACGGAATCACCCCTGGCAACGACGCTCCGGAGGTCGTCACCGCGTACATCGAAATCGTCCCCACGGACGCGGTGAAGTACGAGCTGGACAAGGAGTCGGGCATCCTGATGTTGGACCGCCCGCAGCGCTTCAGCAGCCAGTGCCCCACGCTGTACGGCTTCATCCCGCAGACGTTCTGCGACGAGCTGGTGGCGAAGCGCTGCGCCGAGCGCACGGGCATGCGCGACATCAAGGGCGACGGCGACCCGATTGATATCTGCGTGCTGACGGAGAAGGTGGTCAGCAACGGCAACCTCCTGGTGCGCGCGGTGCCGGTGGGCGGCTTCCGGATGGTCGACGGCGACGAGGCGGACGACAAGATCATCGCCGTGCTCGAGTCCGACCTGGTCTACGGCGAGCTGCAGCACATCGCGCAGCTGCCGCGCCCGCTGCTCGACCGCCTCAAGCACTACTTCCTCACCTACAAGCAGATTCCCGGCGAGGGCAAGCGCAGCGTCGAAATCGCGGAGGTGTATGACCGCCCCGAGGCGCTCGAGGTCATCCGCCGCAGCATGAAGGACTACGACCGCGTCTACGGCAACGCGCCCACCACGCCCGTGCGCAGCCGCGCGCGGCGTCCGGTGGCGCGCAAGAGCCGCGCGTCCTGACGGTGCCTCACCGGGGAGCGGGGCGGTGTCGTCCGCTCCTCGGTGATTGGGACTCAGGGCTGGTTCGGGTCCGTGCCGATGCCCTGGTACGGGTTGAAGGTGTACGTCCGGGAGAACTGTGACGACGGGCTGAAGTAGTGCGCGGCGAGCTTCGCCGGGTCCGTGGCGATTTCTCCTCGCAGCACCGGGCCGTCATTCCCGTCGTCCCAGCCCCACGGCGCGTTGGCGGAGTTGGACGAGCAGTTGCCCGCGACGAGCCCGCAGCCGCCGCTGGTGTCGCCGCGGAAGGTGCCCCAGCCGGAGAAGAGCGTGGAGAGCTCGCGGCGCTGCCAGAGCCCCTCGCCGCCGTACAAGTCGAGCAGCTTGTAGCGCACGTCCGCGGCGGTGGCGGACGCGGGCTGCTCGGCGAGCGTGAGGGAGGGGAAGTACTTCACGCCGTCACCGACGATGTCGTAGGCCGGCCACGCCTTGAGGCCATGGCCCTTGGCCTCCTGCGCGGTGATGGGATGGAGCACGCCCTCGAAGGACGCGAGCGACAGCGTGCCGTCCACGCTCTCCGCGCCCGAGCCGAGCGGGCTGCCGGTGGGAACGAAGGAGAAGAAGTCCTTGTGCGCCACCGTCACCGCGCCCACGAGCGCGCCGTACTCGCTGCCGTCGCGCTGGACGATGAGCAGCACACCCTCGCCGTCGTTCTCGTGCTCGCTGTCGAAGATGTTGTCGGACCAGTCGCGCGGGTGGAAGAACAGGTAGAGCAGGTACCAGTGCGAGCTGGTCTCGACGACGGACTGGTACGCGTGCGCGGACAACAGCCGCGAGCCCGTGTTGTCCCAGTTGTTCGTCCCGCTCCAGTCCCCGTCGAAGTCCACGCGCGTGAGGAAGTCCGACTTGCCGCCCAGCGAGTGGGAGCCCGTCACGTCCACGTCCTGGTAGTGGATGGGCGCCCACCGCTTCGTGAGCGCCGCGCGCGCCGCCGTCGAGCCGACCCCGTCAAGCAGCGCCCGCTGCGCCTCGCCGAACGGGTCGTCCTCGGAGTACCCCTCGCCGCAGCCCGCGAGCAGCCCCAGGGACACGGTGACGAGGGTGGACACCAGCACTTCGGAAACACGACGAAGAGGTGACGGCATGCCGGCCTGCCTTTCTGGAAGGCGTCACTCCACGTCATCTTGGATAAATTGTGAACACTGCTTTACTTGAAAAACGCGTCAAGGCCGGGTGGGGTGGAACGGCACCATCCGGAGGTCGTCGTGATGCGGATTCGTTCGTGGGGGTTGTTGTCGCTGTTGGGGCTGTCGACGTTGGCGGGGGCACGTGGGCTTCCGGGAGCATTCGTTCCGGGCAAGGAGCACGGGCCGTTCGTGGACGTGGTGGAGTACCTGAGCTCCGAGGAGGATTTCCGCGCCTGGTTCCAGCTGCGCGCCAACCTGCGCAAGAACTTCGATGACATCTGCGGGGACACGTTCTGCGAGGGGGACTACAGCAACATCGAGACGGTGGTGTTCCGCTGTTCGGTGGGGCAGCGCTCGGGAGTCATCGGTCAGTGCCTCTGGGTGTTCGGCGGCAGCTACGAGCACATCGATGCCAGGTCGGGGGCCATCACCACGGAGGCGCGCACGTGGGCCTGCACGAGCCCGTTGGTGCCGGGCACGACGATGGCGGCGCTGTTGAAGGCGCTGTCCGGGCCGGAGCCGATGGACGCGCCGCTGCCCGGCACGAGCACCACGCTCTATGACGGGTTGATCGACTGTCTCTAGCGGCTCAGCGCAGCTCGACGAGCCGCACGCGCTTGTAGATGCGCTTGTCCAGGGGCAGGCGCGTGTCGATGAAGCCGAGCGCCTCGTCGAACTCGAAGGTGAAGATGGGGATGGGCGGGCTGATGGAGAGGATCAGCTCGAACTCCCAGAGGCTGGTGATTCGCTCGCGCTTGCCCACGGCCTCGGCGGGAGGGGGCGGGAGCTTCTGGGCGGCGGCGCGGACGTCCTTCATCGCCTCGTTGTCCACCTCGGGCTGGTGGCTGGGCTCCACGAGCTCGACGTCGAGCAGGCGTCCTTGAGGGTCCTGCACGACGCGGATGAGGGCGCGGCGCGTGGCCCGGAACTCCTCGCGCATCTTCTCGCGCAGCTCCTGGCGCATGCGCAGCGTGGGGTCTCCGACCTGGCTCGCGGGGCGGCGACGGTCCTCCTCGAGGGGCTTGTTCGCGGCGAAGGCACCGGTGGCGCCGTAGTTGGCGGCGCGCTCGCCCCACACGCGGCCGTACGCGCGGCTGCGCTCCATGCCCATGTCGAAGTAGCCCTGGAGGCCATGCTCCTTCACGGCGCGGTCCGCGTCCCAGAGGCCCAGCAGTGTCTTGCCCAGCTGGCTGAAGTAGGGATGCACCAGCCCCCGGTCCACCTTGCCCCGGCCGACGCCCTCGGCGACCAGCTCCTCGACGAGCGCCTGGGGGGAGGTGGGCTCACGGGCGCCTCGGAGCTCGCGCTCCTGGGGCGCTTGTTCCTCGCTGCGCCACGCGGAGACGCGCTGGGTCCGGGCCGCGAGCAGCAGGCGTGCTCCCTCGCGCCGCGCGTCGGTGGGCGCCGCGCGCGGGATGTCACCGTGTGGAGCCTGTCGCGGCACGTCGGAAGACTCAGCTGACTGAGTGTTCTCGCTGGGGGCCTGCGCCATGAGGGGCGCGTCGGCCGGAGGTGGACGGTTCGTGATGGCTCGCGTGTCGGCCAGCTCCCCGCTCGGGCTGTCATCGCGAGGTTGGGCGGACAGGGCACCCGAAGTATCGGGGCGCGGCGCGTCCGCGGTCAGGGTGTTCGCGTCGCGCTGGGGCGCGGCTCGGACGATGCCTTCCTTCGGGGGTGGAGTAGCGCGTGCGACGGCGCCGTCGGTTCGGTCGGAATCCGCTGGAGGGGCCTCAGGTGCTCGTGCGGTCTTGTCGGGCCGAGGAGGGCTGGTTTCGGACCTCCGTGGGGCCGCGCCGCTGTCACCGCTTCGGGCGCCGCCAATGGATGCGTTGGGGAGAGGCGCGCGGGCGTTCGCGATGGCATCGCCGTCATCGCTCCGGCGGTCCTCCGATGGCGTGGACGGGGGGACTGGAGGCGGGGCGGGCGGTGAGCGCACCTCCACCTCGACCCACTCCAGCGCGGGGCGCGGGGGCTGGGGCGCACGAGGCCCTCGGAGGGCGCCCTCCGGAACCCTGGCGACGCCCAGCCACAGGAGCCCATGCAGGGCGAGGCTGGCGACGAGCGCGGGGAGGAGGCGTCGGGAGGGGGCCGGCGACATGGGTTCCAGGTTTAATCACGCCTGCCCGGTGTGCTTGGGAAAGCGCGGTGGAAGGGTAGGAAACCCATCATGGCGCGCGTAGTCTCCTGTGACATCGGAGGAAGGTACCCAGGATGGCGACCTCGCTGCTCGCGACGGATGGCTACAAGTTCAGCATGGCGGAGGCCGGTTGGCCGTTGCGCCGGGAGACGTTCTATTACTCACACCGCAAGGGTGGCCTCCAGGTCATGCCGCTGGACCTGGCCGCCTATGTGCGTGCCCTCCTGCCCGAGCCCAAGCCCGAGGACTACGACTTTCTCGCGAAGTACGACTACGAGATGGGCGTGGGCTTCAAGGCGGCCATCCTCCGCAAGGAGAAGCTCTCCGTCCGCGCCATCCCTCGCGGCGCGTGCTTCTTCCCCCGCGAGCCCATCCTCACCGTCACCGGTCCCTCCGCGCTCGTCTCGTGGGTGGAGCCGCTGCTGCTCCAGCTCAACTTCCGCATCCAGGTGGCCACCCAGGCCCTGACGGACCGCGAGGGACTGGCGCGCGCGCTCGCCCGCGTCACCTGCGACGAGCAGAAGGCGATTGCCCTGGAGACGCTCGACGCGGTGGGCGTCAAGCCGGTGCCCATCACCGTGGACTCGGAGGGCTACCTGCAGCGCGTGCGCGCCACGGTGAAAGAACTCATCGACGCGGTGGAGGACCCGGCCCGCATCTTCGAGGTGGGCCTGCGCGCGGCCACCTGCCAGCAGCAGCACGAGCTGGCCCTGCGGGCCTGCAAGGACGTGGGGGTGACGCGCACCAGCAACGTGGAGGGCGCGCGCAAGCTGGGGATGATTCCCGTGGGCACCATGGGCCACGAGCACATCCAGCGCTTCGGTTCGGACGATGCCGCCTTCCGCGCCATGCGCGAGCGCCGTCCGCAGCGCTCCAGCTACCTGCTGGACACCTTCGACACGCTCACCTCCGGCATCCCCGCCGCCTTCCAGCTCATCCGCGAGGAGCCGGGCGCGGGGGACTCCATCCGCTTCGACTCGGGCAACAAGAAGCTCCAGTACCTGTACGCGGTGACGCGCGCGCGCGACATCGGCATCAAGCCCGTCAACATCCTCGAGGACGGCCTGGACGCCGAGGCCACGCGCGAGTTCGAGGACCTGCGTCGACAGGTGGGCTGGGAGCCGGGCTCGCAGTTCTACGGCTACGGAGGCCACATCGTCGCGCGGACCATGGAGTGTCCCTTCACGCGCGACAAGGTGGCCGCCATCTACAAGCTGTCGCAGACGGGCCCGCAGCCGGTGATGAAGTTCGGCAACGAGCTGGCCGAGGGCAAGCAGAGCATCCCCGGCACGCCCGTCCTGTTCCGCCGCCGCCACGGCTCCGGGCCCATCGGGTTGGTGGGACAGGAGGGCGAGCCCGTGCCGGATGGGTACTTCCCGCTGATGGAGGCCGAGCCCGAGACGCCTTCGCTGGTGGGGGCGCTGGAGGTGAACTCGGAGCCCGCGAAGATTTCCCAGACGCAGGCCACGCGCGCGCTCGTCGAGGAGCTCACGCGCAAGCACTTCCCCAAGGGACGCTGAGGACGACCCATGACGCTGCCGATTCCCCGGTTCCACGACGACGCTCGCGCCGGACAGCTCTACCTGGAGCGCACCGGAGAGGTCGCCGAGGAGGCCCTGCGCTACGCGGCCGAGCACCGCGTGCGTCCGGCGAGCGAGGACCGCGTGCGCATCGCGGCCTTCGGCATCGACGTGCAGGTGGCCTTCTGCACGCCCGGCGCCAGCCTCTTCGTCCCGGGCGCGGTGGAGGACACCCAGCGCACGCTGCGTTGGCTCTACGCGAACCTGGGGCGGGTGACGGAGCTGGTGTTCTCACTCGACACGCACCGCGTCTTTCAAATCTTCCATCCCGCGTGGTGGCGTGACGCGGAGGGCAAGCCCCCGCCGCCGCTCACGTCCATCACCGCCGCGGACGTGCGCGCGGGCCGCTGGCGCGCCACGCGCTTCGAGGCGGAGAGCCTGGAGTACTGCGAGCGACTGGAGGCGAGAGGTCGCTACGTGCACACCATCTGGCCGTACCACGCGCTGCTCGGCGGACTGAGCCACGCGCTGGTGCCCGCGTTCTACGAGGCGAGCGCGTTCCACGCCCTGGTGCGCGACACGCCCACGCACTTCGAGCTGAAGGGCGAGCACCCGCTGACCGAGAACTACTCGGTGCTGTCGCCGGACGTGACGGAGGTGAAGGGCCAGCGCGTGGGGGAGTTCAACACGCGCCTGTTCGAGCGGCTCATGACGTTCGACCGCGTCTACGTGTTCGGCCAGGCCAAGTCGCACTGCGTGCTGTCCACCCTGCGCGACCTGCGCGAGCACATCGAGCGCACGGACCGCTCGCGGATGGGGCGCGTGCACATTCTGGTGGATGCGATGAGCCCGGTGCCCGCGCCGCTGTTGAATCCGCTGCCGGCCGCGCTCGACTTCCCCCGGATGGCGGATGCGGCCATCGAGGAACTGCGCGAGGCGGGCATGCGCGTGGTGCGCACGACGGACCCGCTGGAAGACTGAGCCGCGAATCCGGTGGGGTACCCCACATCCGGTCCCGCGTGCGTCGGGCCCACGCCAGTCGCCTGGGCCCGTCACGCGAGTCCGAGGTTCCGCCCCGGCCTCAGCGCGTCGTCTTGAGCCGAGCCGCCGTCCAGCGCGCCACGGCCTCCTGGAGCACCTCCGCCGCCGTTGCGCCGGGGCGCGCCTGGGTGCTCAGGTCCACCACCGTGTGGAACAGGTCCAGCTCCACGCCTTCATCGCGGCGCACCGAGCCCGCGAAGAGCTCCACCGGCGTGCCGTGCTCACGCGCCAGTCGCGCCAGTCCCCCGGGGCCCTTGCCCAGCGACGTCTGCCGGTCGAAGCGTCCCTCGCCCGTGAGCACCACCTCCGCGAGCAGCACGCGCCGCTCCAGCCCCAGTGCCCGCGCCACCAGCTCGTACCCGGGCACCAGCCGCGCGCCCGCGAGCGCCACCAGTCCGAAGCCGAAGCCTCCCGCCGCGCCCGTGCCCGGCCAGCCCGCGGACAAATCCCCCACCACGCGCGAGTAGTGCGCGAGCGCCGCCTCCAACTCCTCCACGCCCTGCGCGTCGGCACCCTTCTGCGGACCGAACAACCGCGCCGCTCCATCCGCGCCCAGCAGCGGCGACGTGACGTCCGTGGCGCCCATCAGCTCCACCTTGCCCAGCCGGGGATGGCGTCCACTCGCGTCCACCCGCGCGAGCGCCGAGAGCGCCGCGCCACCGGGCGGAAGCGGATGTCCGTTCGCATCCAGGAACCGATAGCCCAGCGCCGTGAGCGCGCCCGTGCCGCCATCCGTCGTCGCGCTGCCACCGAGTCCGATGATGAGCCGCTCGCAGCCCGAGTCCAGCGCGGCCCGCATCAGCTCACCCGCGCCGTACGTCGACGCCTTCCTCGCGCTGACGGGATTGGGCTCCAGGTGCGCCAGCCCGGAGGCCGCGGCCATCTCCACCACCGCCGTGCGCCCGTCCTCGAGCAGCGCCCACGCGGCCTCCATCGGCTTGCCCAGGGGACAATGCACCCGGCACACGCGGCGCTCGCCACGCGTCCCCGACAGCAACGCCTCCACGGTGCCAGGGCCGCCATCCGCCAGCGGCGCCAGGTCCAGCACCACCTCGGGAGAGACCTCCCGCACGCCCCGGGCCATCGCCTCCGCGGCCTCCGACGCCGTGAGGGTGCCCTTGTACTCCTGCGGTGCGACGAGCCAACGCGGCGGTATCACGACGAGGACGCTCCACCGGCCACCGGGTGGTCTCCGTTCCCCTTCGTCCTCGCAGTCAGACTTCTCCGCACGCCCACGCCTCCACAGCCGGATTGCCCGCGCAATCATGGCCTCGTCGGCGGGCGAGTTCACACTGATACATGCGTCATGTGTCTCTGAACTTCTGGAATTGCCTCAATAGCTTGAATCCAAGAGTGGGATTCAATGCAGACCCGGAGCGGTGGGGTGGGTAGGGATGACCCGTCAGGGTGTCTTGGTTGACGCCCGGGCGAGGGCCTCGGCGTGCCACTCGAGCAGGGGCCGGGGCGCGCGCAGCGAGGGCTCGCGCTGCTGGGAGACGCGCTCGAGCCGCTCCAGCAACGCCCCCACGGTTTCTGCGGGCTGGCGGGCGGGGCCGCGGATGCGCTCGCAGAAGAACGTGCGGCAGCCGAAGGGCCGGTCCGCGTACACGGTGCAGCGCTTGCCGGCCGCGTCCAGGTAGGGACAGCCGCCGTCCTCGCGCGCGGGCGGCAGGGGGCGGCCCTGGGTGAGCAGCTCCCACTCGGGCAGCCACAGCCAGGGCTGGCGGCCCGTGCGGGACAGCTGGCAGCACTCACCGCTGGCGGGGCAGGAGAAGGGGCCGTAGGCGGCGTCGGCCTGGCGGAAGATGGCGCGCACTTCCTTGAGCGCGCGCTCCTTCTGGTGGGAGCCCCGCGTGGTGGGCGCTTCCTCCTCGTCATCCCAGTCCCGGCTCCGCATGTCCTCGCCCTCTGGCCGCGCGCCGGGCGCTCACATCGCGCGCAGCACGTAGCACTTCAGGTAGCGGGTCTCCCGCAGGTTCACGAGCACGGGGTGGTCCTTGCCCGCGCCGCGCCGCTCGATGATCTGCATGCGCCGCTTCGCGTCCGCGGCGGCGGAGGCGAGCATGTCCTCGAAGGCCTGCTCGTCCACGTGGTACGTGCAACTCGCGGTGATGAGGTGCCCGCCGGGCCTGAGCAGCTGCATGGCGCGCAGGTTGATCTCCTTGTACCCGCGCACCGCGGCGGCGAAGGCGTCCTTGTTCTTCGCGAACGACGGCGGGTCCAGGACGATGGTGTCGAACTTCCTGCCGTCGTCCACCGCGTCGCGCAGGAAGTCGAACGCGTTGGCGGCCACCACATCCACATTGGAGAGCTTGTTCGCCTGGGCGTTCTCACGCAGCTGGGCCGCGGCCTGGTCGGAAATCTCCACCGCCGTGACGCTCTGGGCCCGCGTGGCGAGCTGGAGCGCGAAGCCACCCACGTACGAGAAGCAGTCCAGCGCCTCGCCCGCGGCGTACTGCGCCGCCATGACGTGGTTCTCCTTCTGGTCCAGGAACGCGCCCGTCTTCTGGCCCTCCAGCAGGTCCGCGCGCACGCGCACCATGCCCTCGTCGAAGGAGATGGGGCCCGGGGGCAATTCGCCGCGCAGCAGGCCCTTCTCCGGCGTCAGGCCCTCCAGGTTGCGCACGCCCACGTCCGAGCGGTTGACGATGCCGCGCGGCTTGAACTGCGCCTCGAGCAGGTCCGCGATGAGCGCCTTGCGTTGCTCGGTGGCGGGCACCAGGAACTGCACGCTCAGGTAGTCGCCGTACCGGTCGACCACCAGGCCCGGGATGCCGTCCGCCTCGCCGTGCACCAGCCGGTACGTCGTCTCGCCCAGCAGCGCGCTCTTGCGCAGGGCCTGGGCGGACAGGAGGCGCTGGCGGAAGAAGTCCTCGTCCACCGCGACGTCGTCGAAGCTCAGCCAGCGCAGCGAGATTTTCGACTGGCGCGAGTAGAACGCCTTGCCGATGAACCAGCCGCGCCCGTCGGTGACGCGGACGATTTCGCCGCCCTGCAGGCCCGGGTCGCCGTTGAGGTCGGCGCGGTAGATCCACGGGTGGCCCGCCTGCCAGCGCTCGACGCCCCGGCGCAGCAGGGAGACCTGGGGCAGGCCATCCGGGCCCAGCTCGGGCGAGGTGCGGTCCGGGGCCACCTTTTCGGGGCGGTGGTGGGGGCGGCCTCGGCCCTGTCCGGACGGCGGGGAGGAGGGTCTGCCGCCGCGATGGGGGCCGGAGGGGGGCTTGGAAGAGGTGGGCATGGCGTTGGGCGGCGTATACTCGCAACCCGCGTGAGATACGAGTTGCTCCTACAGACGAAGACGCCGGGCACGCCCTACGAGGCGGCGCGGGTGGATGGCCTCCTCTCCGAGCGGCGGGTGAGCGCCCGTCCGGACGGCAACCGGCTCTGGCATCTCGAGCACGGGGACGTGGAGGTGGGCGAGCTGCGCGAGGGCGGACGGGTGGTGGCCACCGAGCTGCACATCCCCTTGTCCGAGCGCACGGAGCTGGTCCGCGAGGTGGTGGCCGAGGCCGCTGGCATCGCCAGCGCGGCCGGCGCGCGGCTGGTGGACCCCCAGCTGGGGCGCTCGCTCGCGGCCACGGATGACCACGTGGTGGTGGACCAGTACCTGCGCACGGTCCGCTACGAGGGCTCCATGTCCGTGGGCTCCATGTCGTTCACCCCGGCCACGAGTGAGAGCTCGCGCGGCTTCCAGCCCGGCGCCAGGTTCTTCCTCATCGCCATCGGCGCCTTCTTCTTCCTGTACCTGCTGGTGGACTCGATGATTGGGAGCCTCGGCGGCAGGTAGACAGCGGGCGAGGGGAGGGGCGCCGCCCCTGCCGTCGGGTTGTCCAGCACGAGGGGCCGCTCGGCGTTAGGTTGGGGGCGTGTTCAAGTACTTCCTGCTCGCACTGATTCTCCCTTTCGTGGAGCTGTACCTGCTGGTCGCCATCGGCCGGGAGGTGGGTTTCCTTCCGACCCTCTCCGTCGTGCTCCTGACGGGGCTCGTGGGCTCCTGGCTCGCGCGCCGCGAGGGGAGCCGGGTGATGCGTCGGTGGCGCGACGCGCTCGCCATGCGGCAGGTGCCGGAGGAGGGCCTGTTCAGCGGCGCGCTGGTGATGCTCGGCGGCCTGCTCCTGCTGGTGCCGGGCTTCCTGACCGACGTGGTGGGCCTGTCGCTGCTCTTGCCTCCGGTGCGCCGGTTCGTCACGGCGCGCCTGCGCCGCGCGGTCGAGCGCCGCATGCGGGACGGCTCGTTCCAGGTCACCACCATTGGCGGCGTGGGGTTCCCCGGTCCGTTCCCGGGGGAGCCCAGGGGCGGCACGCCGTTCCCCGAGTCCTGGTCCGACACGGCGTCGAAGGGACCTCCCGGCCGCATCCGCTCCGGCGCGTCACGCGCGGAGGTGGACGCGGAGTTCACCGAGGACGAGCCCAGGCACTGAGGCCGGCGTTCAGGCCCGCGGGCTCATGCGCGTGCCGCTCAGGCTCGCGTTGAGCGTGGTGGAGCCGGCGCGCCACGGACGGGCCTGCTCCGTCAGCCAGCGGCCCAGCCACGCCACCACCGCGCACGTCACGAGCAGCGCCACGCCGATGCCCACCGCGGCGGGGACTCCGAGCCGGGGGCCGATGCGGCCCGCGAGACCCGCGATGTCCGCCCACCCGTACACCACCGGGAGGTGCAGCACGTAGATCCACAAGGACAGCCGCCCGAACGGCGCCAGCAGCTTGCTCAACCGGACGGGCGCGAGGTTGACGGCGCCCAGCACCAGGAGCCCCTGACCCACGCGGTACGCCACCAGCCACGCGCTCGCGGGCGTCCAGTCCGCGGTCGTCATCCGCGTCAGCCCGAGCATCCCCGCGCCGAGCGCCAGCAGCGCCAGGCCCTGCGGCCAGCCCGGACGCAGCAGGTGCAGCGCGTACGCCGCGAACGCACCCGCGAAGAAGTAGCCCGCCCACGGGAAGAAGGGGAAGCGGCTGCCCGCGGCGCTGCCCAGGAATTGCTGCACCGCGCCCGGCAGACCCACGCCCAGCTTCCACGCGGTGGCGCTCACCAGCGGGATGCCCACCGCGAGCACGAGCAGGACCAACGGCCGGCCGCCCTGCGCGGGCACGAGCGCGAGCAGCACCGAGCCCACCAGCAACGCGAAGCCGATGCACTGGAGCGCGTCGAAGGTGAGGACGTGCGACACCATCGCGTCCGTCCAGCCCAGGTCCCGCACGGCGTGCCACCCGGGCCAGTGCAGGAAGTAGCCCAGGAACAGCAGCAACAGCGAGCGGCGCACCCGACGCCCGAGCGTGTCGCGCGCGGCGTTGGGCTTGGTCCCCAGCGCGGCCACCACCGCCCAGCCGCTCACCAGCAGGAACAGGGGCGCGGTGACGCCGCGGAAGGCCCAGTAGTGCTGCACCCACGGCAGCAGGCGCGCCTCGGCCGAGAGCAGCGCGTCCAGCGTGTGTCCCAGCACCATCGCGAGGACCGCCAGACCGCGCGCCCCGTCGAGCCCGGGGTGCCGGTTCGATTGCTGCTGGAAGGTGAACGAGGGGCCGAGTCGGTTCACGCGACCCGGAGCATAGGACGATGTGCTGGACTCGTCTCGAAAACGCACCACCGGCGAGGTCATCCCCACACCCAGGGACAGGCCACCTGGACGGTCCGTGGGGTGCTACATCCCTGCTCATGAAGCTTTCCAACCGGAGCGGGTTCGTCCCCTGTCTCGTCGCGCTGCTGGCAAGCCCCGTCGCGAGCGCCGCGTCGGGGGATGACTGGCTGGGCCCGGACAAGCCCAAGCACTTCGCGGCCTGCTTCGTCCTCGCGGGCGTGGGCTACGGCGCGGGCGCGCTGATCTTCGAGCCGCCCGAGGCGCGGCTCTGGACGGGCGCGGGGCTCGCGATGGGCGTGGGCGTGGGCAAGGAGCTGTACGACCTGGGGCGGGGCACCACCTTCTCGTTCAAGGACCTGGCCTGGGACGCCGCGGGGACGGCGACGGGCCTGGGCGTGTCGTGGCTCGTGGACCGGCTCCTCTTCGGCCCCACGCCCAGCCCCCAGGCGCGGGGCTCGCTACGGGCCGCTCCGCCCGTCGTGCTCGTCCTCGGGACGCGACGGGGACAAGAGGTCCTGGTCGGGACGCGCGCGGGCCTCGACGAGGCGCAGGAGGGGCTCTCGCTCCAGCAGCGGCTCCACCGTCATCAAGGCGCTGCCCTGCTCGGCGTGGCCCCCCGTGATGAGCACGGTGACCTTGCCGCGAGGACACTGGCGCAGACAGCCGGTGGGCATGACGCGGACTTCATCGGCGAGCCCCCGGTCGGCGAGCGAGCGCTGGAGCCAGCGCGGCAGCTCGATGCCGCCCCCGCTGCGCGCGCCGCGCATCAGGCACTTGCGGCAGATGAGGACATCGACGTCCCGGTTCGCGTCTCCACCGTCTTCATCCCGCATCCATCCTCCGAGTCGTCGAGCCGGGGCGCTCCGGGCTTGTCGCACCCGGTGGACGCCCCGCTGCGTGGGCGCTGAAGCGAAAGCGGCCCGTCAAAGCTGTCGCTCCCGGGAGGTAGCGGCCAGGGCGCGGCCTCGCACCCAGGGGCTCCTCGTCCGAGGAGCAGGGGAGCGGCGGAGCGCAGGCGTCTGACGGGCTGATGGACGCGGGAAGCGCGGGCGGGGTGCGTCACAAAGACGCGGGCCCCGGCCGGAGGCGGGGCTGATAGCGTGCCGGGCCGTCCACACCCCCTGGAGTGCGTCATGTCCCGAACCCGCTTCGTCACCCTGCTCACGCTGACCTCCCTGGGCGCGTTGTCGGGCTGTGAGCGCAAGCAGGAGCCCGTCGCGCCGCCCACGACGGCGAGCGCGCCGAAGCCGCCGGGCCCCAAGCCGATGACGCCCGAGCAGCTCTCGCACTTCTTCCGCCCGACGCCGACGGCCAAGGACGCGAAACCCGTGCCCCAGGACACCGAGGCCCAGGTGGCGCTGGGCCGCATGCTCTTCTTCGAGCCCCGGCTGTCGAAGAACCACGACGTCTCCTGCAACACCTGCCACGGCCTGGACACCTACGGCGTGGACAACAAGGCGCTGTCGGACGGGCACCGCGGGCAGAAGGGCTCTCGCAACTCGCCCACCGTCTACAACGCGGCGGGCCACATCGCGCAGTTCTGGGACGGGCGCGCGGACACGCTGGAGGCGCAGGCGTCCGGCCCCATCCTGAACCCGGTGGAGATGGCCATGCCGGACGAGCGCCGCGTGGTGGCCACGCTCTCCTCCATGCCGGAGTACGTGACGCGCTTCCGTGACGCGTTCCCCGGCGACAAGAAGCCCGTGTCGCTGGCGAACGCGGCGCGCGCCATCGCGGCCTTCGAGCGGGGGTTGACCACGCCGTCACGCTTCGACCAGTACCTGGCCGGCCAGCACTCGGCGCTGAGCGAGGCGGAGCAGCGCGGCCTGCAGCTCTTCGTGGTGACGGGCTGCACCACGTGCCACAACGGCCCGGCGGTGGGCGGCACGTCGTTCCAGAAGCTGGGGCTCATCGAGGACTACCCGGGCCTGAAGGACGCGGGGCGCTTCGACGCGACGAAGAACGAGGACGACCGGGGCAAGTTCCGCGTGCCCACGCTGCGCAACGTGGAGCGCACCGGTCCGTACCTGCACGACGGCAGCGTGGAGGAGCTGCCGACGATGGTGCGGCTGATGGCGAAGCACCAGCTGGCGCGGACGCTGACGGACGCGGAGGTGGATGACCTGGTGGCCTTCCTCAAGAGCCTCACCGGGGAGCTGCCGCCGCGCGAGCACATCGCCGCGCCGCCCCTGCCGCCCAGCACGAAGAAGACTCCCGAGCCGGACCCTTCCTGAGCTAAACCCCGAGAGACCCATGGACCGAATGTTCTTCTATGCCCACTCCGGGCTCCGCTATCTGGTGTTGCTCGCGGGCGTGCTGGCCATCGCCTACTTCGCCTTCGGGCTCGCCACGAAGCGCCCGTTCGACAAGGGAGGCCGCATCCTCGGCTCCTCCTTCGCGGGCCTGCTGCACCTCCAGGTGCTGCTCGGCATCCTCGTGCTGGTGACGCGCTTCTACTACCCGGCGCTCATCGGCCACATCGTGATGATGGTGCTCGCGGCCGGCTCCGCGCAGGCGCTGCTCTCGGTGAATCGCCGGCGTCCCCAGCCGGGCTACGCGCTGCCGCTGGCGGGCGTGGGGCTCGCGGTGCTCTTCATCATCGGTGGCATCATGGCCATCGGCCGCGGCGTGTTCACCACCACCGCGATGTGATGGGTCGCTCCAGGCGGGTGGAGCCTCGTGCTCCCCGCGTGGGCCCGGGCCTCGAGGCGTCTCTCGCCTCGGGGCCTTCGTGTTTCAGCAGGGCGGGGGCATGGACTCCATCTCGCGAGTGTCTCGCGGGGAGCCGAGCGCAAGGTTCGCCGCCGTGAGGCCCTCTTCGTCATGACGTGCGCCGCGCGCGTGCTGGCGCGGGCACCGCGAGCCCGTTCGGGATGCCTGCTGGCAAACAGTGCGTCGGCGTGTGTCGCCGCGCGCAAATGCTGCGCACCGCTCGCTTGATTTCCGGAGCTTCGCGCCGCCGTGGGGCGTGGATCATCCTGGCCTTCGCGTTGCACTGACGTCCCCGCGTGCCGGGCAATGAGCCCGGCCTCCCCGCGAGGAGGGGCACGCAGCAATGCGGACACGTGAGCTGGGAGGACGGCCGCGACAGGAGCGAACGCTCGTCCCCATCATTCCGCTCCTGGCCCTGTTGGCGGCGCCGGCCGCGCTGGCGCAGGGCGCCGCGCGCCAGGGCGCTCAGCTCTTCACCCAGCGGTGCGCCACGTGCCACTCGATGGGCGAGGGCGACCGGATTGGCCCCGACCTCCACGGCGTGCTGGAGCGCCGCGACGAGGCCTGGGTGACGCGCTTCATCAAGAGCCCCGGCGCGCTCATCGACTCGGGCGACCCGGTGGCCACCGAGCTGCTCGCGAAGTTCAACGGCGTGCGCATGCCGGACCAGGCGCTCTCCGACGCGGAGCGCGACAGCCTCTACGCCTTCATCCGCGACTGCACGCAGAAGGGGAAGGGCGGCTGCAAGCCCTCGCCCGCGGAGAAGATGGGCACGGACGCCACGCCGGAGGAGATTGCCCGGGGCCGCCGGCTCTTCGAGGGCGCGGAGTCGCTGAAGAACGGCGGCGCGGCCTGCATCGGCTGCCACGACGTGCGCGGGCTGGGCGTGGCGGGCGGCGGCACGCTGGGCCCCAACCTCACCTTCGCCTTCGCGCGGCTGGGCGAGAAGGGCATGCGTCCGGCGCTGGCGAAGCTGGAGGGGCCGATGATGGGGCCGCTCTACGCGAAGGCGCCGCTCGACGAGGAGGAGCAGTACGCCCTCAAGGCGTACCTCGCGGACGTGTCCCGCGATGGCAGCCGTCCCCGGGGGGACCGTGACTTCTTCTACCTGGGGCTCGTCGGCATGGCCGCGGTCCTGGGCTTCATCGGAGTGATGTTCTCGGCTCCGTCCACGCGAGGTCAGTCGTGAGCGACGCGTTCCTCTTCAACGCCCTGCCGTACGCGGCGGCCGGGGTGGCCCTGGCGGGCACCATCTGGAGGGTCACCGCGCGCGAGCCCGCGCCGCCCACCACGCCCTGGACGTCCGCGGGGCGCGCGGTGCTGGCGGGGGTCGCCATCGTCGCGTTCTTCCATCTCTTGGGGCTGGCCGCGCCTCGCGCGATGCAGGCCTTCAACGCCTCTCCCGCGCGCCTGTTCACGCTGGAGTCGCTGCAGCTCATCGGCGCGATGCTGCTGGCCTGGGGGCTCGCGTCGCTGGGGCTTCGCAAGGCGAAGGCGGGGCAGTGGACGCCCGCGCTCACCCTGGGCCTGCTCTTCGCGCACGTGCTCACCGCCGTGTACATCGCGGTGGCGCTGCGCTGGGGCACCGCCTGGTACCTGCACATCGGTGTGCCGTACGTGCGCTCGCTGATGACGTTCCAGCCGGACGCGACGCGGATGCTCACGGCGCCGACCGTCTACCAGGTGCACGTGCTGCTGGGCTTCGTGCTGCTGGCGCTGGCGCCCTTCATCCGGATGAACCGCGCGACGGTGCCCCAGCGCGCGGAGGAGTCGGTGGAGCCGGGCCTGCTCGGCACGCCTCGGGAGGAGACGCCATGAGCCGCGCATCCATCCGCGGGCTCGGCCAGGCCGGCGCGCTCCTCGCGCTGGGACTGGGCGGGTGCAGCGGGCCGGTGAACAACCAGCAGGGCCACATGCCGGCGCAGCCGGTGGCCTTCTCGCACGCGGTCCACGCGGGCCAGTACGAGCTGGACTGTCAGTACTGCCACGTGGGCGCCGAGCAGAGCCGTCACGCGGGCGTGCCGTCCGCCAGCGTCTGCATGAACTGCCACACGCAGGTGAAGAAGGACTCGCCCGAAATCCAGAAGGTGGCCGCCGCGGTGGCAGCCAACGCGCCCATCCAGTGGGTGCGCGTGCACCGGCTGCCGGACCACGCCTTCTTCAACCACGCCAGCCACGTCACCGCGGGCCTGAAGTGCCAGACCTGCCACGGCGCGGTGGAGCAGATGGTGCGCGTGGAGCAGGTGGAGCCCATGACGATGGGCTGGTGTCTGGACTGTCACCGCAAGACGGGCGCGCAAGGACTGACGGCGCCCATCGCTTCCGCGCCGCGCAAGGGGGAGCTGTTGGCCCTCATGTCCGGTGAGCCGCTTCCCGAGCCCTCGAAGACCCCTCGCACCCTCCAGCCGCCCTCGGACTGCTCGAGCTGCCACCGCTGAGGACCCCCGCGCCATGTCCGACAAACTTCCCCAGTACTGGCAGAGCCTGGCCGAGCGCGCGACGGATGCCTCGTGGCTCGACACGCAGCGCAACGAGTTCGCCGAGGAGCTTCCGGTGGGCGTCGCCGCCGCGCCTCCGGATGCGAGCAGCCGTCGTGACTTCTTCAAGATGATGGGCCTGAGCGCCGCGGCGGCCATGGTGGCCTGCCAGCGCGCGCCGGTGCAGAAGCTCATCCCCTACGTGTCGCGGCCGGACGAGGTGACGCCGGGCACGGCGCTCTGGTACGCGTCCACGTGCGACGCGTGCCCCGCGCGCTGCGGCCTGTTGCTCAAGACGCGCGACGGTCGCCCCATCAAGGTCGAGGGCAACGACGAGCACCCCGTGTCCCGCGGCGGCGTGTGCGCCGTGGGCCAGGCCTCCGTGCTCTCGCTCTACGACGCGAGCCGCGCCCGCTTCCCCTCGCGCGCCAGCAGCCGCGTGTCGTGGACGGACCTGGACGCCGAGGTGAAGAAGGGCCTCGCCAAGGCGACCGAGGACGGCAAGGCCATCCGGCTGGTGCTGCCCTGGGTGATGGGGTCCACGGCGGAGGCCGCGGTGTCGCGCTTCCTCGCCGCGCACCCGACGGCGCGCACGGTCCGCTACGAGCCCCTGGGCGAGCTGTCGGCGCTGGGCGATGCGTACCGCGTCACGCACGGTGCCCGCGTGGTGCCGGACTACCGCTTCGACAGGGCGAAGGTCATCGCCAGCTTCGGCGCGGACTTCCTGGGCACGTGGGTGTCGCCGGTGGCCTTCACGCGGCAGTACGCGGAGGCGCGCGACGCGGCCACGCGCAAGGCGATGGCGCGCCACTTCCAGGTGGAGCCGGTGATGACGCTCACCGGCGCGGCGGCGGACCGTCGCTTCGTGGTGGCGCCGTCCGACGTGACGCTGGCCCTGGGTGACGTGGTGCGCAGGCTCGCGGTGAAGGCGGGCCGCGAGGTGCCGGGGCTGAAGTCGCTGCCTGCCTCCAGGCTGGAGCCTGCCTCGCTGGATGAGCTGGCCGAGGCGCTGTGGGCCCACCGCACCGAGTCGCTGGTGGTGTGTGGTGGCGACGAGGTGGCGGGCCAGGTGCTGGCCGCGACGGCGAACGTGCTGCTCGGCAACGAGGGCACCACGGTGCTCCCCCGGGACGGCGTGGCGCTGGACGAGAAGGCGCTGTCGTACGGCGAGCTGCTCGCGGAGCTGGAGGCCGGGAGCGTGGGCGCGGTGGTCTTCCTCGGCGTCAACCCGGCGCACACCGACGCGCGCGGTGACTCGCTGGGGGCCCTGTTGAAGAACGTGCCCCTCACGGTGGCGCTGAACGACCGGCTGGACGAGACGGCGGTGCTGGCGCGGCTGCACGCTCCGGCCTCCACGGCGCTGGAGGCGTGGGGCGACGCGGAGCCTCGCCGGGGCGTGGTGTCGCTGCGGCAGCCCGCGGTGTCGCCGCTGCACGACACGCGCGACGCGGTGGAGTCCCTGCTGACGTGGGCCGGCGCGGCCCAGGCCCACCACGACTTCCTGCGCGCTCGCTGGGAGGCGGAGGTCTTCCCGAGAGCCGGCGTGACAGGGACGGACTTCGCCCACTTCTGGGATGACTCGGTCCGCCGGGGTGTCGTGACGCTGTCGTCAGTGCCCGCGGCGCCGCTGACCTTCCGTGAGGAGGGCGTGGCGAAGGTGCTCGCCGGCGTGGCGCGTCCCTCGGTGGAGTGGGAGCTGGTGCTGTTCCCCTCGGTCGGTCTGCGCGACGGCGCGATGGCGAACAACGCGTGGCTCCACGAGGTACCGGACCCCATCACCAAGGCGACCTGGGGCAACCCCGCGCTCATCTCACCCGCGCGCGCCAAGGAGCTGGGCCTGTCCGACGGCGACGTGGTGAAGGTGAGCGTGGGCGGCAGGTCGGTCTCGCTGCCCGTGCTGATTCAAGCCGGCACGCACCCCAGCGCGCTGGGGCTCGCGGTGGGCTACGGCCGCACGCGGGCCGGGCGCATCGGCGATGGAGTGGGGGAGCGCGTCTACCCGCTGGCCGCGGTGGTGGACGGGCGCGTGCGCCGCTCGGTGCCGGGGGCGACGGTGGCGGCCACGGGGGAGCGGCAGCAGCTGGCGCTCACCCAGACGCACTCGAGCCTGGAGGGGCGGCCTCACGTGCGCGAGGCGGAGCTGGCCGCGTTCCTGGCCAACCCGCGCGCGGGCAACGAGGGACACGGCGGCCACGGCGGTGGCAACGGCGGACACTCGCTCTCGATGTGGTCCGGCCACGAGTACAAGGGCCACCGCTGGGCGCTGGCGGTGGACCTGAGCGCGTGCACGGGGTGCTCGGCGTGCGTGGTGTCCTGCCAGGCGGAGAACAACATCCCCAGCGTGGGGCGCGACGAGGTGCTGCGCCAGCGCGAGATGCACTGGATGCGCATCGACCGGTACTACCAGGGCGACGCGGCGAATCCGCAGGTCGTGCACCAGCCGATGATGTGCCAGCACTGCGAGAACGCGCCGTGCGAGACGGTGTGCCCGGTGCTCGCGACGGTGCACTCGTCGGAGGGGCTCAACCAGCAGGTCTACAACCGCTGCGTCGGCACGCGCTACTGCGCGAACAACTGCCCCACCAAGGTGCGGCGCTTCAACTGGTTCGACTACCCGCACGACGAGCCCCTGGAGCGCATGGTGCTCAACCCGGACGTGGTGGTGCGCAGCCGCGGCGTCATGGAGAAGTGCTCCTTGTGCGTGCAGCGCATCCAGGAGGGCAAGGCGACGGCGAACCGCGAGGGCCGGCCCCTCAAGGACGGCGACATCCAGACGGCGTGTCAGCAGAGCTGCCCGGCGAAGGCCATCCACTTCGGGGACCTGAATGACCCGGAGAGCCGGGTGGCGAAGCTGGCGAAGGACGGGCGGGCATTCCGGTTGCTGGAGGAGCTGAACATCGGGCCGTCCATCACCTACCTCACGAAGATCCGGAACACCGGGTCGGGAAGCGGAACATGAGCAACCAGCATCTGTCCCCGCTGCGCGTGCCGCTGGTCAGCGAGTCGCGCACCCTGGGTCAGCTCACGGAGGAGATTTGCGCGCCCATGGAGCGCGCGCCCACGTGGAAGTGGTGGGCGGCGTTCGCCATCGCGGTGTCCGTCCTGGGGACCGGCGCGGGAATCGTGGCGTACCAGGTGGGCACGGGCATCGGCGTGTGGGGCTTGAACAAGACCATCGGCTGGGCGTTCGACATCACCAACTTCGTCTTCTGGGTGGGCATCGGCCACGCCGGCACGCTCATCTCCGCCATCCTCTTCCTCTTCCGGCAGAAGTGGCGCACCAGCATCAACCGCGCGGCGGAGGCGATGACCCTGTTCGCCGTCATGTGCGCGGCGCTCTTCCCCGTCATCCACATGGGACGGCCCTGGCTGGCCTTCTGGGTGCTGCCGTATCCGAATACGCGCGGCAGCCTGTGGGTGAACTTCCGCTCGCCGCTGCTCTGGGACGTGTTCGCCATCTCCACGTACTTCACCGTGTCGGCGGTGTTCTGGTACGTGGGCCTGATTCCGGACCTGGCCACGGTGCGCGACAGGCTGAAGGCGGGCGTGAAGAAGGCCGTCTTCAAGGTGCTGTCGCTGGGGTGGACGGGCTCGCACCGCACGTGGAGCCGCTACGAGACGGTGTACCTGCTGCTCGCGGGCCTGGCGACGCCGCTGGTGCTCAGCGTGCACACCATCGTGTCGATGGACTTCGCCACATCGGTGATTCCCGGCTGGCACACCACCATCTTCCCGCCGTACTTCGTGGCGGGCGCGGTGTTCAGCGGCTTCGCGATGGTGCTGACGCTGATGATCATCACCCGGGTGGTGCTGGGCTACGAGCACCTCATTACCATTCGCCACCTGGAGAACATGACCAAGGTCATCATCGTCACCGGTGGCCTCGTCTCGCTGGCGTACGCGACGGAGTTCTTCATCGCCTGGTACTCGGGCAACCCGTACGAGCGCTTCGCCTTCATGAACCGCGCCTTCGGCCCCTACGCCTGGGCCTACTGGATCATGGTGACGTGCAACGTGGTGTCGCCGCACCTGTTCTGGTTCAAGAAGATCCGCACCTCGCCCGCGGCCATCTTCGCGCTGTCCCTGGTCATCAACGTGGGCATGTGGTTCGAGCGCTTCGTCATCATCGTCACCAGCCTGCACCGCGACTTCCTGCCGAGCAGCTGGTCCATGTACACGCCGACGATGGTGGAGGTGGGGACCTTCATCGGGACCTTCGGCCTCTTCTTCACGCTGTTCCTGCTCTTCGTCCGCGTGCTGCCCATCATCTCGATTGGCGAGGTGAAGAGCGTGCTCGGCTTCGCCAGGAGCGAGCCCGGACACGGGGCGGCCCACCCTCCGTCGCGTCCCGCCGCCGCGCACGAGGCGCCGACGGAAGACACCTCGGGCCGGCACACGCCGCCGCTCGCCATCGCCACCCGGAAGGATGTCCCCGTATGAGTGCCCCGGTTCTCATCGGCTACTTCGAGAAGGAGGAGCAGGTCCTGGAGGCCACCCGCGCGGTGCGCGAGGCGGGCCATGACCTGCGGGACGTGTACACGCCGTACGCGGTGCACGGCCTGGATGACGCGATGGGGCTCAAGCCCAGTCGGCTCACGTGGGTGTGCTTCGGCGCGGGGCTGACGGGCGCCACGCTGGCGATGTCGCTCCAGCTCTACACCAGCGTGGTGAGCTGGCCGCTGAACGTGGGCGGCAAGCCCTTCAACTCGTTCCCCGCGTTCATCCCGGTGACGTTCGAGTTGACGGTGCTGTTCGCCGCGCTGACCACGGTGGCGGCGTTCCTCTTCAGGACGAAGCTGTTCCCGGGGAACAAGCGGCCGACGTTGCCTCGGGTGACGGATGACCGGTTCGCCATTGTCGTGGCGCCGCGTCAGACGCCGGAGTCGCTGGAGGCGGCGGAGGACTTGATGCGTCGCCACGGCGCGGTGGCCACGGATGTGAGGGAGGTGCCGTCGTGAAGCGGACCTGGGTGGGAGCGGCGACGCTGGGGGTGTTGTCCCTGGCGGGGTGCGAGCAGGACGAGACGCGCCCCAATTACGAGTACGCGCCGGACATGGTGTCCTCGGTGCCGTACGACAGCTTCGCGAGCAACCCGAACACGGCGGACGGCAAGACGCTGCTGACGCCGGCGAAGGGCACGGTGCCTCGCGGGCATGTGCCGCTGAAGCTGACGGCCGGGACGGAAGCGGCGGAGAAGGCGGGCCGCGAGCTGCGCAATCCGTATCCGGCGTCGCCGGAGGTGCTGGCGCGAGGGCAGACCGCGTTCCAGCGCTATTGCACGCCGTGCCACGGCTCGGGGGGATTGGGGGATGGGCCGGTGACGGCGCGCTTCCCGGTGCCGCCGTCGTTGCTGGCGGAGCACGCGATGGCGCTCCCGGACGGTCGCATCTTCCACATCATCACGCATGGGCAGGGCTTGATGCCGGCCCATGGTTCCCAGGTGGCGCCGGAGGACCGGTGGAAGCTGGTCCACTACCTCCGCTCGCTGCAGAACCCCGCGCGCACGGCGCGCAAGGAGACGCCATGAGCGCCCCCGTTCAGGCCCACGGCCCCGAGTCGCAGGGCGGCTTCGCCGTCTCGCCCGTCTTCCACCGCGCCGCGCAGGTGGCGGCGGGGGCGGGGTTGGGGGTGTTGGTGCTCGGCCTGGTGCAGGCCCGGGAGCGGGCGCTGACGAGCCTGCTGACCAATGGCTTCTATTTCCTGTGCCTCGGGTTGGGCGGCGCGGTGTTCCTGGCGCTGATGTACGTGGCGAACGCGGGGTGGTTCACCGTGTTCAAGCGCATCCCCGAGGCGTTCGCGTCGTACGTGCCCTGGGGCGCGGCGACGATGCTGGCGCTGTTGCCCTTCGCGACGACGCTGTACCCGTGGGCGAAGCCGGGGGTGATGGAGACGGACCACCTGCTGCATCAGAAGGAGGCGTTCCTCAACGTCCCGTTCTTCGCGATTCGCATGGCGGTGATGCTGGCGCTGTGGGTGGCCTTCACGTGGATGCTGCGGCGCAACTCGCTGCGGCAGGATGCTCAGCCTGGCGAGGCGCTCACGCGGCGCAACGTGACGGTGTCGGCGGTGTTTTTGGTGTTGTTCTCGCTGACCTTCTGCCTGGCGGCGTTCGACTGGCTGATGAGCCTGGAGCCGCACTGGTTCAGCACCATCTACGCGCTCTACAACGTGGCGGGGCTCTTGAGCTCCAGCGTTTGCGCCATCACGGTGGTGGCGGTGTTGTTGAACAGGGCGGGGGCGCTGCCGCAGCTCAACGCGAGTCACCTGCATGACTTGGGGAAGCTGATGTTCGGCTTCGCCACGCTGTGGGCGTACCTGTGGTTCTCGCAGTTCCTGCTCATCTGGTACGCGAACATCCCCGAGGAGACGGTGTACTTCATCGCGCGGATGCACGGTGGGTGGGAGGTGCCGTTCTACGCGAACGTGGTGTTGAACTGGGCGCTGCCGTTCGTGTTGCTCCTGCCGCGCCCGGCGAAGATGAACCCGTCGCACCTGTTGCGTGTCGCCGGGGTGTTGTTGGTGGGGCGGTGGTTGGATTTGTACCTGATGGTGGCGCCGGCGCATCAGCCTCACGGTCCGGTGCTGGGCCTGTATGAGCTGGCGGGGCTGGTGGGCGTGGCGGCGCTGTTCACGCTGGCCGTCACGCGCGCGGTGCGCACGTCGCCGATGTTGCCGGTGGGAGACCCGTACCTGGTGGAGAGCCTGCATCACCACACGTGATGGGCTGAGTGAATCAAGTCCGCGAACACGGCCCCTGGGGACTGGCCCCGCTCCTTCCGGAACCTTGGGGCCCGTGTGACCGCGGCGGCGAGGCCATCCGCTTCCTCCTCAGGCGGATGGCCTCGTTTTTTGTGGGTGACCTCTGCCCTGATGAGGGGCACATGATGTGCTTCAATCCCGGTCGCCATGAGTGAGCCCGCGCGTTCCCAGCCTCCGCTCCGCGTCGCCCTGTTGGGTTACGGCTTCGCGGGCAAGTCCTTCCATGCGCCGCTGCTTCGCACGGTGGAGGGGCTCTCGCTGCACGTCATCGCGTCCAGCCGGCCCGAGGCCGTCCATGCGGACCTTCCGGGCGTGACGGTGCTCCCCTCGGCCATCGAGGCGGCCACGCACCCGGACGTGGACCTGGTCGTGGTGGCCACACCGAACGAGCAACACGTCCCGCTCACCCAGGCGGCCCTGCGCGCGGGCAAACACGTGGTCGTCGACAAGCCGATGGCGGTGACGCTGGAGGAGACGCGCTCGCTCGCGGCGCTGGCGCATTCACAGGGGCGCCTGTTGTCCGCGTTCCACAACCGACGCTGGGACAGCGACTTCCTCGAACTGAGAGCGCTGCTCGCCGAAGGCACGCTGGGCCGGGTGACGCACGTCGAGTCCCGGTTCGATCGCTTCCGGCCCGAGGTGCGCCAGCGCTGGCGCGAGCAGCCCGTCCCCGGCGCGGGCATCTGGTTCGACCTGGGCCCGCACCTGGTGGACCAGGCCCTGCAACTGTTCGGACTGCCGGACACCGTGCACGCCCTGCTGGCCATCCACCGTGACGGCGCCACCGTGGATGACTGGTGTCAGGTGACGCTCCAGTACCCCCAGCGCCACGTCGTGCTCCAGGCGTCGATGCTCATCGCGGGCGGAATGCCTCGCTTCGCGGTGCACGGGACGAAGGGCTCCTGGCTCAAGCACGGCATGGACACCCAGGCCGACCGGCTCATCGCTGGCGAACTGCCGGGCGCGAAGGACTGGGGCGAGGATGTCTGGCCCGGGCGTCTCATCCTGGGGCCCACGGGCGCGTCACGAGGAACGACGGCTCCTCGGGGTGACTATCGCCAGTTCTACGCGGGCATTCGGGACGCCTTGCGTGGCTCCGCCCCCAATCCGGTGACGCCTGCGCAGGTGGTGGCCGTGGCGGCCGTACTGGAGGCGGGCGTCCTCTCCGCGCGGGACGGATGCGGGCAACGACTGTCTCTAACCGAGGCCGAGCGCTCCAACTTCAAGGCTGACCGCCCGGTGGGGTTCTGACTGCGGACGTCTATCCGTACTCGCTCGAAGGTAGGGGCGGTCCTCCCGGCCGACGGCGGGGCTCCGCGGGGTGCGCTCTCAGGACGAGCGCGCAGCGCTGCTGCCTGCACTCACTGGCACGGGGTTCCGTTGCACGTCACTCCGAGCCCGACCCCACCAACATCATGGGGTCGGTTGATGCCTGGCCTCACGGCAAGGTTCACCAGCCTCGACTGAGCTGTGGATGTCGTCCCCGCGTGAGTTCATCGCCGCATATCACTCGGCGCAGCTCGCTCCTTCACGGAGGCGCGCAGGTCCGCGATGAGGGCAGGGGCCTCCACTCGCCGCGCCGGAGCGAGCGTGCCGGAGGGCGCGTCCTGTTGACCCGGGAGTGAGCGGGGCGCGCCCCAGGTCCTGCCTCCGTCACGTGTGGCGTAGGAGAACCACAGCGTGCGTGGCGGCTCCTCCTGTCGCTCCAGCGACGCCGTGCCGATGAGCACGCCCCGTCCGCGCGAGTCGAGGTCCAGGTCATGCGGCGAGAGGTACTCGCCGTTCCAGGTGGGCTGGTTCAGCTCGCGCGGAAAGGGGAGGGTGGCGCACGTCGAGGTGGCGAAGTCATTGCTCGTCACCACCACGGTGAACGACTGCCCTGGGTCTCCTATCTGCCGCTGGGTGACGACGACGAGCTTGCGGCCCTGGGCTGCGAGATAGAGCCCGACCTCGTTCTCCTCGTGTTGAGGCAGGACCGCGCGCCAGCCCTTCGCCCCCTTGATGAAGACGACGGTTCCACTCGCCGCCTCGGCGGCTTCGCGCGGCTCCCGCAGGTAGCTCAGCGTCCCGATGAGGAGGTCGTCCCGCGACTCGACGCCCTGGAGACCTGACTCGGCCGCGTCCTCGACGAGCTTCGCGGTGAGGGGGACCGTCTTCGCGCAGACAGGCCCTGCCTTCGGCGTGGACCCGGGTTCCCGCGCCTGGCCCGGGGCCGACAGGAGGACGACCGTCGATGCCACCGCGATGAACAGCCCCTGCTTCCCCATGTGTGTCACCTCACCGAGCATCAGAGAGGACCCGGCCCGGTGTTGTCGAGACGTCCAAGGTCCTGGCTCGGTTCCCGACAGGGCGTCGCCAGCAGGCTGCCCGGGGCGGGGGCCTCCTGCTACGGTGCGCGCGGATTCCACCGCTCGCCCCCGCGAGCCGAGAGGCGCAGCCCTTGAGTCAGAAGAAGCCCGGCCGAAACGACCCGTGTCCCTGTGGCAGTGGCAAGAAGTACAAGGTCTGCCACGCCAGTGAGGACCGCGCCCGCGCCGCGCCGCCTGTTGCCCCCACCTCGGGGCAGACCGCTGTCCGGAAGGAACTCGAAAACCCGGACGTGAGCTACCTGGCCGTCGCGCTGGACCGGTTCGGGAAGCTGCTCGCGGAGTGGGGGCCCGGGCCCGGGCTGCGCTTCGACGCGGAGGCGTTCGACAAGCACGTGGGCCAGGAGCTCGCGCGCATCTCCGAGGTGGAGACGCTGGACGCCAACCAGGCCCACCGGGAGCTGCTCGTGGGCACCGTGAAGGCCCTGGCGACGAAGTCGTTCCTGGACCGGCTCGCGGCCGTGCTGCGTGCGCGCAGCGAGGAGCCCGGACTCCCGGCCGAGGACCAGCGCGCGCTGCGAGCCTGCGCCGTCATCGCGGGCGCCTCGAAGGCGTCCAGCCGCCTGCGTCCCGAGAACAACCCCATCCTCGACGTGGTGTTCGACGTGCAGTTCCGCGAGTGGAGCACGCGCCACAAGGAGTGGCTGGCCAAGTACGAGCTGCTCGCGAGCGGGATGTCGGAGGGCTCGCTGTCGGAGGAGGCGCGCAAGGCGCTCCAGCAGGCCCGCGACGGCGACGTGGACGCGCTGGTGGACTATGTGAAGGAGGACCCCGGGCTCGCCGAGCGCATCGCCCGCGAGGCCAAGGAGCGCGCGGCGCGCGTCGAGGCGAAGCTGCGTGAGCCCTCGACTCCGCCCGTGTTCGCGCCCGAGGAGGAGCTCTGGCTCACCTGTGTCCTCTGGGAGCCGATGCAGGCCCTGAAGGGACTGCCCCAGGGCGCGGAGCCGGCGCAGCGCCGCGAGGCCGTGACGGCGCTGCTGCGCGGCGTGAAGGGCGCGCTGGACGAGGACTTCCTCGTGGGGATGCTGAACCGCATGCGCCAGAAGTCCCAGGACGCCGCGGTCGACGAGGCCCTGCGTGCCTTCTACGCGGACGCAGCCATCGCCTTCGAGGCCGAGCCCGCGCGCATGTCGCTGGCCGCGCTCCTCACCGCGAGGCAGGAGGCTCAAGGGCGCTCGGCGGAGGAGATGGTGGCGCTCGCGGACCTCAAGGCGCTCACCACCTGGACGCCCGAGAGCTTCGAGCCCTACCGGCAGCTGCTCCTCCAGATGAACCTGCCCGCGTCGGCCGAGCGCATCCAGCGCTGCCAGGAATGGCTGAAGACACACCCGGTGGCGCTGCGTGCCGCCACCCCGGAGTGACGCGCGGCCCCACCCCGTGATGCCTCGAGCGTCGCGACCTTGAGTCAGGGTCGCGACAAGCGCTGAAGCGGCTTGGCGCCAGGGTGACCCCCGACGACGCAGCCGGTCGTCTCCCCGCGTTCGCGGAAGATACCGTCGCGTGCTCTCTTCCGCGGGCGTCAACTGCCCGGTCACAACGCCCCCGCTTCGTGAGGACGTTCTTCTCCAGGGCCTGCGAGTCCTTGGCGGACACGCGCTGTTCGTCCGGGAGAAGTGCCCGCGGTTCGTCAGCCTCCAGAGCCCGCGGCTCCTACTTCTTCGGGTCGCTCTTCTCCGCGACCCGCGAGTCCTCCGCCGACAGCATCGCCACGCGGCGGGCCGCCTTGAGCACCTCATCGGAGATGGGGCTGCCCGCCGTCGCCTTCGCCAGGGTCAGCGCGCCCACGCACAGCGCATACGTCGCCAGGGCCCGCTCCCGCGCGGTGGCGCGCTCGTCCGAGGACAGGTGCGGTGTGAAGCTCTCCACCGTCAGGTTCAGCTCCTCCGCCAGCGCCTGCTTCAGCTCCGCCTCGCCGCGCACCACGTCCGACAGCACGGCGGGCAGGGCACACGGCGGCACCGGCGCGTCCCGGTGGGCCCGCGAGAGGTAGCGGCGCACCAGGTGGTTGAGCCACTCGGCGCCCTTCAGGTCCTCCAGCCCCTGCGGCCAGTCCACCCGCTGGCGACTCATGATGCGCTGGAGCGACTCGATGAGCAGCGCCTGCTTCGAGCCGAAGTGCGCATAGAAGCCGCCCACCGTCAGCCCGGCCGCGCGCATCACGGTGTCCACACTCGTCGTCAGGAAGCCCTTCTGGCGGAACAGCCCTCCAGCGGCCTCCAGGATTCGCTCATGCGTGGACTGCTTCTGCTCCGGGGGATGCGGCATCCGACTCTCACCTCGCTGTACACCATTATACACGTCATGGGGTGCGCGCCGCCTCCCATCCAGCTCCGTCCGCTTCCTCGTCACGTCCGGGTTGCGACCATATTATGTCCATAATATTGTTGAGACAGGGTGGCGCGACGTCGCCCGTGAATGGAGGGCTGGTCGATGGATGCCTACATCTTGGATGCGGTCCGGACTCCGCGTGCCCGGGCGAGGCCCGGGAAGGGAGCGCTCAGCGGGCTGCACCCGCAGGAGCTGTTGGCCCAGACGCTGAAGCAGTTGCCGCTGCGCACCGGCGTGGACGTCTCGGACGTGGACGACGTGGTGGTGGGGGCGGTGTCGCAAATCGAGGCGCAGGGCGCGAACATCGCGCGCAACGCGGTGCTCGCCGCCGGCTGGCCCCTCTCCATTCCGGGCTTCAGCCTCAACCGCTTCTGTGGCTCCGGCCTCCAGTCGATGTCGGTGGCTGCCATGGGCGTGGCCTCCGGGGCCCAGCGCCTGGTGGTGGCGGGCGGCGTCGAGCAGATGAGCCGCTACGGCCTCAACGCGGACGGGGGCGGCACGGACGGCGGCAACGTCGACCTGCGTCGGCGCTTCTTCCAGGTGCCCCAGGGCATCTCCGCGGACCTCATCGCCACGCTGGAGGGCTTCACGCGTGAGGAGCTGGATGCCTTCGGCCTGAGCTCGCAGCAGCGCGCGGCGCGCGCCCAGGCGGAGGGGCGCTTCCTGCGGAGCCTGTTCCCGGTGAAGGACCCGCACACGGGCGAGGTGCTGCTCGCGGCGGATGACCACCCGCGCCCGGACACGACGGCCCAGAAGCTGGCCGCGCTCGCGCCCGCCTTCACGCAGCTCGGCGCGCGCGTCGAGGGCCCGAACGGTGAGACGCTCGACGAGCTGGCGCTCCAGGCCTACCCGCGCGCGGGCGCCGTGCGGCACCTGCACACCGCGGGCACCGCGAGCGGAATCGCGGACGGCGCGGGCGCCATCCTGGTGGCGTCGAAGGACTACGTGCGCGCGCACGGCCTGAAGCCGAGGGCGCGGATCCGCTCGGTGTCCGCCGTGGGGAGCGACCCGGTGCTGATGCTGACCGGGCCGGCGCTGGCGTCGCGCAAGGCGCTGGACGCCGCGGGGCTGAAGGCGCGGGACATCGACCTCTGGGAGGTCAACGAGGCCTTCGCCGCGGTGGTGCTACAGACGGCGCGGGCGCTGGAGATTGATATCGACCACGTCAACGTCAACGGCGGCGCCATCGCCCTGGGCCATCCGCTGGGCGCGACGGGGAGCATCCTGGTCGGCACCGCCCTGGACGAGCTGGAGCGCACGGGGAAGTCGCTCGCGCTGGTGACGTTGTGCACCAGTGGCGGGCAGGCGGTGGCGGCGGTGCTGGAGCGCGGCTGAGCCGAGCTGTCCCAACAGCATCATCAGCATCATCGAGGTGTCCTCCCCAGGGAACGGCCCTGGGGACGCGTGGGGAAGGAGCGGCTTTAGTGGGCGAGCGCGGGCGAGGCCTCGCTGCGCGCGGACTGGGTGGACTTGCGCGCCAGCTCCTTCGCCGCCGTCTCCAGGTCCGTCAGGCCCTTCTCCTGCTGTCCGCCGACGAAGGACTCCATGAAGCCGAAGGCCGTCATCGCCTTGCCCATGAAGGAGTTGGGGCCGGACATGCTCCACGTGACGAGCGTGCCCTTCTCACCGGGGCGCAGCGTGAAGTCCGCGCGGTTGACGGCGGCGAAGGGCTCGATGAACTCCAGGCGGATGGCGACGAGCTCGCCGGGCTTGCTCTCCAGGATCGTCATCTTGCCCGAGCCGATGTTGCGGTTGCCCTGGTAGGCATAGGTGGCGCCCACGCCCTCCGCGGGGCCCTCGTAGCTGCGCGTCATGTTGGGGTCGACGTTCTCGTAGGGCGACCACTGCCGCCACTCGGAGAGGTTGTTGATGAGCGCGTGGATGGCCTCCGGCGGCGCCTGGATCTCTCGGCTGCGCGCGATGAGGAACGAGTCCGGACGGGTGGCGATGAAGGCAACCAGCCCGACGATGAGCATGACGATAGCGATGCCAATGATCTTGGCCATGTGAGTTCTCCCTGGGGGGTGGGTTGGAATCCCGGCTTCAAAAGGGCGACGAACGGCCTTTCGGGGGATCGACACGACCCCCGTTTTTCCCGCGCCGGACGGCGCAACCTCCTGGCATTGCTGGGGAATCCCCGCGCGCGAAAATGCCCGGATAATTCACGGGGCGCTCACGCCCTCCGCGCGCTCACCGGGTGGCATACCTGGGGCGTGGGTGGGCAACACAGGTGTGTCGATCTCGACATGTCTCATTCGTCGCGCGGATGGAGCCACGGCTCGACACCCGCGAGAGCGGGCGAGGAGGCGTGGCGTGTGCACCGCAGAAAGGCGCGACGATGCGATTCATCCTGTTGTTGAAGGCCCGCCTGGAGACGGAGTCGGGAGGCCCGGCGAGTCGAGCGCTCATCACCGCGATGGACCGCTACAACGATGAGCTGGTGCGGGCGGGGGTGTTGCTCGACGCGGCGGGACTTCATCCCTCGTCACGCGGTGCGCTTATCGACTTCTCACAAGGCAAGCGGACGGTGACGACCGGGCCCTTCGCCTCGTCCGACGCGCTGATTGCCGGGTTCTGGATGATTCAGGTGAAGACGCGCGAGGAGGCGCTGGAGTGGGCACGCCGGTGTCCCCTCCTGCCCGGAAGCGACGATGCGCAAATCGAGCTGCGGCAGGTGCTCGAGCCCTCCGAGCTGGCGGAGCTGGCGCGCGAGCCGGTGGCGCAGGACGCGTGGCCCCGCGCGGCGGGCTCACGCTCCTGAGTCGAGCGGCTCTCAGGGGGCGAGGTGGCCGGAAGTACGCTCCGGCAGCGGGGGCATCACGGTGCGGTGGAGGTGGGCGCGCCCCTCATGCCCTTCGCGGCGAAACGTGCTCCACTGCCGTCAGAGCGAGGTGGGCACATGAAGGTGGTGGCACTCGTGGAGGCCGCGCCGGACATGCAGTCTGCGGCCAAGGCGCTGGCGGCGGTGACGGGCATGGCGCTGGCGGAGGCGCGGATGCGGTTGGCGCCGGAAGCGCCGGCGTTGCTGGCGCGGCTCGCGCCCGAGGCGGCGGAGACGCTCGTGGAGGCGCTTCGGAGCGAGGGGCTCGCGGTGCTCGCGGTGGACGAGCAGGGGCTGGGGCGTGAGTGGCTCGCGGCGCGACGGGTGACGTTCGGCGAGGACGCGGTGACGTTCAGCGCGCGCTCCGGTGAGACGCAGTCCTGGCGCTGGCGTGACGTGGCGGTGGTGCTGCGAGGCGCGAGTTCCGTGCGCACGCGCAGCGAGCACAAGGAGCAGCCCAGCAAGATGGAGGTGGCCAAGGCCTACGGGCTGGCCATCGCCTCACATGGGCTGATGCTGCCGCGCACGGGGGCGAAGACAGTGCGGCAGGAGTCGGAGGAGACGACGCAGGTCATCTACGTCTTCTCTCGCGACGGCCAGGGGGCGCTGCTGAGCGAGCACGGCATGGAGTTCTCCTGCCTGGGTCCGGGGATGCAACCCTCGCGCATCGCGAACATGACGGTGCTGATGCGGAGGTTGTGCGAGCGGGCACCGGAGGCTTTCCACGACGAGCGGCTCCTGCGGCTGGGACGACGTCCGCTTCCCTTCGTGGTGGGCGATTCGACGCAGACGTCGACGAACAATGTGTCGGTGCGGACGGTGAGCTCGCTGCCCGGCATGGACGTGCTCGCCGAGGTGCTGCGTCAGGCCGCGGCCCTGCGCCTGCTGGAGTGACGACCTCCTGTTGGAGACCTTCGGCGCCGGCCCTGGGAGTCCCGATGAGAGACCCGGGCCGCGACAGGTGCTCGAGCCCACCGAGGTGTCGCTCGCGGGGACCCGGGGATTCTCCGCGTCGGCGGGTGGGCTCGTCCGTGTGTTTCTTGTTCACTGCTCGTGGTAGATTCGTGAGCTTGAATGAGCCGGCCCTTGGGGGGCTGGAGAAGCGAGGGGGAGATGAGTGATTGGCGCGTGAAGTTGTCACCACAGGCACGGGTGTACGTCCCGCCGCGGGAGGCCCGAGCTCAGGTGTCGTCCGAGGTCCCGGTGAAGACGGGCGGTGTGCGAGGGCCTGTGGATGAATTCGTGGGCACTCCGGGCGCGAGGGGAAGGAGCAGGGCCCATCTGCTGGACGGTGGGACCTCCAGCGTCGCGATGACGCACCTGCTCCAGGCGCAGACGCCCACGCCCGAGCCGACGCGTCCGACCTGGGACCCCGAGGCAGGGCAAGCCTTCCTGAATGACGGAGAGACGTGGAGCCCGGTCGACGTGCCGTATGAGCGATACGCGTGGCTGGGGGAGGTGCGGCGCCAGGACGACTCCGTCTACCTCATCGAGCCGGACGCGCAGGCGGTGCGCGAGGATGACAACGCCAACTGGTGCGCGACGCTGGCGTGGGACTTCCTGGGGGCCGCCGTGCCGGGGTGGTCCTCGCAGGCGACACGGGACGGCGCGGCGGCGGACTACGAGAAGACCTCTTCCGAGGCCGTCTGGGCGCAGGTCGTGGGGCAGCAGGTTCCCGAGGCAGGCCTCGCGGTGAGCCTGCCGGTATCCTCCACCGGTGAGTCGCTGGACTTCAAGGCGGTGGAGACCTTCACCTCCGAGACGGATACCTCGATGGACTCCCCGCCGACGCTGACCTCGTTGGCGGACATTCCCGTGGGGGAGTCCCGCGCCATCGTCATGCGCCCGTTGAACGGAGACGGGACGTCGAACGGCGACGCGACGGGGCACTGGGTCATCGTGGAGCGCGTCTCCGAGGACGAGTACCGCATCCACCAGTCCGCGCCCGGCAACTGGGTCATGGCGGGCATGTCGGCGCCGCAGGGAGGCACCTTCACCCAGACCTTCACCGGCCCGGATGCCGCCCAGCAGGTGAGCGACTGCGTGCAGCGACAGAGCAGGTTCGCCGCGGAGAACCAGGGCTCGAGCCGCTACGGGCTTGTCGTCCTGGAGCCCACGCTGCCCCCGGAGCGTCGCAGCGAGTCGGTGGCGTGAAGCGTGGGGGCTGGGAGCTCCCAGCCCCGTCACGCGTCACCTGATGCAGCGCCTCGAGTGCTGCTGGCGCTCGAGGCCGCTACTCCTCGCCGAGCAGCAGCTGGCGGACGATGGGCACGGGCGGGTAGCCGTAGGACACCACCTCGTCGTGGAAGCGCAGGAGCGAGAAGTCCTTGCCCCACTTCACGCGCGCCTCCTCGCGCAGGTCCATCAGCATCTTCTTGCCCAGCGCATAGACCAGGTACGTGGGGTCGGAGGTCCCGCGGCGCGCCTCGCGCTCCGCGTTCGTCCTGGTCATGAACGCCTCCTCCTCGAACAGGCGCACCGCCTGCTCGTACGTCATGCCGCGCGTGTGCAGGGACAGGCCCGCCACGTAGCGCGCGAGCCGCTGGAGGTAGAGCGCCAGCTGGTTCAGCCGCAGCTTGTCCGCGCCCTGCCCCGAGCGTCCGCCGTAGCCCTCGTCGAGCATCATCTGCTCGGTGTACAGGCCCCAGCCCTCGGAGAAGGACGCGGAGCCGAGCAGCCGCCGCACCTTGGACTCCACCCGGTTGGTCCACAGGAACTGCACGTAGTGCCCGGGATAGGCCTCGTGGATGGACACGAGCGGCAGCGCGTGGTGGTTGTAGAAGCTCATGTGCTGCTCGGTCTGCTCGGCGCTCCACGTCGGGTCTGGCGGCGTGACGTAGTAGTACGCCTCCGTCGCGCGCTGCTCGAACGGGCCCGGCGTGCTCATGCTCGCGAAGGACAGCGAGCGGTTGAAGGACGGCGTCTCCGCCACCTGCGCGCGGACCTCGCTGGGCACGGTGATGATGCGCTCACGGATGAGGAACGCGCGGATATCCTCCAGCGTCGCGGTGGTGGTGGGCACCAGCTCCGCGGGCGTGGGGTGCTCCTTGCTCAGCTCCCGGTACACGTCCATGGGCGCCTTGCCCGGCCCGAGCCGGCCCGCCACCTCGCGGAACCGGGCCTGGGTGCGCTTCATCTCCGCGTGCCCCCACGCGAGCAGCGAGTCGATGCTCTCCGTCACGCCCTCCTCGTAGAGGAGCTTCTGGCGATAGGTGTCCTCGCCAATCGCGAAGTCACCCTTCGAGCGCGGCAGCAGGTCCTCGCGCAGGAAGCGGATGTACGCGTCGATGGCCGCGAGACACCGCGCCTGCTCCCGCTGGAAGGCCTGGTTGAGCTCCGCGTCCTTCACCGGCGCGAAGGCCTGGGGCAGCGTCTGCGCGTAGAGCGCGCGAGTGCCCTGGGCCTGCTGGAGGGCGATGTCGGTCCAGATTCGCGGCGGGTTGTTCAGCGCGGCCTGGGCGGCCGAGAACAGCTCCGGCACCTTCGTCATGCGGCCCACCGCCGAGCGCATCCGCTCCTCCAGCGGCGCGAAGTCGCGGTTGATGAGCTGGAACACCGCGTTGGACGCCTGGCCCAGCGCCGCGTTGGGGTTGCGCTCCCACGAGCGCACCACCTCGTAGTCCAGGATGCGCGCGCGGAAGTGGTTCTCCAGGATGTCGTAGTCGGCGCGGTCCTGCGCGGGCAGCGCGCGGCGGTCCACGGTCTTCGGTAGCGCCGCGAGCCGGTCCTTCAGATAGGCCAGGTGCGACGCGCGCTCCTCGGCGGTGAAGCCCCGCAGCTCGCCGTCATACGTGTGCACGCCGGCCGAGGTCGCGGACAGGGGGAAGCGGCGGAACTGCTCGTCGAAGTGCGCGTCGACGAAGCTCCGCAGCGCCACCTGCGCGGGCGCGAGCGTGGGGGCGGCCTGTGTCGACGGCGCCTCCGCGGTGGCGGTGCGCGACGTGGTGCAGCCCGTGGACAACAGCAGCAACGCGGCGAGGAGGCGTGGCGCGGTCATGTCAGCTCGGCGGAAGAGAGGGGAGGTGAGCCTCGCCGAGCCAGGGGCCCACGACAAGCGCGGGACGGCGACCCTCAGTGGCAGTGCGGCGACGTGTCCACCGCGCGCATGACGAGCACCGCCGCCGCGATGAGCGGCATTGCCCGACGAAGCAGGAAATCCGAGAGCCGCGGCCGACGACTCCACAGGCTCGACTGGAGCTGTGCGCCGAGCAGCGCGGGAATCCCGCCCAGCGCGAAGGCGCCCATCACCAGCGCGCCACCGCTGAACGAGCCGCTCGCGAGCGCCACCGCGAACACGCCGTAGAGCAGGCCGCAGGGGAGCAGCGGGGTCACCGCACCCATTGCGCCCGCTCGCGCCGTCGACGAAAACTTTGCGCTCCATCGCGCGATGGTGCCCGTGAGCCGCGCGAGCCCAGGCAGAGGAGGCAGGCGCTTTCCCACCTCCAGCGCGGAGGCCACCAGCGCGGCGGCCATCAGCCAGGGGAGATACGGGCGGGTGGACACGGCGAGCACGCTCGTGACGCCGCCGCCCAGCGCGCCCAGCAGGCCTCCCACGAGCGCATACGCGGCCAGGCGCGCGCCCTGGTAGGCGAGCAGGGCTCGACGTCGCTCAGGGCCCTGGAGGGCGGGCAGGCCCGCGCACGCCAGCGGTCCACACATGAGGAAGCAGTGCACGCTCCCCGTCAGGCCCACCGTGAGTGCTCCCAGCGCACCCGCCACCAGCGTGGGAGTGGGAGTCAGCGCCGTCAGCAGCAGCGAGGTGTCGAGGGCCATGCACGACTCCTTCGCAACAGGCATGCCGTTCGCAAGGTGACAGCCTGCATGGCTGATCCCGCGCAAACCCGGCCCGACGAGGCCCTCTGCCTCCACTGTGGCAGCCGCGTTCCGGAGGGCGCCAGCTCGCGCGAGTTCTGCTGCGCGGGCTGTGAGGCGGTCCATGGCCTGTTGGTGTCGCAGGGGCTGACCCGCTACTACCAGCTCACGGGTGGCAAGACGTCGCCGGCGGCGGAGCCCGCGCGGGGGCGGGGGCTTGCGTGGTTGGAGCCGCTGGTGACGAAGGCGGAGGCGGCGCCGGGCGCGCTGTGCTCGCTCGAGCTGGACGTGCAAGGCATCCACTGCGCGGCCTGCGTGTGGTTGATGAACGAGCTGTTCCGTCGGCAGCCTGGAGGCGCGGGCTTCACGGTGGACCCGGCGCTGGGCAAGGCGCGGATGCAGTGGCGGCGCGGCGCCTTCGATGTGGCGGGCTTCCTGCGCGCGGTGGAGGGCTTCGGCTACCTGTTCGGGCCCAGTCGCAAGCGGCCCGCGCCAGCGAGCCTGGATTTGCCCATCCGGCTGGGCATCTGCGTCGCGCTGACGATGAACGTGATGTTGTTCTCGGTGAGCTTCTACGTGGGGCTCACGCCCGAGGACGGCGAGGTCTTTGGGCTCTTCACGCGGCTGAGCCTGTGGCTGTCCACGGTGGTGGTGCTGGTGGGCGGCTGGCCGTTCTTCCGCTCGGCATGGCAGGGGCTGCGTCGGGGCGTGCCGCACCTGGACCTGCCGATCGCGTTGGGCATCCTGCTGGTGTTCGGCACGTCGCTGGTGCAGGCGCGCGGCGGGCGGGGAGACCTGGCGTACTTCGACACGCTCAACACCTTCGTGACGCTGATGCTGGTGGGGCGCTGGCTCCAGCAGCGCGTGTTGGAGCGCAACCGCCGCTTCCTGCTCGAGGACGATGGGGCCGAGGGGCTCTTCGTCCGTCGACAGGAAGCGGACCAGCTCGTCACCGTGCGGGTGTCGCAGGTGGAGGAGCGGGATCTGCTCGTCATCGCGCCGGGCGACCTGGTGCCGGTCGACGCGGAGTTGCTCGATGCCCGCGCGCGGGTCTCCACGGATTGGATGACGGGAGAGCCCGACGAGCGCGAGGTGCTCGCGGGGCAGCCGCTGCCGGCGGGCGCGTTCAACGCGGGGCGCGAGGCGGTGCGGGCGCTGGCGACGCAGTCGTTCCAGGACTCGCCGCTGGTGGCGCTGCTGCGGCGTCCTCCGGAGGGCTCGGGGCGGAGCGCGGGGCACACGCGCTTCTGGGAGTCGGTGTCGCGGCGCTGGGTGGTGACGGTGCTGGCCGTGTCGGCGCTGGGGCTCGCGCTGTGGTGGCCGTCGGGGCCGGACAAGGCGCTCGAGGTGGCGGTGGCGCTGCTGGTGGTGACGTGTCCTTGCGCCATCGGCATCGCCACGCCGCTGGCGTACGAGTTGGTGCAGGCGCGGCTGCGTCGAGAGGGCTTCTTCATCCGCGCCACGGACCTGTTGGACCGGCTGCCGCGTGTGCGTCAGGTGCTGTTCGACAAGACGGGGACGCTGACGCTCGGTCGGATGGAGCTGGTGGACCGGAGCGTGGTGGAGTCGCTCGACGACGAGGCGCGGGATGTGGCCTTCAACCTGGCCTCGCGCAGCAACCACCCGGTGAGCCGGTGTCTGGCGGAGGCGCTGTCGCGCACGGGCGCCCGCTTCGTGCCGGATGCCCGTGTCATCGAGCACCCGGGACAGGGACTCGAGTGGATGCGAGACGGCGTGTCGTGGCGGCTGGGGCGCGCGGACTGGCGCGCCGCGCGTGGCGGTGAGGTGTCAGAGGTGGCTGGCCTCGCGCCGCTGACCACGCAGTCGGTCAGTGTTGCTGCCGGGACCACTCCGGCGCCGGCCTCGGTGGGTGGTGCACGTGGCACGGTGCTCTTTCGCGACAACACGCGCGTCGCCGCCTTCCCCTTGCGCGAAGCGCTGCGCCCCGACGCCCGCCGCGAGGTCTCCGCGCTCCAGGCCGAGGGCCACGCGGTGTGGCTCATCTCCGGCGACGCCCCCGCGCGGGTGCGCGAGCTGGCGACCTCGATCGGGGTCCCCGAAGCGCAGGCGCTCGGCGGCCTGCGTCCGGAGGACAAAGCGTGCACGGTGTCGCGGCTGGGCTCGACGGACTCGCTGTACCTGGGTGACGGCGTCAACGACAGCCTCGCCTTCGAGCGGGCCCTGTGCGCGGGTACGCCCGCCATCGACCGTCCGGTGATGCCGGGCAAGAGCGACTTCTTCCTGGTGGGCGAGGGCCTCGCGTCCCTGCGTGAGGCCCTGCGCCTGTCGCGCGAGCTGCACCAGGTGGTGCGCCGGCTGCTCACGCTGGCCATCGGCTACAACGTGGTGGCCGTCGCCGTGTGCCTGGTGGGCTGGATGACGCCCCTGCGCGCCGCGGTGGCGATGCCCGCCACCAGCCTGGCCACCGTCCTGTTCACCGTGTGGAGCCTGTCCGCGCCCCGTGCACCCCGGCGCGACGCGGCGGGCCTCCCTCGCCCCACGGAGGTGCCCGCATGAACGTGCTCGTGCTCCAGGTCTTCGTGAGCCTGATGCTCGTGGCCAGCTCGGTGCTGCTGTTCGTCTACAGCATGCGCCACCGCGACCACGAGCAGGCGGACCGGCTCGCGCTCTTCCCGCTCGAGGAGGACAGCGCCCGCCCCGCGCGGACGTCCGACGAGCGGACCTCGCCTTCGGCTTCCCAGGAGTGAATCCGTGCAACAACAGCGAATCGTCTACGACGACACCACGGTCCGCCGCTTCATCATCGCGGCGGTCATCTTCGGCATCGTGGGCATGGCGGTGGGAGCGCTGGTGGCCAGCCAGCTCGCGTGGTGGCAGGCCAACCTGGGCATCCCCTACCTGACGTACTCCCGCCTGCGCCCCCTGCACACCAACGCGGTCATCTTCGCGTTCGTGGGCAACATGATGTTCGCCGGCGTCTACTACTCCACCCAGCGCCTCTTGAAGGCGCGCATGGCGTCGGACCTGCTCTCCAACATCCACTTCTGGGGCTGGCAGCTCATCATCGTCGCCGCGGCGATAACCCTTCCCCTGGGCATCAGCACCTCCAAGGAGTACGCGGAGCTGGAGTGGCCCATCGACCTCGGCATCACCCTCATCTGGGTGGTGTTCGCCATCAACTTCTTCTGGACGCTGGCGAAGCGAAACGAGAAGAACCTCTACGTCGCCATCTGGTTCTACATCGCCACCATCATCACCGTGGCGGTGCTGCACATCGTCAACAGCCTGGCGCTGCCCCTGGATGGCCTCAAGAGCTACTCGGTCTTCTCCGGCGTGCAGGACGCGCTGGTGCAGTGGTGGTACGGCCACAACGCCGTCGCCTTCTTCCTGACCACGCCCATCCTGGGCATCATGTATTACTTCCTGCCCAAGGCGGCGGAGCGGCCGGTGTACTCGTACCGGCTGTCCATCATCCACTTCTGGGCCCTGGTCTTCATCTACATCTGGGCCGGCCCGCACCACCTGCTCTACACCGCGCTGCCGGACTGGGCGCAGTCCTTGGGCATGGTCTTCAGCGTGATGCTCTGGGCGCCGTCGTGGGGCGGCATGCTCAACGGCCTGCTGACGCTCAAGGGCGCCTGGTACAAGCTGCGCGATGACCCCGTCCTGAAGTTCCTCATCGCGGCCGTGACGTTCTACGGCATGGCGACGTTCGAGGGACCGCTGCTCTCCATCAAGTCGGTGAGCGCGCTGGGCCACTACACGGACTGGATTGTCGGCCACGTGCACGGCGGCGCGCTCGGGTGGAACGGCTTCATGGCGGCCGGCATGTTCTACTGGCTGGTGCCCAGGCTGTACGGCACGAAGCTGCACTCGACGCGCTCGGCGGACGCGCACTTCTGGCTCGCGACGGTGGGCATCCTCCTCTACATCGTGTCGATGTGGGTCAGCGGCATCAGCCAGGGCCTCATGTGGCGCGCCACCAATCCGGACGGCACGCTGATGTACCCGAACTTCGTGGAGACGCTGCTGGCCATCCGGCCCATGTACATCGTCCGCTTCGTCGGCGGCTCCATGTACCTGGTGGGCTTCTGCATGATGGCGTGGAACCTTTGGAAGACGGCCCGCTCGGGCAAGGCCGTCGACGGCGAGACCACGGTGGTGGTGGGCGAGGAGCCGCACCACGCGGGAGCCCCCGTGCCCGTCCCGACGGCGCCGGCCTGGGTGCAGGTCATCACCGGTCGTCCGCTCATCTTCGCCATCGCCATCCTCACGGTGACGATGTTCCTGGGCTGGGCGAAGCCGGTGCGCGCGCTGGTGTTGATGGGCGGCATCATCGTGCTGGGGGAGCTGGCCTGGATCGTCACCCGCAGGGACCGCGAGGCGGGCCGCCCTTCCTGGTTCGCGCTCATCGAGGGGCGCCCGCTGGCCTTCACCGTGCTCACGCTCATCGCCATCCTCATCGGCGGCGTGGCGGAGCTGCTCCCCACCATCCTCATCCAGCAGGCGGTGCCCGCGCACGGCGAGGCGCAGAAGCCGTACTCGCCGCTGGAGCTCCAGGGGCGCGACCTCTACGTCCGCGAGGGTTGCTACACGTGCCACTCGCAGATGATCCGCCCGTTCGTGGCGGAGACGCAGCGCTACGGCGACGTGTCGCGCGCGGAGGAGTTCATCTACGACCACCCGTTCCAGTGGGGCAGCAAGCGCACGGGGCCTGATCTGCACCGCGTGGGTGGCCGCTACCCGAACCTCTGGCACTACACGCACCTGATGGACCCGCGCGCGACCAGCCCCGGCTCGAACATGCCGGCGTACCCGTGGCTCGCGGAGAACTCCATCAAGGTGAAGGACGCGCCCAGGAAGCTGACGCTGATGCAGAAGCTGGGCGTGCCGTACACGAACGCGGAGGTGGACGCGGCCGAGTCGCGGCAGAAGGCGCAGGGTGAGGCCATCGCCGCGGACCTGGCCACGCAGGGGGTCCAGGTGGCGTGGGACTCGGAGATGGTGGCCCTGGTGGCCTACCTCCAGCGCCTGGGCCGTGGACCGCAGGACGTGCCCGCGCCGTCGGATGTCGCGCCCACCGCGTCGGCGGCGGGCGTTCAGGAAGGGAGCCGCTGATGTACAAGCAATTCTACCAGGGGATGACGCTGGAAGAGCTGCCGCTCTTCGCGCTCGTCCTGTTCATCGCCGTCTTCCTGGGCGTGTGCGCCTGGGTCTTCGGGGCGCGCCGCAGCCAGGACTTCGACGCGCTGTCGCAGCTGCCGTTGTCGGAGCGCGGGGAGGGCGGCCATGAGTGACGAGAAGTCGCCGGTGCTCCACGTCTATGACGGCATCGAGGAGCACGACAACCAGCTGCCCAACTGGTGGCTGGCCATCCTGTGGACCACGCTCGTCTTCGGCGCGGGGTACTGGTTCTGGTACCACGTCGCCGAGGTGAGCCCCGGCCAGCTGGGCGAGTACGCCGCCGAGTCCGCGGAGCATGCCCAGCGCATGGCGAGCAACACGCCCGCCTCCGACGAGCTGCTGCTGGCGCTGGTGAAGGACCCGACGTCGCTGGAGAACGGCAAGGGCGTGTTCCAGGCCAACTGCGCCGCGTGCCACGGCGCGCAGGGGCAGGGGCTCATCGGCCCCAACCTCACGGACGGCTTCTGGCTGCACGGCGGCTCGCCCATGGCCATCCACAAGGTGGTGGCCGACGGCGCCGTGGCCAAGGGCATGCCCGCGTGGGAGCGCACCCTGGGCGCCGAGCGCGTCAAGGCCGTCACCGCGTACCTGCTGACGCTCAAGGGCACGAACGCGCCGGGGGGAAAGGCCCCGCAGGGCGAGCCGGAGACGCCGTAGTCCTCGCGCTCCACCAGGAACCCACGTCATGGCGACAGCACCTCAGCGAGACGGCCCTCCGCGCATCGACCAGTTGTCGTCCATCCACGCGGATGGCTCGCGCAAGGCCATCCATCCCTCGGACGTGAGCGGGCGCTTCATCACGCGCAGGCGGGTGATGTTCGCGGTGCTGCTCGGCATCTACGTGGCGCTCCCCCTGGTGGACGTGGGGGGACATCCCGCCGTCCACCTGGATGTGGCGGCGCGGCGCTTCTACCTCTTCGGCGCCACGTACAACGCGCAGGACTTCTGGCGCGTGCTCTTCCTGGGCACGGCGCTGGGGTTCGGCCTGCTGTTCGTCACCGCGTGGCTGGGCCGCGCGTGGTGTGGCTGGGCGTGTCCGCAGACGGTGTTCCTGGAGGGCCTCTACCGTCCCATCGAGCGGCTCTTCGACGGGCCCCGCGAGCGACGGCTCAAGCAGGAGACCTCGCCGTGGACGCCTCTGCGCGTGGCGCGCGCGACGGCGAAGCACGGGGCCTACGTGGGCGTGTCGCTCCTCGTCGCGCACGCGGCGCTCAGCCTCTTCGTGTCCGCGGGCGGGCTGGTGTCCATGGTGTCCAGCGGCCCGGCCACGTCCCCGGTGGCCTTCACCTGGGCCATGGCCGTCACCGGCGCGCTGTACTTCAACTTCGCGTGGTTCCGCGAGCAGCTCTGCGTCGTGGTGTGCCCCTACGGCCGGCTCCAGTCGGCGATGCAGGACCGGGACTCGCTCATCGTCGGCTATGACACGCGGCGGGGCGAGCCCCGGGGACGGATGGTGAAGGTGCTCCCCGCGCACGCCGCGCCGCCCCGGGGCGACTGCGTGGACTGCCGCAAGTGCGTCACCGCGTGCCCCACGGGCATCGACATCCGCCACGGCCTGCAGATGGAGTGTCTGGCGTGCGCGCAGTGCATCGACGCGTGCGACGAGGTGATGGACCGGGTTGGCCGGCCGCGCGGGCTCATCCGCTACGACTCGCTCAAGGGCCTGGCGGGCGAGCCCCGCCGCATCCTGCGCCCCCGGCTCGCGCTGTATGGCCTCCTGTTCGTCGCCTCCGTGGTGGGCCTGGTGTGGACGCTCGCCCGCCGTGTGCCGTTCGAGGCGAACCTGCTGCGCTTCCAGGGGATGCCCTACCTCGTCGAGGAGGGGCAGGTGCGCAACCAGTTCGAGCTGCACCTGGTGAACAAGAACCCGGAGCCCACCACCTTCACGCTGTCCATCCAGGCGCCGCCATCCGCGCGGGGCGTGATTCCGCAGTCGCAGGTGAAGCTCGGCTCGCTGGAGAGCTTCCGGGTGCCGCTGTTCATCCTGGCGCCCCAGGGCAGCACCGAGGTGCCGTTCAACTTCATCGTCGAGGTGGCCGACTCCGCGTCGGGCGAGGTGAAGCGGATGGAGGCGCGCTTCCTGGGACCGCCGTCCAAGGCCCGCTGAGGCGGCGGACGAAAATCGTGCGCGTCACCCGGGGGGCTCCGCGGATTGTGCGCGGGGCCCTCCGTTCTGCGGGCGCGCGACGTGGCACGCGCCTTGGATTGGGACGAGGGGCATGGACATGCTTCCAGGAGTCCCCCGTCCGTCGCCGGAGCTGCTGGGCCGGTACAACGTCTCCGGGCCGCGCTACACCAGCTATCCCACCGCGCCGGAGTGGCGACCGGACTTCGGGCCGGAGGCGCTGGAGGCCCGGCTGCGGGTCGCCGGAGCGCAGGACGAAGCCTCGCCCCTGTCGCTGTATGTCCACCTGCCGTTCTGCCACAGCCTGTGCTGGTACTGCGGCTGCAACGTGGTCATCAGCAAGGACTCGAGCGCGGCGGACCGGTACCTGGACCACCTGGTGATGGAGCTGTACCTGGTGGCCGAGCAGCTGGGCCCCCGTCGCGCGCTGTCGCAGATCCACTGGGGCGGCGGCACGCCCACGTTCCTCACCGAGCAGCAGCTGGAGCGGCTGTGGATGGAGCTGATGCGCCGCTTCACGCTCCTGCCGGACGCGGAGGTCGCCATCGAGGTGCACCCGTCCGTGACGACGTCGGGCCAGGTGTCGCTGCTCCGGCAGCTCGGCTTCAACCGGCTGTCCATGGGACTGCAGGACTTCGACCCGCGCGTGCAGGAGGTGACGAACCGGCTGCAGACACCCGAGCGCACGCGGGCGCTGCTGGACCACGCGCGGGAGCTGGGCTTCACCGGCGTGAACTTCGACCTCATCTACGGCCTGCCGTACCAGGAGCCGGAGGGCTGGGCGCGCACGCTGGAGACGGTGCTGGCGATGCGTCCGGACCGGCTGGCCGTCTACTCCTTCGCCTTCATGCCGGACGTGCTCAAGCACCAGAAGCGGATGCCCGCGGACGCGCTCCCCAGCGCGGAGGTGAAGATGGAGCTGTTCCGCGCGGCCTACGCGGGCTTCGTGGGCGCGGGCTACCAGGCCATCGGCATGGACCACTTCGCGGTGCCCGAGGACGAGCTGGCGCGCGCCCTCTCCGAGCGACGGCTGGGGCGCAACTTCCAGGGCTACACGGTGAAGGCCGCCTCGGACGTGGTGGCGCTGGGCAGCACGGGCATCAGCGACGTGGCGGGCGCGTATGCGCAGAACGTCCGTGCGCTGCCCGCCTACTACGAGCGCATCTCCCACGGCCGACTGGCCACGGAGCGCGGGCTCTTGTTGACCGAGGACGACCGCAAGCGCCGCGCCGTCATCACCCAGCTGATGTGCAACGCGTGGGTGGACCTGGGCGAAGAGGGTGTGCGCGACTTCGCGCCGGAGCTGGAGCGCCTCCGGACGTTCGAGGAGGACGGGCTGCTGGTGCGCTCGGGCTCGCAGCTGGAGCTGACCGCGCTGGGGCGGCTGTTCGTGCGCAACGTGGCCATGGTGTTCGATGCCCGGCTCGCCCGGGCCGAGCGACCGCGCTTCTCCCGGACGGTGTAGGAGGGCGGGCAGGCGGGCCTCGCGGGCGTCCGCTCCCCTGGCGTGCTCGCCGGGCAATGACCACCTCATCCTGGCGCCCTCGCGCGCGATGGGGAGGTGGGCATGGCGGGCCTGGAGCGAAGGACGGTTCGACGGGGCCTGAAGGGCGCGTGCCTCGTGGGCGCGCTCCTGGCCGCGACGCTGGCGAGCGCCGCGCTGAAGCAGGGCGAGGTGGTGCCGGCGTTCTCCGCCGAGGACCTGCGGGGTGAGAAGCACAGCAGCCAGGAGTGGCGCGGCCGGCGCACGCTGCTGGTGGTCCTCACCGACAAGGACGGCGGCGAGGCGATGCGGCGCTGGTTCGACGAGGCCGCCGCGCTTGGCGTCCCCGACTCGGTCCACCGCGCCTCGCTGCTCTCCTTCAAGCTGCCCTTCTTCGTGGGCCTGGGGACGGTGCGCGAGAAGGCCCGGAAGAAGGTCCCGGAGGCGGTCTGGTCCGACACCTGGCTCGACAAGAATGGAGACATGGGCAAGCGGCTGTCGTTGCCGTCCAGTCGCATGCCGTATGCCTTCGCGCTGGACGAGGAGGGGCGGGTGCTCGCCGCCGTGCACGGCGAGGTGGACTCCCCGGAGGCGAAGGCGCTGCTGCAGCTGTTGACGCGGCCCTAGGAACACGAAGGGCGCCGCGGGAGGGATTCCCGCGACGCCCCGGTGCCGCTTGGACGCTTCAGCTCAGCGCGCGGACAGGATGTCCTGGGCGCGCTTCTTGTCGGCGGAGAACGTGAAGGCGTTGAAGAGCAGGTAGTTGTTCTCCGTGTCGAGGATGCGCGGCTTCACGATGCGCAGGACGTTGATCTTGTCGTCGCTGAACTGCATGCGCTCCATCAGCCGCTGCACCTGGGAGACCAGCAGGTAGTTGTCCTGGAGGCCCATCTGGAGGACGCGGAGCTTGTCGTCGGTGAACGTCTCCCGGGAGATGGCGTCGTACCAGCGCTGGAAGGCGCTGTCGCTCATCGGCCGGACCATCGGCTCCGGCGGCGGGGGCGGCGGGCGCGGCATCACCGTGGCGAGCAGCGGGGCCTCCTCGACGTGGCGGGCCACGCCGTCGAGCACGTCCTGGGCCTTGCGCACCTTGGCGCGGGTGTCACGGTCGGCCCGGTCCTCGATGTCCTCGAGCAGCTTCTCCAGGCGCGCCAGCCGCTGCGCCAGCTCCTCGCGGCCCACCACCACCAGCGTGCCCGTGTGGTTCTGCGGCGGGTAGTTCTGCCCCGGGTTGTGGCGCGGCGGGTAGTTCGGCGGCTGCGGCTGCGGCTGGGGCTGCGGCATCGGCCGGCCCGGCGGGGGCGGACGGAACTTCTCGGCGGCCGCGTCTTGCGCGAAGGAGGTGGAGGCGGACAGCAGGGCGACTGCGAGCGCGAGGGCCTTCATCGGGGCTTCCTTGTTCGTGTACTCAACATCTCGGACGAGCCGTCCCTCTTCGCATTCATTCCGCCCTGTCGACAAGGCCCCCACCCTCAGGGAGAGGGGTTTCGTTTGGACAGCACCGTTCCCTCGGGGGACAGCTCGTAGAGGAGGGGAACCCCGGTCGCCAGCTCCAGCCCCACCACCTGCTCGCCGGTGAGCTGGTCCAGCTTCATGACCAGGGAGCGGTTGGAGTTGCCGTGCGCGACGACGAGGACGTTCTTGCCCAGGCGCAGGTCGCCGCCGATGGCGCGCTCGTAGAAGGGCAGCACCCGGCGGGCGGTCATCTCCAGGGACTCGCCGTTGGGCGGCGGCACGTCGTAGGAGCGCCGCCAGAGCTTCACCTGGGCCTCTCCGAAGCGCTGGGCCGCGTCCGCCTTGTTGAGGCCCTGCAGGTCGCCATAGTTGCGCTCGTTGAGGGCCGCGTCGCGGATGATGGGGGGGCGCTGGCCCAGGGCCTCCAGGATGAGCGCCAGCGTCTCCTGGGCGCGGGTGAGCCCGGACGTGTAGGCGACGTCGAAGGTGAGCCCCTGGAGCGAGCGCGCGGCGGAGCGCGCCTCCTCGCGGCCCTTCTCGGTGAGGGGCACGTCCACGAAGCCCGTGAAGCGGTTCTCGTGGTTCCATAGGGACTGGCCATGACGGACGAGGGCGAGGAGGGGCATGGCCTCCTGCTAGCCCAACCCGGCCTTCACGGCCAAGGGGGCGAGCGTCGCAGCAGGGCCTTGGGGGTGTGTCCTGTCAGGCCGCGGAAGTCGGAGATGAGGTGGGCCTGGTCGTAGTAGCCCGTCGCCGCGGCGATGGCGCCCCAGTCCGGCGACGTCATCCGCCGCGAGGCCCGGAGGGCGCGCTGCAGGCGCACCACGCGCGCGTAGGCCTTGGGGCCCAGGCCCACCACGTCCTCGAAGGCCCGGCGGAGCTGTCGCTCGCTGACGCCCAGGGCTTTCGCCAGGGCGTCCACGCGGGGCAGCTCGCGCGCCTGGGAGAGGACGCGCACGGCGCGGCGCACGACGTGGGCGGAGGGCGGCTCGAACACGTCGCCTCCGCGCAGGCGCGCCTCGAGCGTCTCCTGGAGCACGCCGAGCTTCGCCTCCAGGCCCGGGCGCTCGTGCAGCCGTTCGCGAAGCCATCCCCCCGCCGGGCCCCACAGCGTGTCGAGAGGGATGACGCGGTTGGTGAGCTCTCCCATGGGGACGCCGAAGAACGGATAGGCCCCCGCGACCTTGAAGCGCACGGCGATGGCCAGGGGTGGCACCTCCGCGCCGCCCTTCTGCAGGGGCTTCAGCCGGGTGCCGATGACGTACGCGTCGCCGCGGGTGTCGCCAAGCCGGACGATGAGCTCGGACTCTCCATCGGGGAGGCGGACATAGCCCGGTGCCTGCTCGCCACGGGGGACGGCGCGGAGGCCGCGCACGAAGCTCGCGAGCAGCCCTCGGGGAGCGACCTGGAGCGACGGGGAAGCCACCCGCAGAGCATGCGGCACGGTGCTCGGGGATTCAATCCATGGGGGCGCGGATGGCCGATTTCTCCAATCGCCCTCCACGTGCCCTCCCTACCTTGGGGACACCTCTCGCCGTTCCCTTCGAGGAGTGTGTCCCGATGCGAGTCCATCACCTCAACTGCGGCACCCTGTGCCCCGCCAGCGCGCGCTTCGTCCTGGGCGAGGGGGGCCTGTTCACCCGCGCGCGCCTGGTCTGCCATTGCCTGCTCATCGAGTCGAACGACGGCCTGGTGCTGGTCGACACGGGCCTGGGGCTCGCGGACATCCAGGACCCGCGCCGGCTGGGCCAGCGCTTCCTCCGCCGCAACGCACCCCGGCTGTCGCGGGACGAGACGGCGGTGGCGCAGGTGGAGCGGCTGGGCTTCCGGCGCGAGGACGTGCGGCACATCATCCCCACGCACCTGGACCTGGACCACGTCGGCGGGCTCGCGGACTTCCCTCGCGCGAAGGTGCATGTCTTCCGGGACGAGCACGCCGCGGCCATGGCCCCGGTGGGGCGCAGCGCGAAGTTCGGCTACCGCGCCGCGCAGTGGGCCCACCAGCCGCTGTGGCGGCCGTATGACGTCGAGGGCGAGCGCTGGTTCGGCTTCGCCTCGGTGCGCGTGGTTCCGGAGCTGGACACGGAGCTGCTGCTGGTGCCGCTGCTGGGGCACTCGGAGGGACACTGCGGTGTCGCCGTGAAGACGGAGGGACGCTGGCTGCTCCACGCGGGGGATGCGTACTTCAGCCACAAGGAGATGCACCCCGTGTCGCCGAGCAGCCCCTGGGGACTGGCGCTCTTCCAGCGCCTGCGCTCCACGGACAACGCCGCGCGCCTCGAGAACCAGGCGCGCCTGCGGGCCCTGGCGAGGGCGCATCCGGAGGAGGTGAGCGTGTTCTCCGCGCACTGCGCGGTGGAACTGGAGCGCCACGCCCGTGTGCCGGTGCCCTCTGCGGTCCGTGACTCCGCGGCCTGAAGGGGCGGGCTCACGTCCGACGACGGCGGGCGCGGTGGAGGTCGTCGTAGAGGCCGAGGAAGAGGTGTCCTCCGAGCAGGAGCCCCTGCTGGATGTCCCGCCGGGCCGAGGCGTCGCTCGCGAAGGGCGCGTCGAGCTGGCGGTAGAACCCGTCCGCGTGCTCCTCGTCGAGCGTCGCGTGCGTGGGGTAGTGCACCACCTGGTCCGCCGCGAGCCACCCGCGCGCCACGATGCCCTGCCCCAGCTCCAGGGAGATGCCGCTGAACAGGTCCTCGATGATGCCGAACACCGCGAGCCCGGTGTGCGTGGACTCGAAGGCGGCGATGCCCGTCAGCGCGACGTTGAACTTGCGCACCTCCGGCCAGGACGTGTCGTCGTGGAGCCCGTCGAGCGAGGCCCCGAGTCGCTCGAGCAACAGGCGGAACGTGTGCTCATGGCCGTGGGAGAGCGTGCCCCGGCCGTGCTCGTCGAAGACGTTCTCCACCAGCGGCAGACGCAGCTCGGGACGGGGAAGCCGGCTGGCGAGCACGGCCATGGGCCGCGTGAAGTGCGCCACCGCGGCGAAGAACTGACGCTGCGTCTCGACGAAGTCCCCCCGCTCGAAGGTGCCGTCCCGCAGCGCGCGCAGGTACGCGGAGGACTCCCGCGCGTTCCACTCGGCCTTCAGCGCGCCGACGTGGTGGCGCAGGTTCAGATTTCGGAGGAGGGAAGGTGCACCCATGCCGGGGACCCTTTAAGTCGGGTGAGGTCGAGAGAGTAGACGGTGCACGCCGCGTCGGGGGAGACCCCTTGTCCTCGCAGCCAGCGGACGTGGTCCTCCAGGCGCTCGTCGATGACGAAGCAGGCGAGCGACTGGGGGCTGTGCGCGGTGAGCTCCTCGCCGCAGGTCTTGAGGTAGTGCCCCCATCCCCGGGTCCACGCCGGCGGCGGCGCGGCCAGGTGCATGAGGGGCCAGGGGGCTTGTGTCGACATCAACTGGAGGTCCTTGCTCCCGGAGGTGGTGCACCACCCCGCGCCCTCGAGCCGGCGGGTTGGCGCGGGGCCGAGCACCAGCCCCTCACCCCGTGGACACCCGGGCGCGTCCGCCAGTTCCAACATGGCCAGGCGCGCGGGCGGCGTGAAGTAGAGCGCCAGCCGGCTCTGGGGGCGTCCCATCCGCAGCGGGTTCCAGCCGCGCGCGGTGCGCATGACGTCGCCCCGCGCGCCTCGCATGGCGGCGCCGTAGAGGAACCGGATGCCGCGCAGGGCGGGGATTCGGAACAGGTGGGTGAGCCCCCGGAGGATGAGTCCTCGGGCCAGCCCCGAGCCGCGCGCGTGGGGCGCGACCTTGAGGTCGCAGATGTAGAACCCGGGCAGGGCGCGGGGGCCCCGGTGGACCTGCCGCAGGATTCCCGTCACCGAGCCGAGCAGCGCCTCTCCGCGCAGGGCGAGCAGGAAGTACGCCTCCCCCATGGACGAGAAGAAGGGGTGGTACTCGGGGCCGTGGTCGATGAAGAAGTGGTCGGCGCCGTCGGCGATGGGGTACTCGATTCCGCGCTCCAGCCTTCGCAGCCGCTCGACATAGGGCCCGAGCGTGTCGGGCCGGAGCACCACGTAGCGGATGCCGCTCATGTGCCCGACGTCCGTCGGAAGCCGACCTCGACGCGCTCGTAGAACAGGCTGCGGTCCTGGGCCTGGAGCCGCGCGCCGAGCGCGTCGTCGAACTCGAAGGCAGGGGCGAAGAAGCGCCTCAGGTCGCGTTGGTTGTTGAGCTGGCGCAGCAGCACGGCGCAGCCGGGGCGGGCCTTCCGCGACAGCAGCGTGGCCCACGCTTCGACGAGCGTGTCATCGGACCAGTCGAAGATGTTGGACAGGGAGATGACGTCGAAGCGGCCCAGGTCGGGCACGTCCGGCAGCGAGCCTTGCACCAGGCAGACCTGGAGCGGCGCGGTGGCGCGCAGGTAGCCGGGCGCGTCGCCGGGGCGGTAGGCGCCGAGCAGCACGTGCTGCAGATACGGATTGCGGCAGGCGTCCTCGCGTCGCAGGCCCCGCTCGAACAGCGCCTGGAAGTAGCCGGGGTAGGAGCCGGGGCGGGCGTGCTGGGTGGCCGCGGGGCCGAACATGGCGTGCAGGAGCGGGTCGGCGAACGCGAGCTGGAAGGCCACGGGCCAGTAGTGCGACGCGAACCAGCCGGCGCGCAAGGCTTCGCGCTCCGACTCGGGGACGCCGGGGTCGAAGAACGTGTTGAGCTCGCGGCGGGGCGCGACGAACTCCTCCACGAAGAGGCGCAGCGTGCGGAACAGCCCCTCGAACTCGCCGCGCTGATTCAGCCCCGCGGCGTCGTTGGAGAGCACGTTGAAGTGCTGGGGCGCGGCGGTGCCCAGGCAGCGCGCCTTCTCCTTCACGTGCTCCAACTGCCTCGGGTTGAAGTCGAAGCCCACCAGCTCGAGCGTGGGGTTGTCCTTCGCCAGCGTCAGCAGGGTGCAGCCGCCGGAGGCGACGGTGAGGAGCGCGCGGGCCCGGGTGTGCTCGATGAGCGCCTGCTCCAGCGCCGGGTCTTCGCGGACGACGGCGAACTTCAGACGAGGGAGAGGTGCGCTCAAGGCCGGGTGGGGGGCGAGGGTTGCTTCGACTCGGAGCGGGATTGTAAGTCATCAGGACGCGCCATGCCCACGCCCTCCGCCGTGCTGTCCCCCGAGTCCCTGCGCGAGCTGGAGCGGGTCGACGCCCGCCATCTGCCCCGGCTCGTCCTGTTCCTCCTGCTCCAGGGCGTGTCTGCGTGGCTCGTCGTCCTGCTGGCGAGGGACGGTGACTCGGTGGCGAGCTGGCTCGTCCGGCTGCCGCTCTACCTGGTCTCGGCCGCCGCGCTGCACGGCATCAGCCTGTTCACCCACGAGGCGGTGCATGGTGGGCTGTCCTCGCGGCCCTGGCTGAATCGACTGGGCGGGATGCTGTGTGCCTGGCCCGTGCTCCAGAACTTCGCGGCCTACAAGGTGTTGCACCTGCGGCACCACCGCGATTTGGGCGGTGGCTTGGACCCCGACCACTACGCGAACTACACGGGGCGGCGCTGGCTGGAGCTGGCGATGCACCTGGGCCGGCTGCTGCTCGGCTACCCCGCGTACATCACGATGATTCCCATCCTGGGCTTCAAGCACGGCACGCCGTCCGAGCGGCGATGGATTGCGTTCGAGGTCGCCGTGGTGCTCGTGGCGGGTGTTCTCGCGGCGCGCTTCGTGCCGTGGCAGGTGTTGCTGCATGCGTGGGTGCTGCCCATGGTCATCATCAACACGCTGGTCAACATCCGGGGCATGAGCCAGCACACCTTCCTGACGGAGAATACGCATCCGGTCCGGGGCTCGCGGACCATCCTCTCCAATCCGGTGACGCGCTTCTTCATGTGCAACGAGAACTACCACCTGGAGCATCACCTGTATCCGCGGGTGCCCTGGTACAACCTGCCCGCGCTGCACCAGTCCCTGCGGGCCGAGCTCGTCGCGCAGGGCGCGCCCTTCATCCCGTCGTACTTCTCGTTCGTCCGCGGCGTGCTGAGTGGCTCGCTGATGCGCGAGGCTCGGCGCGCCGCGTCCCCGGATGTCTGAGCGTCCCTTCCTGCACGAGGGGTTGCTCGCGGGCTTCGGGGTCGTGCTGTCGTGTGGGCTCCTCGTCGTCGCGGGAGCGGGCTCGGCGGTCTTCCTCCAGGTGCTCGGCGCGACGCTCGTGTTCATCCTCGCGGTGGTGGGGCTCGCGCGCCTGGAGCGCTGGGGACACGTCTTCCGCGTCCGATTGCTGTGCGCCTATGCGGCGACGTTCTTCTTCTACGCGTCGGTGAAGGACACCGTCCCCGCGCTCGGGCTTCCGACGCGGGATGCCCTGTTGTTCGGCGTGGACGCGTGGGTGTTCGGTGGGAGCACGCCGTCGGTGTGGCTGCAGCGCTGGAGCTCGCCGGCCGTGAACGACGTGTTCAGCGCGAGCTACCTGTCGTTCCACGTCTACCTGCACCTGGCCATGGCGTGGGCGGTGGTGGGCTCGCGGGAGCGCGCGGAGGCATTCTTCGGTCCGGTCTTCTCCGCCTATGTGCCGGGGCTCGTGGGCTACTACCTGGTGCCCGCGGTGGGGCCCGTGGCGGCGTATCCCGAGCTGTTCACCGTGCCCGTGGAGGGAGGGTGGGTGACGTGGCTGAACGCGGCCGTCGTGGCCCACGGCTCGTCGACCTTCGACCTGTTCCCGAGCCTGCACGTGTACATCACGCTGGTGTTGCTCGCGCACGACAGGCTCGCGCATCCGTGGCGCTTCCGGGGGATGTTGCCGGTGGCGGTGCTGCTCTTCGTCTCCACGCTGGTGCTGCGCTACCACTACGCGGTCGACCTGCTCGCGGGCGTCGTGTGGTTCATTGCCTTCCGCGCGCTGTATCCACGACTGCTGCGTGGGTGGGAGTCCTGGCGGCGCGGGAGCGCGGTGGAGCGCGCGGTGGTGATTCCGCCGGGGTGACGAAGGCGCGTGCGTCGCGCTGTCACGCGGGCGGCGGCGCATTGACGAAATGTCTCGCGCGGCCCGGGCGTTGAGCCCGCAACCCCCTGGAATCTCGTCGGGGGTGGCTTGGAACGGCATGTGAAGAGGAGGGGAGGCAACAGGAGGAAGCCCCATGGCCCGGTGTCGCCCGTCCAGTTCCCGCCCGACTCTCCCCACCTTCACGTTCCTGGAGCACAGCGCGCGCGGGATGCTGCGTCAGGAGGTCCTGGACTTCATCCTCGACTACGGCCTGCGGGTTCGCGCGGCGGGAGCGACGCACGTCACGGTGCTGGAGCGAGACCTCTCGCGGGCCCTGCGCGACTCGTCCCTCGCGCGGCAGGCGCGTGGCTGGATTGTGTTGGTGAGCGACGACGAGCGCCTCCTCACCTGTTACCGCCGCGCGGATGCGAGCAGCTTCCTGCGCCGCAAGTCCAAGCACCGGCTCAACGGTGGACGGCCTCACCGCGACACGGGCTGGCGCAACGCGGAGGGCCGACGTGGGTCGGGGCGCGCGAGCCACGCCGGGTCATGAGGACGTGGCTGTCGCGCGGGGGATGGCGATGGCCTGGCCACTCAGGGTGATGACCTGGGCAGCGATGCGAGCGCGCTCGACACTGTCAATCAGGTAGCGGGGACTCGCTCCCGCCGCGGGCGGGAACAGGCACTGGATGACGTCGTAACCGATGTGTCTGGAGATGAAGGTCTCCAGGACGTCGGCGTGTCGCTCGACCAACCCGGTCAGGGGCGGCCACCCGAGTGCTCGCAACCGCAGGATGTCCTCGTCGTCCTCCCGCGCCCCGTGGGCTTTGTCGTCCTGGGCGTAGTCTTCATAGAGGGACGCCAGGCTCGTGACGAAGGTCTCCGCATCCACGGAGATTTCATAAGCGACGACAGGCAACGTCGGATGCCCGCGCCCGTAGTCGAATTCGCGGAAGTACAGCCACGAACAAGGCACCTGGCGGTCGGCGATTCTGCAAAGCATGGGTCCCCTGGGCATGAGGCTGTCTGCGTGCGGGCGGCTTTAGCGGGGTTGGGCGCGTCGGAAAAGGGCGCGCTGCTTCACATTCGGGGTGTCCGGTGAAGGGCACCCCGGAGGTCGGCGCTGCGCCAGAAGGCGGGCTCCGGAAGGAGAGGGCAGTCGTCCTCGCACCTCCTGGAGCCCCGCATGCCCCGCACCGCGCTCTTCGATTCGTTCCGCCAGACCACCCGGAAGGCACTCGCCGCTTCCATCACGCGACGCGAGGTCACCCGTCCGTCCGAGGCCCGGCGCGGCGTGGACCGCCGCTCCGTGTTGAAGGGGCTGACGGTCCTGGGGCTGGGGGTCGCCGTCGGGAGCGCGCGGGCGCGGGAGGCGAATGCGCTCTCATCGCCGCGGGTGGGAATCGTCGGCGCGGGGCTCGCCGGGCTCGCGTGTGCCTACGAACTGCGGCGCGCGGGCGTCATCGCCACGGTGCACGAGGCGAGTGAGCGCACGGGTGGCCGGGTGTACTCGATGGGCGGCGCGTTCGGCGGGCCCGTCACGTTCCCGGGACAGGTCGTCGAGCGGGGAGGCGAGTTCATCGACTCCGGACATGCGACGATGCTGGGCTACGCGCGCCAGTTCCATCTGGAGCGAGAGGACCTCGCGCGGTTCCACGGCGAGGTGACGTACTTCTTCGGAGGGCAGCGGTACGCGGAGTCCGCCATCCTGGCGGAGTACTGCCCGCTCATCGCCGCCATCCGCCAGGACCTGTCACGGCTCTCCGACGCGCCCACGGCCGCGCGACATACGCCCGTGGACCGCGCCTTCGACGTGATGGACCTGATGACCTATCTGGAGTCCCGCGACGCGGGGCCCCTGATATCGGCCGCCATCATCGCCGCATACGAAGCGGAGTATGGACGGACGGCGGACACGCTGAGCTGTCTCAACCTGCTGTTCCTGATTGGGACGGAGCAGTGTCGCCGCTTCGAGCCCTATGGCGAGAGCGATGAGCGCTACCGGCTGCTCGGCGGCAATCAGCAGATTCCTCGCGAGCTGGCCGCGCGCCTGCCCGGTCAGGTCCGCTGGGGCGAGCGACTGGAGGCCGTACGCAGGACGCCCGCGGGAGCGCTGGCCCTGTCGCTGCGGCGGGACTCCTGGAGCTTCACCGCGACCTATGACGTCGTGGTGCTCGCCGTGCCCTTCACCACCCTGCGGCGCGTGGCGCTGGATGGCTCGCTGGGGCTGCCGCCCTGGAAGACGAAGGTCATCCAGGAGCTGGGCTACGGCACCAATGCGAAGATGATGGTGGGCTACCAGGGGCCGGTGTGGCGCGCGGGCGGGGGCAGCGGCGCGACGTACTCGGACCTGATGCACCACCAGGCGACGTGGGAGACGAACCCGAGCCGGGCCACGGCCAGGGACGCGGTGCTGACGGACTACGCGAGCGGAGCGCGCGGCGCGGCGATGGACCCGGGCAACGTGGCGCTGGAGGCCGAGCGCTTCGTGGCGGCGATGAACCGGGTGGTGCCGGGCACCGCGAGCGCGGTGAAGCGCGGCGTGGACCGGCGCATCCTCGCGCACCTGGAGCACTGGCCGAGCTCCCCCTTCACGCTGGGCAGCTACACGGCCTACGGACCGGGACAGTTCACGAGCCTGGCGGGCTACGAGGCACCCCCCGTGGGCCACCTGTTCTTCGCGGGCGAGCACACCAGCTCGTTCTACGAAGCCCAGGGCTACATGGAGGGCGCGGCGGCTTCGGGAAGGAGCACCGCGGCGGCCATCCTGGCGGCGGCGCGAATCGCGGCCCTCGGCTGACGCGCACTGGCGAAGGTGGAGCACCGCTGCCTCCGCTTCGCGCGCCCTGGGCCTCCGGCGACACGCTTGAACGAAGGCGCGCTCCCAGCGCATTCACGGACTCAGCGAGGACTCACGCCGAGGGCGAAACGCTTGAGCGAAGGCGCGCTCCCAGCGCGTTTACGGGCTCGGCGAGGACTCGCGCCGAGGGCGACACGTTTGGACGAAGGCGCGCTCCCAGCGCGTTCACGGGCTCCGCGAGGACTCGCGCCGAGGGCGACAACCCGGCCGTCATGGCCGAAGAGGCGCCCCCAGCGCGGCACAGCACATCGGGGGTGGACTACGGCGTGGCCGACGCGCGGCGCGGCGAGGTCAGCTCGCGCTGCATGGTGTCGTCGCCCACGAGCACGCCATCGGCGAACAGGGTCCGCTCGTTGGGGCCGAGCGACTCGAGCTCCTCGGCCGTGCCCAGCTTGAGGTTGTAGACCTTACCGTCGTACGGCACGCGCTCGGTGGCGGTGATGAAGGCCGTGCCGGACTCGGTGCGCACCTGGTCCTTCACCTGGACCTTGTCCGCGGGCACCACGAGCCCGGAGGTGAGCAGCACCGGGTGCTTCTCCGTCAGCCGCACGTCGTGGCCCTGGTCATCGCGCAGGCGCACCAGCGGCTTGGGCTCCCGCCCGAAGATGAAGTCCTGCACCGTCAGCACCCGGCCGCTCGCGTTGGCGCGGACCTTGTCGCCCACCTTCAGCGTCTCGATGGGGGCCCGCGTGCCGTCCGCGAGCGTCACCTTCGTGCCCTCCGCCATGCAGCTGTTGAGCACGTTGAGGTTGAAGGGGTTGGTGGGCAGCGCCGTGCTCGTGAAGGTCGTCAGGCGCGGCACCGCGGCGGCGCCGCCACACGTCGCCATCGAGTAGAGGGTCATCGACATCACCACGGGCTCGTTGACGATCTTCTCCATCGTGCAGCCCGTGCCACCGTTGGCCGTGGTGTTCTGCGAGAGGTTGACCAGCCGCTGGATGCTCGCCGTCTTCCCATTGATGGTGAACAGGTCCGACAGGTCCGCGAGCGTCGTGCAGGTGCCGCCCGAGTCCGTCTTGATGAGGCGCATCCGCGTCGTCGTCGGGCCGTTCTTCATCGCCTGGATGGTGCACGGCTGCGACATCGCGCCCGCGTCGAACGTGAGCTGCGTGGGGACGTAGATGTTGGTGATGTCGAAGGTCTGCCCCGCCTGGAACGGGAAGTAGGCCGCGGGGTCTCCCGTCCAGGGGTTGCCCGTCTTGCGCAGCGCCAGCCCCACCGGGGTCTGGGGGTATGGCGCCAGCGTGCCCTGGGCGTTGGTCACCATGGCGTAGTCACAGTCCGCGCCGCCGCGCAGCTGGCACGTGGTGAGGTTGATGTTCGAGCGGGGCTCGTTGCTCGCGAAGCGGGGGTGGTCCATCGTGAAGCTCACCGGCTCGGGCGTCAGCGTCGTGTCCAGGCTCGCGAACGAGACGTGCTCCTCGCCCGTCTGGTCGTTGTGCGCCACCATCAGCGACTCCACGACGACCTTGCTCTCCGGCGCCATCGACGGGCGCACCGACACCGCCGTGTCGTCGAACGTCTTGCCGTCGTTGTGCTCCTCGTTGGCGCTCTTGGCCAGCACCGTCAGCTTCTTGCCAGACAAGTCACTGTCGTACGCCGTCACGTCCGTGAAGACGTGCGTCGCGCCGCCCGCGCACGTGGCGTAGGGGTTGAGGATCAACGAGGGCCGGTTGTCCTGCGCCTTGTCCGCCTGCTGCACCTTGCCACCGCCCAACGTGCGCGAGTCGTTCACGTGGATGAAGTGGTCGCAGTCCCAGTCGGTGGGCTTGGGGCGCGGGCCTCCCCGCACCGCCTTGGCCCGGGCGATCTCCAGTGTCTTCAGCGCGCGCGCGAAGTCGCGGGCCACCGTCGGCCCCGGCGTGTCCTGACCGCCCTGGGTGGCCTGCGCGGCGGCGGCCTCCTGGAGCCGGTGGCGCGCGTACTCGTACTGGTCGTCATCGGCCAGGTCCAGCATCACGAAGTCCTCGTGAGGCGGACGCTTCTGGAAGGCCGCCATCACGACCTCTCGCTGCTCCTCGATGCTCCTGGGCTTGGGCGTGGGCTTGATGACCCACGGGCATCCGGGCAGCAAAGACAGGCATCCTGCGAGAACGACGAGACGTGTCGCGATGCGACTGTGCGTCAAATCCATGAGCTCCCCCTCAGAGCGGGCCTGGTTCGAGCCCGGACAAACACTGTCATACGCTCCGTGTCGGAAAGTCAACGAATGACAAGTCATCGGCCTCGCTGGTCAGCCGCGACCCGGCCTGTCACATCGCGAGCCTTTCCGGGTGTGACACGCGCGGCGGGCGGAGCGTAGGGGGACTCCAGGGGTAGGTGGCGCCACGTGGGCGTTGACTCCCCGCGGCGCATGAGGGACGGGGTGGACATGGCGCAGCAGAAACTCCTCGTCCCGCATGAGGTCGCGGGAGAGCGGCTGGACCGTTTCGTCTCCAAGCACGTGCCCGGCTTCTCGCTGGAGCGCGCCCGCGCCCTCATCGAGTCGGGCGGGGTGCGCATCCGCGGCAAGAAGTGTCAGCCCACGCGCAAGCTGTGGGGCGGCGAGGAAATCGAGCTGGAGCGTCCCGAGCCCAAGGCCCCCACGCGCCCGCCCGTCGAGGGGCCCGCGCTGACGGTGCTCCACGACGACGCGGCCCTGGTCATCATCGACAAGCCGCCCGGCCTCGTGGTGGAGCCCGAGGGGCGCGCGGCCTCCGTGGTGGACCTGCTCGCGAGCCAGCGCCCACCCTTCGACGTGGAGGGACAGGCGCTGCCCGGCGTGGTGCACCGGTTGGACCGGGAGACCAGCGGGTGTCTGGCCTTCGCGCGCACGGACACCGCGGCGGCGGCGCTCCTGCGTGCCTTCCAGCAGAAGCAGGTGGACAAGCGCTACCGGACGCTCGTCCTGGGCCACCCGCCGGAGCAGGGGCGCCTGGAGGGGCCCTACACGAGAGACCCGAAGGACCCGCGCCGCTTCACCACCCGGGTGCACTCCGCGCGCAGGGCGGCGCTCTCCTTCGAGGTGCGCGAGCGCTTCGCGGGGGCCGCGCTCCTGGAGGTGGACCTGGACACGGGGCGCACGCACCAGATTCGCGTGCAGCTCTCCGAGGCGGGCTTCCCGGTGTTGGGGGACTCGCTCTACGGCACCGAGGCCGCCCGCGAGCACCCCGCGGCGAAGGCCCTGGGCCGACAGGCGCTCCATGCATTCCAGCTGGAGCTGCCGGGCCCGTTGAACGGGGAGCTGGTGCGAGTCCAGGCCGCGCTTCCGGAGGACTTCCAGCGCGCCCTGGAGCTCTTGCGTCGCTGACGCGCCGGGCCCCCACGTTCGACGGGGAGCCCGGACCGTCGGGGCCTACTTCGCGTCCACCACGAGGACCATCCAGCGGTCCGTGGAGTGGTCGATGCGGACGTTGGCGGCGCCCGCCTCCTGGAGCTGCTGCACGATGCCTTCCAGGAAGGTCAGGTGCTCCTTGGGCGCGTCCACGAAGACGTTCTTGGGGCCGTTGCCCTTGGCCTTCGGCTTCTTGGCCGGGGCGGCGGCGCCGTTGAGGGCCTCCGGGTTGGCGGCGGCCTTGAGCTGCAGGGCGGCGTCATCGACGGTGGGCTCGGGCGTGCTGTCCACCTCGGCCTCGGGCTCCTCGGCCGCCACCGGGGCGGCGGCGGCCACCTCCTCCTCGGCCTCCGCGCGCAGCTGGTTGAAGGTCTTCAGGTTGATGGTCGCCCCGAACTTCGTCTTGAAGGACTCCAGCGCGTCCTTGCTGCTGATGTCCGGCTGCTGGCGGAAGAGGGTGAGCAGGAACGCGTGTCGCTCCTGGGTCTGCTCCTGGGACGTCCTCGGCATCTTCTGTGCTCCTGTGAACCGTGAAGGGCGGCGCACCCTAGCCGACCCCTCCCGAGGAGAAAAGGTGGTCGGATGTCCCTGCGTGGACGCTCGACGCGGACCTTCGCGCCTTCGGCTGTCTCGTTATTCACGAGGTGCGGGTGGCGGCTCGTCCGGCCTCGGGGCGAGCAGGGGGCCGGGCCCCGTGGCCGTCGGCGCGGCGCGCGGGCGATGGCCAGGATTCAGAGTCATGGAGACCGCTGCCGAGACGAGCCGCTCCGCCCCCGCGTCGCCGTGGGTGGACATCTCCGTGCCGCTGCGCGACGGCATGGTGCACTGGCCGGACAACCCCGAGGTGCGCATCACCCGCTCGCAGGACTTGGACAAGGGGGACGACGCCAACGTGTCGGACCTGTCCTTCGGCGCGCACTCGGGCACCCACGTCGACGCACCCGTGCACTTCGTCAAGGGCGCCGAGGGCGTGGACGCGCTGTCCTTCGACCGGCTGATGGGCGTGGCCCGCGTGCTGGAGATTCACGACGCGCGCGCCATCCAGGTGGAGGAGCTGAAGGCGCACGCAATCCAGCCGGGGGAGCGGCTGCTCTTCAAGACGGCGAACTCCGCGCGGCGGTGGCCCTCCCAGCCCTTCCAGCCGGACTTCGTGTACCTGTCGCTCGAGGGCGCGCGCTACCTGGCGGAGCTGGGGGTGCGCACGGTGGGCATCGACTACCTGTCCATCGGCAGCCCGGACGAGGGCGTTCCCACGCACCGCGCGCTGCTGGACGCGGGCATCTGCATCATCGAGGGGCTCGACTTGTCCCAGGTGCATGAGGGGACGTACGAGCTGGTGTGTCTGCCGCTGCGAATCGCGGGGGGCGACGGGGCTCCGGCGCGCGCCATCCTCCGCGCGCGCTGAAGTGCCCGGTTCAGGCGGAGGGGGCGCGGCGCCTGCGGCGCAGGAAGAAGGCGAAGCCCATCACCGTCGGCAGCAGCATGCCCCCGCCGACCATCAGCTTGACCCGGTGCCGCTGGGGCAGGGCCTGGGCGTAGAAGGGGCGCTCGGCGCGGACCTTCGCGAAGTTCGGCTCCAGGCACGACGCCCCGAAGGACCACTGCACGTCGTCGATGCGCGCGCCGTTGCGGATGTACGTCAGGTACAGGCGCTCGAACATCGCCGGGTCCCGGTTGGCGACGTGGAGCGCGGCGTGGCACAGCATCATCGCGTAGGCCTGACTGCGGGGCGGCAGCAGCTCCGCGCCGCGCTGGGCCAGCCGCGCCGCCACGTGCCGGTAGTGGAAGCGCTCGGTGAGGGGCGGGCCGTGGAGGGCCGAGAGCCGCTGCTCCTCCGCGCCCATGAGCGACGCGCGGGGGAACATCGCGCGGGCCCGCTGCTCGTCCTCGGTGGCGTCCCCTTCCTCGTCGTCCCGGTCATAGCGGGAGACGTCGTAGTTGCCGTCGACCCAGCCCCAGTCCGGCGCGGCCTCGGTCCCCAGCAGGCGCATGCCCTCGGAGCGCGCGAGCCTGGCCGCCGCGAAGAGCGCCTCGGCCCGGTCCAGGTCGTCCCACGCGCTGTCGGCGCGGCGCAGCGCCTCCACGTACCGACGCGCCGCGTCCTCCACCGCGGTGCCGCGGAAGGCCTCCAGGGCCTCGTCGTGCCGGCCCTCTCGCAGGAGTCGCCGCGCGAGCAGCAGGTGCAGCCGCTCGGGCATCCCGAGCGACGTGTTGCCGTCTTCGACGCTGTCGGGTGACTCCGGCTCCGACTCCGGCACCAGGTCGCAGTGGCTCTTCTCCGTGCGAGGGTGGGTGGCCGCGAAGCGCTGGAGCTCCTCCAGGCTCAACGTCCGCTCCGCGACGTAGGCGACGTCCGGCCAGGAGCAGCCCGCCCACAGTCGCTCGGCGGCGCGGGTGAACTGGCCCTGCGTCAGCGCGAGCACGCCGCGCTCTCCCTCCGCGCGGCACAGGGGGCGGTTGGTGTCGTCCAGGTACCAGTCATGCCACCACTCCCGCTCGGGAAGCCCGCGCACGGCCTCGGCCAGGTACGTCTCCGCGGAGGATGCGTCGCCCCGGCGCAGCGCGAGCTTGGCCTTCACCCAGGAGGCCAGCGGGGTCTGCTCGGAGGCGACGAAGCGCTCGGCCAGGTCGAAGCGGCCCGCGCGCCAGGCGCCCGCGGCCAGCCGGTCCGCGCCCGCGAGGTCCGGCACCGCGGCCAGCGCGTCCAGCACCGCGCCGAGCCCTCCGGCCGAGGGCTCCTCGGACCATGCGGACTCGCGACCGCGCGTCCACACGAAGGTGGTCATGAGCCGCTGCGCCAGCGGGTCCTTCAGCGCGACCTGGAGGCGCTCGGGGTTGCGCGCGAGGGCTCGCGCGACGAAGAGCAGCGACACCTCCGCGCTCCCGCTGCCGTGCGAGGCCTGCTCCGCGTACAGGTGGATGGCGCCCACGTCGTCGCCCCGCTGGAGCAGCACGCGCGCCTGCATGCCCAGGCTGGAGACCGCGAGGCCCAGCGGGTCGTCGAAGCCCTCGCGGACCAGCTGCCGGGTGAGCTCGAAGCCGTACTTCGCGTCGTCCTCGAAGCCGGCGCCCGCGTTGCGGCCCAGCATGTACGCGGCGAAGGTGGAGAAGCGGCGTCGCTCCGCGGCGGGCAGCGCGAGCACCTCGAGGAAGCGCGCCCGCGCCGTCACGGCGTCTCCGGCGGTGAAGGCCTTGGCGCCGGCCTCGTACAGCGCGGTCTCCCGGGCCCCGGCGCCCTGACGCGCGTCGGGGGGCTCGTCGGGGAACTCGTTCACCGCGAACGCGTCCGAGGGCTTCGGCAGGAGCCGGTGGACCTCCAGCGCGAAGAGCCCACCGGGCAACTCGCCGAGCGTGAGCGCGCGGTCGGCGAGGAGGCGGTCCTGGAAGCCGGGGCCACAGGCCTTCGCGGAGCGGATGGGCGTCAGGGCGACCAGGATGACCACGGCGGACAGCAGGCTACGGAGCCACAAGGGACACCTCGCTTCCCCGCACGAAGCCGACGACGCGTCGCTCGCCGGCGCGCAGGCGGGGAGGCTTGCGCGCCACGAGTGAGCTCCCCCGCGGGGCATAGCCGCCCACTCCGTCGAGGACCTCCAGGTTTCCAGAAAGGGTGAGCCGGGCCGGGGCCTCGCCGTCCAGGCGGCCGGTGTTCTCGAGGACGATGTCGAGCGTGCCTCCGCCCGCGTCCACCAGCCGGGACTCCACCTGGAGCGTCAGCGGCTCCTGTCGGAGGACGGCGGTCAGCGTGGACGGGCTCCAGGCCTCCGAATCACCCGCGTGGCCCCAGCGGAACCACACGAGCCCCTTCACGCCCTGCACCGGTCGCGCGCGCAGCTCCGCGAGGAAGCGCGAGACCTCACGAGGCTCGGAGACCAGGGGCGTGCCGTCGCGCAGGCGCACGCGGTAGGTGGGCAGCGCGACGTGGAAGGGTCTGCGCGTGGCCTGGGACCAGCGCTCGATGAAGCCGCGCGCCTCCTCGGGGGTGAAGAGGGTGGGGGCGCGGATGGCGTGCACCTGGACGACGACGTCGTCGGGGATGGATGTCAGGCGCTCCAGTTCGGGCGCGCCGGCCCAGGTGGGCAAGGCGGTGATGGACAGGGACAGCTCGCCGAGCAGTCGCCGCTCACGCGCGAGCCAGTCCGCGTATGCGGGCAGGGCGGTGGTGGCGCAGTCATGGTCCAGCTCCACGCCGCGCACGCGCACGCCGCGCGCCTTCCAGTCGCGGGCGATGGCGGCGACCTCCTCCAGGGAGATGCCGTCGAGGGGCGCGGTGCCATCCACGCGCATCACCGCCACGACGTCGCGCCCCGTCCTCGCGAGGGCCGCGACATCCACCGCGATGGAGACGGGGGCGCGTGTGTCGCCGGAGCGCTCCCTCGCGAGCACGCGCAGCGCGCCCACCTCCGGGGGCATCCGCGTGAGGGACTCGACGAGCGACGGGCTCCAGTCCCGCTGCCACACGTAGGCCGCGTGCCCGAGCGGCGGCGGGGGCGCGCGGGTGCAGCCAAGCATGAGGCACAGCCCCATGAACGCGAAGCTCGCGAGTCGGCGCGACGAAGACAGAAACGGGGTGCGCATGGTGAGACGACACGCATCGCGGGAGTGGATGCGACGTCAATGGTGCCACAACCGGGGCGTGCAAGCTCTGCGCGCGTGCGCACCGGTTGTGTCTCGCGTCGTGAGACTGCGTGGAGCCCCAGGGATTCGTAGCCACGCGAGCGAGGAGGCGAGCACTCCGCTTGGGACGGGGCCGTCAGTGGGGCGGCGGCGGCGGGTTGCTGTGGTCACAGTGCAGGAGGGAGGGCGGGTCGAAGCAGGTGAGCCGCTGGTCGTTCAGCGTGCAGACGCCTCGGGGCGTGTTGGTGCAGCGCACCTCCGTGCGGCTGGCCTTGCAGTCGAAGCCGCACGCAATCGCCTCGGAGGCGTTGAGGCAGCGGGCCGCGGGCATGGCCTGCGCGTACTCATGGATGACGCTGTCGGGCGGGTCCCAGCAGACCAGCCTGCCGAAGTGCGTGTCGCAGAGCCCGTAGGGCGTGGAGTTGCACGCCACCTCGCCATTGAAGATGCGGCAGTTGAAGCCGCAGTCGACCTTGCCGCGCACCGCCTTGCACTCGGGGCGCACCGGCGTGCGGGGCGGATGCTGGATGGCCACCCGTGGCGGGTCCCAGCAGTGGACCTCGTCGCGGAGGACCTGACACGTCCCATAGGGCGTCTGGGCACAGCCCGCCTTCGAGCCGCTGGTCCTGCACTGGAAGCCGCACAGCTCGCGCCCCTGGGCCGTGATGCACTGGGGTCTGGGCTGTTCCGGGGGCGGCTTGGGCTCGGGCGTGACCTGGGGCGGCGTCGGCGGCGCCGCGGTCAACAGCAACAGGGCAATCAAGGGGAGCATGTGGCCCCCCGACGAACGTCACCGCAGTTTATTCAAACGGTCGGCTGGACGGCCGCTTTTCGCTCAGCGGGCCCTGGAGCCGTGGGGGCGTGGGCCACCGGGACGGCGCGGACCTCGGGGCGCGGGGGCCTGGGACTCACGCGGCGCGTCGTCCAGCTCGCGCCCATCCCGCTCCTCGGTGCGCTGACGTCGGGCGGCCTCGGCGGGTGTCTCCGGCGGGACGAGCGCGTGCGGGCCACGGCCGATGAGGTCCGCGCGGCCCGCCTGCTTCAGGGCCTCGCGGGCCAGGGGCCAGTGCTCGGGGTTCCAGTAGAGGAGCAGCGCCTTCTGGAGGCGCTTCTCGCGCAGACCCTGGGCCGTGTAGACGGGCTCCATCTTCAGCGGGTCGATGCCGGTGAAGTACATGGCCGTCGCCATGGCCATGGGGGTGGGGATGAAGTCCTGCACCTGACGGGGGCGCTTGCCGTTCTTCTTCAGCCATAGCGCCAGGTCCACCATGTCCTCCAGGGTGGAGCCCGGGTGCCCGCTGATGAAGTAGGGGATGTCGTACTGCTCCTTGCCGGCCTCCTCGCTGGCGCAGGCGAACATCTGCTGGAAGCGCTCGAAGCTCTCGATGCCGGGCTTCTTCATCTTCTCCAGCACGCGCGGCGAGACGTGCTCGGGCGCCACGGAGAGCTGGCCGCCCACGTGGTGCGCGGCGAGCTCCTTGACGTACTCGGGGGAGCGCTCGGCCAGGTCGTACCGCACGCCGCTGGCGATGAAGACGTGCTTGACGCCGTCCTCCTCGCGCACGTCCTTCATCAGGCTGATGAGCGGGCCGTGGTCCGTCTGGAGGTTCTCGCACACGCCCGGGTGCACGCAGGACAGCTTGCGGCAGCGCTTCTCGATGTCCTCGCTCTTGCACTTGAGCTTGTACATGTTGGCGGTGGGGCCGCCGAGGTCCGTAATCGTCCCGCGGAAGTCACCCATGCGGCGGAGGGCGCGCACCTCGCGCAGGACGCTCTCCGCGGAGCGGCTCTGGATGACGCGGCCCTCGTGCTCGGTGATGGAGCAGAAGGTGCAGCCGCCGAAGCAGCCGCGCATGAGGACGATGGAGTGCTTCACCGTCTCGTACGCGGGGATGCCCTCGCTCTTGTAGATGGGGTGGGGGACGCGGTTGAAGGGCAGGTCGTACAGTTCGTCCATCGCCACCGTGGCCTTGCCGGCGGCGGTGTCACCCACGCCGTCCTCGAGCGGGAGGGCGGGGGCGTTCATGAAGATGGCGCGGTTGCCGTGGCGCTGCGCGAGGGGGCGCGCGTTGCCGGGGTTGGTCTCCATCTGGAAGTCGCGGCTCATGACCGCGAAGGCCTGCTTGTCGGAGACGACGGCCTCGTAGGGTGGGAGGACGACCGTCTTGCGGTCGGCGGCGCGGCGGGCGGGGTCGGCCTCGTGGGCGCGCATCTCCTCGTCGTTGATGAGGTAGGCGGTGCCGCGCACGTCGCGGATGTCCTGGATGTGCTCGCCGTTCCGCATCCGGTCGGCGACCTCCATGATGGGGCGCTCGCCCATGCCGAAGACGAGCAGGTCAGCCTTGGCGTCGAAGAGGATGGAGCGGCGGACCTTCTCGCTCCAGTAGTCGAAGTGGGCGATGCGGCGCAGGCTGGCCTCGATGCCGCCGAGGACGATGGGGACGTCGGGGTAGGCCTCGCGGCAGCGCTGGGCGTAGACGATGGTGGCGCGGTCGGGCCGGCAGTTGGTGCGGCCGCCGGGGCTGTACTGGTCGGCGGAGCGGTTCTTCTTCTGCGCGGTGAGCCGGTTGAGCATGGAGTCGAGGTTGCCGGCGGCGACCCCGAAGAACATGCGCGGTGGGCCCAGGGCCTTGAAGGGCTCGGCCGAGTGCCAGTCGGGCTGGGGGATGAGGCCCACCTTGAAGCCCCGTCCCTCCAGGAAGCGGGCGATGAGGACCGGGCCGAAGGCCGGGTGGTCCACGTACGCGTCTCCCGTCACGATGATGATGTCGCACTGTTCCCAGCCCCGGGCCTGCATGTCGGCGCGGGTGATGGGCAGGAAGGGATGGGCGTAACGCGTCGTCTGGGCCATGGCGGTGGGGCGGCGTCGGCGGGGGGCTTCTCTCCTAAACACCCCCGGGCGCCCGAAGCAAACAGGGCGGGGCGTGGGTGTACACCCAAGAGGGTCGAAGGTCCTACACCCTTGCTTGGTGGGAGAGCGGGAAACACGGCGAGGGTGGGTGGCTGAGGGAGGCCGCCTAGACTTCCTCGAACTTGGCTCCGGTGACCTTGGCGCGCTCCATGGCGACCTTGATGTCCTCCGAGACGATGAGGGCAACGCTCCATCCCCAGGTGCGAAAGACCTTCGTATCGCCCACCTTCCTGGGGTCGATTCTCATGTCGACCACGTTCCGGTATTGGCCGAGCTTGTCCGGTCGCTCATCCTCTGGCAGCCAGAACTCCACCTCACTCGAGGCCTTGTCGTCGATGCACCGGACCGTCTTCGTCGCTACGAGGATTTGGTAGTCGTCCGGATAGCCTTTGAGCTGGACGGGTATCAGCTGCACATCATCAGGTGCTTGCTCCGCGAAGAGGGTAGCCACCCTGATGTGGACGACAGGCGTCATGCCGACGCCGGCCATGCTGAAATCGCGCTGACGCCCCGGCTCACGAACCGAGAGCTCCAGGCTGCTCGTTGCTCGAACGGGCCGTCCCGAGGTGAACTCCCGGATGTCCTCCAGCTCCTGTCCTTGCCCGCGCGACGGTTCACCCAGGTACCAAGAGCCGGCCCGTACGTCCTCTTTGAGCCTGAAGTATCGAGAAGGGGGAGGCATGGTGGACTTCCTCACGGTGTCACTTGCGCTGAGTCAAGAGCCTGTGGATTTCGGTTCCTGGAGTCGAGGCATCTCTGGCGAGCCTGCGAAGCTCAATCGTGAGGGCCTGGCGGCAATCTGCCACCTTCCGGCAGCTACCCAAAGCTTCGAGGAGTCGCTCCTGGACGCGCTCATGATACCGCTGCGGATGCGGGCCCTTGTGTCCGACGACTTCCACGATGTTCTCGGGGTCCTTCAGCTCCATTCCGGCCCTGGTGAAGAGGTCGCGGAATCTCGGCGTCCAAGGCCCGCCACGTGCAGCCGAGACATCGTTCTTGTTCGTGGCGATGTGGTGGCGCTCTTTCTGGCGGCTCGCCATGGCCAGCGCATTGGGGGCCAGAACGAGGGTGAACCCCTCTGCCGTCACCGCGACGGACTGCACACTCCCCGCCGCGGCGTACTGGAAACCTGCCTGGGCCTCCACGGCGAGTGCCGCGGGCGCGGATCCCGGCAGCCTCCCAGCCTTCGCGGCCAGTCCCGCCGTGTTTCCAATGGCGGCCGTTGCCAGCATCACGAAGACCCGTGCCGCATTCTCACCCAGGATCTCTCCGTAGGCTTCGCCTGCTGCACTGAGCTGCGAGAATGTCGTCGCCTGGTCCGCTTCTCGTACCAGCGTCAACCAGCCGTCCAGCAAGCTCCACACCGTATCGACTCCGAGGTATGCGATTGCGAGAGCCGTCAAGGTCGCCGCGACGCCCTTGGAAAGCGGCTCGGGCAACGACCAGAGCAGGAGGTACATCGTGACGGAGGCCGTCAGGGTGGCCATGACGGCGCCAGGGTCCGTCATGTCCTCCAGAGCCTCGGCGGTCTCATCCCACACGGAGTCCATCGCGATGGCCAATGCCCAAGTGTATCTGCCATCGCTGGCCAGCAGGGGGCCCTCCTCCAAGAGTCGCAAGCAGTCCCCTGATTGCTTCTTTCGAGTGCACCACTGGCCGTAGGCGCGCGTCAGTTCGTCATCGGCATAGGACTCCAGCAGATGAGGGTCGTCCGCGTCCTCTCGACGCTGGAGGGTGAGTCGAGAAGGGTGGCTTTCGTATCGGTACACGCCGCTGCGGGCAGGCACTCCGAAGAAGTCACGGGCCTCCTGCATGGGGTTTCGGAACGGACGGACGTCCCGAGCCAGTTCCGTGATGATCTCCTCGTACTCGTCGTCGTCGAGCTCTGCCGCACTCACTTCCGCGCCCGACTCTTCGTGAGGAGTGACGACGAGGGAGGCTTGTCCCGTGTCCAATCGGACGACGCGACTCGTCGCGCAACCGGCGACGAGCGTCAGTAGGAGCAGCGGCACTACCCAGTGAAGCCGCATGGCGTGTTCCCCGAGAGAGGCCCGTCAAAGGCAGGCGCAACCCAGAAATACAGGAAGACGCTGACAGCGCACGCGGTCTCACCCACTTCGTCCGGAGGCCACGCCCAAGTCGCGGTGCTGTTCAGAAGAAATCCGTCGTTGGTGTCGACGCCCATGCCTGGCCGGCTGCTGGGAGCCAGCCGTACGTGAGCGCACAGCCGCGCCCCTGGGGCTTGCATTGACGTGGATCCACGCCTCCCCTACCTTCGCGCGCCCGTACCCGGCCTGGGCCGAGGGGCCCGGGGCCCGCCGCCATGACGCACCGGACGCACAACGAGGTCTCCGAAGGGCGCCCCGCGCCACAGAAGGAAGACTCCGTCCGAGAGCTTCACGTCGAGTACGACGACGCCCCTGTCCCACCTCCGTCCTCCCGCACTGTCCCCGAGGACATCCCGCGCTCGCCCAATCCGCTGCTGGCCCTCTCCCGCGCCAGGCCCCAGCGCCCGACGCCGCCCGCTCCGCGCCCGGACGCCCCTTCACCCGAGGAGCCACCCGCACGCGACGTCGCCGCGCCCTCCGATGTCACCGCGTCCGAGCGCCAGGTCATCCAGGCCGCCGTCGCCACCGGGAAGCGCCGCGAGGCCTGGCGCCCTCCCGAATACCTCCCTGAGGACCTGAGCGACGCGCTCCTCTCCGAGCGCAGCCAGTACCGCGCCAAGCTGCTCCAGGACGCGCGTCAGGTCTCCCTGCAGGGCCCCGGCGTGTTGTCCCTCGTCCCCGTGCCCGCGGCGGACCCGGACTGGTCCGGCGGCTCGCTGCTCGGCTTCCTCGGCGAGGAGTGCGTCTTCGGCGGAGACGTCGTCCACCTCGACTTCGAGTCCGGCCGCGTCTTCGCCGCCCCCGACCACGGTGACGACGTGGACCGCCGCGCCCTCGCCGCCGACCGCTGGTGCTATCGGCCCTATGACTTCGCCGAGGCCCTCTGCACCGCCGCATCCGCGTACGAGGACCGTCAACCCGCCCTCCATCAGGCCCTGCGCCGCGCCAGCGGAGACGAGCCCGCGCCCACCCCGCGTCCCCAGGACGCCGAGCTCCTCCCGACCGACCGCCTCTGGGCCCAGCCCTGGGGCTGCATCTGGGGACCTCCCGGCACCGGCAAGACGACCGCCGTCGCCGACCTCATCGCCCGCGCCCTGCGCGCCTTCCCCAACGAGCGCATCCTCGCGGTGGCCCCCACCAACCGCGCCGCCGATGAGCTCGTCCTGCGCGTCAGCGCCCTCCTGGAGCGCCAGCCCATCCCCCTGCGCCCCCTGGCGCGCAGCATCTTCCGCGGCGGCACCGGCGCCAGCGACGCCCTGGCGAAGCTGCCCACCGTCACGCTCGAGGACACCAAGGGCGGCAAGCTGCGCGCGAGCATCGAGGAGCGCGAGCGCGAGCTGTACCTCCAGCGTGTCCGCGGCGGCCCCGCGCACGAACTCGCCAAGCTCCAGGCGGAGCTGCGCGGCCTGCGCGGCAAGATGAAGGACCCCACCTTCAAGGAGGCGGAGAAGGGCGACTGTCCCCTCATGGTCCTCACCGTCCACCGCGCCCTGCGGCTGGTGTCGGAGCTCGAGGGCAAGTGCACCTTCGCGCGACTCGTGGTGGACGAGGCCGGCATGGTGACCCGTGCCGCCACCGCGCTCATGGCCCCCCTGGCCGAGCGCGTGACGCTCGCCGGAGACCCCAAGCAGATCGGCCCCGTCAGCCGCGCCGCCGAGGGCGCCGGACGCGGCTCCCAGAAGTGGCTGCGCGCCAGCGGCCTGTCCCACCTGGAGGACGCGGTGCGCGACGCCGCGCGCCCGGACGTGCTGCTCTTGCGCACCCAGCACCGCATGCACCCGGACATCGCCCGCGTCGTCAGCCACTTCTGCTACGGCGGCGCGCTCGAGGACGGTGACATCGTCAAGGCCCGCGCCGAGAAGGCCCCACCCGTGCCCGCGTTCGCCGGGACACGCGCGGGCTGGGTGGTGCTCGATGGCCTCAGCCGCGACGCGAAGCGCCTGACGCACGGCCGCGGCGAGACGGGCTCCGGCTACCAGCGCGAGCTGTCCGCCGAGCTCGCCGTGTCGCTCGCGCGCGAGGCCGTGCGCGCCGGCCTCAGCGTCCTGTGTGTCACGCCCTATCGCGCGCAGGCCTCGCTCCTGCGCAGGCTCGGCAACTCCGCGGGCTTCCGGGGCGACGCGTTCAGCGCCTCCACCATCCACCGCCAGCAGGGCACCCAGTACGACGTGGTGCTCGTGGACACCGTGGCCGGAGGCCGGCCCTTCCCGCCGCACACGCTGGTGCCCATGCTCAACGTGGCCGCCAGCCGCGCGCGCGACTATCTGCTGGTGCTCGCCTCGCGCGACGAGGCCCGGGGCGCCACCATCCCCCAGCGCTTCCTCTCGCTCCTGCCGCGCCTGCGCGTCCTCCCCGGCTCGCCGCTCCGACTGGAGGCGCTGCCCCTGCCGCGCGAGGCACCCCCGCCGCCGCCACCGCCCCCCGCCGCGCCCACCAGCCTCGGCGGGGAAATCGAGGGCTCGCGCCCCACGCGGCCCCTGTTCACCCAGGAGCAGGTGTCCCTCTTCGAGCGGCGCTTCGATGACGGCCACCACCTGGTGCGCGGCGTCGCGGGCAGCGGCAAGACGTTCGTCCTGGCCCACTGGGTGGCGCGCTATCTGCTGGAGCACGAGGACACCCAGGTGCTCGTCTCGTTCTTCAACCGCGCGCTCTCGCCCCTGGTGGAGAAGTTGTTGGTGGAGGCGATTGCCCAGCGCGCCGGCCGCGAGCGGGTGCGCGCGCTCCGGGCCCGCGTGACGGTGAAGCACGTGGGCGCGCTGCGCCGCGTGGAGCCCGAGTCCTTCGACGGCGTCTTCGTCGACGAGGCCCAGGACATGGACGCCCGCGCGCTCGCCATGCTCCACGCCCTGGTCCGCCCGCGCGCGTCGCAGGACGGCAAGGGGGTGCGCTGCCTCCAGTTGTTCATGGACGACTCGCAGAACGTCTACGGCCAGGTGCCCATCGACGCGCTCAAGGAGCAGCTCCCCGAAGGGCTGTCCTTCCGGGGCCGCACCCGCATCCTCAAGGAGACCTTCCGCGCCACGCGCGACATCCTCGACGTGGCCTTCAACGTGGTGCTGGACCCGCTGCGCCAGCACGGCACCAGCGACCCGGGCATGCGCGAGTACATGAAGGCCGGGGAGCTCGCGCGCGAGGGGCTCCTGTGGCTCCCCGAGGAGACGCTGGAGGGCCTCTACCGCGTGCAGTCCACCGAGCGCGGCGGCGTGCTGCCCCAGGTGCGCGGCTTCGCCTCCGGCGCGAGCGAGGCCCGTCAGGTGGCCAAGGAGGTGGCACGGCTCATCCGCGACGAGGGCGTGCACCCCGGCGACATCCTCGTCGTCGCGCCCGTCATGCCGTCGCAGTACACGGAGGCCCTCAACCGGGCCGGTGTGCCCGCGCACGCCTACGGTGGCAAGGGCGGCCGCGACGTGACGGACTTCCGCGTCAGCGGCGTGGACCACGTGCGCGCCACCACCGTGTTCTCCTGCAAGGGCCACGAGTGCCCCGTCGTCTTCTTCGCGGGCCTGGACGCGCTGGACACCGTGGAGAACTGGATGGCCGGCGCCAAGGAGCGCAACGCGCGGGAGAACGAGCGCATCCGCCGCGCCATGTTCTACGTGGGCGCCACGCGCGCGATGAAGCGCCAGTACCTCACCGGCGTGAAGGGCGCGCGCTTCCTGCGCGTCGCCGCGTCCTACGTGGAGACGCTCTCGGGCCTGGCCCCCACCGAGGGTGGCAGGTCCGCCTGAAACGACGAAGGCCCCGGCGCCGCACCTTCGCGACACCGGAGCCTCCTGTCCTCAGCGCCTCACGTGATTACTGATTCACGCGTCCGGGGGCCGCCGTCCGCTTGACGGTCGGGATGCCCACCTCGAGCGTGGACCAGTAGGTCAGCGCGGCCAGCCGCTTCACCTTCTCGACCAACTGCTGGTGGCCCGTGGGGTCGCCGCCGCCGCCCGACGCGCCACCCGGGTCTCCGTCATGCAGGTCGGCGACGCTCAGGCAGCCCTCCTTGTCCGTCTGGGGGACACAGTCGGTGAGCAGCTCCACGTCGCCGACGTAGAGCGGTCCTCCCGACTGCATCGCGGAGGTGTCGCCGTCCGTGGTGGCCTTCTCGGACGAGGTCTCCCCCTGGGCGCCCCGCGTCGAGGACGGGTCGCGGTTGGACTGGGCGACGATTTCGTTGCGGCTGACGTCCACCACGTAGGTGGTGAGCCGCTGGGGGTTGGCCCGGTCGCGGAGGATGACGCGGACGAGCGCGCCCTTGGGCGCCTTGCGCTGAATCTGCTCGGTCGACGGAACCGTCTCGATGTGGCGGCACGCCGCGACGCCGAGCAGCAGGGGGACCAACAGGAGGACTTTCTTCATGGGTTTTCGAGACTCTGGGATGAGACGAGGCAACTACTCGAAGAGGAGCACCTGGCGGACCCAGGCGCTTCCCCGACTGCGGAGCCAGTCCTGACGTGCATCGCGAAGGACGCGGGCCGCGGGCAGCCCCTCGCGAATGCGCGCCAGCACCGGCTCGAAGAAGTCCGACGCCTCGGCGTCGGGAATCTCCTGCGTGGCGGCGAGCACGGCCCGGGCCCCGGACTCGACGAACGCCACCGGCAGGCCGAACGTTTCATGGAAGTACGCCTTGCTGTGCGCGGCATGACACGCCGCCAGCAGCACCACGGGCCGGCCCTGCAGCCGCTCACCGTGCAGGTCCGACGCCGTCAGCGCGTAGCGGCCGCCCTGCGCCTCCGGAGACAGCACGAGCAGCGAGCCATCCGCGGCGCTCGGGTCGACGACGCCGTGCGCGTGAATCTGCACCTCCGTGGCCTCGCGCATCGCCCGCAGCACCTGCGACGGCGTGGCGGAGGCGCCTCGCAGCGTGGCCAGCGTCGCGTCCTCGTCCTCCGAGGGGCGCCAGGCGCGCAGCGAGGGCAGGCGCAGCTCCGCGGGGGCATGCACGTCCGCCACCACCAGCCGGCGCGAGGGCTGTCCGGTGGGCTCGTCGGGGGTCGCTCCGACACGGTAGGCCCAGGCGATGTCCGGCGGCAGCAGGTCCGGCTTGCCGAGCACCGGCGGCCGCGCGAGCACGTCCACGTGGGGGCAGTCGCGCAGGGCCTGTGCGAGGCGCTCGGGGACCAGCCCCTCCACGCTCTCCAGCCGCTCACGGCGCTGGGTGTCGAAGTGGCCGACCCAACGCCCCGACGCGTCGCGGGCCACCAGGGCCGTGCGCTCGTCGTCCACGGTGACGCCCAGCGCGCAGCGCTCGGGCAGGGGCAGGGCGCGCTCCTCGGCGAAGAGGGCCATGGCCCGCTCCAGCTCCTCGTGCCGGGAGGCGTCGAGGATGAGGGACGTGAAGCTGTACACGCGCGCCTTGCGGGCGTTGACGTCCGAGCCCACGAGCGGCGCCGCTTCCTCGATGGCCTGACGCAGCAGCGCCTGCCCCCGACGGCGGTCCTGCTCGACGAAGAAGCGGCCCTCGATGTGGCGCAGCATCGCGCCCTCGCCCGCGGTCTCCAGTCGGGCCGGTGAGGCTCGCAGCGCCTCCAGGCCCCGGGTCAGCACCTCGGTGTCCTCGGCGCGGCGGGCCTGCGTGTGGGCCAGGTCCGCGATGGCGAAGGCGCGCGCCAGGGAGGGCGGGTTGCCGCAGCGCGCGGCGCGGTCCAGCTGCTCCCGGGCGCCGTTGAAGTCGAGCGTGCGGTGGAAGGCGAGCGCGAGGTTGACGTAGGCCGACTCGTGGTCCGCGCAGCGCTCGGGCAGCCGCTGGATGTTCTCCTCCAGGTAGGCGCGCGCCAGCGACAGGTCTCCGTGGAAGAGGGCCACCTGGCCCAGCTCCTGGAGCAGCCGCCACTCCTTGGTCCACTCGTGCCCCGCGCGGGCCCGGGCGAGCGCGAGCAGGCCGTGCGCACGGGACTCGACGGGGCGGTGGAGCTGCCGCTCCACGAGGGCCAGGTTCCGCTCGAGCTCCAGGCAGCGGTAGTTGAAGCGCGCGCCGTCAGGGCAGGTGCGCAGGGCCTCGGTCAGCCGCGTGCGCGCCTGGGGAATCTGTCCGCGCTGGATGTCGGCGCGCGCCTGGCGCTCCTCGGCGAGCAGCGCGAACCACGGGTCTCTCGTGGCCAGCGCGAGCTCGCGGTACTCACGCTCGTGCTGTCGCAGGTCCTTGGGGAAGAGCAGGGCGCCCAGGAGCAGGTCGTCCTGCCGGGCCTCGCGCAGCTTCACGAGGAAGGTGTCGAGCTGCGCCGGGGACAGCTCGTTGCGCGTCAGCCGCACGTAGTCCGCGACGAAGGGCGCGCGCGCGGAGAAGTCCGTGCGGGCCGCGCGCTGGAGGGCGTCCTCCAGGTGGGTTCCGCCGTCCACGGCGTCGAGCTGGCGGGCCAGGGGTCGCAGCGACTCGACGCGCTCGGGGGAGGTGGCGGTGCGCAGCGCATCGTAGAAGCACAGGCGGGACAGGCCGGGGTGCTGCTCCACCTGGGCCTGGGCGAGCACGGGGCCGCCGGACACCATCTGGTCGCAGTCCTGCTTGGTGCCCTTCCAGCCCTTGCGCTGGGTGTCCTCTTGACGGCGCAGGTCGGCGGCGCGCTCGGCGGCCTCCTGGCTCCAACCCGGCTCCTGCTGCGCGGCCACCTGCTCGAAGGCCTCGGCGGCTTGCAGGGACAGGCCCAGCTTCTCGAGCGCGAGGCCGCGGTTCCACAGCGCCTGGGGATGACCGGGCTTCGCCTTCAGCGCGCGGTCCACCAGGGCGAGGGCCTCTTCGTGGGCGCCGCGCTGGAGGGCGAGCGCCGCGCGGTCCGAGTCCAGGTCGGGGGACGCGGGCAGCTTGTCGAGGAAGGCGGCGGCCTGGGCGGGGTCTCCGCGCAGCAGGTAGGCGGAGGCGATGCCTCGCTCGTCACCGACCTCCTCCAGCTTCGCCAGCTCGCGCAGAGACAGCGCGCGGGGCGAATTGCCGCCGCTGCGCATCACCTCGTAGGGGCGATGGCGGTCGGCGCCCGGATGGGTGAGGCGGGCCTCGAGCGTGCGGCCCGGGTCCTGCCCCAGCCACAGCTCGGGGGAAGTGGGGGACGAGTCGGTCCGCGTCACGAGAACCCACGCCGCCAGGCCCGCGGCCAGCGCCAGCGGCACCACCATCATCCAGTTCCTGCGCCGCTTGAGCTGGGGAGGTGGGGGGACGAAGGCCAGTGTGGAGTCCCCGGGTTCGTGCAGGGCGTCGTCGGCGAGGAGCTCGAGCGCGAGCAGTTCCTTCATCCGTGTCTCGCACGCGGTGCAGCCGGTCAGGTGGTGACGGAAGTTCTCCGCGTCCGCCGGGGCCAGCTCACCGTCGATGAAGGACTCCAGTCTGTCGCACTGCTCGGTCATGGTCTGGCCCTGCCTTCACTCGAGGCGGCGCTAGGGGTCAGCAGCCCCCGCAGAGCCTGCCGCGCCTCGCTGAGCCACCGTCCCACCGTTCCCTCGGGCGCATCCAACCGCTGAGCGATGGCCCGGTATCGAAGTCCCGCCACGTGGAGCCGGTAGGCCTCCTGGAGATGGGGAGGCCGCAGCTTGTCGATGGCCCGCTGGAAGTCCTCGCGGCTGACCTGCTCCCACTGCTCCAGGGCGGCGGGTTCGCCGGAGGACTCCGTGTCCTGCACCACACGCAGCGCGGGGGCCCCCAGGACCTCGGTGCGTCTGCGACGACAATGGTCCAGGAAGCGGTTGCTCAGCGTGGTGCTGAGCCACACGCTGACGGCGCCTGGGTTCTCCGCCACCAGCCGGTCGAAGTTCCGGTAGGCGCGCTCGAGGGTCTCTTGCACCAGGTCCTCCGGGTCGATTCCACCCCCGGAGCACAGGCGTCGGGCAAGGCGAAGCAGCCCCGGTCGTCGCGAGCGTGCGAAAGCATCGAACTGGCGGTGCTGCCCGTCGTCCATCGTGGCGCGAACCCCTACACCCATCTTCTCATGTCGTTCCACCGGTGGAGCGCCCCCTCCGTACGATGTGAACGCGTCGGAGGAAATCCCTTCGGATGGAGCGAGCTGTGACGCGATGCGTTGCGGGTGGGTGCGGGTGGAAAAGACTCATGTCCAGGGAGGGGGAGGGTGATTTCCGCTCCCACGGTCCGCCCCGGAGGTGGGGTGGGGCCTGCTTCAGCCCCGCAGGGACGCCACGAGCGCCGCCCAATCCGTGCTCGCCGGAAGCCGTCCCTCGGCGTGCTCCGGGCGTCCACCCCCGCGTCCTCCCGCGGCCTCCGCCGCCCGCTTCAGGAACGCGCCGCAGCCGAACGTGGACGCACTGCCCCGCGCGATGAGCACGGCCAGGCCCTCGGGCGCGCGGCCCGCCAGGAACACCACGGCCTGAGGCCGGGACGTGAGCCTCGCCGCCACCGCGCGCAGTTGCTCCGGCCCCGCGCCGTCGAGCACCGCCACCACCTGCTTGTCCGCCGACGCCTCCAGCTCCTGCGCCAGCTCCACGGCCGTGTGCTCCGCCAGCCGCGCTCGCGCCGCGCCCAACGCCTCGCGAGCCTCGGTCAACTCACGCCGCAGCTTCTCCACCACCGTGGGCACCTCGGCCGGTCCACACGTGAACGCCCGGCTCATCGCGCGCAGCACCCCCGCCTCCTCCCACAGCTCGCGCCGCGCACGCGGCCCCGCCGAGAAGAGGACCCGCCCCTTGCCCTTGTAGCGCTCCACGCCCAGCACCCGCACCATCCCCACCTGTCCCGTGCGCGTGCAGTGCGTCCCGCCACACGGCGACACATCGAAGTCCCCCACCTGGATGACGCGGATGTTGTCCGTCACCTTGGGCGCACGCCGCAGCGGCAGCGCCGCCAGCTCCTCCGGCGTGGGGAAGAAGGCCCGGATGGGCAGGTCCGCGTCGATGATGGCGTTGACGTGCGCCTCCGCCTTCGCCACGAGCTGCTCGTCCAGCGTGTCCTGGTCCGTGTCGATGGTGCACGTGGCCCCCAATCGCGACGACACCGTGGCCGCGCCCGCGAGGTCCAAGAGCGCCCGCGACAACATGTGCTGCCCCGTGTGCAGCGACATGTGCACGCGCCGCCGCTCCGAATCCACCACGCCCTCCAGCGCCTCACCGGGCGCGGGCAGCACGCCCTCCACCAGGTGATGCACCACCCCCGCGTCGTCCACCTGCACGTCGCGCACGGGCAGCCCCCCGAGCACGCCCTGGTCCCCCATCTGTCCACCCGCCTCCGGATAGAAGGCCGTGCGGTCCAGCACCACCGAGGGCGCGCCATTCCACGCGCCGTGGCCCACCACCCGCGCGGTGAATCGATGGAGGAAGGGGTCCGCGTAGTCGAGGCGCTCGGTCGTCATGGTGCGCGGGAAATAACACGGCGCTGAAACTCCCGCGCCGCTCGCGTCACTCCTTGCGTGCGAGGGCATCGCCCCTCGTCACGCCAGGCCTCCAGGCAGGACGCCGGGCGTGCCGCATCCATCCCACTCCAGAGGTCCACCATGAAGCTCCGCGCTCCCGCCCTCCTGGCGGCCGCCGTCGTGTTCTCTTCGCTCAACCCCGCCCTCGCCGGTGACGAGCCCACCCCCGACTGCGACAAGCAGCCCAAGGCCGCCCGCGCCCAGCCCAAGCTCATCTCCGCCACCCCGCGCTCGGAGGCCCCCGCGCTGGGGCCCCGCGACGCCCAGGTGACGGTGGAGGTGTGGAGCGACTTCCAGTGTCCCTTCTGCCAGCGCGGCGCGTCCACCGTCGAGGGGCTGCGCGAGCGCTACGGCGACAAGATCCGCATCGTCTTCCGCCACATGCCGCTGCCCCGCCACGAGAACGCGAAGCTTGCCGCCGCCGCCGCCATGGCCGCCCACGAGCAGGGCAGGTTCTGGCAGATGCACGACGTGCTCTTCGACAACCAGGGCGCCCTGGACCGCGCCTCGCTGGAGAAGTACGCGAAGGCACTCGGGCTGGACCTCGCGAGCTTCAAGCGCGCGCTCGACACCAAGGCCTGGGACAACTACGTGGAGGCCGACCGCCTGGAGGCCCAGCGCCGCGGCATCGTCGGCACGCCCACCTTCTTCATCAACGGCACCGGCGTGACGGGGGCGCAGTCGCTCGACACCTTCGCCACGCACATCGACGCCGCGCTCAAGCGCTGAAACAACCTCAGGCCGGGTCCCACTCGACGAGCAGCTGCCGCGGGCCCCGGTGCAGGAAGTTGGGCAGGTAGCGGACGGCCTCGCCCGGCGCCAGTCGCAGCCCGGGCAGCCGCTTCAACAGCAGCTCCATCGCCAGCCGCACCTCCATCCGCGCCAGCGGCGCGCCGATGCAGTAGTGGATGCCCATCCCGAACCCCAGGTGCTTGCCCACGTCCGGACGGCGGAGCACCCCCTCGCCGGGCGCGTGGAACACCGTCTCGTCCCGGTTCCCCGACGCATAGAGCACCAGCAGCCGCGCGCCCTCGGGCACCTCCACGCCGCCCAGCGTCACCCGGCGGCGCGTGGTGCGCATCATCCCCTGCACCGGCGCGTCCAGCCGCAGCGTCTCCTCGATGGCCCGGGGGATGCGGCCCGGGTCGTCCCGCAGCTCGCGCAGCCGCTCCGGCGCGCGCAGCACCCACACGAGCAGGTTGCCCAGCAGGTTCGACGTCGTCTCGTGCCCGGCGAAGTGCAGCATGGAGATGAGGCTGATGAGCTCCACGTCGCTCAACGGCGGCGTGTCCTCGTACCGCGCCTCGATGAGCGCGCTGATGAGGTCATCGGTGGGCGCGCGTCGCCGCGCGGCGATGTGCTCCGCCAGGTACTTCTGGATGGAGACGAGCCCCCTGGCGCACTCCACCTGGCGCTCCACGGGCGCGTTGCCCGCGGACATCACCACCAGGTCCTCCGTCCACTGCTTCAGCCGCGTCACGTCCGAGTCCGGCAGCCCCATGATGGCGCCGACCACGCGCGCGGGCAGCGGGTAGCCCAGCCTCTCCACCAGGTCCGCCTTCCCCTCGTGGGCGAAGCCGTCCAGCAGCTCCGTCGCGATCGCGGACACCCGCGCCTCCATCGCGCTCAGCCGATGCGGCGCCAGGGCCTTGTTGACGATGACCCGCATGCGCGTGTGGTTGGGCGGGTCGTCATCCACCAGCGCGGGGACCTGGGGGTAGCCCTCCGCCAGCACCGCGAGCACCTCCGGCGCGGGCGGCACGGGGTTGCGGAAGGCGTTGGCCGACAGGAAGTCGTCCGGGTTGAGCACCACCGCCTTGATGTCCTCGTAGCGGGAGACGACCCACAGGTGCATCTGTTCGCTGAAGTGGACGGGAGCCTCGTGGCGCAGGCGCTCGTAGAGCGGATACGGGTCCTCCACGTAGCGAGGCTCGAAGCGGCTGGCGAAGGCGGGCGGCGAGGAGGACATGGCGCTCTCGAGGGACAGTCGCGTGCGGGCTCAGGCCGTGTCCGGATGCGACTTCGGCGGGGTGGGGACTCCGCCTGACAGTCCGGGCAGGTGCATGGCGAGCGGAGGGATGCGTGGGAGGCGGACGGTGAAGCGCGTGCCCGTCTGGGGCGAGGTCTCCACGTCGATGCGTCCCTGGTGCGAGGTGATGATGCCGTGCACCACGGCCAACCCCATGCCCGTGCCTTCACCGGCGGGCTTGGTGGTGAAGAAGGGCTGGAACAGCCGCGAGCGCACCTCGGGCGTCATGCCGTGCCCGGAGTCCTGGACGCACAGGACGGCCTCGTCGGCCTCCATGCGCGTGCTCAGGAAGATGCGTCCGCCCGAGGGCATCGCCTGCGCGGCGTTCATCAGGAGGTTGACCACCACCTGCGCCAGCTGCCCAGGACGTCCGAGCAGGCGCGGCAAGTCGCCCAGCGTCACCTCCACCTCGCAGCGCGACTGCACCTGCGTGCGGGTGATGCGCAGCGCGACGGCGATCTCCTCGTTGAGGTCGTACTCCTCCAGCGCGCCCGGGTCTCCACGCGCGAAGCGCCGCAGGTCCGCGACGATGGCCACGACGCGCCGGATGCCGTCCGCGGTGGCGGGCAGCACGTCGTCCACGTACTCCTGCAGCTCCGGCGGCAGGTTCTTGCACGCGCGCAGGTCCATGAGCAGCGCGTTCACGTTGCTCTTCACGTAGCTCATGGGGTTGTTGATTTCGTGCGCCACGCCCGCGGCCAGCATGCCCAGGCTGGACAGCCGCTCCTGCTCACGGGCGCGCCGGTGGGCCATCTCCAACTGCTCGTGGGCCAGGGCCAGCTCGTCGTGCTGGCGCGCCAGCTCGCGCAGCGTCGAGTGCGTGAGGAAGACGCGGCCCTCGGAGAGCGCGTACGTGAGCACCGACAGCAGCACGAAGCTGGCGGCGACCTCGGGCGCGGCCCCGTCCGACAGCGCCGCGCCGGCCACCAGCACCAGCATCAACCCCAGCCGGCGCCGGGCGCCCGAGTCCGCGAAGCGGTCCACCCACAGCGCGTTGAGCGGCAGGTACAGCCACACGGGCAGCGCCCAGTCGCTCACCACGCCGTAGAACACGGTGCCCACCATGTTCAGCGTGAAGCGCGTGGCCTCGGCGGCCTGGGTGTGCCGCGAGAAGAACCCCCGCGCGAGCACCACGTTGGCCCCCGTCACCCCCGCGAAGGCCACCGTCACGACGAGGACCTCGTGCCAGCGCCCCCAGAGGCTGACGATGAGCAGACCGTGGATGAGGAGGCACGCCAGCAGGGTGAAGCGCTTGAGGCGGCTGTTCACCCAATCCGCGTCGACCTCCGGGGCCATCACGCCTCGCCCAGCCCCGGTCGAACACTCGGCGCGCTCTGGGCGCGCATGGGCAGCTCCAGGCGCAGCCGCTGCGGCCCGCCCACCTCCGCCACGAAGGACAGCCGGCCACCGAAGCGCTCCAGCAAGCCCCCCACCACCTTCAGGCTGTCGTCGGCCAAGAGGCCCGCGAAGCGCTCGATGATGGACACGGCCTGCTCGGCGGGGAACGACGGGTCCGCCACCTGGACCTTCAGGACCAGCGCGGCGTCCGTGGGGCTCACCTCCGCGCTGACACCCAGGGGCGCGGCGCGGAACGGGGCGTAGAGCTGGGCCATCGTCTCGCGGTGGCGCAGCAGGCCCGACAGGTACGTCACCAGCTCCGCGTCATCCCAGGGCTTGCTGATGAACCGGCAGATTTCGCCCTCGTTCACCGACGCCACCACCGACTTGAAGTCGGCGTAGCCGGAGATGATGAGCCGCAGCGCCAGCGGGTGGCTGCGTTTGATGCGCTGGAGCAGCTCGCTGCCCGTCATCCCCGGCATCCGGAAGTCCGTCAGGACGATGTCCGGGCTGAAGGTCTTCAGCCGCTCGAGCGCCTCTTCTCCGTTGAACGCGAGCTGGACGTCGAAACCCTCGCGCCGCAGCAGCCGCCTCAAGGCGTGCGCCACCTGCGGCTCGTCGTCCACCACCAGCACCTTGTATGCTTCCATGACGCCTTGGCTCCTCTGTCGCGACACTCTAGTACGCAGTCCCGGAGAAAGTGTCAGGACCTGAATACTGGGTCACACCTGCACCTGCTACAGAGTGGGAGTCCCTGAAATGGATGTGAGCGGTGTGTGGAGGAGGGGCGGGGCGCTGCTCGTGTTCGCGGTGGTGTTGACGTCCTGCGTCCAGCGGGAGGAGCCCGGGCTGGAGCGGGTGCGGAGGGCAGGCGAGCTTCGCTGGGGCGCGGACGCGCAGGGCGGCGAGCCGTACGCCATGGAGGACCCGGACGTGCCCGGGCACATGCGCGGCTTCGAGGTGGAGCTGGCGGACGCGCTGGCGCGGGAGCTGGGCGTGCGCGCGCGCTTCGTGCAGAACGACTGGTCCAGCCTCATCCCCTCCCTGGAGCGGGGCTCGTTCGACGTGGCGCTCAACGGCATTGAAGTCACCCCGGCGCGCAGCGGACGCATCCTCTTCACCCGGCCGTACTTCATCTTCCAGCTGCGGCTCCTGGCCCGGCGGCAGGACGACAGCGTCACGGGGCTTTCGTCCTTGCGTGGCAGGAGGGTGGGGACGCTCGCCAACTCGCAGGCGTGGGACCTGCTCCAGCGCGAGGGCATCCAGGCGGTGCCGTACGAAGGCGTGGAGGAGCCCTACATCGACCTGGAGCAGGGGCGGGTGGACGCGGTGCTGATGGACGACCTCATCGCCCAGCGCTACGGCCAGCCGAGGCCCCAGCTGCGCGTGGTGGGCGACGTGGGCGAGGGCTACTACGCCATCGCGGTGCGGCCCGGGGACGAGGACCTGCGCGCGGCGCTGGACGTGGCGCTGGGGCACGTGGCGCGCTCGGGGGAGCTGCGGCGCATCTTCGCCCGGTGGAACATCGACAGCGCCCAGCAGCAGAAGATGGTGGAGTGGACGGACGCGCAGACGCGCGAGGTGCTGTCGCAGACGCGCACGGCGAAGCTCGGCTGGGGCCAGGGCCTGATGTTCCTCCAGGCGGCGCTGGTGACGCTGGTGGTGTCCGTGGGCGCCATGGCGCTCGCGGTGCCGCTGGGCGCGGGGCTGGCGCTGGTGCGCCTGTACGGACCCCGGTGGCTGTCGGGGATGGCGTCCTTCTACGTGGAGGTGTTCCGTGGAACCCCGGTGCTGTTGCAACTCTATGTCCTGTACTACGGGCTCGCGGGCGTGCTGCGGCTGGACGCGCTGAGCGCGGCGGTGCTGGGGCTGGGGCTGAACTACGCGGCCTACGAGGCGGAGGTGTACCGGGCGGGGGTGCTGGCGGTGCCCCGGGGGCAGATGGAGGCGGCGCTGGCGCTGGGCATGTCCACGCCGCTGGCGCTGCGCCGGGTGGTGTTCCCGCAGGCCTTCCGGGTGGCGCTGCCGAGCGTCACCAACGACTTCATCGCGCTGCTCAAGGACAGTTCGCTGGTGTCCGTCATCTCCGTCGTGGAGCTCACCAAGCGGATGACGATTACCGCGGTGGATGTTCGCAGTTGGTTGTTGCCCGGGGCGCTGTGCGCGGCGCTCTACCTGGCGATGAGCTACCCTCTGTCCCTCCTGGCGAGGCGGTTGGAAGCGAGGTTGGCGCGCGGATGATTGAAGTGAAGGACCTGTGCAAGCGGTACGAGGGGCGCATGGTGCTGGACGGCATCAGCGCGGCCTTCGCGCCGGGTGAGGTGGTGGCGCTGGTGGGCCCCTCGGGCGGCGGCAAGAGCACGCTCTTGCGGTGCCTGAACGGGCTGGAGCCCTTCGACGCGGGCAGCATCCGGGTGGGGGACGACGTGCTCGGCCCCAGTGCGTCGCGAGCGAGCGGCGCCGCCGTCTCCAACATCCGCCGCCGCGTGGGCTTCGTCTTCCAGCAGTGGCACCTGTTCGCGCACCGCACCGCGCTGGGCAACGTCATCGAGGCGCCCCGACACGTGCGGGGCCTGGACGCGAGGAGCGCCACGGAACTGGGGCGCGCGCTGCTCGCGAAGGTCGGCCTGTCCCACCGCGAGGAGGCCTACCCGTCCGAGCTGTCCGGCGGTGAGCAGCAGCGGGTGGCCATCGCCCGCGCGCTCGCGATGGAGCCCGAGGCGCTGCTCCTGGACGAGCCCACCAGCGCGTTGGACCCGGAGCGCGTGGGCGAGCTGGTGGCGCTGTTGTCGCGGCTTCGCGAGGACGGGCTCACGCTGGTGGCGGTGACGCACGAGATGCGCTTCGCGCGCGAGCTGGCCTCGCGCGTCCTGGTGCTGCACGGCGGGCGCATCCTGGAGGAGGGCCCTCCCGCGCAGGTGCTGGAGCGGCCCCGACATGAGCGCACCCGGACCTTCCTGGGGCTGGCGCGGGAGCAGCCCGCCCCGGAGCCGGAGGTGGCCTCGCTGGAGGCGGGCAGAAGCGGCGTCGTCACGCTGTTCCCCGCCGCGACCGCGAGGGAATGAGATGCGCTCGGACGTGCAGCTGACGGAGGTGGGGCAAGGCGAGGGGCCGAGGGTGCTCCTGCTGCCCGGCCTGGGGGCGAGAGGCTCCGGCTTCCGCGCGCTCGCCCAGGCGCTGTCACCCCTCTGTCGTCCCGTCCTCGTCGAGTATCCGGAAGGAGCGCATGCGGCGGTGGGCGCGGGCGCGCTCGCGCGACAGGTGGCGCACGCGGCGGGCCCGGTGGACGCGGTGGTGGCCAGCTCCTTCGGTGGGATGGTGGCCGCGCACCTGGCCGCGGCGGGCGTCGCTCGCGGGGTGGCCTTCCTGGGCGCCTTCACGCGCACCACGCACCTGGGCGCTCGCGGTTGGCTCATCGGGATGATGGGTCCCATCGCCGTGTGGGCGCGGCCGGGTGTGGTCGCCGCGGGGCTGGCCGCGTGGAAGCCGGTTCCCTTCGGGCAGGTGGCGGAGGTGGTCCCCACGACGGTGGTGGAGCGCGGCACCACGTGGCATCGCGCGCTCGCCATCCAACGCGAGGCCCACCCGCCCGAGCTGCGACGGCTGGACGTCTCCTGCCTCTGCATCCAGGGGGACAGGGACGTGCTGGTGCCCCCCTCCACCGTGGAGCGACTGCTGCAATCGCTTCCGCCAGGGACGCCGCACCACATGCTGAAGGGGGCGGGGCATGTGCCCTACTTCACCCACCCGGAGGCCTGCGCGGAGCTGCTGGCGCCGTGGCTCGCGAGGTTGACGTCCACCCCGAAGGTGTCGGCGGCGTGAGTCGGGCGGTGGGCCCCGGGAGGCGTCGTGAAAGGGAGTGTACCTGACGGCGGTGTGCCGCTAGCGTGCGGCCCGAATGCGGAAGCGCTTCACGGGTTGGTTCGTCGTCCTCGTCGTGTTCTCCACCGGGCTCTCCTGGGCTGCTCCCTCCGGACCGGATGCGGGCCCCGCGTCCGAGGCCGTGCTCGCGGCGCCGGCGTCGCCTGCTGACGCGGCGGCTCCCGCGGCCGAGCGTCCGCGCTCCGTGCTGCTGCTCGGTGACAGCCTCATCGCCACGGGCTTCGGGGACTACCTGCTCGCCCGGCTGGAGGCGCATCCGACGATTCGCGCGTCGCGCCGCGCCCGCTCCTCCACGGGGCTGGCCCGACCGGACTTCTTCGACTGGATGGCCGTGGGCGAGGAGGAGGTGAAGCGCCACCAGCCGGACGTGGTGGTGGTCATCCTCGGGGGAAACGATGGCCAGTCCCTGCTGGAGCGTGATGGCAAGAAGCCCGTCCACTGGGGCAAGCCCGAGTGGGAGGACGCGTACCGTCAGCGCATCGACTCCTTCGCGAGCGTGCTCGCCGCGCCGGGACGGAAGATCATCTGGCTGGAGCTGCCGGCGACGGGGCTCAAGCGCTTCGAGCAGAAGCTGGGCCTCATCCGGGGCCTCCAGCGCGAGGTCATCGGCTCCCGCGCGGACGCGCGCTACGTCGACACGCGCCCGTACTTCACGGACGCCAAGGGCAAGGCCCTGCTCCAGGCGCGCGTCGAGGGCTTCAGGAAGCCGATGAAGCTGCGCATGAGCGACGGCGTGCACTTCACCATCGCGGGCGGGCGCTACTTCGCGAGCAAGGTGTACCCCGAGGTGCTCGACGCGCTGGGCCTGCTCCAGGGTTAGCGCGCCGGGCCCACGTCAGTGCGAGTGGTGTGACGGGCCGGACTCTCCGGAGATGGAGGAGCCTCCGCCGGGAATCAGCCGGCGCACCGCGCGCAGCAGCAGCTGCTCGTCGCGGGGATTGGCGAGGAAGCCCCGCGCGCCGAGCTTCCTCGCCCGCTCGAAGCCCTCGTCGTCCGACGTGCCGTGGACGATGAGCGCGCCCTCGATGTGGACCTCGCCGGCCAACAGTCCCTCCATGGCCTGCAGGGGCGCGAGCACCACGTCGTTGGCGCTGGTGTGGAGGACCTCCAGTGGGGTCGCGACCCGGGCCTGGAAGCCGCTGCGCGCCAGCTGCCGCGAGATGAGCACGGCGGTGACGGGAGGCCAGCCGTAGAGCAGCAGGTGCCCACCGGGGGCGGGCGCGGGCGTGGCGGCGGGCTCGGCGGGCTCCTCGAAGCCGTACAGCTCGGAGAGCGCGCGGGTGATGGCGGGGTCGGAGGCCACGTAGGCCTCGACGCGCGGCTTGCCGGTGACGGCGCGCACGGCGTCCACGGCCTCCAGCGACACGGGGGCGGGCAGGGCGATGTGGAGCACCTCGCGCTCGCCCTGCTCCATGGGCACCAGCTCCACGCGCAGGGGCACCGCGCGATACTGCCGGGCGATGCGCGCGGGCAGCAGGTCCGCCATGCCGCGCTCGGGAGGTTGCAGGTCCAGGTCCACCGCGCCCACGCCGAGCTGCGCCGACAGGCCGCGCAGCACGTCCGCCTCGGTGCACACGCCCTCGCGCACCAGCGCGCGTCCCAGGGGGACATGCGTCTCGTGGTGGTGGACCAGCCCCACCCGGAGCTGGGCGCGGTTGAGCACCCCCATCTCCAGGAGGATTTCTCCGAGCGGACGCCTGGTGCTGGATTCCATGGAGAGGAATCTTCACGCGCGGCCGCGCTTCGCGAGGGACGGGCGCACGTCCGCCCGCCCGGCTGCTCGGCCCTCAGCCTCGCTGGGAGAACACGCGCTCCCAGGCTTCCTCCTGGAAGCCCACCAGAACCGCCGAGGGTGTGACGAGCACCGGCCGCTTCACCAGCTTGCCATCGGCGGCGAGCCAGGCCCGAACGTCCGCCTCGCTCGCCGCGTCCACCTTCGCCTTGCCGAGCGCCCGGTAGCTCAGGCCGCTGGTGTTGAGCCACTTGCGCACGGGCAGGCCGCTCTTCGCAATCCACGCGTCCAGCTCGGCGAGGGTGGGGGGCTCGTCCACGATGGGGCGCACGCGAGGGGAGAGGCCCTTCGCCTCCAGCCACTTCAGCGCCTTCTTGCAGGTGGAACAGCCCGAATAGGAGAGCACGAGGAGGTCGTTCGCCATGGCGCGGGCTTCTATCAGCCCGGGCGCGGTTTGCGGCGCGCCTCGGCGCCGTGCTAGCGCGCGAAGCCATGCACCTGTCCGCCTCCGAGTCCGTGAAGCGCCTCTTGTGGGCCGTGGTCCTGGGGTTGTCCTACGCCGCGTGTTCCTCCACGCCCGAGAAGCCCGGCGTGGTGCCCGGCGGTGAGGACGGAGGGACTCCGGGGGGCGGTGACGGAGGGCCCGTCATCGTGGTCCCTGAAGACGGCGGCACCGTGGTGACGGGGACCCTGGCGGGCACGCTCACCGAGGCGGGCTCTCCCTACCGCGTCGTCGGGGACGCAGAGGGCGTCGTCACCATCCCCAAGGGCCAGGTGCTCACGGTGGAGCCGGGCGTCATCCTCGACTTCAAGGGGCGCCCCGACGTCACGCAAGCCGACGTGGACCCCGGCGCGGCCGACAGCGTGATGAACCACCACGAGGGCCGCGTGGAGGTGCGCGTGTACGGCGGCATCCAGGTGCGCGGCACGGCGGACAAGCCCGTGCTCTTCACCTCCACCAATCCCCACGGCTGGTGGGGGATGAACTTCTTCGGAGACGGCTCGGTGGGCGACGGCGACCCCGTCTTCGAGCACATGGTCTTCGAGAAGGTGAAGAAGAACGACTACAACGGCAACCGCGACCGGACGCGCGGCGCGCTGTGGGCCTACTACCCGGGGCCGGTGACGATTCGCCACGCGGTGTTCCGCGACAACGAGGTGTCCGCCAAGTGCGGCGCGCTGGATTTGATGTTCACCGTGGGCTCGCGCGTGGAGGACTCCCTCTTCGAGAACAACCGCACCCGGGACGTGGACCGCTTCGCGCAGGACGGCACGTCCTCCATGGCGGGCGGCGGGGCGATGTGCGTGACGCACGGGCGTGACTCGGTGGTGCGCGGCAACACCTTCCGTGACAACGTCCTGGAGGCCTACCGGGGCGCCACCGACAGCTCGCTCGCGCAGCGCCCGCTGCTCGCGTGGCCCAACGCGCAGGGCATCTACGACCTGGGCGGCGGCGGGGCACTGCACTACTTCCAGCCGAACAACGACCTGGTGGAGGGCAACGTCTTCGTGGGGAACACCGTGACGCGCGGACCGGCGGCGGCCGTCTACCTGGAGGACGTGGGCACGCGCGGGCTCACCCTGCGCGGCAACCGGTTCGTCGGCAACCGCGCGGGCGCGGGCGCGGTGGTGGTGTGCAACCGCGGCAGCGGCGGCGTGGAGCTGGTGGTGACGGACGACAACGTCTTCAGCGACAACCTGGTGGACGGCCGCGCGGCGACGAACGTGTCGGGCGACTGCACCACGGCGACGAAGTAGCGCTACTGCGGCGGCTCGGTGCCGGTGAGCGCCTTCACCACGCGGCGCGCGGCGCGGCCCAGCCTCACGCCCGCGCGGTGGTGGAGCTTGGGGAGGAAGGCGTGCGTGGAGCCGCTCGCGGGCTTGAGCAGCTTGAGCTCTCCGCGCCGCAGCTCCTTCGACGCGAGGTGCTCGGGCAGCCACCCGTAGCCCAGGCCCTCCAGGATGGCCGCCTTCTTCGCCGCGAAGTCGTTGAGGTGCACCGTGGAGCGCAGCTCCAGCGACACCGTGCTCAACTGCAGCCGGGGGTCCGAGCCACGCACCGTGAGCAGCAGGTGCTCGGACAGCTCTTCCTCACTGATGACGCCGCGACGCCGCCTCGCCAGCGGATGGGAGCGGTGGGCCACGAGCATCGCCTCCAGCTCCGGCAACGCGTAGCTCTTCAGCCCCGGCAGCGCGGGCGGCAGCACCGACACCATGAGGTCCGCGTCGTCCCGCGTGAAGGCCGCCTCCACGCCCGCGAGGAACTCCGACGACACGTGGAAGCGCGTGCCCGCGCCCTCCGCCCTCAGCGCCTTCACTACGCGTAGCAGCGGCTCGGCCGGGAAGACGCCGTCGAAGACGATTCGCAACGTGGGCTCCCACCCCGCGCGTATCTCCGCACATGTCGCCTCGAGGTCGCGCTCAACTGCCAACAACTTGCGGCAGTGCTCCAGCACCCGCTCGCCCGCGGCCGTCAACCGGGTGCGGTAGCCCCGCCGGTCCAACAGCTCCAGCTCCGTCTGTCCCTCGAGCGTCCGCAGGGTGTAGAGCACCGCCGTGTGCCCTTTTCCGAGCGCCTGGGCCGCCGCCGCGAAGGTGCCGTGTCGTGCCAATGCGTCCAGTGCCCGGGCCTGTTCGAGGGTGACGTTCATGCCCCGCATTGTGCACGTCCCTGACAGTCATCGCTGACCCACCGTCACAACTGTCACCCTGACGCAACGCGGCTTACTTGTGAGATGCGGCTTGTTCTAGATTCAACGCTCCACTCGACGGAGGGGTTTATGACGGGAAGGCTGAGTTGGGCCCTGGCGGCAGCGGTTGCACTGGGTTCGGCGGGCGCGAGCGCGCAGGAAGTCGCGACGTACAGTGCGCCGACAGGTTTGGAAGTCACCGTCGGACTCGGGTTCCAGGCAGGCGTGGGGTATGTCTACAAGAATGGTCTGCGGCTGAATCAGACCATCGGTGATGTGAAGCTCAGCGACGCGGCCAACGGCGCGGTGCCCGTGGTGGCGGAGGTGGGCTACCGGGTGACGCCGAACTGGTTCATCGGCGCCTACGGCAGCTACACGCACATCTTGACCAAGGAGAATCCGTACTCCTGCTTCGAGGGCTGGGAGTGCGCCGCCTCGCAGCTTCGCTTCGGTCCGCAGGTCCAGTATCACTTCTCGCCCACGGCCTCGTTCGACCCGTTCGTCGGACTGGGCTTCGGCATGGTCATCCTGCGCAACGAGAACTCCGGCCCCACGCAGGTGCAGGGACCCCAGGGCCCGCTCGCGGCGAACCTGAAGCTGAAGAGCAGCACGCGGGGCCCCGAGTTCGCCAACGTCACGGTGGGTGGCAAGTGGCGCTTGGGTCACTCCCTGTCGTTCGGCCCGTTCCTGACGGCGACCGTCGGGCGCTACACGACGCGCTCGGGCGACACCACGCTGACGCTGCCCTCGCCGCTGCCCACCACGACGTCGCCGCTCGGCTACGCGGACGACGGCCCGTACGGGTCGGTCATGCTGGGTGTCCGAGGCAGCTGGAACATCTGAGCTTGTGAAGTGGGGGGCACGCGTCGGCGCGCCCCCGCAAGGACGCGGAGTGCACAACGCTCCGCGTCGCACCTTTCGGACAGGAGGTGCGGAGTCCTTTGCGAGATGCGCCAGGGCCTTCCCCCGCGCCAGAGTACGGGGCGGAACCTTCATCTCGAGAGGAGTCGCCCATGGTTCGGAAGTGGTGGTGTGGCGCAGGTGCGGTCGCGAGCGCGGTGGCCATCCTGGGAGCACCGCTGGCGAGTGCCCAGGCCCTGAACGCACCCGTCTGGCAACGACAGCTCGGAAGCGCCGCGGATGAGCAGGCGCTGGCCGTGGCCTCGGTCGGTGACGCCGTCTATGTCGCGGGGCACACCGGCGGGCAGTTCGGCGAAGCGCCGGCGGCGGGCGGACAGGACGTGTTCGTCGTGAAGCAGGGCACGGACGGCAAGGTGCACTGGGTGCATCAGGTGGGCACGGCGATGAATGACCGGGCGCTCGCGGTGACGGCGGACGCGGCGGGCAACGTCTATGTCGCCGGCTACACCTGGGGCAGCTTCCTGCCGTACGTGAACAAGGGCGGCACGGACTTCTTCGTGCTGAAGCTCAGCGCATCGGGCGTGCTCCAGTGGGTATGGCAGGACGGCACGCAGACGGATGACTTCGCCACGGGCCTGGCCGTCACGCGCACGTCGGGACAGGACGGCCTCTTCCTCGCGGGCTATTCGCTGGGCCGCATCGACGGCACGCCGACGCCGGGCAACTACGACGTGGTGGTGGCGAAGCTCGACACCGGCGGCAATCCGTACTGGATGCGCCAGTTCGGCAGCTCGCGCGGCGACGTGGCCCTGGGCGTGGCGGTGAGCTCGCGCGAGGAGATCTACCTGGCCGGCTACACGCAGGGCAGCCTCGACGGCGTCACGTCCACGAACAACACGGTGGACCTGTTCCTGGCGAAGTACGACGTGGCGGGGAACCAGGCGTGGGTGCGGCAGCTCGGCTCGAACAGTGACGACTACGCCACGGGGGTCGCCGTGGATGCGTCCGGCGCGGCCTACGTCTCCGGCTACACCTTCGGCGCGCTCGACGGGAATGTCCGCGTGGGCACCTACGACGCCGTGCTGGTGAAGTACGACGAGGCGGGCGACAAGCAGTGGACGCGGCAGCTGGGCACCACCACGACGGACTACGCACAGGGCGTGGCGGTGGGGGCTGACGGTCGCGTGCACCTGGTGGGGCACACGTCGGGCGCGCTGGACGGCAACGTCGTGCTGGGTGGCAGCGACGTGTTCGTCAGCTCGTACGACACCGCGGGCAAGCCCCTGGGCACGCGGCAGGTGGGCTCGAGCGCCTCCGACCGGGGCCAGGCGGTGACGGTGGGCGCCGACGGCGGCGTGTACGTCGTGGGCTACTCCTGGGGCAGCCTGCCCGGGAACGTCAACGCGGGCGGCTTCGACGCCACCGTGTTCCGCTTCTAGCCCCATCCGCTCACCCCCCGCCAGGTGAGCGCTCGGTGCGGGCTGCCTCCCACCCTGTCCCCGTGCGGGGTGGGAAGCAGGTTGTCCCTGATGGGCGCGAGGGGGCGTTGTACGTTTCTCTCGCGAGGTGAGGAAGGAGCGGGTGATGGCGGACGACGCGGCCGAGCAGACGGCGCGCTACAAGCGCGAGGCGGCGGAAGCGGCGGTGGAGCGCTTCTTCCATGCGGGCATGCGGGTGGGCCTGGGCACGGGCAGCACCGCGGCCTTCGTGGTGCGCGCGCTGGCGGCGCGGCGTGAGCGCGGGCTGCTGCTCGATGTGCTCGGCGTCCCCACCTCGCTCGCCACCGAGGCGCTCGCGCGGGAGCTGCGGGTGCCGCTCACCACGCTGGACGCGCAGCCGGTGCTGGACGTCACCCTCGACGGCGCGGACGAAGTCGCTCCGGAGCTGTCCGTCATCAAGGGCGGCGGCGGAGCGCTGCTGCGCGAGAAGATTGTCGCGCAGGCCAGCCGCCGCGTCGTCATCGTCGCGGACGTGGCGAAGCTGTCACCGAGGCTCGGCACGCACGGGCCCGTGCCGGTGGAGGTGCTGCCCTTCGGCTGGCGCTCGCAGTGGCTGTTCCTGGAGTCGCTCGGCGCGCGCGTGACACCGCGCACTCGCGCGGATGGCAGCCCCTTCCACACGGACCAGGGCAACCTCGTGCTCGACTGCGCCTTCGGTCCCATCGACACGCCCGCGTCACTCGCCGCGCGCCTGGACTCGCGCGCGGGCGTCGTGGGGCACGGCCTGTTCCTCAACCTCGTCACGGACCTCGTCGTCGCGGGCTCCTCGGGCGTCGAGCACCGCGTGCGTCCAGGTTGAGTCAATCCCTGTCGCCCGCGCGCGGCGTGCTCGTCCGCTCGGAGCACGAGCCACCCGGTGCGCCGCGTGTGGGTGGTCAGGTGTCGCGTGGGTCCACTCCCACTCCATGCACGCAGGCTTTGCGCGTGTGGAGCGCGATGTGGACGTAGGCCACTGTCGGGCGAGCGGGAGTGTTTCTCGCGGGCTTGGAAGAGCGTGGAGCGCGGCCCTCACTGAACTCACCAAAAAGTCCGGAGGACGCGACAGGGCGCGCGGTTAGACTCCGCTGCGTTCCGGCGCTTCAAGAGGGGGTTTCCAGGGGCTGCTGGCTCAGAGGGTGCCTTTCGTATGCGAATCATCCGTTACTGCCTCCCCGCGGCGCTGTTGTTGGTGACCGCCTCCTGCTCAGGCAACTCATCCGGCGGAGACCCTCCAGAGGTCACGGAGGCAGCCCCCGCGCGCGTGCGCCGCATCACCCGCGCCGAGTACGACAACAGCGTCTACTCCATCGTGAAGAACCCCTCGCCGGTGCCCATGGCGCAGCTGTTCGCGCCCGAGGACACGCTGTTGGGCTTCACCACGCATGACCGGTTGCAGGTCACGCCGCTGCTCGCGGACCAGCTCGACAGCGCGGCGGAGCGCAACTGGGGGCCCGTCGCCGCCAACAACCTGGCCAGCGAGTACGAGTGCGCCGCGGGGAAGGACGAGGAGGACTGCGCCCGCGCGTTCATCCGCGCGCTGGGAGCCCGCGCCTTCCGGCGCCCCGTGGTGGCCGAGGAGGAGACGGACCTGCTCGAGCTGTGGAAGGCGGTCCGCAAGGACACGAGCCCCAAGGCCGCGGCCGAGTACGTCATCCAGGCCGTGCTGACGTCGGCGTCCTTCCTGTACCGCACGGAGCTGGGTGAGTCCGGCGCGCCCGCCAATCAAGTCGTGTGGCTGACGCAGCAGGAGATCGCCTCCGCGATTTCGTTCGCCATCACCGGCTCGCCGCCGGACGTGGAGCTGACGGCCGCCGCCGCCGCGGGCGTGCTCAAGTCCGCGGACGTGCGCGAGTCGCACGCGCGCCGCCTGCTGAAGACGAAGCAGTCCCAGCAGTACCTGCAGCGCTTCATCATCGAGTGGCTGGGCCTGTCCGGCCTGGAGAGCCTGAACAAGAACAACCAGGTGTTCCCGGACTTCAGCGTGGCGTTCAAGGACTCCAGCCGCCGGGAGACCTTGACGTTCATCGACCACGTGCTCGCCAACGAGGAGGCGTCCATCAAGACGCTGCTCGGCGCCGACTACACGTTCGCGGACGGGCGCATGTCGCTGTTCTACGGCACGACGCTGACGCCGGATGGCACCATCGGCCGCGTGCCGCTGCCGGCCAACCGCGTGGGCATCCTCACGCACGCCAGCGTGCTGACGACGTACGCGCTGTTCGACTCCAGCTCGCCCATCCGCCGCGGCAAGTTCGTCCTCACGCGCCTTTTGTGCCGCGAGGTGCCGCCGCCGCCGCCGTCCATCATCATCATCCCGCCCGCGGTGGACCCCACCGCCACGACGCGCGCCCGCTTCGCCGCGCACACCAACAACCCGGCCTGCGCGGGCTGCCACCGCGACCTGGACCCCATCGGCTTCGGCATGGAGGACTACGACGGGCTGGGCAAGTACCGCACGGAGGAGAACGGTCTGCCGGTGGACGCGAATGGTTCGGTCGTCACGGAGGACGGGACGCACCCGTTCACCGGCGGCGCCGCGCTCGCGCGCTTCCTGTCGGAGAGCCCGGACGTGGCCAACTGCGTGCCGCTGCAGTTGTTCCGCTACGTCATGGGCCGCGACGAGGACACCGTCGATGCCAGGACGCTGGAGGACATGCGCAGGAGCTTCCGCGCGGACCCGAAGCTGAAGCTGGGCGACGCGCTCGTGGCGCTCGTCCGCTCCCCCTATTTCGTCCACCGGCGCACCACTTCCCCCGAGTAGCCACCATGCTCCGCAATCTCTCCCGACGCTCCCTGCTCCAGGCCCTGGCGGGCTCGACGGCGGCGCTGCCCCTGGCCAACCTGCTCGGCACCACGGACGCGTACGCCCAGGCCACCACTCCGCCTTTGCGCTTCATCGCCATCTTCACCGCCCACGGGTGCCTTCCGGAGTACTGGAACCCGCAGGGTGGGGAGACGGACTTCACGCTCGACTTCCCCAACTCCATGCTGCAGCCGCTCCAGGCCCACCGCTCCAAGCTGCTGGTGCTGGACGGCCTGGACTACCAGGTGCTCTACGAGCACGGCCTGACGGGCCACGAGGGCGGTCCGCTCACGTTCCTCACCGGCAGCAAGGTCAACACCGCCAGTGGTGACGACCTGCCGGAGAACGCCTCGCTGGACCAGGTGCTGGCGGCGCAGATTGGTGGCGCCACGCGCTTCCGCTCCATCCAGCTCAACGCCTGGGAGCAGTTCGGCGGCCAGCACGTCTACAACAGCATCAGCTTCACGCCGAACGGGGGCCGCGTGCCCTTCGAGCGAGACCCGGCGGGCGTCTACCAGCGCCTGTTCGGCAACGCGCCGTCGCCCTCGCAGGACCCGGGCGAGGTGGCGCAGAACACCGCGCGTCGCAAGAGCCTCCTGGACTACCTCATCAAGGACGCCACCCGGTTGAGCAAGCGGCTGGCGGGCGCGGAGAAGCAGAAGCTGGAGACGCACCTGGAGTCGCTGCGCGACATCGAGCGGCGGCTGGGCACGTTGAGCACCACGCCCACGCCGGCGCAGCAGGAGCCGCTGCCGGCGGAGGCCGCGTGCAGCGGCGGCACGGCGCCCCCGGCGTTCGACCTGGGCCAGCTCGGCAACCTCGACAACATGCCGACGCTGACCAAGCTGCACCTGGACCTCATCGTCCGGGCCTTCGCGTGTGACCTGACGCGCGTGGCGACGCTGACGATTCCCGGTCCGTCGATGCCCTGGCTCGGCATCCACGAGGACACGCACAACGACCTGGCGCACCGCCTGGACGTGACGGACGAGCCCTTGCGCTCGGACATCCGCGGGAAGATGGTGAAGGTGCAGCGCTGGTACGCCGAGCAGGTGGCGTACCTGATGAACGGCCTGGCCTCGGTGCAGGAGGGCAGCGGCACGGCGCTGGACAACACGCTCATCCTCTGGGGCAACGAGCTGGGGGATGCGTCCGGGCACATGAACGTGCGCGTGCCCACGGTGCTCGCGGGCGGCGCGGGCGGGAAGTTCCGCATGGGCCGCTTCCTGCGGCTGCGTCCGGCGGGCTCCAACCCGCTGAGCAACTGGGGCGGGCCGGGCACGCCGCTGCCGGGCGCCGTCGCGCACAACAAGCTGCTGGTGTCCATCGCCCAGGCCTTCGGGGTGAACGTGAACACCTTCGGCCATCAGGACTTCAAGGGGCCCCTGTCGGGGCTGACCTGACGGTCCTTCCTCGCGGCGGGAAGCACCACCCCGCCGCGAGGCTCTTTCCGGGGGCGAGCGTGCCGCCTCGGTGCGCGAGTCGCGGCCTCCTTCGCCCGAGCGCATGATTCCGCCTCAGTCGGGGCGTGCCTCGCGCGCATCCTCACCACGCCACCGCCGCAAGAGCTCGGACGCGCTCCCTCCGCGCTCCAGCCGCGCGTCCGTCACCTGTCCACCCGCGTCCACGCGCACCACGAACGTGAGCGTCGGCTCGCCGCGCAGGTGGTAGCGCAGGTCGGCGATGCGCACCTCGCGCCCGCCCTCCACCGGCACCACCGTCACCACGGGGAAGCGCGCCCACGCCAGCGCCTCGCGCACGGTGGGGATGGCCTTCAGGTCCGCGGGCAGCACCTCCACCGGCGCCTCCACCCGGCGGTCCTCGCGCGGCTCCCCGAACAGCGACAGCTCCCCCGCCGCGAGCACGTCGCCCGGGAGCCGGGCCACGTACCGCCACGTGCGGAACGACAGCGGGGCAGGGAAGACGCGCACCGCCTGGGCCTCGGGATAGGCCCGGTCCACGCGCCCCGTCAGCACGCCCCACGACACCACCCGCGCGCCGACATACGCCATGGAGCACGCGAGCCCCACCAGCACCGCCTTGCGCCACACCGCCCGCCGCCGCCAGGCCACCACCGCGCCCACGACGAGCGGCAGCGTCACCCACGGGTCCACCACCACCGTCCAGTCCAGGCTCAGCCGCGCGTCCGAGAAGGGCAGCAGCACCCGGGTGCCCCAGCCCGTCCACAAATCCGGCAGCAGGTGCGCGAACACCACCGACACCAGGCTGGTGACCAGCACGGGCGTCCACCGCGCGCCCCGGAACACCGCCCGCGCCACCAGCGTGGCCCCCAGGGCGACGACGGGCGTGAAGAGCAGCGAGTGGGACAACCCCCGGTGCGCGTGCAGCGCCACCGTCACCGCGTCGCCCCGCGCCAGCAGCGTGTCCAGGTCCGGCAGCTCCGCGGCCAGCACGCTCGCCAGCAGCACCGCCCGGTCCGTGGGCGTCGACCGCTCCGGGGCGCCGGGACGCACGTCGGGGCGGCGCAGCGCGCCGATGGCCAGTCCGAGCAGCCCGTGGGTGAGGTTGTCCATGGCGCCTTGGGCCTCTAGCGCCTTTGTCCCTCCAAACACCAGCGGCGGGACGTGGAGTCGCCTCCGCCGCCCCGCCGCCAGTCACCTCACGCCTCGGAAGGGATTACCCGCCGAGCGCGCCGTTGATGAGCGGCGCGACGATGCCCATGCCCGGGTCCTCGGCGTTGTAGCCGTTGGGCGGCTCGTAGATGCGCACGCGCTGGTTGTTGCCCACGAAGCGCTGCAGGAACACGTCCATGCCCACGAACTCGCTGCGGCACGTCCACGACTGCCACGGCGCGGAGATGTACTCGTACCACTTCTTCTTCTCCATCTGCTGGCAGGCGTGCGAGCCGATGAAGGTGATGATGGTGCTGCAGTGGCTGGAGTTGATGGCGCGCTCGTGCGGGATGAAGTAGCTGAAGTTGTTGTACTTGCTCAGCTCCGTCACCAGCGCCGCCTCGTCCGTCTTCCAGTACGCGTGCACGGACTCCTTGTCGTTCGGCGTGTGGAAGCGCTCATAGGAGAAGCGCGAGTAGTTGTAGTCCCGCGTGTAGCCCGTGTACGCCAGCTGGTCATTCGGGAACTCGGTGGCCACCATGCGGTTGATGGTGCCGAAGTCGTTCTGGCTGAACGACGCGGGCAGCAGGCCGAACACGGAGTTCAGGTTCCACGACTCGCGAATCTTGTCGTGCAGGGCGCGCGACTTGAAGTTGGCGTTGGGCGCCAGGAAGATGGGGCCGGAGTCGTTGAGCAGGTAGCCCCGCGCCGGGTTGATGATGCGCCGCGCGAAGTAGTAGCCCGCCGACGTCGCCGTGCCGCCCGCGCTGTAGCCCGTCATCAGGAACTTCTGCACGTTGGGGAACTGCGTCTTCGCGTAGTTCGCCACCGCCAGCGTGTTGGTGTAGCCGTTGTGGTGCCACGTGAGCGGCGGGTTCGCGCCCGTCTGGTCCACGTACGTCTTCACGTTGTTGCCGATGTGCACGTCGCCGGTGCAGTACGGCACGTAGACGATGTTCCAGCCGTTCGTCACCAGGTTCGTCTTGCTGCGGCCCGGCAGGCCCGGGTCCGCGCCGTTGACGAGCGGCGAGACGTACTTCGCCGTGAACTGGGTGATGTAGTCGTCGGCGATGCCGTTGGGGTTCGCCGCGCCCAACAGGCCCGCGCGGCCGCTACAGGTGTCGTAGTCCCAGCACGCGCCGCCGCCCTCGAGCAGCATCAGCAGGTTGGGCGAGTTCGTCTTGTGGACGAAGAACTTGAACTGGGAGCCATTGCCACACTTCGTCCCAGGCAGCTCCACCTTCTGCCAGTTGTAGTTGTTGCCGCCATCCACCAGCACGCTGACGATGGATGAGACGATGACTTCCGAGCGGGCGGCGCTGGGGACCATCAGCGCAGCGACAGCGAGGCACGCCACGAGTACGCGCTTCATGCAGGCTCCTCCGGGTTTGGGGGGAAGTCCGGTCTATAGCCCACGTTGACACCCGAGTCAGTCTTGAATGTGTTGTTTCATGTTTCGAGCATCCGCCTGGTTTGTGATGCATTGCGGCATGACAAGCGTTGGTTGCCATGTGTGCGAGGTGCGCGGTATTCGGGCGTCATGTCCGACAAAGCGGGGTCGAAGCGGATGGGCTGGCTGGCGGGGCTCGCGGGGGGGGCGCTGGTGGCCGCGCTCGTGTTCTCCCTCTGGGAAGAGGCGCCTTTGCCTCCGCCCGAGCCGGAAGCCCCCGTCGCCGCGCCCACCCCTCCGCCCGCGCCGCCCACCCCCGCGCCGGAGCCGGTGAAGCCGCCAGGAATGACAAGCAGCGTCATTCCCCCGGCGCTCCAGGCCCCCGAGCCGGAGGATGAGCAGCCCAAGCCCTATCCCCTGGATTTGGAGGCGCTGCGCGCGAGGCTGCCCGACAACCTGTACTGGGAGCTGGGCGCGCCGACGAAGGACCCGGAGCTCATCCGCAAGCGCGAGGAGGAGACGCGGCGGTGGAACGAGCTCTTCGGCCGCGTGCAGGCGGGTGACGCCACGGAGGCGGAAATCCAGCAGTACTACGAACGACGACGCAAGGTGTCAGAGGACATGTTGCTCTTCGCCACGACGGTGCTGGAGGAGCAGGGGGACGAGCTGCCGGACCGCGACCGGGGCCTGTACGAGCTGAGCATCAACATGCACCGCACCCGGCTGTCGGAGTACCCGCGCCAGGAGGCCGACGCGCTCGCCCACCGCCGCGCGCAGGAGGCGCGTCGCCAGCAGTGGCGCCAGCAACAGCAGCAGCAGCAGGGGGAGCAGACGCCTCCCTGACGCGGGCGTGTTGGGTAGTGGAAGCTTGCGGGCTGGCGCGTGCGGGGGGCGGATTGGAGCCATGGCCCCCCTGGCGCTAGGACTTGGCGCATGGCGGTGGAGACGAGTCGGACGGGAGCGCCCGGCGCGGGCGAGCCCGAGGCGGGCTCTCCGGAGCAGGTGCACCGGTCCGCGGGGGAGCTGGAGGAGCGCGTGGCGGAGCGCACGGCGGCGCTGGAGGCCGCGCTGCGGGTTCGCGACGAGTTCCTGTCCGTGGCCTCGCACGAGCTGCGCGCGCCGCTGACCTCGCTGCGGCTCTACGTGGACGGGCTGGTGCGCTCCGCGCAGGTGGGGGCGCTCACGCCCGACGACGTGCCCCGGAGGCTGGGGCGTGTCCAGGACCAGTGCCGCCGGTTGGACCGGCTCATCGCCACGCTGCTGGACGTGTCGCAATTGTCCACGCAGCGGCCCGTGTTGGATTTGGAGGAGGTGGACCTGGGCGCGCTGGTGCGCGGCACGGTGGAGCGCATGGAGGAGGACGTGCGGCGGGCGGGCTGTGACTTGTACGTGCGGGCCCCGCCGGGCGTGGTGGGCGCGTGGGATCGCACGCGGGTGGAGCAGGTCTTCACCAACCTGCTCACCAATGCCCTCAGGCACGCGGCGGGGACGCCCATCGAGGTGGTGCTCACCACGGAGGGCGGCTTCGCGCTCCTGTGGGTGCGCGACGGGGGCCCGGGCATCCGCGAGGAGGACCAGGCGCGGCTGTTCCAGCGCTTCACCCGACTGGACTCGCGGCGGCCGGGCTTCGGTCTGGGGCTCTGGATTTCCCGGCAGTTGGTGGAGCTTCACGGAGGGCGCGTGTCCGTGGAGAGCACGCCGGGCAAGGGGGCTTGTTTCAGCGTCCGCCTGCCGCTTCCCGCGCCGCCCTTGGACAGGCCCTGAAACTTGCACTCCGGGGCCTTGGAGTGTTGTCTGACGAGCAGACGCGTGGGAGGAGCCGGTGGGCCGGGACGAGGGAAGTGTTAAGCGGGAGCAGGGGCCTTGACCCGCATCCGCACCGAGCGCGTGGAACACCATTTGACCGCAGAGGGGCCTGCCAGCGACGACACCGCCCTGTGGGACCAGTTCCCGGAGAGCGTCGCCATCTGTTCCCTGGAAGGGGTGTGCCTCTACGCCAACCCGGCGCTGGAGCGCGCCTTCGGTGGCCGGCGCGAGGAGCTCTTCGGCCGCATGCCCTGGGAGGCGTACCCGGAGGTGCTGCGCGAGCAGCTCCAGGAGCGCTTCCACCGGGTGGCGGCCACGGGCGAGCCGGAGGAGTTCGAGTGGCACTTCGCGAGCCGTGAGCGCTGGTTCGTGCTGCGCCTGTTCCGGGGCCGGGGCCGCGTCTACGTCTTCTCGCGGGAGAACACGTCGGAGAAGAAGCAGGAGGCCATCCTCCGCGGGCTCTACGACGAGACGCGCCGGGCGCAGCGGCACGCGGCCTTCCTGGCGCAGGCCAGCGAGGTGCTCACCTCGTCGCTGGAGCACGACGAAATCCTCCAGCGCCTCACGCACCTGGCCGTGCCGCCGCTGGCGGACGGGTGCAGCGTGGACGTGCCCATGCCGGACGGGAGCGTGCGGCGGGTGGCCATGGCGCACGTGCGGCCGGAGATGGTGGAGGCCACCCGCGCGTACCACGCGCGCTACCCCATCCTGATGGACGCGCCCCACGGCGTGGGCAAGGTGCTGCGCACGGGCACCACGGAGTACGTGGCGGAGCTGCGGCCGGAAATCGTTGCGCGGGCGTTCCAGGACGAAGCGCACGGGCGGGCCACGCTGGCCCTGGGCATGTCGGCGTACATCATCGTTCCGTTGATGAGCCGGGGGCGGGTGCTGGGCGCGCTCTCGCTGGTGAACACGGAGAAGGGCCGGCGCTACACGCAGGCGGACGTGCGGCTGGCGGAGGACCTGGCCCGGCGCGCGGCCACGTCGCTGGACAACGGCCGGCTCTACACGGAGGCGCACGAGGCGGTGCGGGCGCGCGACTCGTTCCTGTCCGTGGCCTCGCACGAGCTGAACACGCCGCTCACCTCGCTGACCCTCAACGTGCAGGCGCTCCGGCGGCAACTGGAGGCGCACCCGGCGAGCGTCGGGGACGTGGCGTCCGAGTCCATCTCCAGCAAGGTGCTGTCCGTGCAGCGGCAGCTGTCGCGCATGTCCGGGCTGGTGCGGGAGCTGCTGGACGTCTCGCGAATCACGGCGGGCAAGCTGCGGCTGGAGCGCGAGGAGATGGACCTGGCGGCGCTCGTGCGAGAGCTGGTGCCGCGCTACGCGGAGGAGCTGGCCCGGGCGGGGTGCGCGCTCCGGCTGGAGACGCCTCCGACGGCGACGGGATGGTGGGACAAGCTGCGCGTGGAGCAGGTCATCCAGAACCTGCTGTCCAACGCCATCAAGTATGGCCGGGGCCGCCCCATCGACGTGCAGGTGGGCGTGGACGAGCAGCGCGCCTGGCTGCTCGTGCGCGACGAGGGCGTGGGCATCGCGGTGGAGGCGCAGTCGCGGCTGTTCCAGCGCTTCGAGCGGCTCGCCAGCGAGCGCCACTACGGCGGGCTGGGGCTGGGCCTCTGGATCGTCCGGCAGATCGTCGACGCCATGGACGGCCGCATCCTGGTGCGCAGCGCGGCCGGCCAGGGCTCCACCTTCACCGTGGAGCTGCCGCGTCGACCTCCCGCGGGATGAGGTGCGAGCGCGCGCCCGACGACACCACCCAGAGCTGGTGGGACGTGCGGGTGATGGCCACGTGCAGGCGGCGGCGCGTCTCGTCGTCCACGGGCCAGGCCCTGGCGGTGACGTCCGGGAGGATGACGTAGTCGAACTCCAGGCCCTTCACGCTGCCCACGTCCGTGACGTCCACGCCGGGCTCGAAGGAGAACTCCCCGTCCTTCACCCGGCGCGCCCAGGACTGGTCCGCGACGACGCGGTACACGGCGTCCGCGGACTCGGGGCTGCTGGCGATGACGCCCACCGACGCGTGGGGCTCGCGCGCGACGAGGTCCCTCAAGGCCTCGCCGATGAAGAGCTGCGCCTGGGCCTCCACGGGGAAGTGGTGGAAGCCCACCGGCGCGCCCGGGCGCTGGGGCCGCGACGCGGACTCCGCCTTGGCCTGGGTGCCGAGCACGCGCCGGGCCAGCTCCACCACGGGCGCGGGGCAGCGATAGGAGACCTGCAGCCGGCACGTAGCGGCGTCGCGGATGCCCAGCTCGTCCAGCGCCTCCGGCCAGCCCGCGAAGCCCGCGTCCGTCTGCTGCAGCTCGTCGCCCGCGAGCGTGCAGCTCCTGCCCTTGCCCAGCAGCCGCCGCACCACGAACAGCTCGAACAGGGAGAAGTCCTCCGCCTCGTCGAGGACGACGTGGGCCAGGCGCTCCAGGCCGAGCGGGCCCTGCTGGGCCTTGAGGAACATGAGGATGGGCAGGTCCTCCAGGTCCACCGTGCCCGCGAGCGCGTAGGGCGTGTCCTCCTCGATGGCCTTGCCGTCCACGGTGATGAGCCGGTCCGGGTCCGTGATGTCCTTGAGCTCCTTCGACAGCGGCGTGGAGCGCTGCAGGCGCGTGTGCTCGAGCACCTCGTCGATGGCGGTGAAGGGCAGCTCGCCCTTCGCCGCGCGCACCACCTCCTCCAGGAAGCGCCGGTCCAGGTAGGCGTCCGCGAGCCTGCGGTGCAGTCGCTCCAGCGTGGTGCCCGCCTCCGTCTTCGGCGCGCCGATGCGCGCCAGCAGCGCGCGGCGCAGGGCGGGGTGGCGCTTGAGGCGCGCGGCCAGGGGCGGGGTCTCCGGGCTCAGCTTGATGCCCGGCAGGTCGAACGCCGAGCGCGCCGCGGCCAGCAGCCACGCGTCCCGCGTCTCCACCGTGACGCGCCCCAGGCCCAGCGGCGCCAACAGCCGCCGCGACAGCCGCGCCAGGCCCTCCTCGGGGACGATGAGCTTCATGCGCGACTGCGGGAAGCGCTCCGCGTCGTCGAAGGCGATCTTCGCCAGCCGGTGCAGCGCCACCGTCGTCTTGCCGCTGCCCGCGCTGCCCAGCACCAGCAGGGGCTGGCCCGCCTCCACCGTGACGGCCTCGTACTGCTCGGCGTCCAGCAGCGCCGTGACGCCGAAGACATCCTCGACGCGCCGGGCGCCCTTGCCGGTGCCCAGGGCGCCGGGACGTGCCGCCGTGCCCGCGCCTCCCGCCTGGAGCGAGGTGAAGTCGCGCCCCACCGAGCGCCACGCGCCGTCCGCGGCGCGCTCCAGCACCCGCGCGCCGGAGATGATGCGCGTGAGCACGCCCTTCTCGATGACGACGAGCCGGCGCACCTCGACGGTGCCCTCGGACAGCCGCTCACCGAACTGCTCCTCGAACGCGTCGCCCTCCTCGTACGAATAGAAGACGCGGGCGATGGGGGCGAAGCGCCAGTCGATGACCCGCACGCCCGCGCCCACGTCCGCGAAGGTGGTGCGCCCGAGCAGGTAGTCGCGCGGTCCCGCCTCGCCGACGAGCCGCAGGTGCGCGAAGTAGGGCGCCTGGGCGTCGGGCAGGTTCGCGGACTCCTGCCGGTCCAGCAGGGCGCGCGTCTGGTCCATCTGGAAGAACAGGTGGGGCAGGTCCGCTTCGGCGGCGGTGGCCGCGTCCTCGCGCAGGGCCTGGAGCTGCGCGACGAGCAGGCGGTTCTCCTGCGTGCGTCCGGCCTTCTGCCGCGCCGCCTCGAGCGCCTGTTGGACGCGCGACAGGAGCGCCTCCTCCTCGGCGATGAGGGCCTGGTCGGCTTCGGCGAGAGCGTGCGGGGCGTGCGTCATGGGCGGCAAGGTGAACCTGGGGGTACTGGCGCGTCAACCCGTTGGTTTTCCTGACGGAAGTGCTACTTTGAATCGTGAGAGCAAGGAGCGGGCATGCGGCGGTTCACCCCTCGGCTGGTGCTGCTGGTGCTGGCCTTCCTGTCGTGCTCGTCCTCCAGTCCGCGCACGGAGCTGCACCGCGGCCAGTCACCCTTCACGCTCATCACCGTGACGGAGGACCGGGAGGGCCGGCGCTATCTCCAGTTCGACGACTCCGGCGCGCTGCAGAGCGTGGTGTGGCCCGGGCAGCCGAAGAAGCTGGAGCTGGCGTACACGCGCGTGTCCATGGTGGCGCTGGCCTTCGTGCCCAAGCCCCAGCGCGTGCTCGTGGTGGGACTGGGCGGCGGCGCGATGCCCATGTTCCTGCGCGCGGTGCTGCCCGAGGCGCATATCGACGTGGTGGACATCGACCCGGACGTGGTGGACGTGGCCAGGCGCTTCTTCGGCTTCCGTGAGGACGCGCGCCTGAAGGCCCACGTGGCGGACGGCCGGACCTTCATCGAGGCGAAGCGGCCTGCGTACGACCTCATCTTCCTGGACGCCTACGGCCCCGACAGCATCCCCGAGCACCTGGGCACCGTGGAGTTCCTCGCCGCCGTGCGGGCGAGGCTGACGGCGCGTGGCGCGGTGGTGGGCAACGTCTGGGAATACCCGCCCAACCCCCTGTTCCCCTCCATGCTCCGCACGTGGCAGGCGGGCTTCACCCAGCTCTACACCTTCGAGGTGGCCAACGCCGCCAATCGCATCTTCGTGGGCGTGCCCTACCCGGAGAAGCAGACGCGTCAGGCATTGGAGACGATTGCCAACAAGGTCGAGAAGGCGCAGGGCGTGCCCTTCGACCTGAGCGCATTGGTGGTGGAAGGTTATGCCGACGCCACCACGCGCAAGGAATTGACGGGGCAGGTGTTGAGGGATGCGCCCGCTCCCGCCGCTCCGCCGCCTGCTCCTGAGTCGAAGCCTTCGCCTCCCGCGCCGTGACCCCTGGGACACGTGAGTGATTGCGTCGCGGCGGGGGCCGCGCGCTAGAGTCCCGTCCGTCTCGTCACGCCCCTGTACCCGTGTCGTCCCGGAGGATGAATGTCCCCGTCTCCTGTGGGGCCGCCCTCGTTGTCGCGCCGAGGGTTGCTCAAGCGAGGGTTGTTCGGAGGCGCGCTGCTCGCGCTGGGGGGCGGCGGTTTCCTGTGGACGCGTGAGGGATTGTCATTGCCCCTTCCGCCCGAGGGCCTGAAGGTGCTCGGCGCGCGCGAGTCCGCCACGCTCCAGGCCATGGCCCGCCGCGCCTTCCAACCGCGAGACGGCTGGCCGGACGCGGACACGGTGCGCGTGGCCTTCCTGGTGGATGGGCTGCTGGCGGGGTTGGACCCGGCCGTCGCGAACGAGGTGAAGGCGGTGGTGGGTCTGTTCGACAACGCGCTCGCGGGGCTGCTCTTCACCGGACGCGTCACGCCGTTCTCGCGGCTCGGTCCCGAGGCGCAGGATGCCGTGCTCGAGTCCTGGAGGACGTCGCGGCTGGTGTTCCGCCGCGGTGGCTACCACGCGCTGCGCGGGCTCCTTTACGCCGCCTACTACTCGCACCCGGCCGCCATGGCCGCCACGGGCTACGCGGCGCCGGAGGGCTTCCACGTCGCGGACGCGCCGGTGTGGCGTGGGCCCGAGGATGGACCCTTCGCGGGCTCGGGAGGGGGCACGCCATGACGGGACGCATCCGGACGGGAGCTGAGCTGACCGGGGACCAGGCGCTCACGTGTGATGTCTGCGTGGTGGGCAGCGGCGCGGGCGGCGGAGTGCTCGGGTTGGAGTTGGCCCGGCGCGGGCTGGACGTGGTGATGCTGGAGGAGGGCGGCTACCACACCCGTCGCGACTTCGACCTGAAGGAGGCCAAGGCCTACGCGACCTTCTACCAGGAGGGTGGCAACCGGGCGACGGACGACCTGTCCATCGGCATCTACCAGGGGCGCACCGTGGGCGGCGGCACCGCCGTCAACTGGTGCGCATGCTTCCGCACGCCGCCCGAGATTCTGGAGCACTGGCGCGACGCGCACGGCGTGAAGGGCCTGGACGCGGCCACGCTCGCGCCGCACTGGGACTGGCTGGAGGATCGGCTGAACATCCGTGACTGGCCCATCGAGCAGGCCAATCGCAACAACCGCATCCTCTGGGACGGGCTGGGCGCGCTCGGGTATGGCCGAGGCACGGTGAAGCGCAACGTGCGCGCGTGCGCGTCGCTGGGCGCGTGTGGACTGGGCTGTCCCACGGACGCCAAGCAGTCCACGCTGGTGACGCTCATCCCGGAGGCGGTGGAGCGGGGCATGCGGCTGTACGCCAACGTCAGCGCGCGGCGACTGGAGACGAACGGCGGCCGGGTGACGGCCGTGCACGGGGACATCCTCGACCCGAGGACGAACCGGCCCACGGGCAGGCGGCTCACCGTGAAGGCGAAGGTGACGGCGGTGTGCGGTGGGGCCATCAACTCGCCGGGCCTGCTGCTGCGCAGCGGGCTCACCGGACGAGGACGGGTGGGCAAGCGGTTGTTCCTGCATCCGGTGGTCGTGTCCAACGCGCGCTTCCGCGAGCGCGTGGAGGCGTACTCGGGCGCGCCGCTCACCGTGTACTCGCGGCAGTTCATCGACCGGGGGCAGGGGCGGATGGGGTGGCTCCTGGAGGTCCCCCCGCTGTTGCCGCTCCTGAGCGCGGTGGCGCTCAACGGCTTCGGCGCGGGGCACCAGGACTTGATGGCGGGCCTGCCCCACGCCAACGCGCTCATCTCCATCTGCCTGGATGGCGTCCAGCCCGGGGACGAGGGCGGCACCGTGGCCCTGCGCGGCGCGGGCGAGTACTCGCGCTTCAAGGTGGACTATCCCCTCACGGCGCTGCACTGGGAGGCCTTCCGAGAGGCGCTCAAGGTCGCCGCGCGCATCCAGTTCGCCGCCGGGGCGGAGGTGGTGCTCAGCCCGCACTCGAAGCCGGTGGTGATGCGGAGCGAGCAGGACATCCCGCTGCTCGATGACGCGCCCTACGCCCCGCTCGAGTGCTCGGTGCTCAGCGCCCACCAGATGGGAGGGTGCGCCATGGGGGGGAGCCCCGAGACGAGCGTGGTGGACAGCACGCTGCGCTACTGGGACTGTGACAACCTCTTCGTCGTGGATGGCTCGGTCTTCCCCACCGCGCTGGGCGTCAACCCGATGGAGAGCATCCTCGGCGTCGCGCATTGGGGCAGCCAGCACGTCGCCGCCGCGGTGAGTGGCTCCGCGTGACAGTGATTCCAGACCGGGCGCTGATGGCGCTCCAGGCTGCCTTTGGTCTATGGACCTGGGGCTGGCGCCCGGAGGGGGCGCGGTGTGTCCGTCCCGCAGTCGCGCGAGTCCGCTTCATATGAGCTCACAAATCCAGGTTGGGAATCCTCCGCGTGGGCGGAGGGTGGTGTCGGCTGTCGTGGGGGTGCTCTGCGTCGTGCTGGGCGCGTGCTCCACGCTGCCGCAGCGCGGACAGGTGGTGATGCGGGACGTGTCCTTCCCGCTGCGCGACTTCCGCATGCCGTCGGGGCTTCGCGTGGTGGTGGAGCAGGACCCGCGAGCGCCCGTGGTGGCGATGGTGGCCCTGGTGGGCGTGGGCGGCTCCGGCGACCCGATGGGCAAGGAGGGCCTGGCGCACGTGGTGGAGCACCTGGCCTTCCGCGCGCGCCATGGGGGAAGCCCCTCGGTGTCGACCCGGCTGGAGGACGCGGCGGCCGGCTATTCGAATGCCTTCACCAGCATGGACCACACCGTGTACCAGACGGTGGCGCCCAAGGAGTCGCTGGACCTGCTCGTGAAGATGGAGGGGCAGCGGCTGTCCGCGCCCCTCTCGGGCCTCACACCCGAGATGTTCGCGGTGGAGCGGGAGGTGGTGCGCAACGAGCTGCGCCAGCGCAACGAGACGGGCTTCGTGGGCCAGGTCTTCAGCTGGGTGCACGCGTCCGTCTATGCACCGGAGCACCCGTACTCGCGCCCCGTCATCGGCACGCATGAGTCGCTGACGGCCCTGTCGCTGGCGGATGCGCAGCGCTTCACGCGCGCCCACTACCGGCCGGACAACACGACGCTGGTCATCGCCGGAGACGTGGACCTGGCGAGGGTGGAGGCGGTGCTGCTCGACAACCTCCCCCCGGAGTGGGTGGGCACCGGGGCCCCGCTGGCGGTGGACTCGCGCATGCCCCCCGTGTCCGAGCCGCCCCTGCGCGCCGCGCCCGCGCAGATGCCCGAGTACCAGGCCGCCGTCGGCTCTCCGGAGCTGTACATCTCCTGGGTGCTGCCGCGCTCCTTCGACGAGGCGAGCGCCATCCACGACTTCGTGCGGGTGAACCTGGGCCGCAGCCTGGGGGGCTCCATGCGGCGGGACGGTGACATCGCCGGGTTCTCCACGATGCTGCTGCCCGGCACGCGCGCGTCGCTGCTGGTGGTGAGGGTGGTGCTCACCCAGGGCAGCCACCCTCGCAGGTCCGCGGACAACATGCTGGACGAGGTCCAGTGGACGTGGAGCCAGGAGGCCGGCCAGGCGGGGGCGGTGCTCGGCCGCGAGTACGACTTCCAGGCCCTGCGCCGTAACGTCATCACCGGCATGGTGCTGGAGTCCGAGGAGCTGCTGTCGCGCACCGTGCGCCGGGCGGAGCTGACGCACTTCATGTTGGATGCGCGCGGGTACACGCGCTCTCAGCGGGCGCTGATGACGCTCGACGGCGGCAAGGTGACGGACTTCGCCTACAAGTGGCTCCAGCGCGAGCGCGCGCGCGTCATCCTCGTGCGGCCCGGTGAGTCGGGCGGCGCGGTGGTGGCCGCGCCCGTGGCGCTGCCGGAGGAGCCGCCCGCGAGCGCCCGCTCCGAGCGCGTCGCCCAGGCGGCCCAGGCCGCGCTGTCCGCGCCGGTGCGGACGCTGAAGCTCGACAACGGGATGGAGGTGCTGCTCGCGCCCCGGCCGGGCCTGCCCGTGGTGCGCGTGGGCGCGGTGCTGGGCGGAGGGCGCACGTACGGGCCCAAGGCGGGCGTGGCGGAGATGGCGGAGTATGGCTCCTTCCGCGAGTCCTGGTTCGAGGGCAACGCGAGCCACTGGGGTCTGCACGTCCACGGCGGCATGCACCGGGACCACCAGCGCTTCGAGGTGGCCGGGACGTCCGGCAACGTCGGCAACATGCTCGCGATGCTGGCCGAGCAGCTCTCCTCCACGCGGACCTCGTATGACGCGTGGCGGTTCCTCCAGGAGCAGCTGGTGCCGTGGCGCAAGACGTTGGACTCCCACCCGGAGGAGCGCGCGCAGCGGGACCTGATGCAGCTGCTCTACGAGCCGCACCCCTACTCGCGCCACGCCACGGGCGAGGAGCTGTCCCGCGTGTCGGAGGAGGACATGACCGCCTGGATCCGCGACGTCTACCGTCCGGCCAACACGGTGGTGGTCATCGCGGGTGAGTTCGACGTGGCGACGGTGGAGCCGCTGGTGCGCGAGTACCTGGGCGGCTGGAAGCACGGGCCGGCCTCGCCGGTGGAGGTGCCCGCCGCGCCGGGGCTGCCGTCGCCCGCCGCGAAGCCCCGGACGCTCGTGACGTCCCGCCCCGGCGCGACGCAGGGCCACCTGCAGCTGGCGTGTCGGCTGCCCACGGCCACGCCGGAGGCGGCGGCGCGCTACGACGTGATGGCGGAGCTGGTGGGCCGGCGCATCTTCGACCAGGTGCGCGCGCGCCAGGGCGCGTCGTATGGCTTCAGCGCCAGCACCTGGCTGGGACGCGGTGGCGCCTCGCACCTGCTGGTGGAGGGACTGGTGGACGCGCAGCGCATGGCGGAGGGCGCGAAGGCCGTGCAGGACACGCTCGCGTCGTTCGCCCAGGGCGTGGACGAGGCGGAGCTGGCGCGCGCCAGGAAGCGCCTGCTGTCCCGCGACGCGGTGTCGTTCGTCTCCTCGGAGTCGTGGGTCCAGTCGCTCCTGGACGCGCGCGTGCGCGGCTTCCCCGCGGAGTCGCTGGCCCAGCGCCCCGCGCACCTCCAGGCGGTGACGGCCGAGCAGGTGAAGCAGGAGTTCGACGGCTGCGTGAAGCGTCTGGTGGTGGGCGTCGTCGCGGACAAGAGCCGCGTCCTGCCGATGCTCCAGGCCCTGTCGTCACCCTGACGGGCGGCGTGCTCCCTCGCCTGGTGTCCGTCCACCCAGGCGAGGCAGGCGGGGCCCTGCGTCCTCCCGCTCCGACGCTGACTACCTTGCCTGGACAGGAAGACATCCGCGAGGGGGCAGGCATGCGGTGGCAGGGAGGACGTCGCAGCTCCAATGTGGAGGACCGGCGCGGGGCGGGGTTGGGACGCCCGCTCGCGGTGGGCGGCGGGGCGGCGTCGCTGGTGGTGGCGCTGCTGGTGATGCTGCTCGGGGGAGACCCCTCGGTCGTCATCACGCCGAGCGGTGGACGTGGGCCGTCCAGCGACTACGGCACGGGCGGCTCGGGCGTACCCGATGACCCGCGGCAGGCCGAGCTCAAGGACTTCGTCTCCGTCATCCTGGCGGACACGGAGGACACCTGGCCCGGCCTCCTGGAGCCCCACGGCGTCGAGTACGTGGACCCGCGCCTGGTGCTCTTCACCGGCGCGGTGCGCTCGGCCTGCGGGTTCCAGCAGAGCGCGGTGGGGCCCTTCTACTGTCCGCCGGACCAGCGCGTGTACCTGGACCTGGACTTCTTCGACGAGCTGGACCGCCGCTTCGGTGCGCCCGGCGACTTCGCGCAGGCCTACGTGGTGGCGCACGAGGTGGGGCACCACGTGCAGAACCTGCTGGGCATCTCCCGTCAGGTGCAGGCCGCGCGGCAGCGCGCGTCGCCGGAGGATGGCAACGCGCTGTCGGTGCTCCAGGAGCTCCAGGCGGACTGCTTCGCCGGCATCTGGGCGCACCATGCCCAGCGCGAGCGCCAGATTCTGGAGGCGGGTGACGTGGAGGAGGGCCTGGGCGCCGCGTCCGCCATCGGCGACGACACGCTTCAGCGCCGCGCCCAGGGGCACGTCGTCCCCGAGTCGTTCACCCACGGCTCGTCCGCGCAGCGCGTCGAGTGGTTCAAGCGCGGCCTGACGCAGGGCACCCTGGAGGCGTGTGACACCTTCGGGGCCCAATCCGTTCCACGCCGTCGTCGCTGAAGCGCCGCCACGGGGCTGATTGACAATCAGACCCCGGCTCGCGGTTGAATGCCCTCCGCGCGGTGGCCGGTCCGCGTCCATCGACGCGGGAGCGGGCGTGTTCCCAATCAAGACGTTGTGGTGTCTGGGGGTGCTTGCGGGGCTCGTCTGGGCGCCCGCCGCCGAGGCGCGCTTCGGCAAGAAAAACACCCCGAGCGACTCGAAGTCGAGCACGCACGACTCCAGCGCGGACCCGGACACGCACGAGGCCTCGGCCATCGGCACCGAGGACGACGATGACGACGGGAAGAAGCCCCGCTCGCGCGACGCGTTCACCGACGATGACTGTTGCTCGGACGAAGGAGACGACGAATCGGGCGGCATCGTGGCGAGCCTGCTCAGCGGGCTGTTCCAGGGCGCCGCCCGGACCATCGCCAACACGGGGACGCACCTGTCGGAGCGGCTCGACCCGGAGACGTCCCAGCCCCTCCTGGCGGGGCGACGGCACGCGGTGCCGCTGTCCTTCCGGCTGAGCGCGCAGCGACTGGTGATGCTCGACGACGTGCGCGGGGTGGACCTGCTCGCGGGGCTGGAAGGCCAGCGCTTCGGGGTGGAGACCCGCATGATGTGGCTGAAGCAGCCCACGGATGACGGCACGCCGGGCGAGGACGACCTCATGCTCGTGTCGGCGCACCTGACGTATGCCTTCGTGGTGCACGACGCGCTCCGCTTGCGCGCGGAGGGCGGCCTGAGCACGGCCCACGCCCCGGACATCACCCTGGCGGGCCCGAGCGTGGCGCTGTCCTTCGAGGCATGTCTGTTCTCCCCGCTGGACTTCGAGGCGCGCGCGCAGCTGACGCCGCTGCCGTTCCTCCAGGTCGACGCCACGGTGGGCCTGGCCCTGCACCTGGGCAGCCTGATGCTGCGCGGCGGCTGGCGCGGCCTGTACCTGGATGACCTGGGGACTGTGGACGGCGTGGCCCACGTGGACAGGATGCACGGCCCCTACTTCGGCGGCGGCTTCACCTTCTGACGGGGACGGCGGGTCGCTAGCGGTGGCCCCGCATCTTCCACCACAGGATTCCCATGAAGCTCTCCGGAGGAGGCTCCGGAGGTGTCATCGGCTCGTCCTCCTCGCGCGTGCGTCGCGCGGGGGGAGGCGGAGGGCGGTGCACGGTGGGCAGGGGCTCCGGGCTGTGCAGCCCGCGCGAGGCGCGATCCAGCGCCTCGGCGAAGGAGCGTCGGGCCACGTCGTTGGCTTCGACGCGCTGGGGCCCCGAGACGCGCTCGAGGGCGCGGACGCGGAGGATGGCGTCGGCGCCCTCGACGCGGCGCAGGCCTCCGACGCGACCGATGGGGCCTCGGGGTTTGCGATGGTGACTCATGCCGGACCTCGCGGGGGGAGACGTCAGGGTGGGGGCTGGGTGGCGATGGTCGCCGTCTTCCGGGAGATGAACTCCTCGCGGCGCAGCAGCAGCTTCGCATCCTTCTTCGGGAGGATGCGCAGCTGGAAGCGGCGCTGCGTCGGCTCGTCGACGGAGAACACGTTCCTGTCGCTCACCAGCAGCACGGCCGTGGGCACGGCGAGCTTGGGCGCGCGGTGTCCGTAGAAGTGGACCACGACATGATAGGGCCCCGGCACCAGCTTGCGCGCGTGGTACAGCTCCGGCCCCAGTCCATCGGTGATGTCCCAGTAGAGCTGGCCTCCGAGCCGCGTCTGCTTGTGCTGGTAGTAGCAGCGCTCGCCGTCGGGCTCGATGACCCACAGGTCGATGTCCGTCTGGTCCGAGTTCCAGTGGGTGGTGAGCTGATAGCCGATGGGCGCGCGGGAGAAGGCGTCGCTGTACATGCCCGACGTCCCGGGGCTCCCAAGCTCGGCGAGGCGCGCGCGCAGCTCCTGGACGATGGGCTCCGCGCGCGGGTGTCGCGCCAGCGCGGAGAGCATCCGGCCGTAGTGGTACGTCGCGACCAGGCTCAGCTCACCGGGGTGCCGCGGGAAGGGGCGGGCGAGCAGGATTTCGTAGTTGCGCGCGGCCTCGGCGTAGCGGCCGGCGGCGTCCAGCGCGAGCGCCTCTTCCAGGTAGGCCTGTCCCTCGAAGGTGCGGCTGAGCCGCAGGTGCTCGAACAGCTCCGTCGCCGCGGCGTACTGGCCCAGGGCGAGCAGGCCGTAGCCCACCAGTCGCAGCGCCTCCGGGGCCTTGGGGCGCAGCTCCACGGGGGACGAGAGGGCCCGCACGGCGCCTCCGGTGTCACCCGCGAAGGCGCGCTCCCGGGCGATGCCTTCGTACAGCGTCACATCGTCCCGGTTCTCCCGACGCGCCTTGCGGTACGTGAGCTCCGCGGTGAGGCGGGCCTCGCCGCCCGCGTAGGGCTCGTCGCGCAAGGGCTGGCGCGGATGGGTGGGCGCGAGGGCCGCGCGCTGCCGCGTCAGGGCGTCCACCACGGCGCGCCCCGACTTGGGGACGGCGTCCAGGTCCAGCCCCACGAGCGCATCCCGGCGCTGGTCCTGCTCGCGCTTGCGCAGGAGCTCCAGGTCGGTCAGCTCCACGCGCTCGTCGCTCAGGGCGAAGCGCGTGTACTCGGCCGCCGTCTCGAGCACGAGCATGGACGCGCGCGCGTTGGCCAGGTGGTAGTGCTGGCTGAGCGCCACCACCATCCGGTCCAGCCGCACGTCGTCCAGCGAGACGAGTCGGGCGACGAAGAGGTCCGCCCAGGCGCGAGGCGCGAACGCGCTGTTCGTGTCGCGAGGCAGGGGCACCTCGAGCGTCTTCTCCTCCTCGCCCGCGCGGGTGGACACCACGAGCGCCGCGGCCCCGGGCTCCGTCAGCCGCCCGGCCACGAGCAGCTCCTGGCCCGGGAACACCAGGTGCGGGCGGCCCGCGATGACCAGGTCCTTCACCGGCGCGCCCTTCACCTCCACGCGGGAGAGCACGACGGGACTGGCCCGGTGCGCCGTCGCCGCGGCATCCACCTGGGCTCCGGAGAGCACCGACACGCCCCGGCCTCCGCTGGCCCGGGCGAGCGCGTCGAACAGCTCCGTGTTCACCGCGGCCTCACCGAAGCGGTACGTCACCCACCGCAGCGACTCGGCGCTGGTGTGCCGGGAGATGAGCGACTCGACGGTGCTCGGGCCCCACGTGACGTTGCCGTCCGACAGCAGGAGGGCCGTCACGCGCGTGCCGGGCCGGGCGGGCTTGAGCCAGTCAGCGCCGGCACGGTCCAGCTCCGCCATCATCCCGTCCACGTGCGACGCACCCTCCAGGTACACGTGCTCCAGCTCGGAGAACGTCTCCCGACGGCGGGCGGCGTCGTTCGTCCGCCAGCCCGTGCCGTGCAGCCAGCGGGGGCGCACGTCGAAGAGGAGCACCGCGTACTCCTTCAGCGTGGTGTCCTTCTCCAGGAGCGCGCGCAGGGTGGCGGCCTGGAGCGCCCAGGCGTTCCCGTCCTCGGTGGAGAGGGAGGTGTCCACCACCAGGACGGCGCGCCCGGTGGGCGGGCCCTCGGCCGTCGACGTCAGCTTCGCGGGCAGACGGACGCGGGCATGGAAGGCCTGGCCGGGAAGGCCCGCGTCGTCCTTGCCCACGAGCACGTCCGCGTCGGCGTCCTTCGGCGCGAGCGCGACGGACAGCGCTCCGTCACCCTTCAGCTGGGGCCAGTCATGCACCCGCCACGCGCCGAGCATTCGAGCGCTGCCCTTGGCGTCGGGAGCAACGAGCTCCTGCCGCACCTGCGTCGGGTCCACGTGGACGCGCGCGGACACCTGCACGTCCTTGCCCGCGCCGACGGGGAGGGGCCACGTGTAGCGCAGGTGCTGGCCGTCGTGGATGAGCGTCTGCTCGTAGGCGATGACCACGCGCTTGAGCGAGCGGGGCGGCAGCGGGAAGACGCGCGCGCTGAACGTGGAGGCGCCCGCCCACTCGAGCAGCGCGGGGTCGACGTTGTCGCGGACGATGTCCTCGTAGACCTCGCGGGCGCGCTTCTGCTCGACGACGCGGGCCTCCTGCACCTCGCCCCATGAGCGCTTCGCGCCCTTCGGACTGGGAGGCGCGGCGGCGGTGAGGCGCTCCAGGTCGGCGGTGCCGTCGCCCAGCGCGGGCAGCAGGTCCGAGGACTGGAAGAGGGAAGGGGCGTTCACCGCGACGGCGCCCGAGTAGAGCGCGAAGCCCGCGACGGACGCGCCTCCGGGCAGCGGATAGTAGAAGGTGCCTTCGAGCGCGTGGGGCGTGTCGTTCTCGAAGAGGTGGTCCACCACCGTGCGCGCGCGGGCGCCCTGGATGTACGTGACGACGCGAATCGCGCGGGTCTTCAGCGGCTGGTAGCGGCCGGACTCGTCACGCACCAGGACCTTGGCCGCGCGAGGCGCCGCGTCCACCTTGGGCAACACGGGCGTGGGCAGGTTCGTGGGCGGTGGAGCGCCGTCGGCCCGCTCCTTCTTGGAAGGCTCCTGCGTGAGCTCGCCGCCGCCACCGCTGCTCCCGCGGATGACCTGCATGGCTTCACGCGACCGGATGACGGCCTGACGGGCCACGGCGTCCGCTGTTCGCCTTTCGAGGGAGAGGGCTTCCTGGGCCTCTCGGGGCGCGGGTGCGGCGGCGGGAGGCGGGATGGCCGCTCGGAGCGACTGTGGCCTGGGCGGCGCGCCTCCGGGCGCTCCTTCGAGCAGCTCTCCGGTGGTGTCTGGAGGCAAGCCACTCTCGGCCCGCAGGTGGTTCAGCAGGCGCTCCATCGCCTCGTCGTCGAGGAGCGTGGGGTTGGCCAGGGCGTCGCGAAGCTCCGTGACGTCCACCTCACCCGGCTCGATGACACCGGGCACCGTCGCGGGCGCGGTGAGGCCCGCCTTGGCGAAGCTATCGGGAGTCGGCGCGGGCTGGGGAGCCGAGGGCGGGGCCGTGGAGGCCTTGCGCTCACAACCCACCATGGCGAGGCACAGCAACAGGGCGGCGGCCGACAGTCGCGAGACGCGCATGTCGGGGGACGTTAGCCCAACACCGTGTCACGCGTGGAGGACGCCCTCCGGACGGGTGTCAGTCGAGATACCCCCAGCGGTCCTCCTCGAAGACGTAGTAGGGGCGGCCGAAGGGAAGCCGGTCCGTCCAGCCGAGCACGTGGCGCTGCTGCGTCACGTCATAGGTGAAGCCGAAGTGCGGGCCGTCGAACTTCGCCCGGGGCAGCTCGGGCAGCAGGTCGGGGACGAGCTCGGACAGCGCCTCGGGGAGCCGGCCACGTCGCGCCTCGAACTCGCGACACGCGGCGATGAGCCGCTCGGCGTTCTGCTGGGCCCGCTCGCTCCCCGCGCGGTCGGGCCGCAGGGTGACGTACACCGTCGCCGCCAGGGAGACGGTGTTCTGGACGAGCCGCGAGGCGTGGTCCTTCCACTGTCGCAAGGTGCTTCCCAGGTGTGTGCCCATGCCGCCGCCTCCGCTGTGCCGCGCATCATCGCCCGGCGCGCCGTCTTCGTGCGCGGCACTGCCTATCTTTTTCGCGAGGACGACCCAGGAGGACGTGATGCCGGACATCGATGAGCGCCAACGCGCGGGCGACCCCTCGGAGGGCAGGACGGCGCGGGAGACGGGCTACGAGGAGGAGGTGCCCGGGCACACGCCCGGGGTGGCGGAAGGTGACGATGACGAGGCACCCCACCGGGAGCATCCCTTCCCGGACCCGGACAAGACGCCCGGCTGCGCGGAGGGCTGAGCAGCCATTGCCTGCACGATAGGCCCGGTACGGCATCACGTCAGGCGTCTGTCCTGTGTCTTCGCGGCACGAGGTCGCCGAGACTCCGGCGTTTTCGTGCGGGGGGCATGAGGAGTTGAGGCTGAAGCACCTCGGCGCGGTCATCGCGCAACGAGGGCCGACTGCCAGCCACGCGAGGTTGCGGAGGTGCTCAGGCTCCTGCGCGCGCCGGGCGCGAAGGTGCACCGAAGCACCTCGGCGGGCTCCTCGCACGAGGAGGACAGACGGCTGGCGACCCGGTGGTCCTCCGACGCCTCCGTGCGAGATGTGCGGCGATGAGGGCGATGCCTCTCGCGTCGTCCCTCACCGTGAGGAGGTGGATGTATGCGAGGCCGCCGCCAGGACGCAGCGTGGCGTTGTTTCCCATGCCGTCCCGAGTGGCGCCTGGACTCCGTGTGTGCCCTGCCCGGTGCGGGGGACGGAACCTGAATAGACCCGAGGGAGGCGCGTCAGAAGGTACAGAGCGCGGCGCAACCCGCTGCCAAGGAGGTCGTCATGAACAGCAAGCTGATGCGAGTCCTGGTGGTGTGCTCCCTCACGATGGGTTCTCCCGTCCTCGCGCAGTCGGTTCATGGTGCCTCCCCCGTCGCGACGCAGAAGGTGACGGAGTGGGCGGAGGGGCAGCGCAACGTCTCGCGCGCGGACCGTGAGCGTCAGGCCCGACTGGAGCGTGAGCGTGAGGAGCGTGAGCGTCAGGCGCGGTTGGAGCGTGAGCGGCAGGCGCGGTTGGAGCGTGAGCGTCAGGCCCGCGTCGAGCGCGAACGGCAGGCGCGGTTGGAGCGTGAGCGCCAGGCCCGACTGGAGCGCGAGCGTCAGGAGCGTGAGCGTCTGGCCCGGCTGGAGCGTGAGCGTCGGGAGCGCGTCGAGTGCGAGCGCCGCGGGTATGGCTGGTGCGCGTCGAACTCGCCGCGCCGGGGGTAGTCGACCTCGGGTCGAGCTGGATGGTGCTCACGTAGCAAGTCCCGGTTGACGACGAACGGGCTCGGACATCTGCTTGAGCGATGTCCGAGCCCGTTGTCGTTTCCTCGCCGCCCTCCGCCGAGGCTCGCCCGGTGGACGCCGGTGAGCGCGTCACGCTGTTGGATGCCCTGCGAGGCTTTGCCCTCTGCGGTGTGTTCGTCTCCAACAGCGCGGCCTGGTTCAGTGGTCGGGTGTTGATGCCGCCCCAGGAGGCGCGAGCGCTGACGGCGCCGCTCTTCGAGACCGTCATCAACAACCTCTACCTGTTCTTCGTGAACCAGAAGTTCGTGACGCTGTTCTCGTTCCTCTTCGGCCTGGGCTTCAGCATCCAGATGTCCCGCGCGGAGAAGCGGGGCGACTCCATCACCCGGCTCTATGCCCGGCGCCTGCTGGTGCTCCTGGGCCTGGGCCTGTTCCATCAGTACGTCATCTGGGTGGGCGACATCCTGCACACCTACGCGCTGGTGGGCTTCCTGCTCCTGTTGTTCCGCAACGCCTCCAACAGGACGGTGCTCATCTGGGCCGTGCTGTGCATGGCGGTGATACCCAGCACCGTCCAGCTGCTCTCACACCACATCCCGATATGGCTCCACGGCGCGGAGGCCGCGAAGGCCGCTGCGACGGCCACGCGCGCGGCGGAGCTGGCGGCGCGCACGCGCCTGCTGGAGGCGTACTCGAGTGACTCGCTCTGGACGGCGATGCTCGGCGGCATGCGCTTCAACGTGGAGACCTTCCTTCAACCCAACCGCCTCGTCTGGATGAGCTTCGCGCTGGGCCGCTTCCTCTTCGGGCTGCTGGCGGGGCGGCTCTTGCTGCTCCAGGACATCGAGGGCAACCGGCCCGTGCACCACCGCCTGTTGTTCTGGGGGCTCTTCCTCGGCGTCATCGGCAATGGCCTGGGGCTGGTGCTCTGGCGGCTGCGCTCGCTGGGGTTGATGGACCAGATGAGCCGTGACACGTCGATCCTGCTCAACCAGGTGCAGGATCTCGGCTGCCTCTTCCTGGGCGCGGCCTACGTCGCCATCTTCGCGCTCCTGTCCCGGCGTGGCTGGGTCCAGCGCGTCTTCGCCGTGCTGATGCCCGTGGGCCGCATGGCGCTCACGAACTACCTGATGCAGTCGGTCGCCAGTGTCTTCATCTACAACGGCTGGGGACTGGGGCTCATCACGAAGCTGCCGCCGTCACGCGTCATCTTCCTGTCGCTCGGCATCTTCGCGGTCCAGATTGTCCTCAGCCACCTGTGGCTCTCGCGCTTCCGCTTCGGACCAGTGGAGTGGCTGTGGCGCTCGCTCACGTATGGCCGTGCCCAGCCCCTCCGGCTGCAAGCGGGCAAGGGGGAGGTGGGGACAGCGGTGTCGTGAACCGCTAGCGTGGGCCCACAAACGGGGAGGTCGTGCCATGACGCTGAAGACACGAGGCGTGGTGCTGATGGGGTCCGCCGTGGGGCTCGTCGCTTGTGGAGGCCCGGGGACGGAAGCCCCGCCACCGCCAGCCGAGACAGCGGGAGTCGTCACCTCCGCCGTGGTGCCAGCGTGCACGGGAACCAACGCCTGGACGACGCTGGGGCATGATGCCCGCCGCTCCTCCACCTCCGACGGCTGTGCGTGGCATCCCTTGCGCAAGCTCTGGGAGTACGCACCGACCGCCGGCGTGGGGCGCACGGTGCAGGGCGTCGAGCGCGTGGTGGCGAACACCGGCGGCGTCTACCTGACGTGGAACTCCAATCCCAACTACGTCGGCTCCGGCGGCAGCCCCGCGCTGGACAAGCTCGCCGTGGACACCGGCGCCAACGTGTGGAGCGTGGACCGCCAGCTCAATGACAACCGGGGCCACTGGCCGACGATGTTCACCTACGAGAAGAACGTGGGCGGCGGTGTCTTCGAGGCGAAGGAGGGCATCGTCCGCAACGACGACGGCATCCGGACCTGGAGCCAGCAGTTCGGCGCCAACTACTACTCCGGAGGCACCATCCCCTATGCCGAGTACGAGCAGGCACCCAACGACAGCTGGGGCCAGTCGCTGTCGGACGGCACGCGCCTGTGGGTCTACAACCAGCTCCACTACCACGGCCCCAAGCTGGGCCTGCGCTCCTTCGACAAGCGCGGCAACCTGCTCCTGGAGCTGAACACCTACGGCTACTACGGCGGCACGCGCGTCTTCCCGCAGCACCAGTGGGACACGGCCGAGGACCGGCTGGGCTCCATCGCCGCGGACGGCGGCTTCATCTACCTGGCCGCCCTCTACAACTTCCAGTGCTCCACCAACTGCTCCGCCACCGAGCCCCGTCCCTTCGCCACGGGCCTGTATGGCTGGGATGTCGCCACGGGCACGGCGCGCTGGCCCCGCGTGGCGCTGGAGCCCGCAAGCCACATCAGCGTGTCGGGCAATCGCATCTATCTGCTGGAGCGGGACCCGGCCACCGGCACCGTGACGTTCAACATCCGCAACGCGGGCTACAACGGCGCCAGCCTCTTCCGCTCCGCGCCGCTCCCCGCCTCGCACCTCACCGGCTTCCAGGCGCCGGTGCTCGTGGCCGGACGGGCCATCTTCGCGGCGCAGGAGACCTCCGGCTCCAACCTGGGCACCGTCCTGTACTCCTTCGACGCGCTCTCCGGCGGCACGCCCCTGACGACCACGCTGACGGGGGTGTATGACGTCGTCGTCCCGTTCTACGGGCGAGACCTGCTGGATTTTTCCACCACGCCCTTCGCGGGCAGGCGCAGCACGAGCATCGCGGCGGCGTCGGGGACGAAGGACGACTCGGGCGTGAGCATCCCCACGCTGGTCATCACCTCGCGCACCGGGCTGCATGTCGTCGCCGTCTCCACGTTGTCGACGTTGTGGAGCGCCACCAAGCTGTCGCTGGTGGGCACGTCGGACGGGGGCGCGCTGCGGGACCCGGTCATCGTGAAGGACCGTGTCTACGTGGTGGACCGGAACAAGGTATACGCGTTGGGGCTATAGCCGAGGCGCTGACGCCCAGGCTGGAGTGAGAGGAAGCATGATGCGAGGGTGGCTGTTGCTGGGGCTCTGTGTCTCCACGCAGGCGTGGGCGCAGGACTATCGGGCGTGCAAGGAGCTGTTCGTGTCCCCGCTGGCGGCGAAGGTCGAGTCGACCAACGCCAGCGGCTCCGCGTGGGACGAAGGCTCCTCGGCGGACCCGGAGCTGACCGCGATGGCGGTCGACGTGGAGGGCGCCTCGCCCGTCGTCATCGGCCCGAAGCAGGAGGACGCCAGCGTCCTCCTGTGGAACAGCCTCTTCCTGGAGGAGACGCGCTCGGGGGCCTGGCTCCCGGTGGGCGTGGGCGGCTCACTGCACCTGCTGCTCACCGACTCGGACGAGGGGCCCTCGGACTTCATCGGGGCCTTCTCCGTCACCGTCCCCGAGTCCCTGGCGCAGACGGGCACCGCGTTCATCCTCACCTCGTCCACGGGCACGCAGCAGATGCCGCTGACGCTGCGAGTCTCCGCGACGGATGGCAAGCGCACCTGCGCGGGCCTGGAGAAGGCCGGGCCCGTGCGCTACGAGCTGCCCGCGCCCATGTTCACCGCGCGGGTGGACAACGGCCTCTTCGAGAAGATCCGGGGCGCGCAGCGCTGCAAGGCCGGGAGCACCCAGCGCGAGTGCAAGCCGGAGAGCTACGACGTGCTCTACACGCCGGAGCTCCTGAAGGACACCTGGGTGACGCTCGTGTCCGGAGGCCCCTTCGCTGGTACCCCGGGGAAGTTCTTCGCGGTGGCGTTCGGCATCGAGCCCGCGCGCCGTCAGGTGGCCTACGTGGGCCGCTGCGACGCGGTGAAGAAGGCCCCCGCGCTGGGGGAGACCCTGGCCTGCGTCCTGGGCAACAAGGCCACCCTCATCAGCCTGGAGAAGGGCAAGCCCAAGACGCGCGCGGCCAACGCGCGGGAGCTGGAGGCGCTGAAGGAGCCGCCCGCGGACGCGCCCGCCGAGTCGACGCCGTCGCCCTGAGAGGACGTCCGGCACGGCGCCCCGGGGCCGAGGGCGCCGTGCGTGGGCCTCAGGCCGGCGGACGCATCGTGATGAGCACCACGCCGATGCCGATGAGCGCCAGGCCCGACAGCCGCTCCCGCCAGACCTGGGCGCGCGGTGAGCTGGAGACGCGGCCTCCGGCGACGCCCAGCCAGGCGTACCCGGCCAGCACCGGCACCTCCACCACGATGCAGGAGACGCCGTACACGGTGAACTGCAGCCCCGCGTGAGGGCCCGGCTGGACGAACTGCGGCAGCAGCGAGCCGAAGAACAGGATGGACTTGGGGTTGGCGAGCTGCTTGGCGAAGCCCTGCACGAAGGCGCCCTGCCACAGGGGCGGCTTGGGGCGCTCGGCCAGCGTGAGGCTCTGCTTCGCGGCCCACAACGTGCTCACGCCCAGGTAGACGAGGTAGGCGGCGCCCGCGTAGCGGATGGCGTTGAAGGCGATTCGCGAGGTGGCCAGCGCGGCGCCCAGGCCCGCCACGGAGACGAGGAAGTACACGGCGTTGCCGGCCTGGATGCCCAGCGTCGCGCTCATCCCCGCCCGGAAGCCCCGCGACATCGCTTGCGAGACCACCAGCAAGACGGCGGGTCCCGGAGTGATGGCGAAGAGCGCCATCGTCAGCGTGAAGGTGGCCCAGAGCGTGAGGTCCATGAGGTCGGGTGCGCGCGGCCGGAGAGTAGCTCCGGACTGTCCGTGCCGGGGCACGGACGCGGTGGGGTGGGCGCGCATGACGAGCGCTCGGGCGCCCGGTCCTCCGTCGGATGTCGGACGTGCCGCCCCGGGCCTCGTCGACGGTATGCGACGCTCGCGCGGCGGGTCGTTGGCGTGACGACGTCCCGGATGTCGCCCTCGTGGAGGAGGGCGCGGTCGGGCGAAATCCGGCCGTGGCCCGGGCGCCGTCTCGTGCTCTGCTTCTCCGGAACGGAAAAGCCCCCACGAGAGGGGGCTGGCGGCGGGGCTCTCGGGAGGGAGGGGCTCGTGGCTGGGGCCATGAGGAGCGTCACTCGTGAAGAAGACGTACGTCGGCGGCTGTCACTGTGGAGCGGTCCGGTACGAAGCGGATGTCGACCTGAGCCAGGGCACCTACAAGTGCAACTGCTCCATCTGCACCAAGGCGCGGCTGTGGCAATCCGTCATCGGCCCCGAGGACTTCCGGCTCCTGGCCGGTGAGTCCGCGCTCACCGAGTACCAGTCCCGCACCAGGCAGCTCCATCACCTGTTCTGCAAGCACTGCGGCGTGCACGCGTTCGGCTGGGGCGACGACACGGAGCTGGGCAAGTACTACACCATCAAGGTCAACTGCCTGGACGACGTGGACGTGGACGAGCTGATGCGCTCGCCCATCACCTACGTCAACGGACGCGACGACGACTTCACGAAGCCCCCCACCGAGGTCCGCCACCTCTGAGCCGAGCCCGTCGCTCAGCCTCCCAGCGCCACGCGTGGTGTCGACGCGGCGCTCAGCGCGCACCTCCCGTGGGGGTGCCGAGCTCCTCTTCGTAGCGGAACTCGAAGGTCCTCCGGGCGAAGCGCCACTGGCCGTCCTGCTTCACGAATTGGTCGGAGTAGGTGCCCACCACCCGCAGGTCCTTGCCCGTCTGCCTGACGCGGAGGACCTCGTCCAGGGTGGAGCGCGCGGTGGCCCGCTCGGGGCCCTGCACGTGGACGACGATGGGCGTGACGCTCATGACGCGCAGCTCGACGCGCGCGGTATTGCCCGTCATGCCCTCTCGGATGGCGTTGCGTCCCTCGAACGTCCAGCCCATGGGCGGCGCGGCCTTCACCTCCCAGACCGCGTCCTCGGTGAAGAGCGACTCCATGGTCTTCCAGTCCTGATGGTTGGCCGCGTCCGCGAAGCGCTCGATGAGCGAGCGCACCGCGAGGTGCTCGACGGGATACGCCTCGACGTTCGATGTGCTCGGAGACGTGGACCGGGAAGCCAAGGGGCCGCCCGTCGTCGAGCCCGCGCAGCCGAGCAGGGTGACGAGGAGCGCCGCGAGTGACGTGCGCAGGTGACGATTCATGGTGTCCATCCATCCTTCGGGTCGGTGTTCCTCCCGGCGCGCGAGCCAGACCCGGACCTCGCGGCGGGGTGTTCCGTCACGCGAAGATGCGAGCTGGCTTCGATTCAGTCGAACGCGTTGTTCCGGAGGCAGTGTTAAGGCAGGCTGAATCGATGCCGAGCCCGCTCGTGGAGACACGTCACCTCTTGTTGCTCGCCGCGATCGAGGAGCTGGGCAGCCTCAACGCCGCCGCACGCAAGCTCCACCTGTCTGCCTCCGCGTTGAGCCAGCAACTGCGGGAGCTGGAGGACCGGCTCGGGGGGCCGCTGTTCCATCGTCAGTGGCGACGGCTGGAGCCGACCTCCGCGGGCAGGCGTCTCACCGAGGCCGCGCGCTCGGTGCTGAGCGAGCTCGTCCGGGCCGAGGCGGAGACGCGGGAGCTGTTGAGCGGCGCCAGCGGCACGCTCCGGGTGGCGACCGCGTGTCTGCAGTCCTACCGTTGGCTGCCGGAGCTCCTGCGCGGCTTCTCCCGGGACTGGCCCGGGCTGGAGGTCACCATCGTCGCCGAGGCGGGGGAGGCGCCCACCGAGTGGTTGCTGTCGCGCAGGCTCGACGTCGCGCTCGTGGCCGGTGAGGCCCGGCCCGGTCCCCGCATCCAGGTGGAGCCGCTCTTCCGGGACGAGCTGGTCGCCGTGGTGGGCCGGGAGCATGCGTGGGCCACCTCGCGTCGCAAGGAGGTGGAGGTCCGGGCCCTCGCGGAGGAGCACGTCTGGGTCGACGCGGGCGCGCTCGCGGCGCACACGCCGCTGGGCCGGGCGCTCGCGAAGGCGGGCAACCTCTCGCCACGCAAGGCGACGCTCATCCCCATGACGGGGGGCGTGGCACTGGAGATGGTCCGCGCCAACCTGGGCGTCACCGTGCTGCCCCGGTGGGCCGTGACGCCGTGGCTCGCCGAGGGCGGGCTGCACGCCGTGCGCGTCGGCCCTCGGGGCCTCTGGCTGGACTGGGCGGTGGCGACCCGGGCAGGGGAGCGGGAGCCGGCGCTGAGCGCCTTCGTGGACGCCCTGCGCGCCCACCACCCTGGCCCTCGGGGCCCGGTGATCCGCCGCCGCTGAAACATGTGTTGATACAACCCACTGAAATCACGGTGAAGTGAGGTCTCCTCGCAACCTGGAGGCACACTGTGGCGATAATCCCGAAGCGCGCCATTCACGCTCTCCATCGGGATCCCCAAACCATGGCCTCGAAGATCAGCGACACGCCTCGTCCCCTGCCCACCGCGTCGTCGCGAGCCCCGGCCGCGAAGGCCCCTCCGCCGCCCGAGAACAAGGCGAAGGCGCCCGACTTGAGCTGGAACAAGGACCGCTTCGAGACCGGCTCCACCCAGCCGCTGCCCCGCCTCCCCGCGCCGCAGCTGCCGCAGCTTCCCGCGCCGGTGCCCCAGCCGCTCCCGCAGCTGCCCGCTCCCGTGCCCCCGCCTCCGTGCCAGGGCCCGGTGGAGCCCACGCCGGAGACGCCCACCGAGCCCGCACCGAACGTCGCGGACTCGGACCCGATGACGCACATCGCGTACCTGGCTTCGGACGAGCTGCAGGGGCGTGACAGCCCGTCGCCCGGGCTCGACGCGGCGTCGGCCTACGTGCAGGCCCACGTCGAGAAGTACGGCCTCGTCGGCCCCAACGTGAACAGCCCCGAGAACCCGTACCAGCAGCGCTTCGACGTGTACTCGTTCCTGGGCAACCCGGGCGAGAACCACGTGCACGGCGGCGAGGGGCACAAGGCGCACAAGGAGTTCGGCCACAAGCTCTTCGAGGAGGGCTTCTACCTGGAGGAGGGCATGCCCCAGGAGACGCTGGCCATGCTCAACAAGAAGTACGAGAGCGCGATGAAGGCCGAGGGCCAGCCGCTCGCGCCGGCGCGCGACGGCGGCCTGCGCAGTGTCGAGGAGCTGCGCTCGCTGGCGACGGAGTCCGGGCAGGCGGTCAACACCATGGCGCTCCTGCCGGGCTCGGGGCCCCACAAGGACGAGGTCATCGTGGTGATGGCCCACCTGGACCACGTGGGTACGGATCGTCGGGGCAACGTCCACAACGGCGCGGACGACAACGCGTCCGGCAGCGCGGTGTTGATGGCGGCGGTGCCGGAGCTGGCCGAGGCCGCCAAGCGCGGCGAGCTGGACCGCTCCGTGCTCTTCATCTGGACGGGCGCGGAGGAGAAGGGCCTGGTCGGCTCGCAGTACTTCGTGGACCACCCGATTCCGGGCCTGGGCACCGAGCAGATCACCGGCGTCATCAACGTGGACATGGTGGGCCGCTGGGATGACCAGCGCCTGTCCGTCGTCGACACGGACCGTCGCGGGCAGGCGAACTACTTCCGCGACGTGGTGGAGCAGGCCAACGCGCAGCTGCCGGACCCGTTCGACCGCATCAACCGCGACATCAACATGTACCGGGACCGTCAGGACGGCGCCGTCTTCGGCCGCAAGGGCGAGGACGTGCTCTTCCTCTTCGAGGGCCTGTCCAACCCGAAGGGCGGCGGCGACCTCATCCCCGAGTACCACGAGCCCGAGGACGACATCGACCTCATCCTCCGCGACAACGGTGGCGAGAAGCCCCGTCGCGTGAAGGACCTGATGGTCAACGTCATCGAGCTCGCCGCGAACCGCACGACCGAGGAGTAGCCCTCCTTGCCTCGTCCCGGAGGGCGTCGTCGCTGACGCCCTCCGCACGGTGGCGCACTCGCCCAGTGGTGCTCAGGAATGCGTCGTCGCTGACGCCCTCCGCCCGGTAGTGCGCTCGCCCAGTGGTGCTCCGGAATGCGTCGTCGCTGACGCCCTCCGCACGGTAGTGCGCTCGCCAGTGGTGCTCCGGAAGGCGTCGTCGCTGACGCCCTCCGCCCGGTAGTGCGCTCGCCAGTGGTGCTCCGGAAGGCGTCGTCGCTGACGCCCTCGCCCGGTCGCGCGCTCGCCAGTGGTGCTCCGGAAGGCGTCGTCGCTGACGCCCTCGCCCGGTGGCGCGCTCGCCAGGTGTAGCCCCGGAAGGCGTCGTCGCTGAGGCCCTCCGCTCGGTGGCGCGCTCGCCCGGTGTTGCGCCGGAATGCGTCGTCGCTGCGGGCCCACGACCCTGGCGCTCACCCCACCAGGCTTCGCGCCCGACGCCCCGGCCCACACCCACGGGGGCTTGTCCCGGGGCCTCGCCCCGTCGAGACTCGACACCATGCCCGCCGCCACGCCCTCGCCGCGCTCCTGGTTCGCCTACTCCGTCGACCTGTCCCCGGTGACGGCGCGTGAGCGCCTGCCGGGGTTGCCGGCCCTGCCCGCGCTGCCGGACGGAGAGCTGGCCGAGGCCCTGGACGTGGACGTCGTCTACGACGTGCCCTCGCTGGCCTGGGGCGGCAAGGTGGCCCGGCTGGTGGATGCCCCGGGCAAGAAGCTCCCCGGCGTGCTGCGCCGGCTCTCCCCGGAGGCGTGGGACGCGGTGAGCCGGCTGGAATCGGTGATCGCCGAGGCCTCCACCTCCCGCCCCGTCAAGGTGCGCACCGCCACCGGCGCGCTGCTCTCCGCCCACGCCTTCACGCCCCCGCCCAGGGCCACCCCTTCCCCCCAGGGCCCCATCAGCGAGGCCTTCCTCGTCACGCTGGCCCTGGCCGCCGAGCGCGCGGGGCTCGCCGCCGACTACGTCGAGCGCCTCCAGGCCGAGGCGCAGATCGTCGGCACGCTCCAGCAGGCGAAGGCGGACGCACGGACCGTCCAGGCGTCCCAGGGCAAGAAGCCGTAGTCACGCCTTTGTGACAGAAATGTGGGGCCATGACGCAACCGGGCACCCCGTCGGGCCGACGATAGAGAGGCCGGGCCTCACTCCGCGCCAGCCCCTGGTCGGCCCAAGGAAGTCACCGCCATGACGACGCTGCGACCCACTTCTCGTGCCAGCACCCCGTCGCCCTCGGTGTCCACCGAGTCCGCGCCCGTCAATGGCCTCAAGCCCCAGGACACCAGCGCCTGGGCTCGCTCCAGCGCCCGCGAGGTCTCCATCACCGAGCTGCAGACCAGGTTCGGCTGGACGGACCAGAGCTGGGAGGCGGGCCTGCTGAAGGCGGCGGACCAGGCGGGCACCAAGACGCGCGGGGGCAACGGCAAGGTCTCCGCGGCTGAAATCCAGGCCTACCTCACCGCCCCCACCGACGGCCGCTACCTCACCTCCACCGCGCTCCAGCAGGGCCGCGCCGCGCTCGACGCGAAGCTCACCGAGGCCGGTGGCTCCGTGAAGGTGGATGCCTTCGACGCGAAGTGGCAGGACGGGCTCGCGAAGCGGGCCGACCTGCTGGGCGGCAACAGCGACGGCAAGGTCAGCCAGGAAGAGCTCGCGGCCTACATCCAGAAGTCCAAGGCCAACCAGGTGGACGGCACGAAGTGGGTGCCCGACCAGCAGATGGCCGCCTTCCAGAGCCGCGTCGCGGAGGCCGCCGGTGAGGTGGACCCGCTGCGTCCCAAGGGAGGCGCGGGCAAGGGCCTGGAGATGGTGAAGCAGTACTCGCGGCTGATGCTGGACGAGGGCAAGAACCTGCCCACCTTCGTCAGCCACATGCTCTCCGCCGCGGACATCCACGAGACGCCCGTGGAGGTGAACCGCAACAAGAGCACCTTCGTGAGAGACCCGTCGCTGCCGCTCACGGGCATCACCGACTCCGACTACAACAACACCGGCTTCGACCGTGGGCACATGAAGCCCGCGGAGGATTCGCCCACGCAGGAGGCGATGAACGAAAGCCACCAGATGACCAACATCGCGCCCCAGTACGGCAACCACAACCAGCAGGTGTGGCGCACGCTGGAGAAGGCCATCCACGGCCTGGTGGAAGAGACGGGCGGCAAGGCCTACATCGTGACGGGCAACCTGTTCCTGGACGACAAGGGCAAGCCCCTGCCGAAGGACCAGGTGGAGACCACGGGCGCGAAGGACCGGAAGATCGCCGTCCCCACGCACAACTTCAAGACGGTGCTGCTGGAGCTGCCCAACGGCAACCTGACGATGTTCGCGTACATGGTGCCGAACCTGAAGGACGGCCCCTCGAAGAAGGAAGCCATCGTCCCGCTGCTGGAGGACGCGCGCGTGCCGGTGGACCGCATCGAGCAACTGCTCGGTCAGGACCTGTACGCCCAGCTCCCCAAGGGCATCCAGAACCAGCTGGAGAAGGACTCGAAGGCCCCCGGCGCGTTCCAGCTCGAGGGCAGCCAGTACGAGTCCATGACGCTGCTGACGCAGCGCTGAGCCTCCAGCACCCGCTCACTGCGCGGGCAGCGAGAGGTAGTGCTGGCCCAGCTCGTTGAGCACGCCGTTGGGGCCCAGCAGGCTCGCGAAGCAGGGGTCGTTCGTCCAGCGGCCGGTGAACCATGCGTAGCGGAACACGTCCGCGCGCCGCTCGCACACGGCGACCATCTCCGTCATCTGCGCCTTCTGCTTCGCCACGGAGTCGATCTGCGCGCCGTCCCGCTGCTGGTGGCAGTTGGCGAACTCGGTGACCCAGAACGGCTTGCCGTACTTCGTCAGCCGGTTGAGCTGCCCGTCGAGCCCGTAGTCGTACCAGTGGAACGCCAGGTAATCGATGCGTGGCTCCCGGTTGCCGTTCTCCGCGCGATACGCGGCGTAGAAGGCATCCAGCCACACCACCGGGTCCGAGTAGCCGGCGAGCGTCCCCCAATTCATCCCCGGGCCCACCAGCTTCACGCCGGTGTTGGCGGCGACGCTCTCGTAGCGGGGCCACAGCCGCGCCGCGGCCTGCGGCGACATGTTGGCCTGGTCCGTCAGGTTGGGCTCGTTGAGCAGGAGCAGGTACTGGATGTGGGGATTGGCGCGCAGCATCTGCTCGATGCGCGCGGCGTCGAAGTTCCCGTTCCACAGCATGGGGATGAAGTCCATCCCGTAGCGGGTGCGGAAGTCGGTGGGGACGTTGGCGTGCGGCTGAGGGCTCCAGTTGTACCACCAGCTCACGCCCGGGGAGACCGCGGCCAGGTCCTCGGGCGTGGCCAGGTCGAAGGCGAGGCCTCGCTTGACGCTCTTGGTGAGCGGCGGCTGCTGTGTGCCCGCGTCCGTCTCCGTGGAGGGCCGGCCCGGCTTGACGGGGTCGGCCGGGTCGCAGCCCAGCAGCAGGACGAACGCGATGCAGAACGGCGCGAGCCAGCGTCTCATGAACCGTCACCTCCGCCCGTCAGGGCGCTTGGGGACGGTCATCCTAGTGTGAGGAACGGCGCCGTGCGGCTCGTCGATGAACGGGCGAGCTTCGCGGGAGGGCCCGCCGCGACGATGCTCCCACCCTCGTCTCCCGCCCCCGGCCCCATGTCGATGACCCAGTCACTGGCGGAGACGACGCGCATGTCGTGCTCCACCAGGATGACGGTGTTGCCCGCGTCGACCAGGCCCTCCAGCTGCGTCATCAGCTTGTCCACGTCCGCCGGGTGCAGGCCCGTGGTGGGCTCGTCCAGGACGTAGAGCGTGTGCCCTCGCTGCGGCCGTTGCAGCTCGGTGGCCAGCTTGATGCGCTGGGCCTCTCCTCCGGACAGCTCCGTGGCTGGCTGTCCCAGGCGCAGGTACCCCAGGCCCACCTCGCGCAGCACGCCGAGCGCGCGGGCCACGTGGGGCTCCTCGGTGAAGAAGGCGTGCGCCGCGTCCACCGTCATGCCCAGCACCTCGGCGATGTTCTTGCCGCGGTAGCGGATCTCCAAGGTCTTCGCGTTGTAGCGGGCGCCATGGCAGGTGGGGCAGGGCGCATAGACGCTGGGCAGGAACAACAGCTCCACGCTCACGAAGCCCTCGCCCTCGCACGTCTCGCAGCGGCCCTTGGCCACGTTGAAGGAGAAGCGGCCCGCGTCGTACTTGCGCGAGCGCGCGGCGGGCGTGGCGGCGAAGAGCTTGCGGACGTGGTCGAACAGGCCCGTGTACGTGGCCAGGTTGGAGCGCGGCGTGCGGCCGATGGGCTTCTGGTCCACGCGCACCATCCGGTGCAGCCCCTCCATCCCCTCGACGATGCGGCCGCCCGTGGTCTTCACCTCGGAGCGCTCCAGGGGCTCGCCCTCCTCGTCCTCCTCGGGCGGCGCGTGGCCCAGGTGCGTGGCGACCAATTCCACCAGCACCTGGCTCACCAGGCTCGACTTGCCGGAGCCGGAGATGCCCGTCACCGTGGTGAAGACACCCAGAGGGAAGTCGACGTCCAGCCCGTGCAGGTTGTTGCGCGACACGTCCTTCAGCCGCAGCCAGCCCTTGGGGGCGCGGGGCGCGTGCGTGCGCGTGGTCTGCTCGCCGAAGAGGTAGCGCCGCGTCTGGGAGGACTCCACCTCCTGGAGCCCGTCCAGCGGGCCGCTGTAGAGGATTTCGCCGCCCTGCTCGCCAGCGGCGGGGCCCACGTCCACCACCCAGTCCGCGTGGCGGATGACGTCCACCTCGTGCTCCACCACGAACAGCGAGTTGCCCGAGCCCTTCAGCGAGTCCAATGCGCGCAGCAGGGCCTGGGTGTCCGCCGGATGCAGGCCCGCGGAGGGCTCGTCCAGCACGTAGACCACGCCGAACAGGTTGGAGCGCACCTGGGTGGCCAGCCGCAGCCGCTGGAGCTCACCGGGTGAGAGCGTGGGGGTGGCGCGCTCCAGCGACAGGTAGCCCAGCCCCAGCTCCATCAGGACGTGCAGGCGCTCCACCAGGTCCTTCGCGATGCGCTCGGTGACGAGCGCCTTCTCGGGGTGCTCGCGCGTGAGCTTCTTCAGGCCCTGCGCGGTGCCGTCGGAGAAGGGGCGCAGGAGCGCGTCGACGCGCTTGAGCGGCAGGCGGGACAGCTCGCCGTAGTCCAGGCCCGCGAAGGTGACGGACAGGGACTCGGGACGCAGCCGCTTGCCGTGGCAGACGCGGCACTCGCCGCTCTCCATGTACTGGGACACGCGCTTCTTGATGAGCGGGCTCTGCGTCGTGGCGAAGGCCTGGAGCACGTAGCGCCGCGCGCTGCTGAAGGTCCCCATGTAGCTGGGGGGCGACTTGCGCTTGAGGGCCTGGCGTGTCTCGGCTGGGGTGAAGCCCGCGTAGACGGGGACGGTGGGCTGCTCGTCCGTGAAGAGGATCCAGTCGCGGTCCTTCTTGGGCAGCTCGCGCCAGGGGCGGTCCACGTCGTAGCCGAGCGTCACCAGGATGTCGCGCAGGTTCTGCCCGTGCCACGCGGGAGGCCAGCCGGCGATGGCCCGCTCGCGGATGGTGAGCGAGTCGTCGGGGACGAGCGAGCGCTCCGTGACTTCGTACACGCGGCCCAGGCCATGGCAGTTCGGACAGGCGCCCGCGGGCGTGTTGGGGGAGAACGCGTCCGAGTCCAGGTGGGGTTGGCCCGCCGGGTACGTGCCGGCGCGCGAGTACAGGAGGCGCAGCGAGTTCGACAGGGTCGTCACGCTGCCCACGGACGAGCGCGTCGTCGGCGCTCCCCGGTGTTGCTGGAGGGCCACTGCGGGAGGGAGGCCCTCGATGGCGTCCACTTCCGGGATGCCCGCCTGGTCGATGAGCCTGCGGGCGTACGGGGCCACGGACTCGAAGTAGCGTCGCTGGGCTTCCGCGTAGAGCGTGCCGAAGGCGAGCGAGGACTTGCCCGAGCCGGAGACGCCGGTGAAGACCACCAGGGCGTCGCGTGGCATCTCCACGTCCACGTTCTTGAGGTTGTGCTCCCGGGCGCCACGGACGCGGACGAAGCCTGTCGGGCGGTCGCTGGGCGTGCCTGCATGGGAGGGACGGCGGGGTCGGCTCATGAAGTGGGCTCCTGCCGGGGGTCCTACCGAATCTGGTGTCGGGAGGGAGCAACGAACAGCGGGGGAGCGACGAAGCCTCGTGAGATGGCCCCGGGTGCGTGAGGCTCACCGGAGACGGGCGGCCCTGCGAGCGGGTTGTCAGACGGGGCGGTCCAGGTGGGCCACACCTCAGGCGGTGCATGAGGCCCGTTGGACGGGTGCCCCCCGAGGGGGCACCAGACGGAGGCGAAGCCCCCGAGTGGTGGCTCGGAGCGAAGCATCTCCTGAGGTGTTGCTCGTGGGGACTCACCTCTGGGGCCCGGCTCGCCTTCCTGCCGTCTTCGGAGTCGCGAGACGCTTCTCCTGGAGTGTGGGTCGTTTCATCCGTGGGACGCGAGCGGGGCTCAGCCCCGCGGAGAAAGACGCCACGTTCGAAGGCCCTGGGCCTCCGTGGTATTTTTCGGTGGCGTGGACCCCGGTTCATCCTTCGTGCGCGAGGTCTGAATGCGCGAGGCCCTGGCTCCGTCGACTCGCGGCTTTGATGACAGGAGTGCTTGGGATGCATGGGCCTGACTCCGAGCCGTTCGATGCGGTGCTGCGGTCCGCTGGCGAGCTGTCCGCCGCACGGCTGCGCGAATCACCAGGAGCCCGGGAGGCCGTGGCGCGCGCTGTCTCCGAGGCCACGGCCCTCGGTGTTGCCGCCCCGGAGTCACGTTCCTTCGCGCGACATCTCGGTGCGCTGCTCTCGCGCGCCGCGGACCCGATGCTCACGCTGGAGCGACTGCACAGCCGGGACCTCGCGCTCGCGCTCGCGTGCGCGGAGGGCGTGCCCGCGGCCCGTGCGCTGCTGGAGCAGGAGGTCTTCCGCGAGCTGCACGTCCCCTTGTCGCGCATCCATCCCTCGCCCGTGTTCGTGGATGAGGTGCTTCAGGTGCTGCGCGCCAACCTCCTGATGCCACGCACGGATGCGCCTTCACGGCTGCTCGGCTACGCGGGCTCGGGACCGTTGCTGCACTGGGTGAGCATCTCCGCGGTGCGCCTCGCGCTGCGGATGCGCAAGGCGCTCGGAGACGAATCGCTGGTCGATGCCGAGGTGCTCGCCGCGCATCCCGCGCCTGGAGGCCTGGAGCTGGGCTTCGTCCGCGAGGAGGCCCGAGGGCACGTGCGCGCGGCCTTCGTCCGGGCGGTGGCGTCGCTGGATGACGAGGACCGCGAGCTGCTGCGCCTGCACTTCGTCGAGCGGTTGTCACTCGAGCGAATGGGCGCGTTGTTCGGCCTGCACAAGTCCACGCTCTCCCGCCGGCTCTCCGCGGTGCAGTCCCTGTTGGAGAAGCGCACGCGACGCGCGCTCACCGAGCGCCTGTCGCTGCCCGAGCCGGAGGTGGACAGCCTGATGCGCGCCATCCAAGGCCGGTTGGATTTGAGCCTCTCGGGCCTGCTGGAGGCGAGGCCGTGAGCTGTCCCGACGAGAACACGCTCTCCGATTACGCGAGGGGTGAGCTGGACCCCGAGCGCACGACGCGCGTCCGCGAGCATGTCGCGGGGTGCTCGGAGTGTCGGAGCGTGCTCGCTGCGCTGAGTGGCCTGCAGACGCCTGCCCCATGGGTCGGAACGGGCGCGCGCGTGGGGCGCTACGTGGTGCTGGGGCTCCTGGGGGAGGGCGGCATGGGCCGCGTCCATGCGGCCTACGACCCGGAGCTGGACCGCAAGGTCGCGCTCAAGCTGCTGAACCTCACGAGGCTCGGGGAGGGCTCTCTCGGTCAGGCACGTCAACGACTGGAGCGCGAGGCCCGCACGATGGCCCGGCTGTCGCACCCCCACGTGGCCCACCTGCATGACGTCGGTGAGTTCCAGGGGCAGCTCTTCCTGGTGATGGAGCTGGTCGAGGGCGGTACGCTGCGCCAGTGGCTCGCGGGGAAGACGCGCGCGCGCCGGGAGATTCTCGAGCGCTTCGTCCAGGCCGCGGATGGGCTCGCGGCCACGCATGCGCTGGGCATCACCCACCGCGACTTCAAGCCCGACAACGTCCTGCTCACGCGTGACGCGCAGGTGCGCATCACCGACTTCGGTCTGTCCAACGCGGCGGCGCAGGAGTCCTCTCGGGCGGAAGGCCCCGCCGTCACCGGCGGCGAGGCGCTCACCCTCACGGGCGTGTTCCTGGGGACCCCCGGGTATGCCTCGCCGGAGCAGCTCCGCGGCGAGCGCGGGGATGCGCGCTCGGACCAGTTCTCCTTCTGCGTCGCGCTCTATGAGGCGCTCAACGGACAGCGCCCCTTCGAGGGCAACACGCGCGACGAGCTGCTGGCGTCCATGCGGCGCATGGAGGTGCGTCCCGAGAAACGCGGGCTGCCCTCGTGGCTCGTGGCCGTGGTCCGACGAGGGCTCTCGGTGGACCCGGCGCGACGCTTCGAGTCCATGGAGGTCCTCCGCGCACACCTCTCGCGCGAGGTCGGCGCCTGGAAGCGCAGCGCCGCCGTGGCCGTGCTCGCGGGTGGACTGGTGGGCCTGGGGTTCCTCGTGTTGGGGCCGTCCTCGAAGGCCTCCAGCGAGGTCTGTCATGGCAGCGAGCGGCACCTCGTGGGCGTCTGGGACGTGCCCGTGCGCGAGTCGGTGCATCAGGCCTTCCTTCGGACGGGGGACGCCTCGGCGGAGGCCTCGTTCCAGGCCGTGGCCTCTTCGCTGGACCGGTGGACCCGCGACTGGACACACGCGCATCAATCCGCGTGCGAGGCGACGCGGGTCTTCGGCGAGCAGTCGGAGGCGGCGCTGGGATTGCGGATGACGTGTCTGGACCAGCGCCTGGACGAGCTGTCGCGCTTGACGGTGGCGCTCCAGGGCGCGGACGCGCGGACGGTGGAGCGAGGCTTCGGACTCGGGACGTCGCTTGGCGGCGTGGTCCACTGCGCGGACGTGCGCACGTTGCAGGAGGCGGTCTCCCTTCCGCAGGACCCGAAGGCTCGCGCGGAGGTGGACGCGGTTCGTGTGGAGCTGGCGCGCGCGAACGCGGAGCTGCTCGCGGGCCACACGCCCGAGGCGCTCAAGATTGCACTGCCTGCGCGGGAGCGCGCGCTCGCGACGCGTCACCGGCCGCTCGAAGCGGAGGCACATCAACTCTGTGCGTTCCTGCAGGAGGACGCCGGGGCGTTCGACGAGGCCCGGAAGTCCCTGGCCCAGGGCTCGCTGGCGGCCGAGGCGGGGCGACACCTGGGCGTGCTCGGGCGGGTGCTCAAGTCCCAGGCGTGGTTGCACGGGTACAGCCTGGGGCGCACGCCAGAGGCCTGGCCCTACTTCCATCGCGCGAGGGCCGTGGCGGAGTCCCTGAGGGACGCCGAACTGGATGCGCTGCTGGACCACGTGCAGGCGGAGCTGCTGGAGCAGGAGGGGCGCTTCGCGGAGGCCGAGCCGCTGCTGCGCGCCTCGCTGGAGGCCGCCAGCGCGAAGGGGCGGACGCATGCGCACGCGGAGCTGAGCGGACGGCTGGGCATGCTCGCCCGGAAGCAGGGGCGCTTCATGGAGGCGAGGCACTGGCAACAGGAGTCGGTGCGGCTCCACGAGGCGTACTTCGGACCGACGCACCGGGACACCGGACGCGCCCTGGTGAACCTGGGCGGGACGCTGGCGATGCTGGGGGAGCTGTCCCAGGCGGAGGCCGTCCTCCACCGCGCGCTCGACATCCTCCGTCACACGTTGGGGGATGCGAACCTCTCGGTGGCCCGGGCCTGGTCGAACCTGGCGCTCGTCCATTTCGAATGGGGGCACGGCGCCCAGGCACGCGAGGCCGCGGAGGAGAGCTGGTCGGTGGCGCAGAAGAGCGTGGCCGCCGACAGCCCGGTGTTGATGGGCCTGGCGTCGAACCGGCTCGGGGTCCTGGGCGAGCAGGGCGAGCGCGCGCGGGAGCTCACCCACGCGCGAGGCGTCCTGGCGCACCGGGAGCGGGTCTACGGTGCCGCTCATCCGGAGGTGGCCCTGGACCTCCACGAGGTGGGCCGGCTGCTGCGGCTGTTGGGGCGCCAGGAGGAAGCGCGAGGTGTCCATGCGCGAGGTGTCGCGCTCCAGCAGCCGCTCGTCGCGAAGGGCGAGGTGGACGCAACGGGGCTGCGAGCCCTCGCGGACGCGCTCCTCTTCCTGGGGCAGGTGGACGAGGCGAAGCGTCACGTGGAGCAGGCACTCGTGGGCATGGAGAAGGACCTGGGGCCTTCGTCATCCGAGCGCATCGAGGCGCTGCTCCTCCTGGGAGACGTCCAGCTCGCGCGAGGCCAGCCCGCGGAGGCACTCCCTCCGCTGCGCACGGCGCTGGCCTCGCTCACGCAGCGCCAGGTGGTCTCCGCGCGAGTGCCCAGGGTGCGTCGTCGCCTGGCGCGGGCGCTGCGGCTGACGGGAGCGACTGAGGAGGGCTGCGAGCAGGCGAGGCGCGCGTGGGAGGAGCTGGGCGCCTGGAGCAAGGCCTACGCCCTGGAGACGCGCGAGGCGCGGGCCGAACTGGGACTCTGTCGAGAGTAGCGGTCGCGCCCCCAAGAACCGGTCGCACCGCCAGGTCGAGTCCCATGGGGCGGTCGACCGCCTCCGTGAGCGACGCGGCAGATTCTTCCGCGCCAGTGCGTCGCGAGCCTCGAACGGAGCCGAGGCCCACCACCTCAGTCGAGCAGCTGCATCAGGTCCGCGCGGGTGATGGCGGCGCCGCCACCGGAGGCGCCTCCCAGCGCGGACTCGAAGAGCGCGCGCTTCTTGTCCTGGAGCGTGAGGATCTTCTCCTCCACCGTCCCCTGGGACACCAGCCGGTACACCATGACGGGTCGCTGCTGGCCGATGCGATGCGCGCGGTCCGCGGCCTGGTTCTCCACGGAGGGGTTCCACCACGGGTCCACCAGGAACACGTGGTCCGCCGCCGTGAGGTTCAAGCCCGTGGCGCCCGCCTTGAGGGAGATGAGCATCACCGGCGGGCCCTTCGGGTCCTGGAAGGCCTCCGCCACCGCGCCTCGGTTGGACGTGCCGCCGTCCAGGCGGATGAAGCCGATGTCCGCCTCCCGCAGCGCCGGCTCGATGAGGTCCAGCATCGACGTCCACTGCGAGAAGACGAGCGCCTTGTGCCCGTCCTCCACCGCCGTGGCGAGCGCCTCCACCAGCGCCTGGACCTTCGACGACGACTTCGCGTGCTGACCCGGGACGAGCGCCGGATGGCACGCGGCCTGCCGCAAGCGCAAGAGCGCCTCCAGCGCCTTGAGCACGCTGCCGCCGGCCTCCAGCTGCGACACCACCTCTTCCCGAGTGGCCGAGTACACCGCGTCATAGACGGCGCGCTCGTGCTCGCTCAGGGTGACGTGGCGGACGGACTCGGTGCGCGGCGGCAGCTCCGGCGCCACGTCCCGCTTGAGCCTGCGCAGCACGAAGGGCCGGATGCGTGCGCGCAGCCGCTCGGCCGCGCCCTTGAGGTTGTCCGAGACGGGCCGCGCCCAGCGCTCCTCGAAGTCCTTGCGCCCTCCGAGCAGGCCCCGGTTGGTGAAGTGCATCAGGCTCCACAGCTCCTCGAGCCGGTTCTCGATGGGCGTGCCGCTGAGCGCGAGCCGGAAGTTCGACTCCAGCTCGTACGCCGCGCGCGCCACCTGGCTGTCGGGGTTCTTGATGGCCTGCGCCTCGTCGAGCACCACCATGTCCCACGTCTTCGCGCCCAGCACCTCCGCGTCCAGCCGCAGCAGCGCATACGTGGTGAGCGTCACGTCGGCCGTCTCGTCCAGGGAGCGGCCGGGGCCGTGGTACACGGACACCTTCAGCGACGGCCGGAAGCGCCGCACCTCCGCGTGCCAGTTGGGCAGCACGCTGGTGGGCGCCACGACGAGCGTGCCCTTCCCGATCATGCAGAGGGTCTGCAGCGTCTTGCCCAGACCCATGTCGTCCGCGAGCACGCCGCCCAGTCCCGCCTGCCGCAGGAAGGTGAGCCAGCTCACGCCGTGCAACTGGTACGGGCGCAGCTTCGCGGTGAGGTCCTGGGGAAGGTGGGGCTCGGGCAGCTTCTCGAAGCCCTTCACCAGCGGCGCCAGCTTCTCCAGGCCGGGCGGGGGCGGGTGCTCCAGCGCCTCGCACAGGTCCGTGAGCTGGGGGATGGCGTGGTTGGCGATGCGGCCATTCGAGTCGCGCGCCGCCAGCAGGTCCGTCACGCGCTGCCCATGCGACTTCAGCCACTGGGTGGGCAGGGGCGCCCAGCCTCCGCCCTCCAGCGGCACCAGGCCCAGGCCCTCTTCGTAGGCCTTCATCACCGCGGCCGCGTCCACCATGCGCGGCGCGTCCGGGCCCGCGCCCTCCACCTCGAAGTTGAACGAGACGCCGACGCTCGGCGCGCCCACCTCCGTGGTGCCCGTCTGCACGCCGAGCACGGGCTTGAGCTTCACGTCCGGGCTGACGAAGCGCGCCGCGTCGCCGGTGAGCCCGCCGCGCCAGCGCCGCAGCTTGTCGGCGAGCTGCACGGCCTCCTTGCCCTGCACCGCCACGCGCCGGCCGGGGACCATGTTCAACTCGTCGCGCAGGCCGTGGATGAGCTTCTGCTCGGCGCCCTCGTCGCGCACGGGCACCGCGCCGCTCAGGTACACCATGCGCCCGTTGTCGATGCGCACCGTGGGCGGCGAGCCGTACACGAGCGTGGGCAACACGGAGAGCCCGCCTTCGAGCGGGTCCAGCTCCAGGGAGATGCGCGGCTTGAGCGTGCGGTCGATGGCCGGCAGCCGCTTGCTCTTCACGTCCACCGGCAGGCGCCTGGCCAGCTCCGGCAGCACCTTGCCGGTGAGCTCGCCCATCTGGTCCGGCGAGAAGGCGCGCTCCTGCGGCAGCTTCTCCAGCCGCGAACCGGAGAGGGACTGCTCGCCGAGCCGGAACAGCACGCCGCCGCCTACCGCGATGCCGGGGCTGATGACCTCGGTGACGCGCGGGTCCCTGTCCACCTTCATCACGGTCTGCTCGCCCCGGTCCTCCACCGTGACGCGGGGCAGGAGCAGCTCGCTGGAGACGGACATCAACATCCCGTCGAAGAGGATGGTGCGCGCGGGCTCCAGCGCTCGCAGCAGCGCATCCAGTCGCTCCGGCGGGAGCGCGCCGCGCGTGGGCCTGGCGAGCAGCGCGTCCACCACGCGGTCGCACGGCTCCACCTGGATGCGCGCGGCCTCCACGGGGTTCGTCAGCAGCGAGGACAGGCTGCGCGCCAGCAGCCGCGCGGTGTTGTCCGGACGGACCACCAGCCGCTCCAGCTGGAGGCCCCCGTCCACGCGCTTGAAGCGGTACACCAGCCGCTCCGGCTTGGCCGTCGCTCCAGGCCGTGCACCGGGCGCTGGGGCCGTCGTGGGACGAGAGGGCGCGGCGGGCGTGGGGGGCCGCGCGGACGCGGCGGGACGCGCCGCAGCCGCGGCACGGGGCGGGGCGCCCTTCTGCGCGGCGTGGTGGAGGAAGAGGGCGGCGGCGACCACGTGCTCGCACGGGTCATGCTTCCCCCGGCAGTCGCACTCCCAGATTTCGTCCTCGGGATAGAGGACCGTCGTCACGGGGGCGGGGCGGCCGGTGGCGCGCACGCGCAGCACCGTCTCCTCCTCGCCGACGGACTGCACCGAGACGGCGCCGGCGCGGGCCAGGCCCATGCCGGCGGACCAGGTCTCCGGGCGCGCTTCCTCCTGGATGGTTTCGAGCAGGTCGGCGGTCGCGGACATACGGGGACCGCCTCCCTAGCGCCGCGGCGGACCCGGCGCAATCCTCGCCTGCGCCGGGTCCGTGGGAGACGGGCCTACGGGTAGGTGTCCAGGTACGCGCGGTGGCTGTTGGAGAACTCGAAGTTCGTGAACTGGTCCCAGTTGATGGACCAGGTCATCAGGCCCTTGAAGCCGGGGTAGCCCGCGGGGTTTCGTAGCACGTAGGTGCCGCCGAAGGACTGGCCCTTGAGCAGGTAGTCGAGCGCCTTGTGCACGTTGGCCGGCGTGGTGTACCCGCCGCCCGCCGCCTGCGGTGACGACGGCAGGCCGATGAGCACCTGGTCCGCGCGCAGCCCCGGGAACATCGCGCTGGTGTTGCCGCCCACGGGGAAGCCCTGAATCATCATCTCCGCCATGGCCACGTGGAAGTCCGGCGTGCTCTGCGCGTAGGCCCGGCCGTCGAGCGCCATGACGGTGCCGGTGTTGTAGTGCTGCACGTGCAGGTACGTCAGCCTGTCCCTCAGCGCGTGGATGACGGGCAGGTACGCGCCCCAGGGGCCGCCGTACGCGGACATGCCGCCCTGCACGTAGGCCGTCTCGGGCGCCATGGTGAGGATGAAGCCCGTGCCGTTCTGGTTGAGCAGCTGGCGCGTGGCCTGGATGATGTTGACGATGCGCGGCGTCGTCGGGTTGCGGAAGTCGGTGTCCCCGCCGTTGAGCGACAGCGAGCTGCCCTCCAGGTCCAGGTCCAATCCGTCGAAGCCGTACGTGGTGATGAGGTTCTGCATCGTGGTGACGAAGTTCTGCCGCGCGGTGGCGTCGTCCAGGTGCACCGTGCCGTTCGCCCCGCCGACGGAGATGAGCACCTTGCGGCCCTGGCTCTTGAGCAGCGCGATGTCCGCCTTGAAGTCCGCGACGCTCGAGTTGTACGGCGTGAAGGCCATGTTGCCGGAGCCCGCGCCGCCCACGGGCTCGGCGAAGGCGACCTGGATGACGTTGAACTTCGCGGAGATGTCGCGAAGGCGGATGTTCGTCGAGCCGTTGTCGAAGTTGTGCCAGTAGCCCACGATGAGCTTGTTGCCCGTGGGCTGCGTGCCCGTCGTCGTCGCGGACACGCTGTTGCTCGCCGCCGAGCGGTTGCCCGCCGCGTCGCGCGCCTTCGCGGTGAAGGTGTAGGTCGTGTTCGCGTTGAGGCCCGTCACCGTGACGCTGGTGGCGCCCGTGGTGGTGGCCGAGGCGCTGCCGCCGCCGTTGACGAAGACTTCGTAGCCGGTGACGGCCACGTTGTCCGTGGACGCGCTCCAGCTCAGCGACACGCTGCTGTTGCTCACGCCCGTGGAGCGCAGGCTGCCGGGCGTGGACGGCGGCACGGTGTCGACCGGGGGCCGCGGAGAGGTCGTCACGCTGTGCGCGCTGCTCGCGGCCGAGCGGTTGCCCGCGGCGTCGCGGGCCTTCACGGTGAAGGTGTACGTGGTGTTCTCCGAGAGGCCCGTCACCGTGACGCTGGTGGCGCCCGACGTGGTGGCCGACGCGGCCGTGCCTCCGTTGGTGAAGACCTCGTAGCCGGTGACGCCCACGTTGTCCGTGGACGCGCCCCAGGACAGCGACACGCTCTCATGGGTCTTCGCCGTGGACGTGAGCGAAGGTGGGGCCGAGGGCGCCTGGGTGTCCGGCGGTGGATTCCCCGTACGCTCCAGCCAGAGGGCGGGAACGTTCGGCGGCTCCCAGCCGACGAGCGACGTGTGGGACTGCCGGCAGTCGTAGCCCTTGCCGGAATAGGAGACGATGTCGCCCACCGTGTACGGCGTGTTGGGCGCCCATGCGCCCCGGTCCGCCGCCAGCACGTGCGCGGGGAGCAGGAGGCACAGCAGGGTGGTGAGGGCCACGAAGGCGGTGAGGCCCGCCCGGTGGAGGAGACCTGGAAGCTGCATGGCATCTGCCTTTCAGCTGGGGGAAGAGGCGCCCGGAGGCACCCCCTGGCAGAGAGAGGCGGCTCCCATTTTTCGGGTCAAACCTCGATTCCGGCTTCCGGCGACCCTCGCGCCGCCCCGCCCGCGCGGACGCCCATTTCCGTCCCTATTTTCGGAAGAAGGTCCTAAGAGGCGAGTCATTCCAGGGGGTTGGCGGCGGTCCTCAAAATAAATCGAGGCCGTGTCGATCTCCCGCGCGCCGGTTCGACGAAGCAATGAAGCCGGAGAACAACCGGCGCGGAACCTCGGAACGACAAGGAGCACGCAATGCGATTCATGGTGATTGTGAAGGCGGACAAGAACTCGGAAGCCGGAGTGATGCCGGACGAGAAGCTGATGACCGAGATGGGGAAGTACAACGAGGAGCTGGTGAAGGCCGGGGTGCTGCTCGCCGGCGAGGGGCTCCACCCCAGCTCGAAGGGCGTGCGCGTTCGCTTCAACGGCACCTCACGCACGGTGATTGACGGGCCCTTCGCGGAGACGAAGGAGCTGGTGGCCGGCTTCTGGCTCTTCCAGGTGAAGTCCAAGGAGGAGGCCATCGAGTGGGTGAAGCGCTGCCCGAACCCGATGCTGGGCGAGTCCGAGATCGAAATCCGCCAGGTCTTCGAGATGGAGGACTTCGGCGAGGCGATGACGCCGGAGCTGCGGGCCCAGGAAGAGCGGTTGCGTGAGGCGACCGCCAAGAATTGAGCGCCTCGCCCCACCACCACACCCCAAGGCACGGGGCCCCGGGAACCTCGCGGGCCCGTGCAAGTCTTTTTGTCGCCCGCACGGCCATTCGACGATGGCTGTGTTTCAGTGTGTCTGGATTGTCCATGAGGCCATGTATGGCCATGGACGAGCGAACGCTCGCTTGAGAGCGCATGCGTGGGTTCACCCGCATGCCCCTCGTGGGCGCGGCCCGCATTGCGGGAAGAAACCCGGGTAGCGTCAATTCATTCCCATGCACGGACACCACGAACGTCCGTTCATGGTTGTCATTGTTTCACGCTCCGTGGGTCCGGACACGCAATGTCAGACCCCTCATGCACAACGCACGTGTCTCATTCATCCATGCGTTGTCAGAATCGTGAGGGTTCAGCATGTCTCCGTCATCCCCGCAGGGCATTCCTTCTTCCGCTCAGGTCCTGGAGCGGATTCGTCAGTGCGCGGCGTCCGTCACGCGGTATCCGCTCGACATCCTCACGGCGGAGGCCTCGCTCGAGGACGAGCTGGGCATCGACTCGGTGAAGCTCGCGGAGATCGCCGCCGTCGTGGCGCGCGAGTTCAACCTCTCCGCGGACCGGCTGCCCAGGGGCGCGAAGGCGCGCACGCTCGGGGCCATCGCGGAGGGCGTCGCCTCGTTGCTCGCGGAGTCCGCGCCCGTCGTGGCGCCTCCCGTCGCAGCGGAGGCGACGCCCAGGGCGTCGGTCGCGGCGCGCGTCCAGGCGGCCGCCACGCCGCGGCCCGTGGGGGGCGCGTCGGTGGACCTGGAGTCGAAGGTCCGCGCCGTGTTCGCGCGGGTGACGCGCTATCCGGAGGAGCTGCTGACGCTCGACGCCGACCTGGAGGACGAGCTGGGCATCGACTCCGTCAAGCAGGCGGAGGTGGTGGCCGTGCTCATCAAGGAGCTCGGCTGGGAGGTGGCGCCCAAGCCGTCCCAGCGCCTGCGCACCCTCTCCGCCATCTGCGAGGCCATCCGCTCCCAGCAGGGCGCGGCGACGGTGACGAGCCCTCCCGTGGAGCAGGCGCCCGTGCGGGTCGCACCGCCGTCCAGGCGCCAGCCGCCGCTGCCGTTCGAGGGCAAGGTCGCGCTCGTCACGGGCTCGGGGAAGGGCATCGGCAAGGTCATCGCCATGCGCCTGGCCAGCGCGGGGGCCACGGTGGTGGTCAACTCGTTCCACTCGCGGGACGACGGGGAGCGGACCGCGCAGGAGATCCTCGCGGCGGGCGGCAAGGCGCTGCACCTGTGGGGCTCCGTCGCGCACGAGGAGCACCTGGAGCGGCTGTTCTCCGCCATCGGCGAGCGGCTCGGCGGGCTGGACTTCCTGGTGTGCAACGCGTCCAACGGGCTCATCGGTCCGTTCGACCGGATTGCGCCCCGGGACTGGGACAAGGCGTTCCGCACCTGCGTCACCGGGACGTACGAGTGCGCCATGCGGGCCCGCCCGCTGATGGCGCGGCGCGGGGGCGGGGCCATCGTCACGATGTCGACGTCCATGTCCCAGCGGTACATGCACGACCTGGGGTGCCAGGGCGTGGTGAAGGCCGCGGTCGAGTCGCTCACCCGGTATCTGGCGGCGGAGCTGGCCCCCGAGGGCATCCGCACCAACTGCGTGTCCGCGGGCCCGGTGCACGGCGAGCTGCTGGGGATGTTCCCGGATGCGCCCGGGCGGGTGGCGCGCTGGGAGGCCGCGACGCCGGGAGGACAGCTCTGCACCGCGGACGACGTGGCGGACGTGACGGAGCTCTTGCTGGGCTCCAGGACGCAGCGGGTGAACGGCGCGGTCTGGGTCGTGGACGGTGGGCTCTCCGGAACGGTGGATGGCCTGCTGCCCTCGAGGCCCGCGCGAACCCTCGGACACGATGACCGGGCGCAGCTCGCCCTGGACGCCTGAACCCTTTCGCTCGGGAGACCTGCCATGGGTTACTTCGCCGTCCCGTACGTCATCCACTTCGATGACACGATGGCCTACGGGAGCCATCACTTCCTCACCAACTTCAAGTTCCAGTGCGCGGGCCGTGAGCACCTGCTCTTCAGCCCGCACTTCTTCGAGGTGCCGGAGTTCCGGCGCGACTTCGACCGGGTGCTCCTGCTCACCTACGAGGGGTACTCGCGCAACCTCTCGCCCGCGAACCTGGGGGACAGCCTCGTGGTGCTGACCACGTTCGAGGAGCGGGGCGAGGTCGGCGTGCGCTTCTGCTTCCGGACGCTGAAGCGGGACGGGACGCCCGTGGCGTGCGGCTACCAGACGGTCCTCTGCGCGGACAGGGCCACCGGCGCCCTGTGCGCCTTCCCGGATTCGTTCCGCCCCTGCTTCGAGTCGCTGTCGAACATGTTCGAGCCCGCGTCCGCGCAGAGCTTCCGCGAGCGCGTGCTCAAGGGCGGCTCCGCCATCCAGGAGCTGTTCTCCGAGCCGGTGCGTGCGCTGGCCCGGCGTCTGCTGGAGGACCCGGCCTCGCTGGGGACCTCCAGGCTGGTCGACGTCGATGCCCTGGTGGCGAGCGCTCCGGTCGCGGTGGAGCCGGCACGGAGCCCCACGCTCCAGTTGCCGACGGGGGCCACCGCGTTCCTCTTCGCCGGGCAGGGGTCCTTCGAGCCGGAGTTGTTCGCGCGGCTCAAGTCCCTGCAGCCCGAGCTCCGCGACGAGCTCATGTCCGTCGTGGACGTGGCCCGAGGACACGGGGTCGACGTGCGCCCGTTGGTGGAGGCGCGGGACGCGGCCGAGGTGCGTCACGCACTGGAGCAGGAGCCGCGGCTCGACCAGCTCGGCATCTTCCTGTCCGGTGTGCTCGGCGCGCGGTGGTTGATGCGCGAGGGCACGGCGCCGGACGTCTTCGTCGGGCACAGCTTCGGGGAGATTGCCGCGATGACGGCGGCGGGGGCGATGGACCTGCGCTCCGGCGCGGAGGTCGTGTGCCTGCGGGTCCTCGCGCTCGAGACGGTGCCGGAGGACCTGGGGACACTCGCCGCCGTGGCACTGGGCGAGGCGGACACGGCGCGTGCGCTGGTCGAGAGTGGCGTCACGGGGGTGACGGTGGCGGGGCGCAACCACGCCAAGCAGACGGTGGTGGCGGGGGCCCGTTGGGAGCTGGAGCGACTGCGAGCCCACCTGGAGCAGCGAGGGCAGGGCTTCACCTTCGTGTCGAGCCGGTACCCCTTCCACCATCCAGGCCTCCGGCCCGCGGCGGAGGCGTTTCGGGTCGCGCTGTCGCGGGTCGAGATGAAGACGCCGCGGGGGCTCATCTACTCGCCCATCGAGCGGCGCGTGTACGCGGGAGCTCCGGGCGAGCTGGCGGAGGCGCTGGCGGCGCACCTGCTCAAGCCGTTCGACTTCCTCGGCGCGGTGGAGCGGCTGTCGAGCGCGGGGTGCACGCGCTTCCTGGACTGCGGCACGGACGGACGGCTGGCGCGCATCGTCCAGCGCATCCCGGTTCCGACGGGGCCGCTCGACGTGCGCGCCATCTCCGCGCTGTTGCCGCCTCGCTCCGAGCCGGTGGCGTCGGCTCCCGTGAAGAGCGAGCCGCCGAAGGCGGATGCGACCATTGCCATCGTGTCGCTCGGCTGCATGTTGCCGGGAGGCGCGAAGGACCCCGAATCCTTCTGGCGCAACATCCGGCAGGGCATCAGTGGAATCGTGGACCCTGGGGCCCGCGAGCCGTCGCTGGTGACGGACTTCATCGGGCCGGTGGGCACGCCGGACCGGGCCTACACGTTGCTCACGGGGGCCGTGCGTGACGAGGACCTGGTGGCGCCGGAGGGGGCGGACCCGGAGCGCTTCCGGCGATATGTCCGCGAGCAGAAGCTGCTGGCCATCGCGCTGGCCCAGTCGATGGAGGGCCTCGGGGCGCATGCTCCGGAGCGCATCCAGTGTCTGCTCGGCTCCACGGCGGAGGGCTCCTCCGAGTACGACGCCGCGCTGAGTCTGGAGGCGGGCGAGGCGCTGCTGCGCGCGAAGGGGATGCATGGCGCGGACGTGGCCCTGCTGTCCCGGGCCGCGCGCGAGGTGATGGGCGTCGAGGCCCGCTCGTCGGAGCTGGCACCGCATCCCACGCTCCAGGCGGTGGTGACGGACGTGGTGGGGCGCGGTGTCTCCACGGTGCTTCTGGATGCGGCCTGTGCGTCCTCGCTCTACGCCATCGCGTTGGGGATGAAGACGCTCCAGCGAGGGGAGGCGGACCTGGTGCTGGCGGGAGGAGTCTTCTCTCCGGGGCCTGGCAACAACTGCCTCTTCTCGCAGTTCAACGGGCTGTCGGCGACGGGGAGCAGGCCGTTCGACGCGAGCGCGGATGGCGTCATCTTCGGTGAGGGCGCGGGGGTGGTGGGGCTGATGCGCCTGTCGGATGCGCTCGCGCGGGGCCTGCCTGTTCGCGCTGTCATCCGAGGCACGGGTTTGTCGAGCGATGGCCGCAGCAGCTCCGCGAATGTCCCTCGCGTGGAGGGACAGGTGGCGGCGATGACCGCCTGTTATGCGGCGGCGGAGGTGGACCCGGCTTCCATCCAGTACCTGGAGGCGCACGGCACCGCGACGCCCGCGGGAGACGCCACCGAGCTGAAGTCGATCGGCCGGGTCTTCGCGGGCAAGCGCGCGGGCATCCAACTGGCGAGCGTGAAGGCGCTCATCGGACACGTGGGCTGGGCGGCCGGCGCCGCGTCGGTCATCAAGCTGTGCAAGGCGCTGGAGCACCGGTTGTTCCCGAGGCAGGCGAACTTCGAGCGGCCTGGCGACGCGCTGCGCGCGCTCGGCGCGGACTTCGAGGTGAGTCAGCGTGAGCAGCCCTGGCCGGAGAACGGGGCGAATCCCCGGCGAGCCGCGACGAACGGCTTCGGCTTCGGGGGGACGAACGCGCACCTGGTGCTCGAGGAGTACCGAGGCGATGCGTCGCCCGTGTCGACGCGGTCCGGGTCGATGAGCGAGCTGGTGGTCGTCGCCGCGGAGGGCGTGTACCCGGATGCGCGAGGGACGCCGCGAGTGGGCGTGCCGTCGGAGGTGGGGACGCGCTTCGAGGTCGGAGCGTTCCGTCTGCCCTCCTCGTTGAGGTTGTTGCCGGACATCGCCGAGGACATGGACCTGACGCAGGGGCTCGCGCTCACGGCGGCGAGCGCGCTCGTGGAGAAGCTGGGTGGCTTCGACGGGCTGCGCTCGGGAACGGCCATCGTGCTGGGGCTCGAGGGAAAGACGCGCAGGGGCGTGGAGGCCATCCAGCGGGTGCTGGCCGCGTCGACGCGGCGTGGGCTTCGCGAGCTCGTCCTGGGCACTCCGGAGCGCGCGGCGCTGCTTCCGTTGGCGGAGGCGCTGCACGACACGGTGCTGGGGAGTGTGCGGCCGTCGGGGCCCTACACGCTCCAGGGGATGATGGCGAACGTCACGCCGGGGCGGGTGGCGGGGGCGCTGGATACGAAGGGGCCCAACTTCGTCATCGACGCGGGAGCGGCCTCGTTGGCCGAGGCGCTGAAGGCCGCGAGGGACGTGTTGGAGACGGGCTTCGAGCTGGTCCTCGTCGGGAGCGCGAACGTGCTCCGACCGGGCGCGGTGGATGCGGCGAGCGCGTCGGAGGGGGTGATGTTGCTGGCGGTCACCACCGCCGAGAAGGCCGCACAGCGAGGGCTGAAGGTGATGTGCGGCTTGCGCCTGTCCTCCGCGGAGCCCGCCCGTGAGGAGGCGGTGACGCGACTGTCAGCGCATTCGGCGAGCGAGGGGCTCGCGGTGCTGCGCGCGGTGCAGGCCGCGAGCGAGGGACGCGCGGGGACGCTGTGCTTCCACCCGGACGCGGCGAAGGGCACGCGTCTGTCGGTGGAGCTCATCCCGACGCAGGCGCGTGTCACCGGAGCGCGAGCTCCTGTCATGGAGACCCCGCGCATCGAGGGGGCTCGGCATGAGGCGGCGGCCTCGACAGCGAGGACCGCGCACCCAGCCGCCGCGATGTCGACCTCCAAGGTGGGCGAGACGGTAGCGAGGGCTCAAGCCGTGAGCGCGAGAGTGGATGCGTCCGCGCCCCAGGCAGAGGCGAGTGGCTTCGACCTCAGTGCGTCCATCGGCTACCACGCCCCTGTGCTCGTCGAGCATCCAGCGCGAGTGACGCGGGCCTCGGTGCTCACGGGGCGACGGGTCCTGTTCATCGCGGGAGACGAAACCCTGGCACATGAGCTGGAGGAGCAGGCGCGCCGGCTCGGTGTGTCGGACCACCTCAGCCTCTTCGCGGGCCCCGCGACGAGCACGAAGGGCAGGGTGCGCGGAATCGACCTGTCGAGCGAGGAGATCGCCGAGGCGGGACTGGAGGCCCTCGGCTTCGAGCCCCAGCTCATCCTCGCCGTCACGCGTGTCCACGGTGGCGACGAGCCCCAGGTCGTCGAGCAGACCGCCCTGCGCCACGAGGCACTCGAGCTGCTGTTCCTCGCGGCCCGTCGCTCCTACGAGAAGCTCGTCGCCGGAGAAGTCGAGCTGGCGAGTCTCTGCATGGGCGGGCTGGGACCTCGGCGTGTCCTGCATCCCGTGACGGGGCTGTTCGCGGGGCTGCTCAAGTCCATCGCGAGGGAAGTCCCGGCCAGGAACGTCCGGGCCATCTCGACCACGAGCACCCTGCTGCCCGAGTCCCTGGACCAGGCGCTCCTCGAGCTGGGCTCGGAGGAGGACGAGGAAGGCCCGTCGGTCGAGGTCTGCTTCGACGGCGAGACGCGCTGCGTGCGCAGGCTGCGCCCCACCTCGTCACCGTCCTCGGGACCGGCCCTGCTCGACTCGAGTTCCGTGGTCCTGCTGACAGGCGGCGGCCGTGGCGTCACGGCGGTGCTTGCGGGCGCGCTGTTGAAGCGCTACGGCTGCACGGTGGTCCTCCTGGGCCGGAGCGACCCGGAGGCGGCGCCCGAGAGAATCCTCGTCGCGACGGACGAGCAACTCCCCGCGCTGGAGCGGGAGTTCTACACCCACGAGCTGGCCACGACGTGGGGCGTCCGGATGCCGGAGCTGCGCGCGCGCTTCGAGCGTCACCTGGCCGCCCGCGAGCTTCGCTCCACGCTCATGGGGCTCGCCCGGCTGCCAGGGCGGACCGTCTACCGCGTCGCGGATGTCACCCGTCCCCAGGACGTGGCGAAGGTCATGGACGAGCTCGTCCGCGAGTTCGGCCGACTGGACCTCGTGGTCCACGGCGCGGGCACGCAGACCTCCAAGAAGCTCAACCGCCGCCGGCTCGCGGAGCTGCGAACGAACCTGGACACCAAGCTGCTCGGGCTGCACCACCTGCACGCGGCCTGCGCCAGTCGCTTCGGACGCACGGTGCCCTTCCACGTGCTCACGTCCGCCTTCAGCTTCATCGGCAATGACGGACAGGCGGACTACGGCGCGGCGAACGAGGCGCTGGACCGGCTCTGCGCCTGGGTGGACGACGTCAACCCCCGCGCACACTGGTGCAGCGTGGGGTGGCTCGCCTGGGATGGCATCGGGATGACCCGGGGCTCCGAGTACCGGGTGCTCGGCGCCAGCCGCAAGCTCCGAGGCATCCGTGCCGAGGAGGGCGAGGCCCTGTTCCTCCAGCTCGTGGACGGCCAGCCGCGCGAGGCCATCAACGTGCAGCTCACCCAGAACGAGCGCGAGTTCTACGGCCTGCGACTCCTCCCCGAAGGCTCCGCGGGGGCCACCGCGCCGCGCCCCGTCGTCCGCGAGGTGCGGGTCGACGCCGCGAGCGTGCCGTGCCTGGAGGACCACCTGGTGCGCGGCACGCCCACGCTCCCGGGGGCCTGGGCGTTGGACCTGATGCTCCGGGCCGCGGTGGGAGACCGGCTGCCGGAGCTGAACACCGTCACCATCGAGGACGTCCGCTTCTCACGCTTCATCCGCGTGCGGCCCGGCGGCCACCAGGCCCTGCGCGCCGAGTGCACGCCGTGGGTCGATGAACCCGGGGTGCATGGTGTGCGGGTGCGGCTGTTGGGGGACATCGTCCACGCCTCCGGCGTGGTGCTCGAGCGTGACCTCGTCTACGCGGAGGCGCGCTTCACGCTGACCCGGCAGCCACCCCAGGGCGTGCCGGGACTCGACGCGGCGGCGCCTTCGGGGCGAGGCATCCTGGTCGAGGACCCTCATTGCGCCCCGGGCGGTCCCATCGAGCTGCGCAAGATGTTCGACTGCCTGGAGGACATCCGCCTGGAGCCCGCGGCGCGCTTCGCGAAGCTCGGCCTGCCGACGCGGCGGGAGGAGGCGGGGGCCACCGTGCCCGCGCTCGTCCTGGACGCGGCGCTGCGCTTGAGCGCGATGCACGTGCACGGTGTGTCGAACGACGTCTTCGCGCCCATCCAGTTCCAGCGCGCGACGTTCGACCGGGAGCTGGTGGACGGGCGGAGCCGCGCGCCGCTCCAGCTCTCCCTCAAGGCCCTGCGCCCGCGACTGGAAGGTGACGTCCTCCAGTGCGGCACCGTCGCGGCGGTCGATGAAGCGGGGCGCCTGCGGATGCTGCTCGAGGGCGGCCTCGCGCGCCCCATGGCCTGAAACCCTTTCCACGGAATGGACCCCATGAGCTCCTCCACACCGTCGCCGGTTGCCCTGCCGTTCGATGACCCCAAGCCGCTCCGCGCGGAGCTGCGCCGGGTGATGCCCGCCGAATCCTTCGAACCTCAACCCCACCGGGGTGTCATCGCGCTGGCCCTGGTGCCGGTGATGCTGGCCTCCATGTGGCTGCTCGCCTGGGGCGGGCTGCCCTGGTGGGCCTGCCTCCCGCTCTCCTTCGTGTTGGGACAGATGGTCACCACCGTGGGGCTCGCGGCCCACGAGGCGCTGCACCACGCCGTCTTCAGGAGCCGGCGCTGGGAGGACGTCATCGGCTGGGTCGGCTTCGGCCCGTTCCTCGTCACGCCGGGCAACTGGCGCGCGTGGCATGTTCAGGCACATCACAGCGCCGCGAACATCCACCAGCGAGACCCGGACATCCTCCCGCGACAGCCGGACCTCGGCACCCAGCGCTTCGCGCGGATGTTCCACGCGATTTCACCGGGCTCCGGCACCTGGCTGAGCTACGTCAGCTTCAGCCTGTTCTTCACCGCGCAGGGGCAGGCCTTCCTGTGGCACCACATCGACCAGCCCCACCTGCGCCACGTGCGCATGAACCGCGCGAAGGAGCGCATCCTCACGGTGCTCCTGGTGCTCGGCTGGGGGGCGCTGGGCTGGGCCATGGGGCCGCGCGGAGCCTTCTTCGCGCTCGTGTTCCCCCTCGTCGTCGCCAACATCACGTTGATGGTCTACATCGCCACCAACCACTGGCTGCAGCCGGCGTCCGAGGAGCACGACAACCCCTTCGTGAACACCGCGAGCGTCAAGACGCACCCGGTGATGGACTGGGCCCACCTCAACTTCAGCTATCACCAGGAGCACCACATCTTCCCGGCGATGAGCCCCCGCTTCGCGCCGCTGTTGCGCAAGCGACTGCGGGAGCTGAGCCCGGAGGCCTCCACCGTCTATCCCCACGTCCAGGCGCTGCGCACGCTGTACTCGCGGCCCGCGTTGTACTCGCCCACCGAGGCGGGGACGTGGGTGGGGCCCCATGGGACCCCCACGGTGACGAGCGGCGAGCTGCGAAGCCGCCTCGAGTCCCCCGCCTGACGAAAGGCGCTACTTCCCGGTCCGGGCGTGGGGCGCGTTGACGGGCTTGGACTCGGGGCTGCCCTTCTCGCGCAGCCAGATGGACAGCAGGACGAGGGCCGCGACGGAGAGGAACTCGCTCTGCCAGTTCTGGAAGGACTCGAACCAGAACCGGGAGGACACCAGGTACTGGAGCACGGTGACTGCCGCCTCACCGTGCGCCAGGGCCTCTTCGTTGCGGGCCGCGGCGCCGGTGACGGCATGCAGGCCGAAGCACACGATGAACAGCGAGAAGAGGGCGATGGACAGCGAGTGGCTGTAGAGCTTGAGCACCAGCCCTCCGCGATGGAGCGGCGCCGGGGAGCCCTCCTGGGGCTCCAAATCCTTGTCCTCCTCCTTCTTGCCGCCGTTCAGGTCCTTCGACTCACCAGAGCCCTGCTGCTTGAGGAAGGCCGCCAGGATGACGAAGGCGCCCATCTGGAAGAACTCGCTCTCCCGGTTCTCGAACGTGGCCTCCAGGAAGTCGCCCGAGCGCAGGTGCTCGCCGAACCGCGCCTCGGGTTGCCCATGCTGGCGCTGCTCCTCGTTGTGATGGAGGAAGCCGGAGACGGCCTGCCCCACCCAGCACAGGAGGAACGCGGCGAGCAGGACGAGCGACAGCCCATTGTTGGACAGGAATGTGCGCGGGCCTCTCTTCGGAGACCCCGATTGAGTGGTATCCGCCATCTCCCGAAGTCTGGACACGAAATGTCGGAGCGTAGCCGCCTCGGGAGGGCGACTGTCCGCCCGCCCGGTCCCCCGCCGGCTTGGAACCCCCGGAGACACGAGACATGGCAGGACTGTTCGACCCCCTGGTGCTGCGAGAAGGCGTCGTCGCGCGCAACCGCGTCTGGCTGGCGCCGCTCACCAACAAGCAGAGCCATGCCGACGGAACCCTCTCCGACGCGGAGCTCCACTTCCTGGAGCGTCGTGCGCAAGGTGGCTTCGGACTGGTGGAGACCTGCGCGGCGCACGTCCAGCAGGACGGGAAGGCCTGGGCCGGCGAGCTGGGCGTGCACGACGACGCGATGTTGCCGGGCCTGCGCCGGCTCGCCGAGAAGGTCCACCAGGGCGGCGCGCTGTTGTCCGCGCAGCTCTTCCACGGAGGTCTGCGCGCGGACCCCACCGTGAGCGGGATGCCGCGCTGGAGCGCGAGCGCGCACGGCGGCGCGGACGAGTGCCGTGAGGGCACGGAAGGTGAGATTGAAGCCGTCATCGCCTCCTTCGCGAATGCGGCCCGGCGCTGCGCCCAGGCGGGCTTCGACGCGGTGGAGTTGCACGGCGCGCATGGCTATCTGCTGTCGCAATTCCTGAGCACCACCTACAACCGCCGCGCGGACCGCTGGGGTGGCTCGCTGGAGAACCGCTCGCGCCTCATCCGTCAGACCTTGGCCGCGGTGCGAAAGGCGGCCCCCTCGCTGGTGCTCGCGGTGCGCCTGTCACCCGAGGACTTCGGTCAGGCGCGTGGGTTGGACCTGGATGAGAGCCTGGAGGTCGCGCGGATGCTCACGGACGAGGGCATGGACATCCTCCACCTGTCGCTCTGGCGCGCGGGGCTCAACACGACCAAGCGCCCCCAGGAGCACGCGACGGACTTGTTCCGCCGGGCCGTGCCCGCGCGCGTGAAGATGGTCGTCGCCGGCGCCATCTGGACGAAGGAGGACGCGGAGGCGCAGCTGTCGCGCGGCGCGGACGCGGTGGCCCTGGGCCGCTCCGCCATCGCCAACCACGATTGGCCCGAGCGCATCCATCGCGGTGCGCCCATCCACCAGCCGCCTCTCTCCGTCGACCTGCTGCGGGCCGAGGGCGTCTCCCCGGGCTTCATCGACTATCTGCGGGGCTGGAAGAACTTCGTCGCGACCTGATGCGTTGAAGCTGCATGGGTCGCGACGCGGAAAAAGGGCGTTTCACTCCGGGAGTGTGCCCGCCGCGTCAAGATTCTTGGCCGTGAAACGAAGTCTCGCGATGTGAGGCGTGTGGACTGGAAAAATGCCTGGGTCTCCTGAAACCCGGCCTTTTATGTCCCGTCCGTTTTAAATAAGTGACGCCTCCGGGCGTCTCTACACGCGTCCGACACCTCGACGGTGTGGGGCAACTCACATCACTTTTCGCGGGACCACCTTCATGACCAGCCGCACCCAGATGATGCTGTGCTCGATGTCCTTCGCTCTCATCGCCGCCCCCGCGTTCGCGCAGGATGACGCTGCGGAGGGCTACTCCGAAGAGGGTTATGTCCGCGAGGACTCGTCCGCGGGTGAGGGCAAGGGCTTCGCGCTCGGCCTGCGCGCGGGCTTCGCCGTTCCGTACGGCGACCTGGCGGGGAACCCGAACGGCGAGGGTGATGGCGCTCCGGTGGGTGACCTGGTCTCGAGCGTGATTCCGCTGGAGCTCAACGCGGGCTACTTCTTCAACAAGAACTTCTACCTGGGCGCCTTCTTCCAGTACGGCCTGGGCTCGCTCAACACGGACACCGAGGATGGCGAGGAGGATCCCTGCAGCGTCGACGGCGTGAGCTGCAGCGCCACCCAGCTGCGCTTCGGTGTCAACGCGGCCTATCACTTCGACGCGACGCCGATGGTCGACCCCTGGGTGGGCGTGGGCATCGGCTACGAAATCCTGAACTCCAAGGTCTCGGCCGAGGCCCTGGGCCAGGAGATCTCCGCGAAGACGTCCGTGAAGGGCTTCGAGTTCATCTCCGCGCAGGGCGGCGTCGACTTCCGCATCTCGCCGAAGTTCTCGGTGGGCCCCTACATCACCGCGACGGTGGGCCAGTACTCGTCGGCGTCCATCTCCCTGTCTGGCGACGGCGAGGAGGAGGAGCAGTCGCAGGACATCGAGGAGAAGGCCATCCACGGGTGGATCAACGGCGGCGTGCGCGCGCAGTTCCGGTTCTAATCACCGCTTCGCGCCTTGGCTGTCCATGACGTCGGGCCAGGTTCGCTCCTGGCCCGACGTCGTCGTTTCAGGGCTCAGATGTATTCGTCGAACCAGTCGAACATGCGGTGATTGGCGACGGCCTGCGCGGCCTCCTGGCAGTGCAACAGGCCGGTGTCCTCCTCGGTGAAGAGCAGGTAGTCCTTGGGGCAGGTCAGCGCGTCGAAGAGCAGCTTCCCCTGGCCGCCGGAGTACGCCTCCGCGGTGCCGTCCATGACGAGCGTGCGGCAGCGGATGCGCTCGACGACGGGCCGGTTGGTGAAGCTCCTCAGCTTGAACATCAGGTCCGAGGGGGAGCTGGCGCCGTGCTTGTGCATGGCGTCGCGCATGTACCAGCGGTACAGGAACACCTGGGTCATGAGCTGGTACATGGCCGCGTCGAAGGCGGCCGGGTCCGTGTCGAGCAGCGCCATCAGCTCCGGGAAGTAGCCGTTGAAGTTGTCGAACTGCGACTGGCCCCAGTCGAGCACGCCCGGGTTGGGGATGAGCAGCTTGATGCGCCGCTCGAAGGCGGCCGCGCGCGGCACCAGGGCGCCGCCCATGCTCCAGCCGAGCAGGGCAATCCTGCGGGAGTCCACCCCGGAGATTCGCACCGCGAAGTCCACCACGGGCGTGATGACCTTCTCCCAGTCCGGGCGGAACGGCAGGTTCTGCTCGCGGATGGCCATGCCCTGGCCGGGGGCGTGGACGAGCAGGCAGTGGTAGCCCCGCTCCAGCGCGGCGTCCACCACGTACTTGGACTCCTCCGGCCAGGCGTCGCGGCCCTGCTGGAAGATGAGGAGCGGCGCGGGTCCCCGCGTGCCCCGCGCCCGGAAGAGGTAGCCGGGCAGGGTGGTGTTCTCGTAGGGGATGCGCACGGGGGTGCCCGGCATCTTCAGCAGGACGAGCGCCTTGTTGTACGCGTCCACCGCGCGGCGCCCCGTCTGCAGCACGCTCGGGTGGCTGGGCTCGGGGTGGTGGATGAGCGCGGCGCGGTAGTAGTTGGCCGCGCGCAGGTAGGCGTGGCCGGCGCTCGTCTTGTGGTGACGGGCAAGGCTCGCCTCGGCCATGCCGCGCAGGCGGTCCGCGGTGCTCACCCACTCGGTGGGCCAGCTCCAGTCATCGCTCACGTCGATGCGCGTCGCGGTGTCCAGCACCTCGCCGATGTCCGCCTGGGCGCTGTAGGTCGCGGCCAGGAAGTGCAGCAGCTGGTTCTGCATGACGGGGTCGTCTTCCAGCAACCCCAGCTCGTACCAGGGCCGCTGGGGCTCCTCGGCCGGGGGCGTCGTGCCCGGCGTGGAGGCCGGCGCCGCCAGGGCGGAAGGCGCGCGCAGCAGCGCGAGCCCGCCGGTGAGCCCCAGGCCCACGTGCAGCAGGGAACGTCGATTCAGGGTGAAACCCATGGTGTGCAATCTCCTGTGAGGGATTGCAGGCTCGAACACCGTGGCCCTTTATTTCTGTCATCGCCCGGTGGAAATCACAGACATGATTCCCGCGCGGAGAGGTGAAGACAGACGGAGGGCGGGGCGCGGGCGGCGCGAGGTGACACGTCGGCGTCGACAGGGCCCGGGCGCGCGGCTCTCGAGCACGGGAGGCCAGGGCATGGCTCGCCCGTGCCTCCCGGAGGGGATTCAATCAGTTGATTGAATCGTGCGATTGGAGGTGTCGGTTGTCAAGGGGCCCAGGCGCCGGAGGCCGCGGCCTCGGCGGCGTAGGTCTCGAACGGCTTGGGGGCCCGTCCGGTGACGGCGCGCACCGTGTCGGTGGGGGCGGCGTCCCCGCGCTCCTTCAGGGCGGAGAAGGCCTGGATGGCGCCCTGGATGGTCTCGTCGGGGAGCCCCAGCGTCTTCTGCTCGGCGCGGTAGGTGTCCGGGTCGCCGGCGAAGTGGACCGCGCGTCCGGCGGCGCGGCCGATGATGGCGGCGGCCTCGGCGAAGCCCAGGGCCCGGGGGCCGCTGAGCTTGTAGCTCCGGCCCGCGTGGCCGTCCTCCGTCAGGGCGGTGGCCACGACGGCGGCGATATCGTCGGCGTCGACGAAGGCCTGCTTCGTGTCCCCGACGGGCAGGGCGATGCGTCCGGCGAGGATGGACGGGCGGAAGAAGCCCTCGTCGAAGTTCTGGTTGAACCAGTCGGGGCGCACCAGGGTCCACTCCACGCCCGCGCCGCGCACCAGCCGCTCGGCGGCCATCAGGCGCTCGTCCCCCATGACTTCGATGGCCTGGCTCGACAGGAGCACGATGCGGCGCACGCTCCGGGACACGGCGAGCGACACGAACTCCGCGGGGATGGGCTGCTCATGGGGCGCCATGAGGTACAGGCGCGAGGACGCGCCGAGCGCGGCCTCCCAGGTGCTCGAATCCGTCCAATCGAAGCGGATGTCGGAGTGCCGGGAGGCGGCCCTCACGGTGTGGCCCTGGCCGCGCAGCAGCCGGGTGACTCGTCGTCCGGTGGTGCCGCTCGCGCCCAGGATGAGGATGCTCGGGGAGGAGGTCATGGCGTGAGGCATACACAGCCGCGCCTCGCCTCGGGACGCGCGAGGCGGGCGCGGATGGATTACTCAACAGAGCGCACGCTCAGGGCGTGGTGAACTGGGTCAACCAGTTCAGGTTGGGACGCAGGGACCAGGGCTGGCTGCCCGAGCGCCAGGTGGAGTCGAGCAGGAGCCCCACGCAGCTGCCCGTGCGCATGTAGCAGTGGTCGGCGTTGAGGTCGCCCACCTGGCTGTCCTTGATGATGTACCAGCCGCTGCCGTTGCTCTGCAGGCAGGACGTGGCCAGCGGGCAGGAGTAGCCCGTCGTGTCCGTGTTCTGCGCGCGCACCTGGGCCTCCGTCGGGCCGACGAAGACGTCCTGCTCGCCGTTGATGATGCGCAGGCGGCTGCTGGGCAGTGCGCGGTTGCCATTGGCGACGCAGGAGGACAGGTTGTAGATGGAGTACTGGACGCCGGCGCCCAGGCCATACGCGGCCTGCACGCGCGAGTCGTGGTTCTTGGCGAGGATGGCCATGACGGAGCCCTGGCTGAAGCCCGCCACCACGATTCCCTTCGAGCAGTCCGCCTTGGCGCGCGAGCACAGCGTGCCCACCGCGCTGGTGGACCGGCTGCCGTCGAAGATGCAGCGCGAGCGGGCCGTCAGCGTGGAGCACGAGCCGAACGTGGCGTTGTCGTACTCGACGGTGGCCGCGACATAGCCGCGCTGCGCCATCTCCTCCACCGCCGCCAGCGCCGAGGAGTGGTCATAGTTCTCCGTGGTGCCCACCGTGTAGATGAACACAGGGTACTTGCCCGAGGCCGCGGGCTCCTGGCCGCGCAGGTTGTACGTGGAGCCACACAGCGACGTGCCACCACCCCGGTACGTCGCCGAGAAACTGCTCAACGTCTGTGCCCCCGCGGCGGAGGACCAGGCCAGGGCCAGCAGCAATCCAAGACGGAAGCTCAGCTCGCTCTTCTTCATGACTTCTCCTCGTGGTTGTCGACAGTCATGGGAGCGCCGCGCAAGCCAGGCGCGGGCGTCCCATCCGGAATCAAAGCGGCGCATCCGGAGTCGTGTCTATCTTATTTTTCTATCTGTTCAGTTATTTCATGATTTGTTCCGCTTCGCGAAACATGGCTGGGATTGTTTCGCGAAGCGAAAGCGCGCGAGCGCGGTGGATTCCGCACCGCGAAAGGACAAGGCCTGTCGCGCGTGATAGAGGCGGCGCGCCATGTCTCCTTCGCTCTTGCTGCTGTCCCTGTTGTCGACCGTGCCCCAGGTGTCCGAGTCAACCCCGGAGGCGTCCTCGTGGCAGGCCCGTCTGTCCTTCCTGGCGAGTGACCCGAACGTGGACCGTTCGGGCTCCACGACCAGCTGGAACGCGGCGCTGGATGCGCGCTCGCCGGAGCTGACGGCGGGGCTGCGCGCGGAGGCGGAGCTGTCGTTCTTCGTGAACGCCAACAACGCGCAGGGCGTGAGCTTCGCGGACAATGGGAGCAACTTCCGGCTGCGCTACCGTCCCGCCGCCTGGGCCGCTGACGAGAGCCTGGCGCTGAGTGTCTTTCCGCTGAGCTCCACGCGGGTGTACCTGGGCTCCGTCTACCCGGTGACGTGGGGGCGGGACGTCTTTCCCTCCGGTGACAGCAGCAGCGAGCCCGCGGTGGAGCTGCGGCTCGTGCGTCAGCGCTGGGCGGCCTTCGTGGCGCTCAAGTCCGCGGAGTTGACGACGTGGGAGCTGGAGCGGGCGCGGCACTACGCGGTGCTCGCGGGCGGACAGGTCGAGCTCGCGCCCGGGCTGCGGGTGGAGCTGGAGGGGATGTACGTCGACCGGGGGGACAGTCCCGGGCTGGCCAACATGGGGCGTGAGCTGTCGGTCATCCTGCGAGGTGGCTCCGCTCGGGTGTTCTGGAGCCGGGGCGAGCCCATCGGCGACAACGTGGACCTGTCGCTCTTCCGGGGGGACCCCACCTTCTTCGAGCGGTTCTTCACGCCCTCGGCGTCCTCGACGGGGGTCTCCGCGTCGCTCTCGCTGGAGGGCAGCCTGATTTCCCAGGACCTGGAGGACGGGGACGGCGGCTTCGGCAAGCTCACCGAGACATCCCAGGCGGCGGCCCTGGATGGACGGCTGCGACTGGGGGCGTGGCGCTTCCATGCCCTGACCTGGTTCCGGACGGCGAGCTTCCTCCAGATGGATGGGCCCGGCTTCCCTCCGTTCATGGCCTTCCCGCGCGACGCGGACCCTCGCGTCGAGGTCTCCGGCTCGCTGGGCGTCGACTACCACCTGCCAGACTGGGGCCTGACGCCCGGCCTGCTGGCGCGTGTCTCCTTGCCGGCGGCGTTCAGCTCCGCCGAGGCGCTGGGGGTGGACCGGGTCTTCATCGTCCAGGGACGCAACCAGTTCCAGGTGCTGCCGGTCGGCGAGGACCGCGCCAGGGTTCTCACCCTGAAGGCCACGGCGAGATGGGACCTGGGACGCGTGGCTGGTGTCGTGGGCGAAATCTCCTACGTGAATGACCCCAACCAGACGGAGTTCCGAGACGACGTGACGGGGGTGGCGCAGCCCGTCTTCATCAAGGCGAGCGCGTGGGGTGCCACGGTGATGCTCCAGGCCCGTTTCTGACAGGCTTTCGAGCCAGGCGTGGCGCTCACGAATTCCTGATGTGCTGTGTTCTCTGAAAACGAGACACAAGAAATGGTTTCGTGGCGCAAGGAGTGGTCAGCCTTCACCCAGGTTCGCTGGCGCTCCGCGCCGTCGACATGTTCCAATGCGAAGCATGCGAAGACTCATTTGCATGCTGTGGGCGGTCCCGCTGCTGGTGCTGGCGGGATGTGGCAGTGACTCGGACTCGTGCGACGACAACACGTCGCCGGAGACCTACAAGGAAGCCAAGCGGGTGACGTGTTCGGGCACGGCGGACGCGGACGTCGCCTGCTGTGGTTACATGGGTGACGCGTGCAACTACACGCTGTGCCGCAAGAGCGTGTGCGGGGACTGGGTCGAAGAGTCCTACGTCTGTCCCTGAGCCTGGGTTGATGCTCGTTTCCGGGGCCGGGCCCCCGGGGATGGGCGGTCGACCGTGTCTATCTTGGCTGTGGTTGGGAAGTCGCCGTGGGTGTCCCCCGGGACTGTGCCCGGTGGTGTGAGGCCCCGCGCTTCCTTCGGAGCGTCTCGACTCGCGAAGCGAGGGACGCATTCCTCCGGGTGAGCACGGGGCCTTCGTGCGTCCGTGCAACTAATTGCGACGCTTGTTCGCCAGGAACTCCTCGGCCCAGCGCTTCACCGTGTCCGCCGCGTCGGTGCCGTCGGACGCGCGCAGGGCCGCGGCCAGCGTGGCCGGATTGGTGGAATCATCACCCTGGGCGGCCGTCTGGCCCTTCTTGCGAACCCAGACGCGCGGACCCGCGGGAGCGGCGGGCGTGGCCGCGGGCGTGGGCTTCTCCTCACGCGACTCCGAGCGACGGCGGCGCGACAGGATGACATCCGGCAGGGAGTGCGGCGCGGCGTGCTCCACCCAGGCGGAGTGCAGCCGGCCCGTCGCGATCATCTGGCGACGCTTCTGGTAGTGCGCCGAGCAGTAGCCGAGCGTGCGGACCGGTTGGCGACAGCCGATGACGGCGCAGGCGACGGGCTGCTCGACGACGGCCTCGACCTTGGGAGGAGGCTGGGGCGCGACGGGGGCCTTGGGGGCCGCGCGCGGCGTGGTGATGGGTTGCCCGCTCATGCGCTCGGACAGGCGGCGCAGCGAGGCCACCAGCGAGGCGAACGACTCCTGCACGGCGCCCTGCACGATGGACTGGAAGGCCTCATCCAGGGACGGCGTCGCCGAGGGAGCGCCGCGCGCGGGCTGAGAGCGGGTGTTTCGGGGGGAGGGGGAAACGCGACGGGCTCTAGGCATGTCGTGGCTGGCGTAGCACGGCTCAGGTGGTTCGACTATACGTGAATGTTCACCGCTCACTGGCGGGCACTCCGGGCGAGCCGTCGAGCTGACTTCACGCTGCTCGAGCATGCTGAGCACTGCAGTCGAAGCGCCGTCACGGTACACGCGGGTATCGATGTAACGCGGACGCTCGCGTTTCAATGCCTATGCAGTGGCGACGTCGCTGTCCCGATTGACGGCGAACACCGAGGCCACGGCCACTGTCGGCGGCTGCGCGCCACACTCGTCCCGTGGCTGCATGGGCAGCCTCCGTGGTGGTCGGGCAGGCCGCGGGCCTCCGGTCGAACGTAGCAACCGTGATGCGCCTGGGGCTGGACTGGGTTGCCGTGAGCGTGCTGCTCGTCGCGGGAGTCCACCGGCCCGCGAGCCATCGTGGAGCCGCTGGGCGGTTCGTCGTCGAGCTGCTCCGCCACCACATCCGAGCCGCGCGGCCATCGACGCGGTTGGAGCGGAGTGCGTCGCGATGTCGGGAGCCCGAAAAGGTGAAGGCCCCCAAGCCACTAGGACTTGGGGGCCTTCTTATTGGCGAGGAGTACGGGACTTGAACCCGTGGCCTCCGGCGTGACAGGCCGGCGTTCTAACCAACTGAACTAACTCCCCACAACTATGGGCGGAACAGGGATTGAACCTGTGACCCTCGCCTTGTAAGGGCGACGCTCTGCCGCTGAGCTATCCGCCCGAGGGCGTGTTCCGCGTTGCGACGGGGGGGCTTTTATAAAGGGCTCCCTCCACTGTCAAGCATACGTTTCGAAGGCCCTGATCATTCCGTCACCGACCGCGCGGAGCGTGAAATCGCCCGTGCGGTCGGTGAGTCATCCGCCTAGGGAGCGCTCACGACGCCCACGTCCGCGGCCTGGAAGCCGTTGCCGCTGCCATCCCGGTCATTCCGGTCGCCGAAGCAGTAGGCACCGCCGTTGAGGGCGTAGCGGTAGGCGTAGACGGTGCCGGCGGGGAGGTTGCCCGGCAGCTCAGCGGAGAACTGGTCGTTGTTGCCGCCGCCCTCCTCGCTGAGGAACGGGGCGGCAATCCAGGTCCAGCCCCCCACGCCCGGGTCCTGCTGGGCATCGCCGTAGCCCAGGTGCGCCACCAGGCCGACGCCCGCGCCGCTCTCGGTCGTGACGCCGGCCTTGTAGACCTGCCCATAGATGGTCGTGGGGTTGGGGCCCACGGTCACCGAGAAGGGCCACTGGAGGTTGCAGTACTCGATGTCCTGGTGGTTGCCGACGGTGAGGGCGTGCTGCTGACCCGGGGTGTACCCGCCCACGTCGCTGCCGTCCTTGTCGCAGTACGTCCACGCCGTACCGTCCGTGGAGTAGCGCAGGCTGACCGCACGGCTGCCCGTGTAGGCCGGGTGGATGCTGGTGGAGAACTCGTCGGTATCCGCCTCACCCTCGGCCTCGCGGGCGTACGCCGCGGCCTTCCAGGAGAAGGCCGCGGGAGTCGCGGAGGCGTCCACGTCCGCGTTGCCCAGGCCCACCTGCACCTGGAGCCCAGCGCCCGCACCCGCGCCGTTGGTGACGCCCGCCAGGCGCACCCGGCCCGTCACGGTGACGGCCGCGCCGCTGCCCACCGTCGTCCCGCTCACGCTCTGCAGCCGGCAGAAGTCCGCCGCCGCCGGCGCCTGCACCGTCAGCGTGCCGGCCTGCTCGAGCGAGAAGCCGTTGCCCAGCCCGTCCGCGTCGCAGTAGCGGTACGCGCCGCCATTCACATTGAAGCGGATGGCGAACTTGTAGCGGCCCACCGTGCCCGGGTTGGGCAGCGCGGCCTTCCACTCGTCGTTGTTTCCGTTCCCGGACTCACGGTTGAAGCTCGTCCCCGTGGTGGTCCACTGCCAGCTCGCCGCCGTCGGCTCGTCCGTCTCCGGGCCGTAGCCGACCTCGCCCTGGATGCCCGCGCCGCCGCCCGTGCCCGGAGTGACGCCCTCCATGTAGACCTGGGCGTAGATGTCGATGGGCGCCTGGCCCACCTGGTACACCTCGTTGGGGGGAGGCTCGTTGGACTCGCCGCCCAGCTTGCACCAGCCCACGGAGATGTCCTGCGCCGCGCTCACGGTGAGCGTGCCCGTCTTCTCCGGGTCGAAGCCCGTGGCCCCGCCGCTGTTGCCGTCCGAGTCGCACAGCAGGTACGCGCCGTCGTTCACCTTGAAGCGGTAGGCGAAGCGATAGCTGCCCTCGGCGCCCGGGTTGGGCAGCGTGGTCTCGAACTGGTCGTTGTTGCCGGACTCGTCCTTGTAGGCGGCCGTCGTCGTCCAGTTCCACTGCGCGGACGTGGCCGGGTTCTCACCGGCGGGGCCCCAGCCCAGCTGCCCCACGATTCCCGCGCCGGCGCCCGCGCCCTGCGTCACGCCCTGCACGAACACCTGCGCCAGCACCTTGCGGGTGCCCGCGGCGCCCGACGCGTACGTCACCGTCTCCGGGGTCTGATTGTCCGCAGGGCCCAGCTTGCAGAAGCCGATGACCTTGGGCACCACCACCTCGCCGGTGACGGTGAGCTGGCCCAGCTTGTCCAGCTCGAACTCCTGGCCGCCGTCATCCACGCCGTTGCCGTCGCACACGCGCACCGGGCCGCCGTTGCCGCTGAAGCGCACCGCGTAGCGGTACTCGCCGTTGGTGCCCGGGTTGGGCAGCGTGGCCTTCCACTCGTCGTTGACCTGGAAGTTGTCCTTGTTGAACGCGAGTGCCGTGGACCAGTTCCACAGCTGCGAGGTGCGCGGGTCCTCGCCCGCCGGCCCCCAGCCGAGCTGACCGGACAGGCCCGGGCCCGCGCCCACCTTGTCCGTCACCCCTGCCATGTAGACCTGCGCGTAGACGGTCTTGAAGCCCGACGTCTGCGTGGTCTGGTAGTTGATGACCTCCGGGTCCTTCTGGTCCTCGCCAATCTTGCACCAGCCCACCGGCGGCTTCGGCGCCTCGGTGCCCACGGTGAGCGTGCCCAGCTTGGCCAGGCTGAACGTCAGCTCGCCCTCGGTGCTGTCGTTGACGCCGTCCGCGTCACAGACACGCCAGGCGTTCTCACTGATGCTGAAGCGGAAGGCGAGCTTGTACTGGCCCTCGGTGCCGGGGTTGGGCAGCTCCGCCTCCCACTCGTCGTTGTTGCCGTGCTCGGCCTTGTAGACGGCCGGAATCCAGGTCCACGCCGCGGAGTCGCGCGGGTCGGTGTCCACCGGGCCGTAGCCCAGCTGCGCCACCAGCCCCGAGCCCGCGCCGGCGCCCTGGGTGATGCCCGCCGCGTACACCTGGCCCTGCACCTTGAGCAGCGTGGTGTCCGTGGGGCGGTAGAACAGCTCCGGGTTGGCGCGGTTCCCGTCCGGGCCCAGCTTGCAGTAGTCCACGCGCGGCCGGGAGATGAACACCCGGCGCAGCATGTTCTCCGCCACGCCGTTGGCCATGCCGTCACCGTCCGCCATCACCCACGTGGTGCCGCCGTCGATGGAGAAGCGAATCGTGATGACCCACTCGCGGCTCTCCCCGCCGATGGCCGGCTGGAGCAGCACGTTGCCCTTGTAGATGTCCGCCTCGCCGCTGTCGGAGTCGCCCTCGTACGTGGCCTCCTCCCAGGTGTAGCTGTCCTGCTGGAGCAGCGCCGAGTCCGCGGGCGCGAAGCCCACCTGCGCGCGCACCCCGCCGCCCTGGCCCACGCCGCGCGTCAGGCCCGCCACCGTGATCGCGCCGCGCACCAGCACGCCCACCGGCTGGCCGCCGCTGACCGCCTCCGTGTTGCCGTTGATGACCTCCGCCTGGTCGATGTTCCTGCCCGGCGGGCCCTCGTAGGTGAAGCCCTTCACCAGCACGCCGTAGGCGCCGTCGGGGTTCACCACCCGCACGTCCACCTGCGCGGTGGTCGCCGTGGGCGAGTAGCCATAGATGCGGAACGCGTTGACCACCACGACGCGCAGGGCTTCCTGCTCGCCGAGGTAGAGCTTCGCGCCGTCCTTGAAGCCGGACCCGTAGACATTGATGAGCGTGTTGCCCGCGATGGGACCGCCCGAGGGGGTGATTTCCCTCACGGTGGGCGCGGTCTGCTCGGAGGGCTGGTTGCCCTCCTTGTCATCACCACAGGCCACGGCGAGCAACGGCAACACGAGAAGAAGGGACCGCAGACAACGGGACATCGGCCATCACCCCTTGACGCCGCCGGCGGTCAACCCGCCGACGAGGTGCTTCTGGAGAGCGAAGAACAACGCCATGACCGGCGCGGACACCACGAGCGCGCAGGCGGCGAACTTGCCCCACTCCACCTTGTACTCGCCCACGTACCGCTGGAGGGCGACGGGCAGGGTGAAGCGGGTAGGGTCGTTTATCAGCGTGGCGGCGAGGACGAACTCGTTCCACGCCGTCATGAAGGAGAACAGCGCCGTCACGGCCAGCGCGGGGCGGGCCAGCGGCAGCACCACACGGAGGAACACCTGGAGGGGCGAGGCCCCGTCCATCACCGCCGCTTCCTCCAGCTCGCGCGGCAGCGTGTCGAAATAGCCCTTCAACATCCAGATGCAGAAGGGCAGGGCGGTGGTGGCGTACACCAGCACCAGCCCGGTGAGGCTGTCGAGCAGCCGCAGCTTCTGCAGGATGCTGTAGATGGGCACCAGCATCAGCGTCGCCGGGAACATCTGGGTGATGAGCAGCGCCTGCATGCCGCCCTCCTTCCCCGGGAAGCGGAAGCGCGACAGCGCGTATGCCGCCGTCACCGCCAGCGTCAGCCCCACCACCGTCGTCGCGCCGGACACGATGATGCTGGAGAGCACCTGCCTGCCGAACACCCACCGGCCATGCACGTCGGTGCTCAGGAGCACCTCCCGGAAGTGGTCGAACGTCACCGCGTCCGGGAAGGGGTTGGCCGTGAGCGACAGGCCGTCCGACGGGGACAGCGCCATCTTCACCACCCACAGCACCGGGTAGAGCGTCACCATGCACATCAGGCTCAGCCCGGCGTGGATGAAGGCCATCTTCAGGCCCGAGGGCTTCTTCATCACGCCGCCTCCTCGGTGCGCATCAGCCGCTTGGTGAAGACGGACCAGCCCAGCAGCACCACGAAGATGAGCACCGAGTACGCCGCGGCGAAGCCGTACTGCTCGTTGCGCTGGAAGGCCCAGCGGAACGCCTCGGAGACCAGGATGTCGGTGGCGCCGCCCGGCTCGCCTCCGGACACCAGGTAGATGATGTTGAACATGTTGAACGTCCACACGCTGCCCAGGATGACCGCTGGCAGCATGGCGGGCTTGAGCAGGGGCAGGGTGATGTGCCGGAACTGCGTCCAGCGGCTGGCCCCGTCCACCTCCGCGGCCTCGTAGAGCTCCGGGGGAATCGACTGCAGCGCGCCCAGCGCCACCACCATCATGAAGGGGAAGCCCAGCCACGTGTTGGTGGCCACGTTGGCCGCGAACGCGGTGGAGAAGCGCGTGAACCAGCTCACCGGCTCCAGCCCCAGCGCCACGAGCAGCCCGTTGATGGCCCCGAACTGCTGGTGGAACATGCCCTTCCACATCAGCGCGGTGATGTAGTTGGGCACCGCCCACGGGATGATGAGCAGCACCCGGTACACGCCGCGCAGCTTGAGCAGCGGGTCCTTGAGCAGGAGCGCCAGCCCCAGGCCGATGCTCACGTGCAGCACCACGTTCACCGCCGCCCACAGCAGCGTCACCACCAGCGTGAAGTAGAACGAGAGAGGCTCGGTGATGCTGTAGCCACGGCTGGCCAGGATGTCGACGAAGTTGGCCAGGCCCACGAAGGTGTACTGGCCCGCGTCGTGGTGGAACAGCGACAGGCCCAGGCCCACCGAGAACGGGATGAACACCAGCACCAGCAGGCCCACCGCCGCGGGCGCCACGTACCTCGCCGCGCGGGCCACGTCCGGGTAGCGCTGCCGGAAGGTCATCCCCGGCGCGGGCCGGCGCAGCACCCACGCGGTGCCACCCAGCGCCATGACCCCCGCGAGCCCCAGCCAGGGCACGGGGTTGGCCTCGGGGGGACGCTCGCGGTGCAGCGCGCGGTACCGGCGGTCCGCCAGCGCGCCCGCGTCCTCGGGCTGGGCGCCGCCCTGGAGCACCGCGCGCAGGGTGAGCTTCATCGGCTCCCACACCCGGGCCATCTCCAGCGTGTTGGGCATGGGCGTGGCGTTCACCGCCGCCTCGCGGAACGAGGAGATGAGCGTGTCGTCCTTCACCGCCTGGAGCTGGTATGCCTGCACGTCCGCCGGGATCTGCCTGCCCACCGTGGTGCGCACCCGAGACGCCTCGCCCAGCGACAGGAAGCGCGCCAGCTGGTGCGCCCGCGGCGCCTGCTCCGTGCGGGCCGAGACGAACGCGGCCTCCACGCCGAGGAAGGGACGCAGGGGCGTGCCCGTCTCGCTCACCGTGGGCAGCGCCACCACGCGGTAGGACACCGACGGGGCAATCTCCCCCGCGAACCAGGGGCCGCTGATGATCATCGCCGCGCGGCCGTCGTTGAAGAGCGTCTTCACCAGCGCCCCGCTCACCTCCTGGGGCATCAGCTTCTCGTCCTGGAGCTTCTTCACGAACGCCAGCGAGCGCGCCATGCCCGGCGTGTCGAAGCTCGCCTTGCCCGCCTCGTCGAAGAGCTTGCCGTCGAAGCCGAAGAGGAAGGGCGCGTGGAAGTAGAAGTCCCCGCTCTCGTACGCGAGGCCGAAGCGGCCTTGCGCGGGGTTGGACAGCGTGGGCAACAGCGCCAGCAGCTCCGCCGTCGTCGCGGGCGGCCGGGGCACGAGCTTCGTGTTGACGTAGAGCGCCAGCGACTTGAGCGACATCGGATAGCCGAACACTTGGCCATCCACCTCCAGCGCCTCCACCGTGTTGGAGAAGTAGTCCTCGCGCTGGAAGGCGCCCGCCGTGGGCGCCACCAGGTTCTGCGAGTGGAAGTTGCGCAGCCGCTCGTGGTTGAAGATGAAGACGTCCGGGCCCGCGCCATGGGGGATGGCGTTGGTCAGCTTGGCCGCGTACGCGTCATAGGGCAGGGCGAGCAGGTCCACCCGCACGCCCGTCTCCTTCGTGAAGAGGTTCGTCGCCTCCAGCAGCGCCGTCTCCTCCCCGCCCCGGTACGCGTGCCACAGCTTGAGGGGCGCCGGGCCTTCCGCCGCGTGCGCGCACCAGGTCGCCGCGAGCAGCACCATGGCACAGAGTCTCCTCAAGACGCCACCTCCAGCGTCTCGCGCTGGGTGGGGTGGCGCAGAGCCTTGGCGCCGTCCTCGCTGAAGACATGCAGCGCGTCGGCGACGGGCGCGAGCGCCACCTTGTCTCCCACAGAGACGTGGGTGCCCTTGTCGAAGCGCGCGGCCACGTGCCCTGCCTCCGTCGTGACGAAGGCGTAACCGTCGAACCCCAGCCGCTCCACCGCGTCCACCGTGCCGGACAGGGGCCCCAGCGCCGCCACGCGCAGGTCTTGAGGCCGCAGGCCCACCAGCACCCGCTCACCACCTTGCGGCAAATCTTGAGGGCTCAGCAGGGTGAAGCCCTTGCCCACGAGGCTTCCGCCGTCGCGCCGGGCCTCCAGGAAGTTCATCGACGGCGAGCCCAGGAAGCCCGCCACGAACCGGTTGGCCGGGCGGTTGTAGAGCTCCAGCGGCGGCCCCACCTGCTGCAACACGCCGCCGTTGAAGACGGCCACCCGGGTGGCCAGCGTCATCGCCTCCACCTGGTCGTGCGTGACGTAGATCATCGTCGCGCCCAGCCGGCGGTGCAGCCGCGCCAGCTCTCCGCGCATCTGCACGCGCAGCGCCGTGTCCAGGTTGGACAGGGGCTCGTCGAAGAGGAACACCTGGGGCCGCCGGACGATGGCGCGTCCCATGGCCACGCGCTGACGTTGACCACCCGACAGGGCCTTGGGCTTGCGCTCCAGCAGGTGCCCCAACTCCAGCATCGAGGCGACCTCCGCCACCCGCGAGTCGATCTCCGCCTGGGGGAGCTTGCGCAGCGTCAGGCCGAAGGCCAGGTTCTCGCGCACCGTCATGTGCGGGTAGAGCGCGTACGACTGGAACACCATCGCCACGTCGCGGTCTCTCGGCGGCACGTCGTTGACCCGCTTGCCGCCGATGCTCACCTCTCCCGCGTCCACCTGCTCCAGCCCCGCGATGAGCCGCAGGAGCGTCGTCTTCCCGCAGCCGGACGGGCCCACCATGACCAGGAACTCGCCCTGTCCCACCTGAAGGTCCACGCCCTTCACGATGAGGTTGGAGCCAAACGACTTCTTGATGCCGTTCAGGGTGACTTCGGACAAGACGCTCTCGGAAAAATGGGGGGAGAACGGTCGCGCACATTACCCGGAGCCTCGCGCTTTCCCCAAACCTCCCCGGTTGGGCGCAGTGCGTTATTCTCGACGGAAGTCATCCGGAAGTTTCCGGTGTCCGTAGCAATGCCCGGAGGGGGACGGGGCGGGGATGGCCGCCTTGTCAGCCCTGGAAGTCGCTTGTTATGGAAGCCGGCACCTGGTTCGTCGAGGTCTACCCCACCGCATGAGCACTCCCCGCTGGTCCCTTCCGAGGGGCATGACCCTGGTCTCGCTGCTGTTCGCCCTCGGGTGCAGCGAGAGCGATTACGTCCGGCTGTATCACAGCGAGGCACGTGCCCCGAGCTACACGGTGGAGGACGTGGAGTCCCTGAAGCACATGGGCGCTACCTTCGTGGATCAGGGGGTCAACTTCGCCCTGTACTCGGAGAACGCGACGCGCATCGAGCTGCTCCTGTTCGACGACCCGGAGGTGAACTCGCCCTCGCGCACGTATCAGCTCACCCGCTACGGCGACGTGTGGAACGTCTACGTGGAGGGCGTGGGCCTGGGCCAGCACTACGGCTTCAGGGCCTGGGGTCCCAACTGGGAGTTCGACCCGCGCTGGTTCCCCGGCTCCATCCACGGCTTCCGCGCGGACGCGGACGTGTATGGCAACCGCTTCAACCCGAACAAGCTGCTCACGGACCCGTACTCGAAGGCGCTGCACCGCGACCACGACTGGAGCAAGGGCAGCACCGCCAGTGGCCCCGCGCGCAACGAGGTGACGTACGCGGCCTCCGCCAAGAGCGTGCTGGTGCAGAGCGGCTACCAGTGGGGCGAGCTGGAGCGGCAGTACCGCGCCAACCGCGAGGACGAGCAGTGGGCGGGCCACAAGTGGCAGGACCTCATCGTCTACGAGGTCCACGCCAAGGGCTTCACCGCGGACCCCGCCAGCGGCGTGCGCTTCCCGGGCACCTACCGGGGCATGGGCGAGAAGGCCGACTATTTCAAGGACCTGGGCATCACCGCCGTGGAGCTGCTCCCCATCCACGAGAAGCCGCTGGATGGCGGCTACTGGGGCTACCAGACCATCAACTTCTTCGCGCCGGAGGTCTCCTACGCCGCGCACAAGCTGCCCCACCAGGTCATCGACGAGTTCAAGTGGATGGTGGAGGAGCTGCACAAGCGCGACATCGAGGTCATCGTCGACGTCGTCTACAACCACACCGGCGAGGGCGGGCTGTGGCGCGAGAAGCTGGAGTCCGACGACGTGCTGCCCGGTGAGCCGCTGGACTCGCTGGACCCGGCGGAGGTCGCGGGCCTGTACTCGTTCCGCGGCATCGACAACCAGGCGTACTACGGGCTCAACGGCGACCGGCGCACGTACTGGAACAACACGGGCGTGGGAAACCAGACGCGGCCCAACCACCGCCCCATGCGCAAGCTCATCATCGACAGCCTGCGCTTCTACGTCGAAGAGCTGCACGTGGACGGCTTCCGCTTCGACCTGGCGCCCATCCTCGGCGAGAGAGACCAGGACTACAACCGCTGGGACGACCCGAAGAACACGGTGCTGCAGGAGATCATCGACGACCCGGTGCTCCAGAAGTACAACACCCGCATCATCGCGGAGCCGTGGAGCGCGGGCGGCTGGTACTGCATGCCGATGGGCGAGTTCCCCAACTCGCTCACCCAGCCGGGCAACGGCTGGTACGAGTGGAACGGCCGCTTCCGCGACTGGTGGCGCGCGTTCATCAACCGCGACGACTGGAAGCTCAACTCCAACGAGGGCTCGCTGTGCGGGCGCCCCGGCTCCGCGGACGGCGCGTTCCTGATGTACGGCAGCAAGGAGTGGTACGTGCGCAACGGGCGCCGGCCGTACCACTCGATGAACTTCATCACCGTGCACGACGGCTTCACGCTCTACGACCTGTTCGCCTACGAGGTGAAGCAGAACAAGTGCGGCCCGCTGAACCCGGTGTGCTGCGACACGCCCAACAGCCCCTTCTGCGACAAGGTCAGCGGCGAGGACCACAACCGCTCTCGCAACTGGGGCCCCATCGGCGACGCGCGCGCGGAGAGCATGCGCCGGCAGATGATGCGCAACGCCTTCATGGCGATGATGGTCAGCCACGGCACGCCGATGATTCTCGGCGGCGACGAGTGGATGCGCACGCAGCTGGGCAACAACAACGCCTACTCCACGCGCGCGGACAACCCCTTCAACTGGTACCAGTGGGGCGCGTACCTCGCGCGCGACGAGCGCCACCGGATGTACGAGTTCGTCAAGGCCGCCATCCGCCTGCGCAAGGAGCACGCCTACGCCTTCGCGCCGCCCGACTACGAGAAGGGCTCGCCGCTGGTGTGGAAGAGCGCACAGAACAGCGAGGAGGTGGGCTGGGACACCAAGCAGCTGATGATGCACTACCCGGACACGACGCACGGCCCGGAGCTGGTGGTGCTCATCAACATGGAGCCGCGCGCGGTGGAGTTCACCCTGCCGCCCGGGCGTCAGTGGAAGCGGCTCATCGACACGCAGGCGTACTTCGACAGCCCCGAGTACCTGTCCGCCACGGGCCTGGACCCGAGGGCCACGGGCAACTCGTGGCTGGACGCGCCGTCCCCGGTGACGGGGGCGACCTACGGGGTGCCGGAGCGGACCATCGTCGTCCTGCGCGCGGAGTAGGGGCAGGCAGGCGAGGTGCGCTATAAGCGGGGCCCGTCCATGCGAGTCCTGCCAGCGCGCCTCGGCGCCCTCCTGTTGCTCCTCATCCCGCTCGTCACCCTGGCCGACGCCACGAGGGACCGCTTCGGCGCCGCGGGCTACTTCCGCATCATGACCCGCCCGGACTTCTCGGGCGGCTCCGGCCAGCTGGGCTACTACTGGCTCTACGGCCGGCTCCTCAACGAGAGCCCCTACGGTGAGCTCAACCTGCGCCTGGACGTGCTCCAGGCCGCGCCGGGCTCCGACGAGGTCTGGGCGGAGGTGCACTCGCGCTTCTCCGGCACCTCGTTCCGCTCCGCGGACCCGGGCAACGGCTCGTTCCTCAACTTCCGCGCCGACTACCTCTTCGTGCGCGCGGGCAACATCCTGCTGGACCGCGTGACGTGGCAGCTGGGCACGCTCGAGGACCGCTGGAATGACCTGCACATCTACGACCAGCGCCCGGCGACGCTGCTCTGGGACACGGTGGGCCTGTCGGGCACGTACCAGGGCGACCGCTACGACGTGCTGCTCGCGGTGGGTGACAGCGGCTACACGCTCAGGCCCCAGAAGTACAACACGGTGCTCACCGGCGCCGCGTCCTTCCGCTACCGGCTGATTCCCGGGCACCTGGAGGTCGGCCTGCGCGGCCAGCTGGGCTACGAGCCCAAGGTGCGGGGCAACCGCAACGCGCTCTACCGCTCGGAGTACGTCAACTACGAGGACTACGTGCGCCGGGAGGTGGTGCAGCGCTACTTCGAGGCCAACCCGGGCCTGGAGGACTACCTGGTGCCGGACCTGGCGCCCCGCAGCGCGCTGTCCTACCGCGCCATCGGCTACGTGGGCTTCGGCGGGCTGGGGCCGCTCATCTGGGACAACCTCTACCTCACGTTCGAGAAGAAGCACCCGGAGCAGGGCTACACGGAGCGCTACCGCAACCGCGATTGGACGGTATTCATCGCGGACCAGACCGACGAGCGCTACGAGGCGTCGCTCGGCAACGAGGCGTACATCAAGCTCATCCCCGACAAGCTCGAGGCGCTGTGGGGCGTGTGGCTGGGCTACGCCTACAACAACGACAACGCCATCAAGCCGGGCGACGACGACCGCATCATCGCGTCCACGGTGGTGCGGCTGCAGTACTTCCTCACCGAGCGCGTGCACCTCCTGATGGAGACGAGCATCGCGCGCGAGAAGAGCCAGAACGGCAACGCGTACCGCAACCACGTGGACTCGGTGTTCACCAGCACGCGCGGCATCCCCGACGCGCGCGGCCTGGAGTTCGGCGACAGCGACACGCGCGACACGTGGCAGGGCAAGGTGGGCGTGGTGCTCAACCCCACCGGCCGCGGCATCTACGCGCGCCCCAGCCTGCGGCTGCTGTACGGCTTGCAGTACTCGTCGCAGCACGCGGCGTTCGGCAACTCGTTCGTGGACAGCCTGAACCAGTACAACCAGTACGTCGGCCCCGAGCGCCACTGGCACTCGGTGGTCGCCATCGAGGCCGAAGGATGGTTCTGAGACAGCGGTGGTTGTGGTCCCTGGTCCTCGCGCTGGTGGCCTCGGGCTGCCTGAAGCGGCAGGGGCCTCCGGTGCTGGCGCCGGAAGGGACGGTGGTGGCGGTGGCGTACATCCGCGACGACGCGCGGCGCGGCGCGGTGGCCAACGTGCCGGAGGGCGTGCGTCAGCGCGTGGCGGAGGTGCTGGCCAAGAGAAACCTCCAGGCGCGTGAAGTTCCCTACGACGAGTACGCCGCCGAGTTCGCGAAGGTGACGGACACGCAGCGCCGCTTCGCGATGCTCAAGGCCCGCGCCGGGGACGCGCCACTGCTGCTCCTGGTGGAGACGCGGGTGACGTTCTTCGGGCAGGTGGGCGGGCGCTTCTCGTGGGACGTGTACGTGAAGACCACGGCCAACCGCGCCACGTCCGCGCTGGAGGCCACGAGCGACTCGGCGGACTACGGCGCCGCGCTCCAGTTCGACCAGCAGCGCGAGGATGACGCGCAGCTGGAGGTGGCCCGGCAGATTTCGGGGCAGGCGGGCGCGCTGTTCGACTCGTTCCTCGCCTCGCCCATGCTGGTGCCGTCCACCGACGGTGGCCCGGGGCTGGTGCCCGGCCTGTCGGCGCCGGCCGGAGAGGGCATCGAGCCGGGCACGAGCACGCCCACCGAGCCGCCTCCTCCGCCCAAGCCCGCGCCCCAGCCGTACCGGGGCCAGTGGGCGCCGCCGGAAGGCGACGCCATCTACTTCGTGATGGTGGACCGCTTCGCCAACGGGGACGTGAAGAACGACGGGGTGGTGGATGCGAAGGACGCGCAGGCCTTTCACGGCGGAGACCTGCGTGGCGTCATCGACCGACTGGACGGGCTCAAGGCGCTCGGTGTCCGCACGGTGTGGCTTTCACCCGTCTTCCAGATGCGGACCGACAAGTTCTACGGGTACGGCGCCTTCCACGGCTACTGGGTGGAGGACTTCGGCCGGGTGGAGCCGCGCTTCGGTGACGAGGCCCTGCTGAAGGAGCTGTCCGCGGAGCTTCGCCGCCGCGACATGCGGCTGGTGCTGGACGTGGTGCTCAACCATGTGGGCCCGGAGACGCGGCTCACGCGCGAGAAGCCGACGTGGTTCCACGGGCTGGGGCCCATCGAGAACTGGAACGACTCGCGCGAGCTGGTGATGCGCGACGTGCACGGGCTGCCGGACCTGGCGGTGGAGCAGGAGGAGGTCTACCAGCACCTGCTCTCGCACTCGCTGAAGTGGGTGGACACGGTGAAGCCCGCGGGCTTCCGGCTGGACGCCGTCAAGCACCTGCCCATGGACTTCTGGGCCCGCTACAACGATGACCTGCGCGCGCACGCGGGCAAGGACTTCCTGCTGCTGGGCGAGCTGCTCGACGGCGACCCGGTGCTGCTGGCGCGGGTGATGAAGGAGGGCCGCTTCGGGACGATGTTCGACTTCCCGCTGGCCTTCGCGCTGGTGGATGTCTTCTGCCGGGGGCGCTCTCCTTCGCACCTGGGCGCCATCCTGTTCAACGACCGGTTCCAGCCTTCTCCCCAGTCGCTGGTGACGCTCCTGGACAACCACGACCTGCCCCGGGTGATGAGCGAGTGTGGCGGGGATGTGGAGAAGGTGAAGCGGGCGCTCGCGGTGCAGCTCACGGCGCGCGGCGTGCCGGCGCTGACGTATGGCATCGAAGAGGGGCTCACTGGCGCGAAGGAGCCGGAGAACCGGGGCGACATGCGCTTCACCGCGGACCATCCGCTGCGCGCGTGGATTGCCCGGTTGTTGGAAGCGCGTCGAGGCAGTGAGGCCCTCCAGCGTGGCGAGACGATGGTGCTCGCCGCCCGGGAGGACTTCTTCGCCTACGTCCGCGTGACGCCGGATGACGCGTTCTTCGTCGGCATCAACTCCGGGACCGAGCGGCGTGTCGCGTTCCTGCCCTCGGGGCTCGGGGATGGGCACGGCATCGAGCCGCTGACGGGAAAGCGCTCCATGCTGGGGCGGCTCGCGGAGTCGGCCTATTGGCACGTCGAGGTGAAGCCGGGCGAGGTGTCGCTGGTGCGGCTCAAGGCGGCCACGCCGGGCGGCCACGCGGCGCTGGTGGAGATGGCTCGGACCGGGTGGAAGGGGGAGGGGCCTCGACGCACCGTGGTGCTCCAGACGGGAGACGCGGCGGTAAGGGTGGTGGGCGGAGGCCCGGAGCTGGGAGGCTGGAAGCCCGAGCGCTCGCTGCGCCCGGAAGCCGGCGCCGTCACTCTGTCGCTGCCCGAGGGCGGGGTCTTCGAGTACAAGCTCGTGCGAGAGGACGGCCCGGGGAAGTTCTCCTGGGAGGGCGGCCCCAACCGCCTGCTTTTCGTCCCGGAGCTGAAGACGGAGGAGGGCCCCGTGCAGGTGCCCGTGGCGTGGGAGCAGCGCTCCGTGAAGGGGCCGCCTTTCCTCCGCTTCTGTCCGCCGTTGTTGGCGATGTCGACCTCCAAGCTGTGCACCGACTGACCGAGAGCCCGAAGTGAACGACCGACTCCTCCGCGCCGCGCGCCGCCAGCCCACCGACACCACGCCCGTGTGGCTCATGCGCCAGGCCGGCCGCTACCTGCCCGAGTACCGGGCCATCCGCGGCAACATCGCCTTCCTGGACCTGTGCAAGCACCCGGACCTGGCCGCCGAAGTCACCGTGCAGCCGGTGACGCGGCTGGGCGTGGACGCGGCCATCATCTTCTCCGACATCCTCATCCCCGTGGAGGCCATGGGCATCCACCTGGAGCTGGGGGACAAGGGGCCGCACTTCCCGAACCCCGTGCGCACCGCGGCGGACATCGACAAGCTGGGCGTGCCGGACCCCGTGGAGGGCACGGGCTTCGTGGCGGAGGCCATCCGCCGCACGCGCAAGGCGCTCAACGACTCGGTGCCCGTCATCGGCTTCGCGGGCGCGCCCTTCACGCTGGCCGCGTACATGGTGGAGGGCGGCGGCTCCAAGAGCTACATCCTCATCAAGCGGCTGATGTTCGAGCAGCCGGAGCTGGCGCACCGCCTGTTCGGCAAGCTCACCGACACGCTCATCCCGTACCTCAAGATGCAGGTCGAGGCGGGGGCGAGCATCGTTCAAATCTTCGACTCGTGGGGCGGCGAGCTGTCGCCGTGGGACTACGAGCGCTTCTGTCTGCCGTACCTGACGCGCATGGTGTCCGAGCTGAAGGCCACGGGCGTGCCCGTCATCGTCTTCGGCGTGGGCATGTCCACGCACCTGTCCCTGCTCAAGAGCACGGGCGCGGACGTGGTGGGCCTGGACTGGACGCTGCCCATGGACGAGGGCCGCAAGGTGCTGGGCCCGGACGTCGCGGTGCAGGGCAACCTGGACCCCCTGCACCTGTTCCTGCCGCGCGAGGAGCTGGAGGGCCGCGTGAAGGACATCCTCCTGCGCGCGGGGCCCGTCGGGCACATCTTCAACCTGGGCCACGGCATCCTCCCGCCCACGGACCCGGAGGCCGCGAAGTTCGCCGTCGAGGCCGTGCACCGCCTGGGCACGGCGCTGCGTCAGGGCACGCTCAAGCCGTAGCGGTTTCCCGCATGTCGGCGTGGCTCCTCCACGCGCGCGGGCGTAACCGGACACGCCACAGTCCGCTCGGACTGTGGCGTGGAATGTCTCGCCGCGAGGTCCTCGAGCGGCGCGTCATCCTCTGACGGACGGGAGGGCATGGCGGTTGCTCAGTGGCCGGCCGCGGCGCGCCCTTCCTTCTTCTCGACCTGGAGTTCTCCGACGTGGCCTGGCGCGGCCGAACCCGCCACACCCCGAGGAGCTCCATGTCTTCGCCTCATCCCCGAGTCCACTTCAGCACCGTCTTCAGCATGCTCGCCCTCCTGGCTGTCACCTGGGGCGGCGCCGCGCGCGCGCAGACCTTCACCCACGGCATCGCGGACAACTTCGCCGCGCCGACCGAGGCGGTGTCGCCCAGCACGGGCATGCTCAACTACATCGCCGCGAACTACACCTATCCCGGCTCGCGTCCGTTCGACGACATGAGCATCGACCGGTGGTTCGCCACCACCTTCACCAACCTGCGCCGGCTGGGCCCCATCTGTGGCGCCACGCTGCGCATGGTGGTGCGCAACGGTGACACCAACGACTCCATGGGCCTGCTCTTCATGGGCCCCGCGGGCACGCAGCTGGCCACGGGCTGGGGCGCGTCGCTGGCGAGCCTGGGCATCCCGCTCTACGGCTCCGGCACCGTCTCGCTGAACCTGGCCGCGCTGCCCGGCGGCGTGAACCTCATCCCCACCCTCAACGCGCAGGGCTTCGTGGACGTCTTCGCCCAGGATGACTCGGCGGTGGACTTCGTCACGCTCGTCGTCACGCAGTGCCGCGTGGACGTGTACTCGAAGGACAACGGCGGCGACTTCGGCAACACGCCGACGGTGGACCCCATCTGGGTGAGCCCGGACATCCGCGTGTGCCAGAACGCCGGCTGCGTGGGCCACCAGAACCCGGAGTTCGGCCAGACGAACTACGTCTACGTCACGCTGCGCAACAACGGCCCGCTCGTGCCCGTGGGCAACACGGCCAGCGGCACGCTGCACGTCTACTACACGGGCTCGGGTGGCGCGGCGCTGTGGCCCATGGACTGGGCGCCCATCGGCTCCATCTCCGTGGCGGGCATCGCCCCGGGCGCCAACGTGGAGGTGATGGTGCCGTGGAACGGCGTGCCCGCGCCGGGCCACTACTGCCTGCTGACGCGCTGGGTGTCCTCGCAGGACCCGATGACGCTGGTGGAGGCGACCAACTCCAACACACTCAACAACACGCGCTGGAACAACAACCTGGCGTGGAAGAACGTCAACGTCGTCAACCTGTCGCCCTTCGCGCCCGTGCGTGACTTCGACTTCCGCGTGCGCAACCTGCTGCGCGACAGGCCGAGCCTGGCGCACCTGGAGATCCGCAACGGCGACGTGGACCTGCCGTCCTTCCTGGAGCGTGGACAGGTGCTCGTCACGCTGCCCTCCGAGCTGTGGGACCGCTGGGGCCACGAGGGCCAGGGCTTCGAGGTGGTGGGCGAGCAGACCGTGCGCATCGTCAATCCGCAGGGCGCCCGGCTGGACGGCCTGTGGCTGGACCCGGACGGCGCGCACCACGTCAACGTGCGCTTCGTCTCGCAGGGCACCGCCGTGGAGCAGGGCCGCTTCGCCGTCGAGGTGGTGCAGCACTCGGCCAGCCCCGAGCAGCCCGACAAGGTCGAGGAGGCGGGCGGTGTCCGCTTCGACATCGTCCTGGGACCGCAGGCCGACGGAAAGAAGTAGCGAAGGCGTGTCCCTCGCGTGAGTGAGGGACGACCGAAGCACACGGGGCGGAGGCCTCACCCCCTCCGCCCCGTGGCTCCCTCGCTGGAGGAGGGAGCGCGCCAAGTGCTCGCGGATTGACTCTTGAATCAACAGAGGGTTGACGCGCCGCATCAGCGCTCATTAGAAGTGCCCCACTCGACGTCCAGGAGGGTGAGGCACACATGGCAAGCCAGAAGCGCAACAGTCACCGGAGGGTGGCCATCGTCCGGGGGCTGCGGACGCCGTTCGTGAAGGCGGGCACGGTGTTCTCCGGGCTCACCGCGCTGGACCTGGGACGGATGGTGGTCCAGGAGCTGGTGCAGCGCTCGGACCTGGACCCGAACGTCATCGACCAGCTCGTCTTCGGGCAGGTGATTCCGACGCTGACGGGGCCGTCCATCGCGCGCGAGGTGGTCATCGCGGCGGGGCTGCCGCTCAAGATTGAAGCGGCCACGGTGACGCGCGCGTGCGCGACGTCCATCCAGGCGCTGACGACGGCGGGCAACGCGATTGCGCTGGGCTACTCGGACGTGGCCATCGCCGGGGGCACCGAGGCGATGTCGGACCCGCCGGTGTTCACCAGCCGGCCCCTGGCGCACGCGCTGGCGGCGGCGTCCAAGGGGCGCTCGCTGAGCGAGAAGCTCAAGCCCTTCCAGAAGCTCAAGGCGCAAGATTTGGTGCCCGTGCCGCCCGCCATCGCCGAGTACTCCACGGGCCTGTCCATGGGGGAGAGCGCGGAGAAGATGGCGAAGGAGAACGGCATCTCCCGCGAGGAGCAGGACCGCATCGCGCTCTCGTCGCACAAGAACGCGGCGGCGGCGTGGAAGGACGGCCGCTTCGACGACGAGGTGATGCACGTGTCGGTGCCGCCGAAGTACGAGCAGACGGCCACGCGCGACAACATCATCCGCGAGGACACCAGCCTGGAGGCGCTGGGCAAGCTCAAGCCGGTGTTCGACCGGAAGTACGGCACGGTGACGGCGGGCAACGCGTCGCCGCTGACGGACGGCGCGGCGGCGCTGTTGCTCATGAGCGAGGAGCGGGCGCGGGAGCTGGGCTACGAGCCCCTGGGCTACCTGCGCTCATACGCGTACGCGGCCACGGACCCGGGCGACCAGCTGTTGCAGGGGCCGGTGTACGCGGTGCCCACGGCGCTGGCGCGCGCGGGGCTGAAGCTGTCGGACATCGACCTCGTCGAGATGCACGAGGCGTTCGCCGCGCAGGTGGCGAGCAACCTCCAGGCGCTGGCGTCGAAGAGCTTCGCGAAGAAGGCGGGCTGGGCGGAGCCGGTGGGGGAGGTGGACCGCGAGCGGCTGAACGTGACGGGGGGCTCCATCGCCATCGGTCATCCCTTCGGGGCGACGGGGGCGCGCATCGTCACGCAGGCCCTCAACGAGCTGAAGCGTCGGAACAAGAACACGGTGATGTGCACCGTCTGCGCCGCCGGCGGCCTGGGCGCCGTGGTGGTCCTGGAGCGTGCGTGATGGCCATCCAACTCGAAGAGCTTCAGGCGAAGCAGGGCTTCTCCCTCCAGGTCGAGGACGGCGTCGCCGTCGTCACGTTCGACCTGCCGGACTCCGCCGTGAACACGCTGAGCCCGGAGGTGGGCGCGGCGTTCTCCCGGCTGCTGGACGAGGCGGAGCGCGAGGCCGACGTGAAGGCCCTGGTGTTCATCTCCGGCAAGAAGGACAGCTTCGTCGCCGGGGCGAAGATTGACTACCTCCAGACGCTGAAGACGGCGGAGGAGGCCACCGCGATGAGCCAGCAGGGGCAGGCGGGGTTCGACCGGCTGGAGGCCTTCCCCAAACCTGTCGTGGCTGCCATCCACGGCGCGTGTCTGGGCGGCGGGCTGGAGTGGGCGCTGGCGTGCCACTACCGCATCGCCACGGACAGCGCGAAGACGACGCTCGGCCTGCCGGAGGTGCAGTTGGGCCTGCTTCCGGGCGCGGGCGGGACGCAGCGGCTGCCCGCGCTCATCGGCGCGCAGGCGGCGCTGGACCTCATCCTCACGGGCAAGAACGTCAAGCCGGCGAAGGCCCGCAAGCTGGGCATCGTCGACGAGGTGGTGCCAGTGCCCATCCTGCGCGCCATCGCGGTGCAGCGCGCGAGGGAGCTGGCGGCGGGCTCGCTCAAGCCGGTGCGCGCGCACGGCCAGGGGCTGAAGTCAGTGGGGCAGAAGAAGGGGCTCGCGGGCTTCTTCCAGGGACTGGCGAACAAGGAGCTGTGGGCGGAGGTGGCGCTGGAGGACAACCCGCTGGGGCGCAAGGTCCTCTTCGATGCGGCCCGGAAGCAGCTGCTCAAGAAGACGCGCGGCAAGTACCCCGCTCCGGAGAAGGCCCTGCGGGTGGTTCGCACGGGCCTGGAGTCCGGGCGCGAGGCGGGGCTGGCGGCCGAGGCGAAGGCGTTCGGCGAGCTGGTGATGTCGGACGTCTCCAAGCGGCTGGTGGAGGTGTTCTTCGCGACGACGGCGCTGAAGAAGGAGAACGGCACGTCGGACGCGAGCGTGAAGCCGCGCGAGGTGAAGAAGGTCGCGGTGCTGGGCGGCGGGCTGATGGGCGGGGGCATCGCCTACGTGGCTGGCGTGCTGCAGGGCGCGCAGGTGCGCGTGAAGGACAAGGACGACGCGGGTGTGGCGCGCGCGCTCAAGCAGGTGCAGGGCATCCTGGATGAGCGCGTGAAGAAGCGCTCGCTCACCTGGCGCGAGGCGGCGGCGAAGCAGGCGCGAATCACCGCGGGCACCGACTACAGCGGCTTCAAGTCGGCGGACCTGGTCATCGAGGCGGTGTTCGAGGACCTGAAGCTCAAGCACCGCATCCTCGCGGAGGTGGAGGCCGTCACCGGGCCCGACGCCATCTTCGCGTCCAACACCTCCAGCATCCCGATTACCGAGCTGGCCAAGGGCAGCAAGCGGCCCGCCCAGGTCATCGGCATGCATTACTTCAGCCCGGTCAACAAGATGCCGCTGTTGGAGATCATCACCCACGCGGGCACCGCGGACCAGGTGACGGCCACGTGCGTGGAGGTGGGGCGCAAGCAGGGCAAGACGGTCATCGTCGTCAACGACGGGCCGGGCTTCTACACCTCGCGCGTCCTCGCGCCGTACCTGAACGAGGCGGCGTACCTGCTGGCCGAGGGCGCGGACATCGCCGCCCTGGACAAGGCGCTGGTGGAGTTCGGCTTCCCGGTGGGACCGATGACGCTGCTGGACGAGGTGGGCATCGACGTGGCCCACAAGGTCGGCCCCATCATGGAGGCGGCCTTCGGCAAGCGCATGGCCGCGCCCAAGTCGCTGGACGGCGTGGTGGCCGACGGCCGGCTGGGCCGCAAGAGCCAGAAGGGCTTCTACCTCTACGAGAACGGAAAGAAGAAGGAGGTGGACCCCACCGTCTACGGCCTGTTGCCGCACGGCAAGGAGCGCAAGGGCTTCGATGCGTCGGAGATGGCGGAGCGGCTGGTGCTGCAGATGGTGAACGAGGCCATCCGCTGCCTGGGCGAGGGCATCCTCCGCAGCGCGCGCGACGGCGACGTGGGGGCCATCTTCGGCCTGGGCTTCCCGCCGTTCCTCGGCGGTCCGTTCCACTACGCGGACGCGCGGGGGCTCTCGGAGGTGCTGCGCAAGCTGGAGCACTACCAGGACAAGCTGGGTGAGCGCTTCACGCCCGCGCCGCTCCTGGTGGAGATGGTCAAGGAAGGCAAGACGTTCTACCCGCGCTGAGGCGTGGGTTCCCGCCGCTCCGGTGCTTGACCGGGGCGGCGTTCTGGGACCAGCCTGCCGGCCGAATGGCCCGCTCCGCGTCTCGCACCATCGCCCTGGTCGTCCTGGTCGCCGTCCTGCTCTGCAGCGCCGCCGCCGCGGCCGGGGCGTGGCGCTACTTCCACAAGAATCCGCAGAACCCCGTCGTGCGGCTCGACGAGTACGTCACCATGGGCTGGGTGGCGTGGGATTCGAGCTGGTACATGCGCATCGCGCAGGACGGCTACCAGTACACGCCGGGCGAGCAGAGCTCGGTGGCCTTCTTCCCGCTCTACCCGCTGCTCATCCGCGCGGTGGAGACCCTGGGGCCCAACGTCTATCAGGCGGGGGTGCTCATCACGCTGCTGTGTGGCCCGCTGGCGCTGGTGATGTTCACGCGCTGGGCCAGGCTGCTCGCGGACGAGGACACCGCGCTCAAGGCGGGCCTCTTGATGGCGATGTACCCGTTCACGATGTACTTCTACGGGGCCATGTATTCGGACGCGCTGTTCGTCCTGCTGGTGGTGACGTCCTTCGTGCTCCTGGAGAAGGGGCACCTGGGGCCGGCGGTGCTGGTGGCGGCGGTGGCCACGGCGGCACGGCCCGTGGCGCCCGCGGTGGTGCTGGGACTCCTGGTTCGCAGGCTCGAGTGGAAGCACGCGCGGGGCGAGAAGTGGACCGCGGTGGACTTCCTGCCGGTGCTCTCGGGGGTGGGGTTCGGCTGCTACATGCTCTACCTGTGGCACCAGTTCGGAGACCCGTTCGCCTTCGTGAAGGTGCAGGGCGCGGCGGGGTGGGCGCAGACGCCGGGGTGGAGGACGTGGCTGAAGGTGTCGTGGTTCGAGCACGTGGTGCTCAACCCCACCGACAAGCGCGAGGCGTTCCGGCTGGCGGCACACGCGTTCTTCACGCTTCTGGCGCTCGCGCTGGTGTGGCCCACGCGCAAGCTGCTCGGGTGGGGGTACGCCGTCTACGTGCTGGCCATCGTCGGGCTGCCCGCGTGGTCCACGAAGGACTTCATGGGGATGGGGCGGTATCTGCTGTCGTCGTTCCCCGTGTTCCTGACGGGGGCGATGCTCTTGCGTGAGCGGCCGCGCGTGCTCCAGGGGGCGCTGGCGGTGGGCGCGGTGTCGTTGCTCGTGTTGTCGTGGGCGTTCGGCGCGGACTACTACATCTCATGAGCACGCTCCTCGACGAGGCCCTCGCGTTGTACTCCCGGCTGCCCGCGGCCGAGCGGTTCCATGTGCATGCGCGTGCGTCCTCGGCGCCGCTGCTCGCGGTGGTGGAGCGCATGCCCGCCGGTGGCACGGTGGCGGACATCGGCTGTGGACACGGGTTGTTGTCCGCGCTCTTGGCGCTGTCGGACCCGAAGCGCGAGGTGCACGCGGTGGATCCGGACCCGCGCAAGGTGGGGTGGGCGCGCGAGGCGCTCGCGGGGCTGCCGCGGGTGAAGCTCGCGGAGGGGACGTTGGAGGATGTGCTCGCGCCCGCGCTGCCGGGGACGTGTGAGGCGGCGGTGGTGTGCGACGTGCTCTACCTGTTGCCCGAGGAGAAGTGGCCCGGCTTCCTGCGCGCGACGCGCGGGCTGCTTCGCCCCGGTGGGCGCCTGTTGTTGAAGGAGGTGGAGGGGGATGGCTCCTGGAAGCACCGCAAGGCGTTGGCGCAGGAGTGGGTGATGGTGTCGCTCCTGGGGCGCACGAAGGCGAGCGGGGGCATGGTGCTCAAGCCTCGCTCGGCGATGCGAGCGCTCTTGGAGGATGCGGGCTTCACGGTGCGCGAGGTGGTGGACCTGGGACGTGGCTACACCACACCTCACGTGCTCTACGTCGCGGAGGCGAGTGCTCCGTAGTCGCTGGGGCCTCACGGTGCGCGAGGTGGTGGCGTCGGGCGCCACTACGTCCTGTGGGCGCTACGTCCGCGGAGGCGGAGTCCCCTCGGCGGGCACAGGGGCGAGGTGAATACGCCGAGCCGTAGAGCGCCATCGCACCGAGGCGCGCGTTGCTCATGCGAGGTGGCTGCAACGCGCGCAACCATGCGCAGCGGAGGCGCGGGGCATCCACGCCATCGCACGTGCTCTACGTCGCGGAAGCGAGCGTCCCGTAGGAGTGGAGCTGGATGCCTCGCTCGGCGAGCCGCGCCTTCACGCGGGCACTCGTGAGCGCCTCCAGCTCCGCCTGCCAGCCGTAGGTCCACGCCGGGTCCTCGGGCACCTGCGGTGTGCCCTCGCCAGGGTGACAGCCCACCTCGAAGTCTCCCGCCGGCATCGCGTCCAGCACCGCCAGCAGCGCGGCCTCATCCAACCGGCCCGCCTCGAACACGCCGCCCGCGCTCACCCTACGCACGCCGTGCCGAGCCCGGGGCGCCGTGCGCGCCAGCACCGTGAGCAGCGTCGTCTTCAGCGCGGGGCCCGGCGTGCGCAGCCACCGCGCGCGGGGCAGGGCGTCCGGCCAGCGCACGGGGAGCCGCTCCCGCGCGGCCATCGCCTCGACCATCGGCCGGATGCCGGGCAGCAGGTGCAGGTGCTGGTGTCCATCCAGGTGGTCCACCACCACGCCCAGCTCCCGCGCGCGCCGAAGCTGCGACTCCAGCTCCAGCTCCACCTCCGCGCGTCGCACCTTGCCCGTCAGCCACGCCTTCGCGAACTCCGCCCAGCTCGCACGCAGCCGCCCGTCAGGCGCCACCGTGGGGACCCGGTGGGCGCCCGCCGCGGGCTCGAGCCGCGTCGACAGCGCCAGGTGCAACCCCACCGCGAGCCCTTGCCCGCGCGCGCGCGTGGCCGCCTCGGGCGCTGTCGGCCCCATGGCGAGCAGCGTGGCGCTGGTGACGATTCCCTCGCGGTTCGCGCGGAGGATGCCCGCGTCCAGGGACGGGTGCAGCCCCAGGTCATCCGCGTTGACGATGAGGCGCCGGGGCCGCGTGCTCACGGACGACTCAGCCCCGCGCCGAGCGGCTGTTCGCGGTGCGCAGCGGCTGCACCGACGGCGGCAGGCGCACCGGCTGCGACGGCGGCGCGGGCTTGCGCGTCTCCGGGTAGAGCTTCACCAGCTCCTTCACCATCTTCACGATGACCGACGGCGAGGCCAGCGTGGACACGCCACGCGTGCGCGGGAAGTAGTCCACGCCCATCTGGAACACGCGGAAGCCCTTGCGGATGGCCTTCACCACCAGCTCCGCGTCGATGAACGAGCCCTGGCTCTTGAGCTCCATCGACTCCAGCACCCGCCGGTGCATCACCTTGAAGCTGAAGTTGACGTCCTTGATCTGGATGTCGAACAGCGCCCGGATGAGCATGTTGTAGACGAACGAGTAGACGATGCGCTTGGGGCCCTCGCTCGTGCGGTCGAACCGGAAGGCGCAGATCATGTCCGCCTCCAGGTAGTCCATCAGGTGCAGCGAGCGCTCCAGCTCCCGCAGGTCCCACGGCAGGTCGATGTCCGAGTAGACGACGATGTCCTTGGTCGACGCCGCCAGCCCCGTGCGCATCGCCCCCCCCAGCTTCAGGTTCACCGGATGGTTGATGACCCGCAGCTGCGGAATCCGCTTCGCCATCCCTTCCGCAATCTCCTGCGTGCGGTCCGTCGACGCGTCGTTGACCACGATGATCTCGAAGTCGTCCGTCAGCTGCGGCAGCGCCTCCAGCGCCCGACTCACCGCCCGCTCCACGTAGTCCTCCTCGTTCCATGCGGGGAGGAAGAGGCTGATGCTGGGGTACTTGGCCACGACGGACCTCGATGCTCGGAGAAGGGGATTCCGGGCGGCTCGGTAGCAAGGCCCGGGTCCTAAATCAATCAGGGGGCTCCCACTCGCGAACACCCCTGTGCTACCGTGGAATCACCATTTTACGGGGACACTGTGACCTCTAGGCCTCATACCCTGCTGGTGGTGGATGAAGCGGAGTCAACCCTGGCCCGCCTCGCGAGGGCCCTCGGTCCGGAGGACTACTGCCTCCGTCTGATTTCCCCGGGCCCGGAGGTGGGTCGGCTGGCGAGGGAGGTGGACCTGGTGGTGTGGGTGGGCGGAAGACAGGTCACCGGTGACTGGCTCGACAAGCTGCTGGGCCAGGAGGGCCCGCCAGGTCCTCCGGTGATGGTTCTGACCCCCCGGGAACCTCGCGAGTCTTGGCTGGAGGCGCTCACCCGCGGCGCCGAGGTCATGTTCGACCCATGGGACGTGGAAGAATTACGGGCGCGGGTGGCCCGGTGCCTGACGGTCCACGCCCGATTTTCGCAGTTATCCAACCAGGTGGGTGAGCTGCAGCGGCTGTCCTCGACGGACGGGCTGACCGGGGTCCACAACCACCGCCACTTCCAGGAGCGGCTGCGCGAGGAGTTCCGCCGGGCCCAGCGCTACGACGACCCGCTGTCGCTCATCCTCATGGACCTGGACCACTTCAAGCAGGTCAACGACAGGCACGGCCACACCACGGGGGACGGCGTCCTGAGAGAGGTGGCGGCGGCCCTCCAGCAGAGCGTGCGGGAGACGGACCTGGTGGCCCGCTACGGAGGCGAGGAGTTCGCCGTCCTGTTGCCCCGGACCCACCTGACGGGCGCGCTCACCGTGGCGGAGCGTGTGCGCAAGGATTTGGCGACCCTACAGGTAGGGCCCCAGGGCTCGCTCCGGGTGACGGCATCGCTGGGCCTCTCCAGCTTCCCCCACCGCACCGTCCTCAGCCCCGAGCAGCTGCTGCTCACCGCCGACGAGGCCCTCTACCGGGCCAAGGCGGAGGGCAGGGACAGGGTCTGTCTCCACTCTCAAATGCCCCTGCTGCCGCCCAATCCCTCGCAGGGCGAGTGACCTGGGTCAAAGACCCTGGGGTAGTCTTGACCCATAAGGGTGGGGGGAGTCTAGGATGACCCCGCTCCTCGATTGTCGGGGAGTCGAATCATCCCGTGATTCCATGGGTTTGCGGCGCCCCACCGGCTGGCAGACACATTGCAAATGTCATGGGACGGAAAGAATCCCATGGGCCCCCTCGCCGCACAGATCACCCAGACGGAAGCAGCGCCGCGCGGGCGGCTGCTGCTCGTGGACGACGAGGAGAACATCCTCAAGTCCATCCGGCGGGTGCTGCGCCGGGGGGACTGGGACATCGAGACGGCGACGGACGCGGAGCAGGCGCTGCGCACGGTGGAGGCGTTCCGCCCCGAGGTCGTCATCTCCGACTTCCGGATGCCGGGCATGAACGGGGTGGAGTTCCTCACCCGGGTGAAGCAGCAGGAGCCGCGCGCCCAGCGCATCATGCTCACCGGCCAGGCGGACCAGCAGGCCATCGAAGAGGCCATCAACCGCTCGGAGATCTTCCGCTTCATCTCCAAGCCCTGGAACGACAGCCACCTGGTGCTGACGGTCAAGAGCGCGTTCGAGCAGTACGCGCTGCAGGCGGAGAACGAGCGGCTGTACCGGGTGACGACGGCGCAGAACGCGGAGCTGAAGCTGCTCAACGCGGACCTGGAGGAGCGCGTCGCTCAGCGCACGCGGATGCTCAGCCAGGCCAAGCGCGAGTGGGAGCTGTCGTTCGACTGCATGGAGACGCCCCTGTGCGTGGTGCGCGGGCGCGACTTCGCGGTGCGGCGGGCGAACCTGGCGTACGCGCACGTGGCGGGGCGCTCCATCGAGCAGATTCCGTCCGACATGGCCTGCTACCGGTATCTCTTCGGTCGCAACGAGCCGTGCACGGGCTGCCCGCTGCCGGCGGCGATGGAGAGCGGCAAGGGCGCGCGCGGAGAGGTGCAGCAGGGGGGCAGGACGTACGTGGTGGCCGCCTACCCCATGGCGGGGGACGAGCGGGTGGTGTGCACCTATCGCGACGTCACCGAGGAGCAGGCGATGACGCGCCGGCTCATCGAGACGGAGAAGATGGCGGCGGTGGGGCAGCTGGCGGGGGGCGTGGCGCATGAAATCAACAATCCGCTGGGGGGCATCCTGGCCTTCGCCCAGCTCATGTCCCGCGACGCGGGCCGCAGCGACGCGGACCTGGAGTCCCTGGGGCTGATTGAAGAGAGCGCGCTGCGGTGCAAGCGCATCGTCGAGAGCCTGCTGAAGTTCAGCCGGCACAGCCGCGTGGAGGACCGGCGGCTGTTCGACTTGTCGCGGTGCGTGGAGGACGCGGCGGTGCTCTTCCGGGCGCAGCTGAAGACGACGCCGCGCGCGGAGCTGTCGCTCGATTTGAAGGACGGGCTTCCGAAGGTTTATGGCGACCCGGGCACGCTCGCGCAGGTGGTGTTGAACCTGCTGCAGAACGGCCTGCAGGCGCTCCCAGAGCGTGTCGGCCAGCTCAAGCTGGAGACGGGCCGTGAGGGTGACCGCTGCTTCTTCGCGGTGACCGACACGGGGTGCGGCATCGAGGAGAAGCACCTGCCGCGCATCTTCGAGCCCTCCTTCACCACCAAACCCCCCGGTGAAGGCACCGGGCTGGGCCTGTCCATCGCGTACCGCATCGTCCAGGACCACGGGGGCAGCTTCCACGTCGACACCCAGGTGGGCGCCGGCTCCCGTTTCACCGTCTTCCTGCCCATTCCCCTGCAGCTCGAGAGGTTGCCGTGAACCAAGTCAAGCGCGCCAAAGTCCTCGTCGTGGATGACGATTCGGTCGTCCTCAAGGCCGTGACGCAGATTCTCCAGCGCGAGGGCCACCCGGTGGTGGCCATTGATGACGCGGTGGAAGGTCTGACGGCGGCCAAGGACCCGACCATCGACGTCGTCGTCCTGGACATCAAGATGCCGAACCTGTCCGGCATGGACCTGCTCCGTGGCATCAAGGCCGAGCGCCCGGACGTGGAGGTCATCATGATGACGGCCTTCGCCACCGTGGAGACGGCGGTGGAGGCGGTGAAGGCGGGCGCGTACGACTACCTCACCAAGCCGTTCGAGAACATCGACGAGGTGAGCCTCACGGTGGCCAAGGCGGCCGAGCGCAAGGCGCTCAAGGACCGCACCCGCGCGCTGGAAGAGGCGCTCACCGTGCGCAGCCAGTTCGAGGACCTCATCGGCCAGTCGCCGCAGATGCGCTCGGTGTTCAAGCTGGTGGAGACGGTGAGCCACTCCACGGCCACGGTGCTCATCCAGGGTGAGAGCGGCACGGGCAAGGAGCTGGTGGCGCGCGCCATCCACTACCGCAGCTCGCGCAAGGACAAGCCGTTCGTCGCGGTGAACTGCTCGGCGCTGACGGAGACGCTGCTGGAGAGCGAGCTGTTCGGCCACGTGAAGGGCAGCTTCACGGGCGCCACGGGCAACAAGAAGGGCCTGTTCGAGGCGGCCGACGGCGGCACCATCTTCTTGGACGAGATTGGCGACGTTCCGCCGGCGACCCAGGTGCGACTCTTGCGCGTCCTCCAGGAGGGCGAGGTCAAGCGGGTGGGCGCCAACGAGCCGGTGAAGGTGGACGTGCGCGTCATCGCGGCCACGCACGTGGACCTGTCGCGGGCGAAGGAGCAGGGCAAGTTCCGCGAGGACCTGTTCTACCGGCTCAACGTCATCACCATCGACCTGCCGCCGCTGCGGGACCGTCCGCAGGACGTGCCGCTGCTGGCGCACCACTTCCTGAAGCTGTACGCGTCCAAGGCGGACAAGAAGGTGACGGGCATCTCCCCGCGCGCGATGGAGGCCCTGACCTGCAACCGTTGGACGGGCAACGTGCGCGAGCTGGAGAACGTCATCGAGCGCGCGGTGGTGCTGACGGGCAATGACGTCATCGACGTGGAGGATTTGCCGCCCGGCTTCCAGTCGGCGCCTCAGGCCGACTCGGCGGTGGAGGTGTTCAGCCTGGCGCACCTGCCGTACGCGCAGGCCAAGCGCCTGGCGATGCGGGCGTTCGAGCGGCGCTACCTGTCGGCGCTCCTGGAGAAGAACAACCAGAACGTCTCCAGCGCGGCGCGCGCCGCGGGCGTGGACCGCTCCAACTTCCGCCGGCTGCTCAAGCAGTACGAGGTGGCGGGCCGCTCCATGAAGCCGCGCGTCCTCAAGGACGACGAGGGCGCTGAGCCGCTCGAGGCCGCGTCGTAGTCACGACGGGACGAACTGGATGAACTCCTGGCGCTGGTGAGGGACTCCCTCACCGGCGCCTGTTCGTTTCGGAGGGCTGGTTTCTCGGGAAGTGGGGACTCCTGGCTCGGAAGAGCCTTACGAAGTGGCTCTTTTGAGCCCTTGAGCCCCCAGCAGGTCACTTCTCTGGCAACCACCAGAGTTGATTGCCGCTGCGGAGTGTCTTCTCCAGCCACGCGCCGAAAGAGGGGGCAATCTCTTCCACCCTTCGGGGGAAGGCCTCGTGCCATGCATCAAGGATGCGGTACGGCTTGCCGGGCCGGGCCACGTCGATGAGGTTGTAGTCGGAGTCCCCGAGATAGATGAGCGTCCACCAGGACGAGGCGCCCATTGCGTCGTCGTCCGTACCTCGCATGGCCACGCGTGCGCGCCGGATTTCCTCGAGTGGGAGGATGCGAAACTTCTCGTCCGGGCGAGGCTCGAACAGGGTGGCCCCGTCGAAGCACGAGTAGAAGGCGCGCAGGTCGTCATCAAGGCGCCAGCCGACCCGGGCCTCGAACGCGGCAATCTGCCTGGGTGTCGCCGGGGCATTGGGAAAGTGGCTGGCCGCCACCTCTTCGAGTAGCGCGCGCATGTGTCAGTCCGAGTATGGCCGGTCCGGGCCCGGGGTGCGCCAGCGGGGATGGCCCGCGTAGCACTGGGGGTAGGCCTCGTTGATGACCTGGTGGACTTCCGGGTGCATGGGCAGCACGTTGTTGCGTGCTGTCGGATGCCCTCCGTGGAGCAGGTCGTGGATATGGTGGCCGGGCCAGTTATCCCCACCGGGGATACGCGGCCATGCTCCGAACTCCTCGGTCCAGGCGTTGCGGTAGCCTTGTCGCGCGCCATTCCACACACGTCGGAGTGCGGACGCGTCGGGCACTTCCGCGTAGTCGCAGCAGCAGTGGGTGATGGCAAGCCGTCCGCCGGCTTCCGCCGGAAGCAGGAGGAATCGGCCGCGCCAGTCACCCTTGATGTCCGCGAGCCAGATGCACCCTTTGAGGGTATGGCCTTCGCCCGCGCACCGCGCCTCGCAACGACGCCAGAACGCGGCCGAGCAAGACCAGGGGCCGTAGTAGATGCTTGTCGTGAGTTGACCCCCACCGGGGCCGGGCACCGAGGGGCCGACCCACTTGGCGGATGCGGGTGGGCCAACTGCTCCAACTGTCGCGGAGCCGCATGCGGATGACAGAAGCACAAGGAGTAGCGCGCACAATCGCCGACGCATTGAAACGAGTTTAACCAGTATTCATTGGGCGTGAGAAGCTCTGCTCACGGACGCGACCCTGACGGAGTGGAGCCGCGAAGCGCCCTCGCCACCGTCCTCCGGGGACGTCTCGTAAGCGCACCTCTGAAAGGCTCACTCGCCGTCTTCACCCGGTTCGCGTGTCCTCTCCGCGAGCTGGCGCTGGATGTCCTCGTACCGCTCCGCCAGTCGCGCCTCCTCGCCGTTGCGAGTCGGCGTGTAGAAGCTCCGTGAGCGCAGCTCGTCGGGCAGGTAGTCCTCGGGGACGTAGTTGCCCTCGAAGTTGTGCGGGTACTTGTAGCCGCCGCCGTAGCCCAGCGACTTCATCAGCTTCGTGGGCGCGTTGCGCAGGTGCATCGGCACGGGCAGCGCGCCCTCCTTCGTCACGGCCTCGCGCGCGGACGTGTACGCCGTCAGCACCGCGTTCGACTTGGGCGCCAGCGCCAGGTACGTGACGGCCTGCGTGAGCGGCAGCGTGCCCTCCGGCAGGCCCACCAACTGGAACGCCCTCAGCGCGTCCACCGCCACGCTCAGCGCGCGCGGGTCCGCATTGCCGATGTCCTCCGACGCGAAGATGACCATGCGCCGGAACAGGAAGATGGGGTCCTCGCCCGCCTCCAGCATCCGCGCCATCCAGTACAGCGCCCCATCCACGTCACTGCCGCGCATCGATTTGATGAAGGCGCTGATGACGTTGTAGTGCTCCTCGCCGCCCTTGTCGTACAGCAGCGTCTTCTGCTGGAGCGCCTCCTCCGCGGCCTTGCGGTCCACGTGTGCCCCCGCATGCGCCGCGGCCACCTCCAGCCCCGTCAGCGCCTTGCGCGCATCCCCGCCCGCCGACGCCGCCAGGAACACCAGCGCGTCGTCGTCCGCCGTCACCCGTCCGCCCAACCCGCGCGCATCCCCGAGCGCCCGGCGCAGGAGCGCCACCAGCTCCTCGTCCTCCAGCCCGCGCAGCGTGACGACCCGGCAGCGCGACAGGAGCGCCGCGTTCACCTCGAACGAGGGGTTCTCCGTCGTCGCGCCGATGAGTGTCACCGTGCCCTTCTCCACGTGGGGCAGCAGCGCGTCCTGCTGCGCCTTGTTGAAGCGGTGGATTTCGTCGATGAACAGGAACGTCCGCTGGCGATGCAGGTTCCAGCGCTCCTGCGCCCGCGCCACCGTCTCGCGGATGTCCTTCACCCCCGCGAGCACCGCCGACACCGAATCGAACGCGGCGCCCGTCGAGCGCGCCACCAGCCAGGCGAGCGTCGTCTTGCCCGTGCCGGGAGGGCCCCAGAGGATGAGGCTCGGGACCTGGTCCGCCTCCAGCGCCCGACGCAGGAACCGGCCCTCGCCCGTGAGGTGCTCCTGACCGACGAACTCATCCAGGGCGCGCGGCCGCATGCGCTCGGCGAGGGGTGCCCGGCGGGCCTGCTCCTTCTGTCCCGCGTGTTCGAAGAGGTCCATGGACCCCTCAAAGCTAGCGCCCCGGAGGCGGGCACGCCGGGGCGTCTGTCCGGTGGGCGGGACCTTCGACAATTCAGGGGAGCGCCCGGGCGCCTGGCTGGATTATGAAGCAGGCTGCGTGCAGACCCTCGTCATCGTCGCGAAGAAGGACAACCCCGAGGCGGTGGCCCTGGCGTCCCGCATCCGCGAGACCTACCCGCACCTCACCATCCTGGGAGACCGCTCCCTGGCCCACGAGCTGGGCTGGCCCCGGGTGGAGGACCGCGAGCTGGCGGCTCGCGCGGACCTCACGGTGGTGCTCGGCGGGGACGGCACCCTCATCTACGCGGCGCGGCTGCTCGGCGGACGCGGGGTGCCCATCCTCGGCGTCAACCTGGGCAGCCTGGGCTTCATGACGGAGGTCCCCGTCGAGGAGCTGTTCACCACGCTGGAGGAAGTGCTCGCGGGCCGCTTCCAGGTGGACTCGCGCATGAAGCTCACCTGCCGGCTGATTCGCGGCGGACGCGTGCTCATCGAGGACGAAATCCTCAACGACGTGGTCATCAACAAGGGCGCGCTGGCGCGCATCGCCGACCACGAGACCTCCATCGATGGCGTGCCCATCACCACGTACAAGGCGGACGGCGTCATCCTCGCCACGCCCACGGGCTCCACCGCGTACTCGCTGTCCGCCGGCGGCCCCATCGTCCATCCGTCCGTGGACTGCACGGTGCTCTCGCCCATCTGCTCGCACGCGCTCACCCAGCGCTCCATCGTCGTGCCCGCCGACCGCACCATCCGCATCACCCTGCGCAGCGAGACGGCCGACACGTACCTGACGCTGGACGGACAGACGGGCCACGGCCTGCAGGGCGGTGACTGCATCGAGGTGGTGCGCTCGGCCAACCGGGTCAACCTGGTGCGCAACCCGCGCGTGGCCTACTTCTCCATCCTCCGGCAGAAGCTCCACTGGGGCGAGCGCTGACGGACGCTCCGTGTTCCTGTTCCTCTCGAAGGTGCTGGACCTGTTCCTGGCGCCGCTCACCTGGGCGCTGCTGCTCATCCTCGTGAGCCGGCTGCCCCGGCTGCGCCCCGCGCTCGCCCGAGGGCTCCTCGTCGCGGGGGTCGGGGTGCTCTACGTCTTCTCCACCGAGGCGATGTCCACGCTCTTGACGTACCAGGTGGAGGAGGGGGCCCACGACACGTTCCATCCCGGCGAGCCCTACGACGCCGTCATCGTCCTGGGTGGAGGACTGGACCCCTCCGCGATGGAGCGCTCGGGGCGGCTCGAGTTCAACGCCGCGCCGGAGCGCATCCTCCGGGGCTATGACTTGATGCGCGAGGGACACGCCCGCTTCGTGCTCATCTCCGGCGGCTCGCTGGACCCGCGCCCCACGGCGGTGGTGGAGGCGGACGTGCTCTCGCGCATGCTCCAGGACTGGGGCATCCCCGCCGAGCGCATCGTCACCGAGGGCCAGAGCCGCAACACGCGCGAGAACGCGGTGGAGTCCGCGCGCATCATCCAGGAGCGCGGCTGGAAGCGGCTGCTGCTGGTGACGAGCGCGGCCCACATGCCCCGGGCGCAGGGGTGCTTCGCCGCGGTGGGCCTGCGCCCGGACACGCTGCCGGTGGACGCGAGGATGCCGGCCTTCCGCATGGGCCGGCTCGGGTGGCTGCCCCGCGCCGGAGCGCTGTCGCAGAGCACGGACGTGCTCCGGGAGCTCGCGGGGCGCGTCGTCTACCGGCTCCGGGGTTGGACTTCGCCCTGACGTGTCAGCCCGCGGCGAGTCGTCGAGGCACCTCTTCCACGGGGGCGGTGCGCTGGACGGCCTCCTCCCGCAGCCACGCGAGCGTCGTCAGCCGGTCCTCGTCGAGGATGCGCTGGGTGGTGACGCGGTCCGGGTAGCAGCGCATGAACATGTGCGTGAAGTGCGTGCCGTAGTGGATGAACTCGTCGCGCGTGGGGTCCTTCAGCGGGCGGACGCAGGCCTCGAAGTGGGGCTCGTGGAAGTACGCCATCGCGAAGCGCTCGCGTGAGGCGAGCACCACCTTGTGCGGCGTCGACAGCAGATAGCCCCGCGTGAGGAACTGCAGGATGTCTCCGGGGAAAACCGTCAGCACGTCGGGGACGGGCTTCACGAAGGTCCACGGCTCGTCGTGCTCGTACATGCCCGCGGAGCTCTCGCCCTGCAGCCAGTTGCGCTTGCGCGGCTCGCCCTCGACGGGCGGGCGGACCCACAGGCCGCCCACGTCGTCCTGCGCGGCGATGACGAGCATGCCGTAGTCCGTGTGCGCGCCGATGCCTCGCGTCGTTGCGGGAGAGCGTGCGGGAAAGCGCAGCACGCGCATGTGATGCCAGCCGTCCTTCGTCAGCGCGGTGAGCGCGTCGATGTCCAGGCCCAGTCCCAGCGCGGTGAGCCGCAGGAGCCGCTCGCCCGCGGAGCCGAGCTCCTCGGTGTGCGCCGTCATGCCCAGCCGATAGGCCTCGTCCGGCCAGGGCGCCGGGCCATGGCAGGGCCAGCCGGAGTGCACGCGCGCGTCGGTGAGGGGCACGTCCTTGCAGACGGTGAAGACCTCCGAGTAGTCGGCCTCGCCCGCGGTCAGCTCCTCGCCGGAGGCGACGTAGCCCGAGTACGTCGAGTCACTCACGCAGCGCTGCTTCTCCTCCAGCGGCTGACGGAAGAAGCGCCGGCTCAGCTCGAAGGCGTCACGGGCCTTGTCCGCCTGCGCGGGGCTCATGCGAATCTGGAAGATGCCGTCGCGTCGCCAGGCTCGAATCATCGCGAGCCCGAGCGCGACATCGGCTTCACTTCCACTCACGACGTGCGGCAAACGGAATGTCTCCAACTCGGCCATGGGCGCTCCCGGGTGGGGGTGGGCTGGGGGCGCTCCCGGAAACAAGCTGGCCGAGTCGGAAGATGCGACGGGGGCGCTCCGCCGGCGCGCGAGTGGAGCAATCCCTCGCGTTCATCGCCAGACACGGGGCCAAATCCACCCAGGTTTCGGGGGGTCAGATTGTCGGGAAGTGGATGCGAGGGCGCGCGAATTCCGCCCGGGGTTTATTTCAGGGGAGGCGAGGGTCGGCGCGCGTCGTGTGAGAGCGTCGCGCCATCCAGCCGGACGATGCGGCCCTCGGCCTTCGCGCGCGGCGCGGGCTTGCCCGAGTGCAGCGCCTGCGCGAGCAGGTCCAGCGGCGTGCGCCCGTCCTTCATCGCGGGCGTGGAGGGCAGCCCCTTGAGCATGTCGTAGCCGTCCTTGCCGCTGGTGAGGAAGCTCAGCGTGGCGAGCCGGTACGTGGCCGCGTCGTCGAGCGGCTTGCCGTTCACCTTCACGTCGACGACGCGCGAGCCCGGCGGCTTGCGTGCGTCGAAGGTGAAGCGCATGCCGGAGACCTGGAGGAAGCGGCCGGGGCGCGCGTCCTCGCGGCTCAGGCTGACGCCGTTCTCCAGCGCGGCGCGCAGCGTGGCGCCGGGAATCTCCACCACCACCAGCTCGTCGGTGTAGGGCATCAGCGCGTGCAGGTCCCTGCGCGTGAGCGTGCCGGCGGGGAGGATGGTGTCCGCGCGCAGCGCGCCCCCGTTGACGAAGGCCACCTGGGCGCCGGCCGCCTCGCGGAAGATGTCCGCGACGAGCGAGCCCAGGTTCGTCTCGCGCGAGCGCACCTGCGTGCCGCGGGCGTCGAGCGCCACGGGCGTCCTGCCCACCGGCTCCGCGAGCCTGGCGAACAGCGCCTCGTAGGGCTTCATGGCCGCGTTGAACTCCGCGTCCTCGGGCACCTTCTTCGTGACGGGCAGCCGCGCCCAGGACACCTTGCGCACCTTGCCCGTGGCCGTGTCCACGTCCAGCGTGAGCCGGCCCAGCTCCAGCGCGTCCGCGGGCACCTTGAAGATGGGCGTGCCGGTGGTGCGGTCATTCGCGCCCACGTGGTCATGCCCGCCCAGGAGGGCGTCGACCTTCACGCACTTCGCCAGCTTCCGGTCCTGCGCCAGCTCCAGGTGCGTCAGGCCCACCACCACCTGCGCCCCGTCCTCGCGCAGCTTCGCCACCGCCTCCCGCGCCGCCTGGCAGAAGTCGGTGAACAGCGTGTCGGGCCCCGCCTTCGTCGAAGTCTTCGTCTCCGGCAGCACCACGCCGAACAGGCCCACGCGGACGCCACCCAGCTCCCGCACCTCGTACGCCTTGACGCCCTCGAACAGCGCGCCCGTCTTCCCGTCGACGACGTTGGCGCCCAGCCAGGTGAAGCGCGACTGGCGGATGCGCTCCTTCAGCACGTCGTCACCGAAGTCGAACTCGTGGTTGCCCAGCACCGCCGCGTCCAGCCCGAGCGCGTTCCACGCGTCCACCATGTGCCGGCCCTTGAGCGCCTTGCCGTCCACCTCCAGCAACGACTCCACCGACGGGGACAGCGTGTCGCCGCCCAGGAGCGTCAGCACGTGCGGGGCAGGCGACTCGCTCAGCACCCGCTTGCGCAGCGTGGCCACCCGCGCCAGGCCCCCCCGGCCCCCGTGCTCCTGCTGGGGCTGCACCTGGTACACGTCCGCCAGGTGGAGCAACGTCAGGCGCGTGGTGCCCGCGGGCGCCGCGCCCTGGCCGAGGCCCGGGGCCAGCGTCAGGAGCAGCGCGAGCGGCAGGAGCAGGGCCCCACGTCGGGCCAGCGCTGTCGTCGTCGTCATCGCGAGTCGTTCTCCAGGGGCGCCCGCACGGCGCCGGGCTCGCCGGAGTAGCGCACTCACGCGACGAACGCGAGCACACCCGCCTTCACCTCAGGCCCCTGAGTCACGACCATCCCAGGACAGCCAGGAAAACTGCCGCAGTGTGTCATGGGTGAAAGTTGCAGAAATCTGATGAAGCCGGTTTGCCCGTACTTCACTGCGATTGCTAGGACCCGCCCTGAACAACCCTAGGGAGGTCGTCACCATGCGACACAACACGTGGAGCGCGCTGCTGTTGGCCGGCTTGTTGGGCTGCGGCGAGAGCGCGCTCGAGAATCAACAGCGCTCCGGTGAGGAGACAGCGGAGGTCGTTCAGCGGCTCGGCCCCTCGGGGCGACCGGGCATGGGCGCCACCATCTACTCGGGGGGCGTGACGTTCCGGACGTGGGCGCCGCTGGCGCAGAAGGTCTTCGTCGCGGGCGACTTCAGCGGCTGGGGCTGGATTGAGCTGGGCGGCGAGGGCAACGGCAACTTCTCTGGCGACGTGGCGGGCGCGGTGAAGGGCCAGAAGTACAAGTTCGTTACGCGCAACGCCTGGGGTAGCGACGCGTGGCGCGCGGACCCTCGGGCGGCGTGGCAGGAGAACTCCACGGGCGCGAGCATCATCTACGACCACGGCGAGTACTGGTGGAACGCGCAGCAGTTCAGCACGCCGGGCTTCAACGAGATGGTCATCTACGAGATGCACGTGGGCACCTTCCACGACTCGCCGGGCTGGGGGCCGGGCAACTGGAACAGCGCCATCGCGAAGCTCGGCTACCTGCAGGACCTGGGCATCAACATGGTGAAGGTGATGCCGGCGTACGAGTTCGCCGGCGACTTCTCCTGGGGCTACAACGTGGCCTTCCCGTTCGCGCCGGAGAGCGCCTACGGCTCGCCCAACGACATGAAGCGCTTCGTGGACGAGGCGCACATGCGCGGCATCGGCGTCATCTTCGACGTGGTGCACAACCACTGGGGGCCGAGTGATTTGCCCATGTGGTGCTTCAGCGGCAACTGCCTGAACAACGGCGGCGAGTACTTCTTCGATGACGGTCGCAAGGTGACGCCGTGGGGCAACACCCGCCCGGACTACGGCCGTGCCGAGGTGCGCGCCTACATCCGCGACTCGATGATGAATCTGCTCGACAACTTCCGGGGCGATGGCCTGCGCTGGGACGCCACCAAGTACATGCGCACGATTGATGGCACGGGTGACATCCCGTCGGCGTGGCAGGTGTTCCGCTCCATCAACAACGAAATCAACACGCGCAACGGCTACAAGATCTCCATCGCCGAGGACTTCGGTGGCGGCAACTCCATCACCGACAACGCGAGTGGCGACTTCGCGGGAGGCGCGGGGTTCGACGCGCAGTGGTCCGCGGAGTTCGTGCACCCCATCCGCGCGGCGGTCATCGAGCAGAACGACGCCAACCGGAACATGGGCGCGGTGGCGGCCGCGATTGGCCAGAGCTTCAGTGGCCGGACGCACGCGCGCATCATCTACTCGGAGAGCCACGACGAGGTGGCCAACGGCCACAGCCGCGTGCCGGAGGAGATCTGGCCGGGCAACGCGGGGAGCTGGGCGTCGAAGAAGCGCTCCACGCTGGCCGCGGGCATCACCATGACGTCGCCGGGCATCCCGATGATCTTCCAGGGGCAGGAGATTCTGGAGAACGGTTTCTTCTCCGACCAGGACCCGGTGGACTGGCAGAAGCTCACCGACTTCGGTGGCATCCACAACCTCTACCGCGACCTCATCCGCCTGCGCCGCAACTGGAACAACAACACGCGCGGCCTGCGCGGGGGTGGCCTCAACGTCCACCACATCAACAACACGAACAAGGTGATTGCCTACCACCGGTGGGAGAACGGTGGCCCGGGCGACGACGTCATCGTCGTGGCCAACTTCAGCAGCACCACGTTCAGCAGCTACAACATCGGCTTCCCGCGCACCGGCACCTGGCACCTGCGCTTCAACAGCGACTGGAACGGGTACTCGGGTGACTTCGGCAACACCCCGTCGGCGAACACCACGGCATACAGTGGCGGCAAGGACGGCATGGGCAACAACGCGTCCTTCGCCATCGGGCCCTACTCGCTGCTCATCTTCTCGCAGTAGCGCGTGGAGGACGCATCCGGGCGCCCGGAGTCACTTGGGGCGCCTGGAAGCTCCTCACACGGTGTAGCGGCGGCCCTGCTGGAGCGGCTCGATGACGCTCGCGGCCGTGTCGAAGTCGTCCGGGTAGTGGATGAGGCGCATCCGGGCGCGCAGTCCCTCCGGCAGCGCGGCGAGCTTCTCGTAGGGCGTGTGCACGCCGTAGTTCGTCTCGTGGATGACGAGGTCCGCGCGGGACAGCCAGTCGATGAGGCCCTCGTCGAAGGCGGTGTCCGCGCTGTAGCCCAGGCACCGCCCGCCCGCGTGGATGCGCAGCGCGGTGGTGGGCACGTGGTGGTACGTCATCCGCGCCTCGATGAGGAAGGGCCCGTGGCGCACGGCCGACTCGGTGGAGAGGGGCGTGTGCTCGAAGTAGTCCTCGAAGTGCTTGGGGCTGGGGGCCTCGCCGCGCTTCTCGATGAGGCACTCCATGCCCGCGGCCAGGTGGCCTTCCCACAGGCGCTCGGCGACGTCCGGGTGCGCGAGCAGCTCCAGCTTCTTTCGCAGGATGAAGAAGGAGAAGTAGCCCAGGCCCTCCAGGCCCGAGGAGTGGTCCGCGTGCAGGTGGGTGAGGGCCACGGCGCTGACGCGGTCCACGTCCAGCGGGACGCCGGACGTCAGTGACGCCTCGCGCATCATCTTCCGGATGGGGTGGGGACAGTCGATGAGGAGGACCTGGTCCTCGACCTCCACGGCCAGGCACGAGGAGTAGTGGAGCGCGGAGAAGGCGTCACCGACACCCAGGGGGATGAAAGTCATGCTCATGGCTGGCTCCGGTGGGACGGGTGGAGACGCTCGCGCAGCTTCGCCGCGACGGCGGGAGGACAGAAGTCGGAAACGTCCTCGCCCCGGAGCACGCGCGCCTTGAGGCCGCTGCTGCTCACCTCGGCGAGGTGTGCTTCCGCGGGGAGGAAGAGGGTGGCGAGCTCGGGCGCGAGCACGCGGTTGTTGTGCGCGAGCTCCGTCTCGAACTGGGCGTCGGTCGCGCCCCGGACGCCGCGGAGCAGGACGCTGGCGCCGATGGCCCGCGCGTAGTCGACGATGAGCCCTTCGGTCCACGCCACGGTGACATTGGGGTGGGGGGCCACGGCCTCTCGCACCAGTGCGACGCGCTCGTCGGGGGACAGGAGCGTGTTCTTCGCGGGGTTGATGGCGACGATGACGACGACGTGGCCGAACAGTCGCGCGGCCTGGCGGACGACGGACAGGTGCCCGGCGGTGACGGGGTCGAAGCTGCCTGCGTAGACGGCGATGGTCATGGCGACACCTCGGGTGTTCCGGGCGTGAGCGCTTGTGACTTCGGGAAGGCGATGGTGACGAAGAGGGTGCCCGCGACGCAGAGGGCCGCGGCCAGGAGGAAGTGGCCCGTGTAGCCGAGGGCCTGTGCGCTGAAGCCGCTGAGGGCCGCAGCGGCGCCGGTGGCGAGCACGACGAGCGAGGCCTGCACGGTGTAGTCGGTGGCGGCGTGGTCGGGACGGCAGACGTCCATCATCGCGGTGAAGACGGCGGCGGTGGCCATGCCGCTGGCCACATGCTCCACGGCGCAGACGGCGGTGAGCCAGGGCAGGCCCGACACGGTGCCGCTGGAGACCAGCGCGTACAGCAGCACCGCGGTGGACTGGATGGCGCCGAACAGGAGCAGGGCCCGCTTGCGTCCGAGCTTCACCACGAGGCTGCCGCCGAGGAGCGCGCCCACCAGGCCCGCGGTGAAGCCCACGATTCCGAGCAACCACGCGATGTCCGTGAGCGTCAGGCCCCGGTCGACCAGGAAGGTGCGCAGCATGCCCGTGGCCAGCGCTTCACCGGCCTTGTAGACGACGAGCAGGGCGAGCCACGTCCCCGCGCCCGGGCGCCGCACCCACCAGCCGAGGCCCAGGCTCACGCGGGGCGGGGGCTCGGAGGGGGGCTCGCGATAGAGGGCCACGGGGATGGTGGCGACGAGCAGCATGAGGCCGAGGGCCACGAGGGTGGGGCGCCAGCCCGCGGCATCGAAGACCGCGAGCATCACGCCGCCGCCCAGGATCATGCCCACGCGGTAGGCGGCCACCTGCACGCCGTTGCCCCAGCCGCGCTCGGAAGGGGAGAGCAGCGTCACCGCGAGTCCATCGGTCGCCACGTCCTGCGTGGCCGCGAGCAGGTTGACGCCGAGCACCGCGGCGAACAGGACCTGCGTGCTCACGGTGGTGTCGGGCAGCGCGAGCGAGAGCAGCAGGCCCGCGCTCAGGCACTGGAGCGGGAGGATGTAGCCGCGCCTGAGGCCCCAGTGCGCCGAGCCGTGCCGGTCCATGTACGGCGCCCACAGGAACTTCAGCGCCCATGGGAGCGCGAGCAGGTGCGACAGGCCGATGGCGGGCAGCGACAGGCCCTGGTGGCGCAGCAGCACCGGGAGCGCCTGGGTGAAGAAGCCGAAGGGCAGGCCCTGCGAGAGGTAGAGGCTCGACAGGAGCCCGAGCTTCGTCACCGTGCCCAGGTCGGGGCTCGCGACGAGGCTCGCTCCAGGGAGCATCGTCGAAGGGGTGAGCGTGTCTTCGCGTTGTCCGCGCCCGCTGGGCGGGGTTGGGAGGGCGCTCATGCGGGCCTCCGCGCGGACATGGCATCGCGCGACGTCGTGTCGCGGCAGCCTGTCGCCGCGATGCGCCGAGCGAGGGCCGCGACGGGCGTGGGCCCCGTGGCATGGGTGTCGTCGCATCGCGCAACGCCGGGTTCCCGGCCACCGGTCCAGTGTGGGAGGAGCGGGCTCATGCCTCCTCCCCATCCAGCACACCCGCGGCCATGCGCTTCACGGTGTTCGCGGCCGTACCCGCGGGCACCAGGCCCGGCGCGCTCGCCGAGAGCACGAAGTAGCCCTGCACCGCCGCGAAGAGCCCCGCCGCCAGGGCCCGCGCCTTGCGCTTGCCCACGCTCGCCGCGACCAGCGACTCCAACTGCTCCAGGTCCGCGCGCACCACCTGCTCATAGGCCGCGCGGACCTCGGGCTGACGGATGGCCTCCGCGCTGATGGTGACCCAGCCCGCGACCGCGCTCGTGTCCGCGTCGGGCCCCAGCGAGAGGAACGCGTCCACGAACGCGTCCACGCGGCCCCGGGTGTCCTCGGGCGCGAGCTTCGCGAGCTTCGCGGCCACCCGCGCACGGCCCCGCGCCGCGAGCTGCTCCACCAGGACGAGCAGAATCTCCTGCTTGTCGCTGAAGTGGTAGTGCACCAGCCCCGGGCTCAGCCCCGCCGCCTTCGCGATTTCGTTGACCGAGGCCCGCTCGTAGCCCCGCTCGGACATCACGCGCAAAAGGCCGGCGACGATTTGCTGGCGGCGCTCCTCGGTGTTGGACGGACGGGGCATGGTGGCCTTGTTTATTGGTTGTGTGACCAACTTATAAACAGGCGAGCGGAAGTCGTCAACCCGTCCTCGGGATGGAGTGGGCTCACCGTGGGGTGGAGAGGTCCCCCGTCTGGACCGCGGTGTGTCGCCCCGAGACGAGGGCCTGGATTCCCGTCGCCACCAGCGCCGGCACCTCCAGCGAGGGCAGGTGGCTGACGGCGGGGAGCTTCATGACGTGGAACCAGGGGTGCCGCACTGCGAAGGCCACCTGCGTCTCCAGGTAGTCGTGCGCGTCCGGTTGCGCGTACAGGTGCAACGTGGGCGTGGGCGGATTCAGTCCCGCGAGCGCGCGCAGGGGCGAGCCCTCCCGGGCATAGGCCGCCGCGATTTCGCGCGCCGCGCGGGCCCACATCTCCTCGGAGAACTCGAGCATGTCCTCGTGGATGACGCGCAGCACGTCCTCGTGCTCCACGCCGCGCGTCCACTCCTTGAACAGCGCGTCGCGCGTGCGTCCCCAGCGCTCCGACATGAGGCCGCGCAGCGTCGCGAGGAAGGGCGGTGGCGGCTCGGTGACAATCCAGTCCAGCAGGACGAGCTGGGGAACCCGCTCCGCGCCCAGCTCCCGGCGCAGCTCCAGTCCGAAGAAGCCCGCGTGGGACACCGTCACCGGCACCACCTGCTTCGCGCCGCTGGCCTCCACCACGGCCTTCAGGTCCTCGATCACCGTGCCGCTGTCGAAGTCGCCCTCGCCTTGCTCGGAGTCGCCGTGGCCCCGCAGGTCGACACAGAGGATGCGGTGTCGCGCGGAGCAAAGGGGGACCAGGGGCGCGAAGAGCTCCCGGCGCGTGCACCAGCCGGGGATGAAGAGCAGCGTGGGCTCGCCCTCGCCGACGTCGTCGAAGCGGATGCGGGCATCGCCGGTGGAGCGCACCTCGGGCATGTCTCCCCCCTGTGGAACGAGGCTTCTCGTCAGAGGGTGGACACCTGAACGGAGCGTCGCAGCAGGCGAGCGGGGAAGGGGCGGGGGCCCGGGTCGGCCCTTGCCTCAGAACGTCAGCAGGCTCGTCACGGGCGTCGGCGCCAGGCGTTTGCCACCGTCGAGGAAGCCCAGGTGGATGAGGAAGCTGAAGCCGACCAGCTCTCCACCCAGCCGCTTCACGAGCCGCCCCGTGGCCTCCGCCGTGCCGCCCGTGGCGAGGACGTCATCCACCACCAGCACGCGCTCACCCGGGGCCAGGGCGTCCTCGTGTATCTCCAGGCCGTCCGCGCCGTACTCCAGCGAGTAGCGCTCGACGACGGAGCGATAGGGCAGCTTGCCCGGCTTGCGCGCGGGGACGAAGCCCGCGCCCAGCGCGAGGGCCATGGGCGCGCCCAGCAGGAAGCCCCGCGCCTCGACGCCCACCACCTTGGAGATGTGCTGTCCCCGGAAGGGCGCGGACATGGCGTTGATGACGCGGCTGAACAGCCTCGGGTCGGCCAGCACGGGGGTGATGTCCTTGAAGACGATGCCGGGCTTGGGGAAGTCCGGTACGTCGCGCAGACGGGCCTTCAGGTCATCGACGAGGGTGGTGTCGGCGAGGCTCGCGGCGGGCAGGGTCATGGGAAGAGCTCGGGGTTGACGCAGTGAGGAGGCCGCTGTCCGTCCAGCGCGGCCAACAGGTTGTCCACCGCCATGGAGGCCATGCGCCCCCGGGTGGCGTGTGTGGCGCTGGCGATGTGGGGCGCCAGCAGGACGTTGGGCAGGCCCAGCAGCGGACTGTCCTGGGGCAGCGGCTCGGGGTCCGTCACGTCCAGGGCCGCGCCGCCCAGGCGGCCCTCGCGCAGGGCCTCGACGAGCGCGTCCGGGTCCACCACGCCGCCACGCGCGGTGTTGACGAGCAGCGCCCCGGGCTTCATCGCCGCCAGCTCCGCGCGCCCCACCCAGTGCCGCGTCTGGGGCGTCAGCGGCACGTGCAGGGTGAGGATGTCCGCTTCGGAGAGCAGCGTGGCCTTGTCCACCCGCCGGGCCCCCGTCTCCCGCTCCAGCGCGGGCCTGGGGTCGCGGCCCACATAGAGGATGCGCATCCCGAAGCCCCTCGCGCGCCGGGCCACCGCCGAGCCGATGGCGCCGGGCCCGACGATGCCCAGCGTGGCGCCGTACACGTCCGTCCCCAGCAGGAGGGTGGGGCTCCAGGTGCGCCAGTGGCCCGCCCGGACATGGGCGTCCGCCTCCGCCACGCGCCGGGCGAGGCCCAGAATCAGCGCGAAGGCGAAGTCCGCGGACGTCTCCGTGAGGGCGCCGGGGGTGTTACCCACCACCACCCGCCGTTGCGTACAGGCCGGTACATCGATGTTGTCGTGGCCGACCGCCACGTTGCTGACCGCCCGCAGGCCCGGGGCCTGGGCAAGCAGGCGAGCGTCCACCTGGTCCGTCAGCAGGGTGACGAGCCCCTCGGAGCGTGCCGCCTCGGCGAGCAGGGTGTCACGGGAGGGTGGCAGCTCCTCGGGCCAGACGTGGAGGTCCACGAGCCTGCCCAGTCGCCCGAGGGCCTCCCCGGGGAGCTGGCGGGTCACGAAGACACGGGGGCGGACGGTCCGGGCCATGGCGAACGTTGATGCTCTCATAGCCTGATGCCGGTGGCTGCTTCCGCTGGCGGACTCATCCACATTTCCCGCGAGCGGGAGCCCCCTTGCTGTGCTAGTGGCAGGGGTTCCCCGGCGCTAGGAGCCTGGGGCCTGTGCCAGCCGTGCAATCCACCGCCGACATCCGAGACGCCCTCCCTCCTCAGGACACCCAGTGGCTCAGGGCCCTGAAGGCCGAAGTCCAACCCACCATCTTCAAGAAGGGCCGGGAGGTGGCGGAGTCACGCCGCGTCTTCGGGCTCCAGCGCGAAGGGGACCACATCCGCGCGCAGGTCGCCGGTTCCACCGGCGAGCGCTATGAAGTCGTGATTGCGCTGGGGGACGGCAAGGCCACGTCCACCTGCACCTGTCAGTCGTGGAACGCGGATGGCCCCCACTGCAAGCACGTCGTCGCCGCGGCGCTCATCTATGCCGCGCGCTTCCGTCCTCCGCCTCGCCCGCAGCCGGTGGCGCCCCAGCCCGTGGAGCAGCAGCCACAGGCCACCGCGTCCGGCGCCAGCAACGAGGTGGTGGACAACGAGGTCCCCATCGAGCCGGACTCGCCTCCGGTGGACGCCGCGAACCTGCCGGCGCTCGCCAAGGTGGAGAGCTGGCTGGGCCTGTCCTCGCAGCCGGACTACGAGTTCTTCTACCGGCTGACGGCGGCGAACACGAACGCCGGTACCCGTCAGTGGGTGGTGGACGTGCGTCGTCAGGACGCGCAGACCAAGGGCCCCATCCACGTCAAGCGCACGCTGCAGACGGGCGGGCGGCTGTCCCCGGCCGACGAGCGCGTCTTCATGGCGCTCTCCCGCCACGAGCACCGCTACGACTCGCGCCTGGTGCTCTCCGACGAGGACCTGAGCGAGGTGATGGACATCCTGCGCCAGCGCCGGGTCATCTACCGGGGCACCGCGCTCATCAACACGGAGACACCCGTGCGCCCGCAGATCCGGCTGGAGTCCCGGCCGGACGGCGCCACGGCGCGCATCGAGCTGCTGTTCCCGGACGGGGGCAGCTTCTCGCTCAAGGACGTCATCATCCTGTCGGGGCGGCGCACCTGGGTCATCCAGGCGCAGAACCTCCACCCGGTGGAGCCGGACTTCCCGCCGCGCCTTTTGCGCAAGTGGCTGCTCGAGCCCAACATGTCCTTCCCCTCGGGACAGCTGGACCGGGTGCTGACCTTCTTCGCCGCGCACCTGCCGCGCTTCCGCATGTCGCTGAAGGCGGACGACATCGAGGTCGACGAGGCGGTCGAGCCGCACTTCGTGCTGACGCTCGAGGGCAACCCGGAGAAGGTGAAGGTGCAGCTGGCCGCGCGCTACGGGCAGACCACGGCGCCGGTGTCCCCCACGGCCACGCACCTGGGCTACGCCAGCGGCGTGGGCGGGGACAGCCGCAAGCTGTACCGCCGCCGCGAGGACCTGGAGCGCGCCGCGGGCAAGCAGTTGCTCGATTTGGGCCTGCGCTTCGAGCAGCAGTCGCAGGCGTTCGACGCGACGGGTGACGTGGCGCTGGAGTTCTGGGCGCGGGGCCTGGCGTCCTTGCCGGCGGAGTGGGAGCGCTTCGGCGTGCAGGCGCCCAAGGTGCGGCTGCGTCCCAAGCTCAAGCCGCGCATCCGCGTGGGCATGAGCGGCGTGCAGTGGTTCGACCTGGACGCGGAGTTCGTCACCGACGACCAGGCGGTGGACCTGGGCGCGGTGCGCATGTGGCTGGACTCGGGGCGGCGCTTCGTGCCGCTCAAGGACGGCACCTTCGCGGAGGCGGACGCCGTCGAGCTCAAGCGCGTGGCGGACCTCCTGGAGGAGGCGGGCGCCATGCCGGGCCGCTCGCGCACGCGGCTGCCGCTGCACCAGGCGGTGGCGTTGGACCTGCTCGCGGACCTGGGGGAGTTCACCGAGGTGGAGGCGAAGGCGCGCCAGGCGATGCTGGAACTGCGCGAGACGGCGGGCGTGCCGAAGGTGGCGGTGCCCGACGGGCTGCAGGCGACGCTGCGTCACTACCAGGAGGCGGGCCTGTCCTGGCTCTGGTTCCTGCGCCGCCACGGCCTGTCCGGCATCCTCGCGGACGACATGGGTCTGGGAAAGACGGTCCAGTCGCTCAGCCTCTTGCAGAAGATGGCCAACGAGGAGGGCCGCAAGCCGTCGCTCGTGGTGGCCCCCACCAGCGTGCTCGCCAACTGGGAGCGCGAGGCGGAGCGCTTCACGCCGGGCCTCAAGGCCATGGTGTGGCACGGGCAGGACCGCAAGGAGCGCGCCGAGGACCTCAAGGGCATGGACCTGGTGCTCACGTCCTACGCGCTGGTGCGACGCGACTTGGACCAGCTGTCCCAGGTGGGCTTCCGCTTCGTCATCCTGGACGAGGCGCAGAACATCAAGAACGCGGACAGCGCCACGGCGCAGGCGTGCAAGTCGCTGCCGAGCGACACGCGCCTGGCGCTCACCGGTACGCCGCTGGAGAACCGGCTGTCGGAGCTGTGGAGCATCTTCGACTTCCTGATGCCGGGCTTCTTGGGCAGCGCGGACAGCTTCGGAGACCGCTACGAGCAGCCCATCCAGGTGGCCAACGACGCGTCGGCCCGGGACAGGCTGCGCCGCCGCATCCAGCCCTTCATCCTGCGCCGCTTGAAGACGGAGGTGGCCAAGGACCTGCCGCCGAAGACGGAGAGCGTCGCGTGGTGCGAGATGGAGCCCGGCCAGGCCGCGCTCTACCGGGAGGTGATGGAGGAGAGCAAACGCAAGGTCAGCGAGAGCATCGAGAAGGTCGGCTTCAAGCGCAGCCGCGTGTCGATTCTGGCCGCGCTGATGCGCCTGCGGCAGGTGTGTTGTGATCCACGCCTGCTCAAGCTGCCTCCCGGGACGCTCTTGCCGCCCAGCGCGAAGGTGGAGCGCTTCCTGGAGCTGGTGGAGGACCTGGTGGCGGAAGGTCACCGCGCCCTGGTGTTCAGCCAGTTCACGGAGATGCTGGAGCTGCTCAAGCAGGAGGCGGACAAGAAGGGTCTGCGCTACCTCTACCTGGACGGTCGCACCAAGGACCGCATGGGCAAGGTGGACGAGTACAACCGCCCGGACGGACCGCCCCTGTTCTTCATCTCGCTGAAGGCGGGCGGCACCGGCCTCAACCTCACGGCGGCCGACTACGTCATCCACTTCGACCCGTGGTGGAACCCCGCCGTCGAGGACCAGGCCACGGACCGTACGCACCGCATCGGCCAGACGCGCGCGGTCATCAGCTACAAGCTGATTACCCGCGGCACGGTGGAGGAGAAGATCCTCTCCCTGCAGCGTCGCAAGCGCGACCTCGCCGCGGGCGTCCTCGGTGGGGAGGGCGACGAGATGGCCCGCACGCTCACCGAGCAGGACATCCAGGAGCTCTTCACCGAGACCTGAGTCGGAACAAAGGGTTGGGGCTCCAACGGGCCCCGCCCTCACCCGCCCGCCGTCCGTCCGGTTGGGCTGAATGCCTGTGCAGTGTCAGGGGGACCTGTTAGGGTGTTCAGTGCCAGAGCCGTCGTACGGACATTGGAGGGCGCGCGTGCTGCTGGGTCTGCGGATTTCGAACGTGGCGGTGATCGAGGAGGTGGAGGTGGCGTTCGGAGCCGGCCTCACCGTCCTCACGGGTGAGACAGGTGCGGGCAAGTCCATCCTCGTGGATTCATTGGGCTTGCTGCTGGGAGGGCGGGCGGACGCGGATGTCATCCGCGCCGGCTGCGAGGAGGCGTCCGTGGAGGGCGTCTTCGCGCGGACGCCAGTCCTGGGCACACGCCTGGAGGAGCTGGGCCTGCCGGACCTCGGGGACGAGGTGCTGGTGCGCCGGGTGCTGGGGCGCACCGGAAGGGGCAAGGTCTACGTCAACGGCGCGCTGGTGACGGTGGGCGTGCTCGGGAAGCTGACGCGGGGGGCGGTGGACCTCGCCGGACAGCACGAGCACGTGAGCCTCTTCGACTCCGGCCTGCACCGGGTGCTCCTGGACAGGTACGGGGAGATGGAGGCGCCGCTGGCGACCTACTTCGGGGAGTACCAGGCGCTGCGGGAGGTGGACGCGCGCATGGAGGCCCTGGGCGGGGACGAGGCGAAGGTGCGCGAGCGCGCGGAGTTCCTGCGCTTCCAGCTCGATGAAATCTCGCGTCTGGACCCGGAGGCGGGCGAGGACACGCGGCTGGACGCCGAGCGCAAGCGCCTGTCGAGCGCGGAGAAGCTCAAGCGCCACGGGGCGGAGGCGGAGCTGCTGGTGGCCGGCGACGAGTCCTCGGCGCTGGAGACGGTGGGCCGCGCGCTGGGGCTGGTGCACGACGCGGTGAAGTGCGACGCGACGCTTGCGCCCGTGGCGCAGTCGTTGAGCACGGCGCTGTCGGAGCTGGAGGAGGCGCAGCGGCGGCTCAACCGGTACGTGGAGGGCCTGGAGTCGGACCCGTCGCGCCTGCGGGACGTGGAGGAGCGGCTGGATGGCCTGAAGCGGCTGTGCCGCAAGCACGGCGCCACGCTGGACGGCGTGCTCAAGAAGCGCGGCGAAATCGAGGCCGAGCTGGGCACGCTGGAGAACCGCCAGGAGGTGCTGGAGGAGCTGGCCTCGGAGCGCCGCAAGGTGGAGGAGCGCGCGCGCAAGGCGGCCCTGGCGCTGTCGCGGGCCCGCACGAAGAGCGCGGTGGAGTTCTCCGCGCAGGTGCGCGAGGGCCTGGGGCACCTGGCCATGGGCAAGGCGGCCTTCGAGGTGCGCGTGACGCCTGGCGAGGTGCTGCGTCCGGACGGCCTGGACGACGTGGAGTTCTTCTTCAGCGCCAACCCCGGTGAGCCCGCCCGGCCCCTGGCGAAGGTGGCCTCGGGCGGCGAGGCGAGCCGGCTGCTCCTGGCCCTGAAGCGGGCCCTGGCGGACAGCGACGCGTGCGGCTCGTACGTGCTGGACGAGGCGGACGCGGGCGTCAGCGGCGCGATTGCGGACGTGGTGGGGCGGATGATCAAGGAGGTGAGCGGCCACCGTCAGGTGCTCTGCATCACCCACCTGCCGCAGGTGGCGGCCTACGCGGACGCGCACCTGCTCATCCGCAAGGCGGTGAAGGGCGAGCGGACCGTCTCCCAGGTGACGGTCCTGGCGGCGGGCAGCGAACGGACGCGGGAGCTGGCCCGGATGATGTCCGGCGTGGAGGTGACGCGCGAGGCGCTGGGGGCGGCGGAGGCCCTGGTGCGCTCGGCCCACCGTTCCCTGGGGGCGCCCAGGACCCGCCGGGAGTCCGGACCCGAGGGAGGACCCCGGGGACGCCTCAGGCGGACGGCTTGACGCGCTGCAAGGTCATCCGTGTCCTTGCCCCATCCTTGGGTCTCACATAGCATCCTTGGTGTGTCCAACACCGCAGGGCAGACCGCGGCCTCCCGCCTCAAAGTCGTTTCCGCTGGCCTGACGGACGTCGGGCGGAAGCGTAACCACAACGAGGACAGCTTCCTCATCGACGATGAGCTCCAGCTCTACGTCGTGGCGGACGGCATGGGCGGTCACGCGGGAGGTGGTACCGCGTCGCGCATCGCCGTCGAGACCATCGACAAGGAGCTGCGCCGGGCACGGGAAGGAAAGGACAACCCCTTCCTCTCCGTGCCTCACCTCCAGGACTCACCGATTCCGGAGGCGCTGCGCACGGCCGTGGAGAAGGCGTGTCTGGCCATCTACACGGCGGCGCAGGAGGACCCACGCCTGTCCGGCATGGGCACCACCGTCATCTCCCTGGTGGTCCGCGAGGAGCACGCCTTCTTCGCGCACGTGGGAGACAGCCGCGCCTACCTCATCCGGGGCGACCTCATCCAGCAGATCTCCGAGGACCACTCGCTGGTCAACGAGCAGATCAAGGCCGGGATGATCACGCCGGAGGAGGCCAAGCACTCCCGCTACAAGAACATCATCACCCGCTCCGTCGGCTTCGAGGAGGAGGTGCAGGTGGACGTCATGGGGCTCGTCTCCGAGCCCAACGACGTGTTCCTGCTGTGTTCGGACGGGTTGGCCAACATGCTCGAGGACAAGGAGATCCACGAGGTGGTGGCCCAGGCGAAGTCCTTCGAGGACATCCCCAAGCGCCTCATCGACTTCGCCAACGAGCGCGGCGGCGACGACAACATCACCGTCATCCTGGTGCGGGTCGCCGCCTGACGGCGACTCACGAAGTGGTGGCCGGCAAACACCTCGTCAGGTCACTGTTGACCTTGACACTCTTGGAAGCTGAATGGTAGCTGCCCAAACGTTTCCAATCCTGACAGACGCCGTCAGGTGACGGAGCTGGAGGGGTGTGGCGGTGGGGGGAGGTGTTGAGCGCCGGGGAGCGACTTAGCTTCTGGCGCCGGATGTCCCACGCAAGCAGGGAGCTGTCCCGTGGCGAAAAAGTCCTTCACGTTGATGGTGATCCCGGACCACGACGCGCCGGTGAAGCGGTACACCATCCAGCGCTCGTTCCTCATGCAGGTGGGGATGGGGCTGATGTTGGTCGTGGGACTGGGCGCGGGCGCGGGCATCCACTACTTCCAGGTCGCCGCGGACGCCTCGGAGAACCGCATCCTCCGGGATGAGAACCTGACGTTGCGCTCGCAGCTCAAGTCGGTGCGTGAGCGCATCGAGCACATCGGTTCGACGCTGGACCGGGTGGAGCGCTTCGACCAGAAGCTGCGCGCGATGACGCTGCTGTCGGACCCGCAGCGCAACCTGGCGATGGGCCCCACGGAGCCCGAAGCGCGGGTGCCGACGACGGACACCCAGTTCACCCAGCTGACGACGACGGAGACGCCCAAGCTGCTGATGGGCCGGCTGGACAAGCTGAGCGCGGAGGCCACCCGGCAGGAGCAGAGCCTCCAGGAGCTGCAGGCGTACTTCCAGGACCAGAAGTCGCTGCTTGCCTCCACGCCGTCGGTGTGGCCGGCGCGCGGTTGGGTGACGAGCGACTTCGGTCAGCGCGTGGACCCGTACACGGCGGACCGGGTGATGCACTCGGGCCTCGACATCGCGGCCCCGCACGGCAAGGAAGTGTACGCGCCGTCGGACGGCACGGTGGTGTTCGCGGGCCTGGAGGGTGGCTACGGCAACGTCATCGTCGTGGACCACGGCTACGGCATCAAGACGCGCTACGGCCACCTGGCGAAGATGCTGGTGAAGGCCGGTGACCGGGTGAAGCGCGGCGCGCTCATCGCCGCGGTCGGCAACACGGGCCGCTCCACCGGACCGCACCTGCACTACGAGGTCCGTGTCAATGGCATCCCGCAGAACCCGCGCAAGTTCATCCTCGAGGAGTAGCCCGAGGCGCGCAGGGCCCCGGGCGGCTTGTTCGGGGCAGGTGGTTGGCGGAGCACATGACACCCAGGGACGCCGGACCCTGGCAGGTCCGCCCCGGTGACAGGTGCTCCTGAAGCGCGGTCCTCGGAAGGCGGGCTCACGAGAGTCCCCTTGAGACCGCGAAGCCCGGTGGAGGCACCGGGCCGCTCCATCCTCCAGATTCGACTCGGAGCCCGTATGCCGGATGGGAATGCGGCGCCAGAAGCGACGCGTCCGTCCCGTGAGCGGCAGGTGGCCTCTCTGGGGATGGACGCGTCCAGACGAGTTCGACTCCGAGGCCGTGCTCCCGATGTGCGGCGTGGCGCCGCAGCGACGCGTCCCTCCCGTCAGAGGAACGTCGCCTGCCCGGGGATGGAGGCGTCCAGGCGCAGCCGGCGACGCTGGAGCCCCTCGGCCCGACCGCTGCGCTGCATGACGTGCGCGCGCTCCAGCTCGGCCCAGATGAGGGGCCCGAGCACCTGCCAGTGCGAGGGCGCGTCCACCGTCACCTCCAGCAGGCTCACCGTCCACTCCGGCACCTCGGCGTCGGGCGTGCCCTCGGGCAGCACGCGGCGGACATCTCGCACGAGACGCTCGTGGGTGGGGCCCGCGAGGTCCTCCTTCACGGTGAGCTGCGAGGTGGGGACGAGGAGCGCCGCGAAGGCATCCGGGTGCAGGCGAATCACCTTGGCGCCCGGGTACTGCGCACCGAGCGACTCCACGGTGGTGCGCAGAATCGCGTCACCGACGCCGAAGCCGAAGCGCGCGTTGTGCGAAATCATGCCTTTCACGTCGGCGATGACGGCCCCCACGCGCCAGCCGTCGTGGTGGGCGTGGGTGGACAAGTCATACTCTTCCTTCAGGAGACTGCCCTGGGTGAGGGCGGGCACCTGGAGCGCGCCCGTCTTCGCGTCGGGGTGGCCGCGCCGGGCCTGCTCGGCCTGGAGCAGCGCCTCGACGGCGGCCTGCACGGGGGCCTGGGGCGAGCGGGTCAGCACCCAGGGGTACAGGGCGATGAGGGCGGTGGCGGTGGCGTCGTCGAGCGGATAGGGCATCTCAGGCGCTTCTCTAGCGCGTCGCGCGCCCTCGCGCAGGCGCTTCCCGCTCGACTGTCAGCGAAGGCGGTGGGCTGTCACCGTGACCTCGTCCCGGTCATGGTAGAGCTGGCGGACGGTGAGGCCCTCCCAGCCGCCCTCCTCGACGAGCGTGTGCCGCACGCGCACGAGGACCGGGTTCTTGTCCTTCATGGGCAGCTTGATGTTGGCCACCAGATGGCTCGCCCAGCCCCGGCGCCCCCACTTGGCGAGCAGCTGCGCCACCTCCAGCGGGCGCCAGGCCATGTCGCAGAAGAGCCAGTCGGCGGGCTCCTCGGGCGCGTAGGCGAAGGCGCTCTCCTGCACGTGCTTCACCCGGCCATGGGACGCCAGCTCCGGCATCAGCTTCGCCGGGTCCACCGCCACCACCCGAGCGCCACGGGCCAGCAGTCGCTGCGTCCACCCACCCGGCGCCGCGCCCAGGTCCACGCAGACGTCGCCGCGCCCGGGCTCGAAGGCCAGCCCATCCAGCGCCTCCTCCAGCTTCATGGCCGCCCGGGAGGGGGACTCGACCTCGCGGCGCATGCGCCGGCGTCCACCCGGGGCCAGCGACAAGGCCTCCCGCGCGAAGACGCTGCCCACCACCGTCACACCATCCGGGGCGACGCAGAGCGAGACGAGCCGCGCGCCCGCCTCCTTCGCCCGGGCCCCATCCTCGAGCAGCCGCTCCGAGGGGAGCCGCGCCTTCACCGCCGCCTCCAGCGCCTCCGCCGTCGTCGCCAGGGGATTGCCCCGAGGGCTGTCGGGCGTGAAGGACTGGAGAAGCCACGGCCCCGTCCCAGGCAGGGCGCCGATGGACCGGGCCGCCGCCTCCGCCAGGACCTCGGGCGCGCCAGGGGGCAGGGAGGCGACCACCTGGTAGCCCGCCCGCGCGAAGGCCGGAGGAGGGCTCGGGCTCCGCTCGCTCTCCACCAGGGCATCTCCGAGCAGCCGGGGCGCCGCTCCCGCCCAGGCGAGCTCCTCGAAGAGGTGCGACTCGAAGCCCGCCCGGCACGTCCACAGCCAGCGCCCGGCCACCGGCGGCTGCGTCTGTGCGGGCATGGAGGGAATCCGCGCCCTCGGTGGGGCGGGGGGCGGCGTGGGGCGCGCTGGGGCGGCCTGGGCCTTCGAGGGGGAGGGCTTCCTGGAGGGCGGAGGGCCGGGGCGGCGCGCGGGGGGCTTGGAGGAAGCGCCCCGGACAGGCCGGCGGCGGGGATTTCGTGAAGGGGACATTGCGTGGGCTCGGTTCCGCTTTACTCTGAACCGATGCGCGCTGGGCAACCGGCCGAGAGGAAGTTTACGGAGGCGCGCGTGGTTTCCCACCAGCCCTCCCTTACATCTCCAGGGATTTCCCTTCACTCGCCGCCGTCCTTCGAGGATTCTCCGGCCGCGAGAGAGTCAACGAATGATCGAATGGACGCTGAAGAAGCTCATCGGGACCAAGAATGAGCGCGAGCTCAAGAAGGCCCGCGAGAAGGTCATCCGCATCAACGAGCTGGAAAGCCGGATGCGGGCCCTCAAGGACGAGGACTTTCCTGCCGAGACGGCTCGGCTGAAGCAGGAGATCCAGAACGGACGGCCGCTCGACAGCATGCTGTTCGAGGCCTTCGCGCTCATCCGCGAGGGCTCGCGCCGGGTCATCGGCCAGCGCCACTACGACGTGCAGCTCATCGGCGGCATGTTCCTCCACGAGGGGTGCATCGCGGAGATGCGCACCGGTGAAGGCAAGACGCTGACGGCCACGCTGCCCAGCTACCTCAACGCCCTGTCCGGGCGCGGGGTGCACGTGGTGACGGTGAACGACTACCTCGCCCGCCGCGACGCGGAGTGGATGGGGCGGGTCTACAAGTTCATGGGCATGACGACCGGCTGCGTGCTCCACGAGCTGTCCGACAAGCAGCGCCAGGAGGCGTACCGCTCGGACATCACGTACGGGCAGAACAACGAGTTCGGCTTCGACTACCTGCGCGACAACATGAAGTTCCGCTTGCAGGACTACGTCCAGCGCGAGCTGAACTACGCCATCGTCGACGAGGTGGACTCCATCCTCATCGACGAGGCCCGCACGCCGCTCATCATCTCCGGTCCCACCGAGGACAGCACGGACAAGTACTACCGGGTGGACCAGGTCATCCCCGGCCTCGTCCCGGACCAGGACTTCACCCTGGACGAGAAGCACCGCTCCGTGTCGCTGACGGACGACGGCATCGACAAGCTCCAGAAGCGCCTGGGCGTCTCCAACCTGTACGACCCGGGGGAGATTGAGACGCTCCACCACGTCGAGCAGGGCCTGCGCGCGCACACGCTCTACAAGCGCGACAAGGACTACGTGGTGAAGGACGGCGAGGTCGTCATCGTCGACGAGTTCACCGGCCGCCAGATGCCGGGCCGCCGCTGGTCCGACGGCCTCCACCAGGCGATCGAGGCCAAGGAGGGCGTGAAGATCGAGAACGAGAACCAGACGCTGGCGACCGTCTCGTTCCAGAACTACTTCCGCATGTACTCCAAGCTGTCCGGCATGACGGGCACCGCGGACACGGAGGCGGAGGAGTTCGCGAAGATCTACAGCCTGGACGTGCGCGTCATCCCCACCAACCGCGCCAACATCCGCAAGGACCAGCAGGACGTGGTCTACAAGACGGAGCGCGAGAAGTTCGAGGCGGTGGCCGCGCAGATTGAAGAGCTGCACAAGGTGGGGCAGCCGGTGCTGGTGGGCACGGTCTCCATCGCGAAGAGCGAGGTGGTGTCCAACTTCCTGAAGAAGCGGGGCGTCCCCCACAACGTGCTCAACGCCAAGCAGCACCAGCGCGAGGCGGACATCGTTGCGCAGGCGGGTCGCAAGGGCGCGGTCACCATCTCCACCAACATGGCCGGCCGCGGCACGGACATCCTCCTGGGCGGCAACGCGGAGGTGCTGGCGAAGGCGGCCGTGGGCCCCCCGCCGGAGGCCCCTCCGCCCGTGGCCCCGCAGGCCCCCGTCGAGGGCGCGGTCGCCCAGCCGGACCCGCAGGCCGCGTATCAGCAGGCCCTGGCCGAGTGGGAGCAGAAGCTCGCCGACACCCAGGCGAAGCTGGAGGCGGAGACCAAGAAGGAGCGCGAGGAGGTGATGGCGGCCGGCGGCCTGTTCATCATCGGCACCGAGCGTCACGAGTCGCGCCGCGTGGACAACCAGCTGCGTGGCCGCGCCGGTCGTCAGGGTGACCCGGGTGGCAGCCGGTTCTTCCTCTCCCTCGAGGATGACCTGATGCGCATCTTCGGCTCCGAGCGCATCCAGGGGCTGATGGAGCGGCTGGGCATGGAGGAGGGCGAGGTCATCGAGCACATCTGGCTCACCCGCGCCATCGAGGGGGCCCAGAAGCGCGTCGAGGGACACAACTTCGACATCCGCAAGAACCTGCTCGAGTACGACGACGTGATGAACCAGCAGCGGCGCACCATCTACAAGCTGCGTCGTCAGGTGCTGGCCGCGGGCGCGGGCCTGCCGCTCGTCGAGTTCACCGAGGACCCCAAGACGCGGGTGAAGAGCCGCTCCGAGCGGATGGTGAGCTGGGCGGACTTCAAGGAGATGGTGCTGGACGCGGTGGAGGACGTCATCGTCTCCACGGTGGACACGTACGCGCCGACGAAGAGCTCGGACGGGTGGGACCTGGACTCCCTCACCAGGACGGTGAAGGAGACGTTCGACCTGGACATGAACTTCGACAACGTCGGCAACCGCGACGAGCTCCAGGACCACATCTACCGGGCGGCGGAGAAGGTCTTCCGCCAGCGCGACGAGGAGTTCGGCGAGAACTTCCTGCGCTTCCTCCAGTACAACTACCTGGCGACCATCGACCGGCTCTGGAAGGAGCACCTGCTGGGCATGGACCACCTGCGCCAGGGCATCGGCCTGCGTGGCTACGGCCAGAAGGACCCGAAGCAGGAGTACAAGCGCGAGGGCTACCAGGGCTTCATCCAGACCCTGGCCTCCATCAAGGCGCAGTTCGTCTCCCAGCTCATGCGCGTGCAGCCGCGCTCGGCCACCAGCGCCGAGGAAGAGGCCGTCCGCATCCAGCGGCAGCTGGCCCAGCAGCAGCGCAAGGCGGTGGAGGGGCGCGGCACGGCGGAGGGCAAGCTGGACGAGGCCTCCGTCGCCCAGGCGGCCCGTCCTCCGGCGGCCCAGCAGGGCCCCCGCGTGGGCCGCAATGATCCCTGCCCCTGCGGCAGCGGCCGCAAGTACAAGAAGTGCCACGGCGCGGCGGAGGCCAACGTCTAGGCCGCCTGTCGCTCCCACGGTGTCCCACGCGCCGGCGCGGCGCCGCCCCGAGGTCCGGGCGGTGGTCCGCGCCGGTGGTGTTTCAGGGACACGGAGGGCGCCTGGAGGGCAGGGGAGGGGGCTTTCCGCCTGCTTCCCGGCACGGACGGTGAGGCGAAGCTTGCGCCGCCCGGAAGGGTTCTGTTAAGGACGCCCCGCCTCGTAGTCTGGGGTGGGGGTATCTACCCCGAGTCGTACCCACTTCACACACGCCCGTGCCGGTCGCCGGTGCAACCGTGGGTGAGCCCCTCCGAAAAGGAGCGGCCCCTCCCGGATGTCACGGCCGGAGCTTCGCATCGGGTGTGGCGGATGAACCGGAGAAACAACATGTCGATCGACACGCAGGAAACGCAGAACCAGCAGCAGGCCATGGCCGCCGCCGGCGGCATCACGATGCGGCAGCTCCTGGAGGCCGGCGTCCACTTCGGCCACCAGACCAAGCGCTGGAACCCGAAGATGAAGCCGTACATCTTCGGTGCCCGCAACGGCATCTACATCATCGACCTCCAGAAGACCGTCACCATGGCCCGCTCGGCCTTCCGCTTCGTGGCGGACGTGACGGCCCGCGGTGGCTCGGTGCTCTTCGTCGGCACCAAGAAGCAGGCGCAGGACGTCATCCGCGAGGAGGCCTCGCGCGCCGGTCAGTTCTTCGTCACCAGCCGCTGGCTGGGTGGCACGCTGACCAACTTCAAGACCATCAAGCAGGGCATCGACCGGCTCAAGACGCTGGAGAAGATGGCCGAGGACGGCACCTTCGAGCGCCTGCCCAAGAAGGAAGTCGCGTCGCTGGAGCGCGAGCGCGAGAAGCTCGAGAAGAACCTGGGCGGCGTGAAGGAGATGTCCAAGCTGCCCCGCTGCGTCTTCATCATCGACCCGAAGAAGGAGCACATCGCCATCCACGAGGCGACCCGCCTGGGCATCCCCGTGATTGGCCTGGTCGACACGAACTGCGATCCGGACGGCATCGACTTCGTGATTCCCGGCAACGACGACGCCATCCGCTCCATCAAGCTCTTCACGTCGAAGATCGCCGAGGCCTGCATCGAGGGCGCGGCCCGCTACCGTGCCTCGGGCGCGGCGGAGCGCGACGAGCAGGAGGAGCGCGAGGGCCGTGACGACCGCCGTGAGCGTGATGACCGCCGTGGCCCGCGCCGCAATGACCGCGGCGGCGACCGCCGTGGTGGCGACCGTGACCGTGGCGGCGAGCGCCGTGGCCCCCTCGTCGAGATGAAGGGCGCGCCGGCCGTCGCCGAGCAGCCCGCGACCGAGGGCGGCGAGGCCGCGGGCGAGACGGCGGCGGAGTAATCCCCCCGTTTCACTCCAGTGTCTTCGTGGCGGCCGGGTGGCGGAGCAGAACGCCTGTCACCCGGCCGTCCGTGTTTCCCGTCGTACGCCGTACCCCTTGAACATCAATGCTCCGCCCGGCGCATGGCGCCCACGTGGTGGCGGAGGCAGGAGAAGAACATGGCCGAAGTGACCGCCCAGATGGTGAAGGACCTCCGCGAGCGGACCGGCGCGGGCCTGATGGACTGCAAGAAGGCGCTGGCCGAGTCCGGCGGCGACTTCACGAAGGCCGAGGAGTGGCTGCGCAAGAAGGGCATCTCCCGCGCCGCCGGCAAGGAAGGCCGCGTCGCCGCCGAAGGTCTGGTGGGCACCTACGTGCACGGCGGTCGCATCGGCGTGCTGGTGGAGGTCAACTGTGAGACCGACTTCGTCGCGCGCAACCCGGACTTCCAGGACCTGGTGAAGGAGGTGGCCATGCAGATCGCCGCCGCCAACCCCAAGTTCGTCCGCCGCGAGGAAGTGCCCTCCGAGAACCTCGAGAAGGAGCGCGAGATCGAGCGCGAGCTGCTCAAGCAGCAGGGCAAGCCCGAGGCGATGCTCGAGAAGATCCTCGTCGGGAAGATGGAGAAGTACTACACGCAGGTCTGCCTCGTGGACCAGCTGTGGGTGAAGGACGACAAGAAGAAGGTCGGCGAGATGATCACCGAGCGCGCCGCGAAGATTGGCGAGAAGGTCTCCGTGCGCCGCTTCGTCCGCTTCGAGGTGGGTGAGGGCATCGAGAAGAAGAAGGACGACCTCGCCGCCGAAGTGGCCAAGACGCTGGGCCAGGGCTGATTCCCCAGGGCCTCGCTCGGAGGTCCTCCTGGTTGGCCCCGAGGGCCGCGACCCTTCCGACTCCCTGCTGGGGAGCCGGGGGACGCGGCCCTCCTCTTTTCGGGCCCCGGGAGGGCTTCCCAGGGCCCTTGGGGCGTTGGCCGTGGACGGTGTGGCCGCCTTGTCCGACTCGGGCGTTGATATGCCGCAATCCGGGGGATAGAAGCGGACGCGCATGTCCTCCGACACGACCCAACCGCTCCGATACAAGCGCATTCTCCTCAAGCTCTCGGGCGAGGCCCTGATGGGAGAGGGGAAGTACGGCATCCACCCACCCACACTCAGCGCCATCGCCGATGAGGTCATCGAGCTGGCGCAAGCGGGCGTGGAGGTGGCCCTGGTGATTGGCGGAGGCAACATCTTCCGCGGCGTCGCCGGGGCGACGGAGGGCATGGACCGGGCCAGCGCGGACTACATGGGCATGCTGGCCACGTGCATCAACTCCATGGCCATGCAGGACGCGCTGGAGAAGAAGGGTCTGCACACGCGCGTGCTGTCCGCCATCAAGATGGAGCAGATCGCCGAGCCCTACATCCGCCGGCGCGCGGTGCGCCACCTGGAGAAGGGCCGCGTGGTGATTTTCGCCGCGGGCACGGGCAACCCGTACTTCACCACGGACACGGCCGCGTCGCTGCGCGCCATGGAAATCAACGCCCAGGTCATCCTCAAGGCGACCAAGGTGGACGGCATCTACAGCGCGGACCCGAAGAAGGACCCCACCGCGCGCCGCTACCGCTCGCTGACGTACATGGATGTGTTGAAGCAGAACCTCAATGTGATGGACTCCACGGCCATCTCGCTGTGCATGGACAACAAGCTGCCCATCATCGTCTTCGACCTCACCGTGCCGGGGAACATCCGCCGCGCGGTGCTGGGCGGCGGTGAGATTGGTACCGTCGTGGGCGGCAGCGAGACGGTCTGGGCCTGACGTCACGCACTCATCCCGATTCCGAGTTCAAGGAGAACACGCAAATGAGCGACGACCTCGTCAAAGAGCTGAAGGAGCGCATCAACAAGACGCTCGAGGACCTCAAGCGCGAGCTGACCAAGGTGCGCACCGGGCGCGCCAACATCGCCATCCTCGACAACGTCCGCGTGGACTACTACGGCACGCCCACGCCCCTGTCCGGCGTGGCCAGCGTCAACGCCCCGGAGCCCCGGCTCATCACCATCAAGCCGTGGGAGAAGAGCGTCCTGAAGGACATCGAGAAGGCCCTGCGCGAGGCCAACCTCGGCATCAACCCCATGAACGACGGGGAGATGATCCGCCTGCCCTTCCCGCCGCTCACCGAGGAGCGCCGCAAGGAGATCGCCAAGCAGGTGAAGACCAAGGGTGAGGACCACAAGGTCGCCATCCGCAACATCCGCCGCGACACGAACGAAGTCCTCAAGACGCAGCTGAAGGACAAGAAGATCACCGAGGACGACCAGAAGCGAATCACGGAGAAGGTCCAGAAGGAGACCGACGACGGCGTCAAGCAGGTCGACTCCATCGTCCAGGCGAAGGAGAAGGAGGTCATGTCGGTCTGATGGCCTTCGTGCTCCTGGCCGAGCCCGCCGCTCCGGTGGCGGGTGTGTTGCGCCGGTACCTCGAGGGCGCCGGCCACGAGGTGGCGTGGGTGGCCAGCGTCGACGAGGCGCTGCGCGCCGCCCGGGAGCGTCCGCCCTCCGTGCTCCTGGCCTCCGGCACGGGAGCGCTGGACGGCGAGGCGCTGTGCCGGGGCGTGCGCGCCCAGGGCCTCACGGCGCCCGTGCTGCTCATGTACCCGCCGGACGAGGAGCACGCCGACGAGCGCGCCCTGCAGTCGGGCGCGGACGGCAGCCTGGTGGGCCCCCTCAAGCGCGCCACGGTGCTGACGTGCGTGTCGCTGCTGGTGCAGCGCGAGGAGGCCCGGCGCGCGCCCCAGGCCGCTCCGGCGCCCGTGACTCCGGCGCCGGTGGAGCCTCCAGCGCCGCGCACGCCGCAGGCCCCCGTGGGGGCGACGTCAGCGGACTTCGAGTTCCTCAAGCGGCTGATGTTCATGGAGGTGAAGCGCAGCCGCCGCTACCGCTACCCCATCGCCCTGCTGATGGTGGAGCTGGACCGCTTCCAGGAGCGGGCCTCATCGCTGGCGCCGGCCGCGCGCAAGGGCGCCCTGGCGGAGACGCTGGGCCTGCTGGTGGCGGGGGTGCGCGACATCGACGTGGCGGTGCCCTTCGCGGACAGCCGCTTCGTCGTCTTCCTGCCGCACACGCCCCGTTCGGGAGCCCGGGTGGTGGCCGAGCGCCTGCGCGAGAAGCTCAAGGGCGTCACCTCGCTGCCCGCGGGCACGGCCTCGGTCGGTGTCTCCGTGTCGGAGCCTCCGGCGGGGAAGGGCGCGGGGCCGGGCGCTCCCGTCCAGCAGATCAGCTTCGGCGGGATGCTGAAGGACGCGGGAGACGCGCTGCGACGCGCGCAGGCGGCGGGAGGCGACTGGGTGGAGGTGGCCAGCGACGCCAGCCGGAATCAGGACGGGTAGACGAAGTCCACGTCGCTGATGTGGTGCACCACGTCGGCGACGAACCGGAACAGCTCCAGGCCCCGGCCCTTGTCGTCCAGCCAGGTGCCGGTGGCCTCGTCGTGGCTGAAGTGGATGCCCTGGCCCTGACCCGCCACCCAGATCTGCTTCACGGCGCGCTGGGTGTTGACGATGCACTTCTCCCGGGAGCGGGCCGTCAGGGTGAGCATGTCACCCGTGCTCTCGGCTTCCAGCACGTCCGGGTCGATGGCGTCCGCCGCGGCGAGCATCCGCTTGAACACGGCGGCGACGAGCTGGTTGTAGCGTGCTTCGTCCATCATGGCCGACCGGGGGCCCTCACTGGATGACGTCGAGGACCGGGTGGCCGGGGGCCGCGTAGAACAGGAGCTTGTACTGCGCGTTCTCACCCTCGGCACGCTCCAGGGCGATGACAGTGCCCGGGTTGACGGGCTTGGGGAACGACTGCATCCCCAGCAGGTGGGCGGCCAGCGCGCCCATGGTCGGCTGGTGGCCGACGAGGACCAGGTTCTCGCCCTCGTGCTCCTTGATGAGCGAGTCCACCGTGCCCACGGGCATGTCCGGCAGCAGGCTCTTGTGCACCTGCAGCAGCCCCTCGTACTTCATCGCCATGGAGAGGATCTGCGCCGTCTGCACCGTGCGAACCAGCGAGCTGGTCAGGATGAGGCTGATGGGCCCCATGCGCTCGGACAACGATGCGAAGTGTGCCGCCGTGTTCGCTCGCGCCTTCGCCGTGAGCCAGCGTGCTTCATCGCCGAGACCCTCGGGGATCTCCGCGTCCGCATCGCCGTGCCTAACCAGGAAAATCCTCAAAGTCCCTCCACCGGAGCAACCGGACCGCGGTTCGTACACGACCGCCGCCGGGTTGGTCAAAGGTAATGCGGCGATTGTTCAGTGGCCTGAACAACCTTCAACGTGACAGACAGGAGGGGGCCGCCCTCCTCCGCACGCGTCCGCGCAGCATACACGCGGGGGCTGACGAGCCGTCTCTTCAGGGAAGGAGTCCGGATGCGCAAGGCGCTGTGGGTCCTGGCGGGGGCGCTGGCCCTCTCGGGATGTAAGAAGGATGGGGCCGCGGGTAGTGAGGCACCCGGGGTGGAGGATGCGGGCGCCGCCGGGCTGGACGCCCTGGAGGCGGCCGAGGTCGGCGCGGCCTATGTCGTGACGCCCGAGAAGCTGACGGCCTACGTGGCCTACCAGCGGCGGATGCTGGAGGTGTACGGCTCGCAGGTGAAGGGGCTGCAGGGGCTGGGGGTGCTGGTGGACGCGGGCACGCCGGAGGCGATGGCGGAGGTGCGCGCGGGCCTCAAGGTGGTGGAGGCCAAGGCCAAGGCGGAGGCGGAGGCCCGGGCGTCCGCGGGGCTGAGCGTGGCGGACATCAACGGGCTGGCCCAGGTGGTGACGGCCGTCATCGGTCAGCGGCAACTGGGGCGCACGCTCCAGTACGAGGACGAGCTGCGCAAGCTGGAGGAGCTCCAGCAGAAGCTGCCGCCGGAGCAGCGCGAGGAGCTGGCCGCGCAGGTGTCCTCCATGCGCCGCCAGGTGGAGTCCTTCCAGAAGCTCACCGACGTGCGCCGCGAGTACGGCGACGCCAACGTGGACGTGGTGCTCACGCGCGAGGACGAGCTGATGAAGAACTACCAGGAGATGCTGCGCGTCTTCACCGGCACACGACGGTGAAGACGCGCGAGGCCCCTCACACCCGCTTGAGGTGCGGGGCCTTCTTGAGCAGCTGCGCCAGGTACAGGTCGGCGACCTTCTCCATCACCGTGTTGCCGCGCAGCCGCTGGTTCAGGTTGACGAAGTCGACCTGGTCCAGGCGCTGGTCCTGGTTGTAGCAGGAGAAGACCCACGTCTCCTTGCCGGTGCGCGGGTCCACGTGCCGCTGGAGGCACTGGGCGCAGATCTCCTTCATCATGCACTGCATCGGCGAGTTGATGGAGCCGATGGCCTCGTGGTCCGGCTTCAGGTACGGCTGGAGCACGCCGTGGCGGGCCTCGGCGACCGCGCGCATCATCCGGTCCGAGCCGATGGCGATGATGCGGTCCACCTCCGAGAGCGGGATGAGCGAGGGCGCGGCGAGCTTGCCCTCGGCGTAGGCCAGCATGGCCTGCACCACGTTGCCTCGGAAGGCCGAGTCCTGCGGGCGCCGGGGTTCGATCGTCTCCCCGGTGTCCACCGACCACACAATCTGGTCCGTGCCCGCCTCGATTTCGTCCTGCTTGAAGGAGTCCGACTTGAGCCGGTAGCCGGCGAAGTAGACGACGCGGCAGCCCGCGGCCTTGAGCGAGCGGGCGATGGAGAAGAGCACCGCGTTGCCCAGGCCGCCGCCCACGAGCACCACCGTCTCGTTGTGGCCAATCTCCGTGGGCGCGCCCGTGGGGCCCATCAGCACCACGCTCTCGCCCGGGGTGAGCGCGGAGCACAGGCGCGAGGACGAGCCCATCTCCAGCACGATGGTGCCCATCAGCCCCTTCTCCTTGTCCACCCACGCGCCGGTGAGGGCCAGGCCCTCCATGGTGAGGCGCATGCCGTCCACCACGGGCGCGTTCCGTTCGAAGTTCTGGAGCCGGTAGAACTGGCCGGGCTGGAAGTGGCTGGCCGCGTAGGGCGCCTTCACCACCACCTCCACGATCGTCGGGGTGAGGCGCTTGACGGCGACGATGGTGGCGTTGAACGCGGCGTCCAGCTTCGCGAAGTGCGCGGCGCGCTGCTCGTCACGGCGGGCCTGGGCCACCTCGTCGTCGAAGTCGAGCGCGGCCACCTCCTTCGCGTACAGGCGGGCCACCTCACCGTAGCCGTCCTTCGCGCTGGCCATGGCCTTCACCACGTTGCCCGCGTAGGTGGGGTGGTTGTCGCCGTAGAAGGAGATGAAGTGGCCGTCCTTCGCGTATGACGTGAAGAAGCCCACCCTGGCGTCCAGGTCCTCGCTGGCCTCCACGCGCTCGAGCGTGAAGCCGTCCGCCGTCTCCACCAGGGAGTGGCCCTGGAAGTAGTCGCCGCCCTCGTCGAGCTGGAAGGTGCCCGGGTACTCGCGCTCGTAGGTGACGTTGGGCGAGGTGCCGGCGGCCACGCACACCGTGCGCGCGGGCAGCTCGAAGAACTGGCCGCTGCCCTTGAGCTTGCCGTCGACGGTCACCATGCGCTCGAAGCGCAGCGCGCGCACCGCGCCCGTCGTGTCCGCAATGGCCTCCACGGGGCTCATCCGCTCGATGAAGCGGATGCCCTCCTCCAGCGCCTTCGTCACCTCCTCGTGGTTGAGGCGGTAGGCGGGGGACTCGGTGAGGCTGCGGCGGTAGGCCAGGCTGACGCCGCCCCAGGCGCGCACCAGCTTGATGAAGTCGGGCGTGCCGCCCTCGGCCTTCGCGCGCTCACGCTCGGCGCGCACCGCGCGGCCGTGCTCCAGGAAGGTCTGGTAGGTGGCGCGCTCCTCGGCGTCCAGTCGCGCGAAGACGGCCTCCTCGCCCAGCTCGGCGGCGAGCTTCTCGTGGCGCGCGAGCGCCTTCTCCACCTGCACCGGGTAGTACGCCATCAGCTCCGTGGCGGTGTCGACGCCGGTGAGGCCGCCGCCGATGACGATGGCGGGCAGCTGCACCTGGAGGTTGGCCAGCGAGTCCTTCTTGAAGGCGCCGGTGAGCTGCAGCGCCATGAGGAAGTCGCTCGCCTTGCGGATGCCCCGGATGAGGTTGTTCTTCATCCCGATGATGGTGGGGCGCCCGGCGCCGGCGGCGATGGCGACGTGGTCGAAGCCCAGCTCCCACGCGTCCTCGATGGTGAGCGTGCCACCGAAGCGCACGCCGCCGTGGATGCGGAAGCCCTCGCGCCGGGCCAGCGTCAGGTGGATGAGCGTGAGGAAGTTCTTGTCCCAGCGCACGGTGATTCCGTACTCGGACACGCCGCCGAAGCCCTCGAGCACGCGCTCGTCCAGCTCGCGCGTCAGCGAACGCCAGTCGCGGATGGGCGTGAGCGCGTGGCCGTTGCGGCCCACCAGCTCGTCGGAGAACGGTTCAATCTTGAGGCCGTCCACGCCCGTGACGCCGAAGCCCTCGTTGAGCAGGTAGTGCGACAGCGTGTAGCCGGCGGGGCCCAGGCCCACGACCATGACGTTGCGGCCCACGTAGGGCAGCGCGTACGGCCGGCGCACGTTGAGCGGGTTCCAGCGCGTGAGCAGGCCGTAGATTTCGAAGCCCCAGGGCAGGTCCAGCACGTCCGTCAGCGCGGCCGTCTCCGCCAGGGGGATGTTCACCGGCTCCTGCTTCTGGAAGATGCAGGCCTTCATGCAGTCGTTGCAGATGCGGTGGCCGGTGCCCGGGCACATCGGGTTGTCCAGCGTCACCATGGCCAGCGCCGCCAGCGAGTTGCCCTCGCGCTTGAGCAGGTGGGCCTCGGAGATGCGCTCGTCCAGGGGGCAGCCCGTGAGGGGGATGCCCAGGGGGTTCTTCTTGTAGCTGTGACCCTCGGCGACCTTGTCCTTGGCGGGGAAGCCCGTGGAGCAGGAGTCCTTCTGGCGCTCGTGGCAGAGCACGCAGTAGTCCACCTCGTTCATCACGTCGCGCTGGGTGCCCCGGCGGTCGGTGAGCTTGAAGCCGTCGCGGTGGCGCAGGTGGTGCTCCAGGCCCTCGGTGGCCTCGGGCAGCTCGGCGTCCGGACGCTGCAGATGCACCAGCTGGTCGAACACCAGCGGCTTGGGCACGCGGTGGGTGGGCCACGCGTGGAACTGGTCCTTGGTCTCCGGGTGCAGCGCGCGCGCGTACGTCCAGCGGTCCGCCAGCGACAGCAGGGCGCGCACGGCCTGCAGCTCCGCGGCGTCATCGCCCTGGGTGACCAGGCTGGAGCCGAACGCCTCGCGGCCCTCCGGGGTCGCCACGAGCGCTGCGCGCAGGGCCGTCCAGCGCTCGCGCAGGGCAGGGGCCTTCTCCTGCTGCTCGGCGGGGAGGTTGCCGGAGAACAGGCGCTCGAGCTCCATCAGGCTGAGGACGGACTCGGCGAGCCCGCGCTCGAAGTCGCCGGTGGAGAGCGCCTCCGGGAAGCCCAGCTGGAGCATCCGCCGCATGCGGCCGTCCAGCGAGGGGAACTCGGCCAGCGTCGGGCGGTCCGGGGCGCCCTTCTTGAAGACGCGGCGGGTGATGAACTCGCGCTTGAAGTCGAAGAGGGGCAGCTCCCCCTTGAGGTGGCCCATCAGCCTGTCGAGCTCGGACTCGACGCGGAAGAGCCGGGCGACGAAGCGCGACATGTGGCGGGCCACGCGCACCAGCAGGTCGGACTCGGCGGGGCCGGTGAGGCTCTTGCCCTGGGACTTGCGATAGGCGTCGAACGCCTGGAACAGCTCCGGCTCGTCCTCGGCGAGCCGTGCGTCGAAGCTCTGGGCCAGCCGGCGCAGGCCGCGCGGGCGGTAGAGGTCCTCGAAGGTGAAGCCCGGCAGGCCCAGTTGGAGGGAGGGGCCAGGGTCATTGGGCAGGTCGGTCAGGGCGCGCATATCACTGAAGGTGTAGGAGGAACCCGGAGCAACGGCTCGCGTGCGGGGCCTATTTCGCGGTGAGCCGCCCGGAAAGCAAGCGGCCTCGCGACGCCGCGTGAAACCGGGCGATGGGAGCAAGTGGCTTCCCTGGGGTTGTAACGCGAAGGGCGGACATCAGCCGCCCTCCATCTGCTGGCCTCCGGGACAGGTCGGGGCCGTCGGCAGGATGCGCCAGGGCCCGCGCGGCCCGCACCGGGACGCTCGTGGGTTGGAATGAGGCCAATGGGTTGGCCCGACGAGGGGCGGGTGGCTCGGACGGCCCGCCGGCCGCTCGCCCTTCGGGAGAGGGTGCTCCGTACCCCTCCGACATGTCGCCCTGGGGAGGGCGTATCGCACCCGGGGCCCGGCCATTCCGCTGCGGCTGTCACCGGGTATCAGTGGGGGGCAGGTTCGCGGGGAGTGGTTCGCGCGAGCCCGGAGCGGGGAGGGTGAGGTGGTCCAGTCGGCGGCGGAGCTTGAACAGCCCCCAGAACATGCGGGCCGCGTCGAGCCCGGGGATGACCTTGGAGCCGCCGAAGTCCTCCCAGTCGATGGGGACCTCCAGGCAGCGGGCGCCCTGGCGCTTGAGGAGGGCGAGCAGCTCCACGTCGAGCAGCCAGCGCTCCTCGCGCAGCACGTCGAGGAGCGGGTGCAGCACGCGGGCGCGGATGAGCTTCACGCCACATTGCGTGTCGTAGAAGTGCAGGCCGAAGTTCATGTCCGTCAGCGTGGCGAAGATGCGGCCCTGCAGGTGCCGGCCCAGGTTTCGCACCACGCGGCGGCCGGCCATGAGGATGCGTGAGCCGGCGAGGACATCCACGGCCTGGGCTTCGGGGGCGTCGGAAAGGCGGACCAGTCGGAAGAGCTCGTCCGCGCTGATGGCGCCGTCCGCGTCCAGGAACGCGAGCCAGGTGGAGTCAGTGGAGGCATGGCGCCAGCCGAGCCGGATGGCGGAGCCCTTGCCGCCATTGCGAGGCGCGGCGACGTAGGTGAAGCGGTGGTGCGAGCCCTCGGCGGAGAGCCGGGCCTGGGCCTGCTCGACGCTGGCTCGCTGAAGGGTGGCGTGCTCGGGCGCGCTGCCGTCGTCGACGACGAGGAACTCCACCCGTGGCGTCGGCTGCCCGAGGGCGACGTGGGTGAGTGACGCCACGAAGCGAGGCAGGCGCTGCCCCTCGTTGTACGCGGGGATGACGACGCTGATGGACGGAGCTCCCACGCGCCGGTTTGAGCACGGTGGGGCAGGGGCGTCAACGCGAGGGGGCGGGCGTGTGGGCCGGTACTTCAGGAGGCCCTCCGGACTCCGTGCTTGGGCGAAGCGGGAATCGCAACGGGGTTGCTGTATCGGTCATGGCCTCCGGACGGGCCGTCGCGCGACGCCGATGGAGGCTCCTCGCCCGGTGAGCGAGGTGCACCGGGTTGGCGCGGATGAGGCTTCGAGTCACCCGAGGCGCGCCGTGGCTCCACCGCACCGCGGGGAGTGGCGGGGCCTGGCGCCGCGCTGTGTCCTGGCGGCGCCGCTTGGACCGGAGGGCTCGGCGCGCTCTGGGAGCCGCCAGGAGCGCGGTGACATCGCATGGGGCGGCGAGGCTTCGCGCTGCCCCAGGAATCCCATGGAGCGAGGTGCTCTATCGGCGTCGCTTGGGGCGACGGGACTTCGCGCCATCCTTGGGGCGGGCCGACTTGTCGGTCGGTGGCGTCTGCTCCTTCGCCGACGTCACGGTCTCCGTCCTGGTGGTGCGAGGCTTGGGCAGTACCTCCGCGGCATCGCGCGGCGTGCTCCGTGCGCCATGCCCGTCCTGCGACGACGTCGCCTCACGACCCTGTTTCGCTTCGTGACTCCGCGAGGTCGAAGTCCCCTTCTGCTGCATGACCTTGTCCGCGCCTGGCCCCTCGTCGGTGTGCGCCGTTCCGGCGGCGCGCGGAGGCCGTGGAGCAGGCGGCTCGACGCTCGTCGGCGCGTGTGACCCCTGTCTCTCCGTTCTGGACGTGCTCCTCGTCAGCGAGGGGCGTGGCGCCGTTTCCGGAGTACCCGACGTCACTGGGCCTCGCGACTCCTCGACCGGGGTGCTCGCCTGTCGCGCGCGCAGTTGCTCCACCTCGCGGCGCAGTCGGAGGACCTCCGCGGAGAGCTGGGCGTACGAGTCACGCACGTGCCCGTTGAACACGCGCTGCCGTCCCAGGGCCTCGTTGATGAACACCTGGCACGACTTGCGGAACGCCCACTTCGCCACCACGACGAGCTGCCCCACGCCGCCCCGGTGCGTCTGCAGCGGCAGCGCGCGCGTCGCGTCGGCGTTCTCCTCGAGCGCGTGCAGGTTGAACGTCAGCGGCTCCAGCCGGGGCTCCACGCCCTCGGCGGGCACCTCCACCGGCTCGGAGGTGGGCAGCCCGCGCGTTCGCAGGCGCTCCTCGATGCGGGCCAGCAGCTCCCGCGCGGGAATGTCGCGTCCCAGCAGCTTCATCGGTGCTTCTCCTCGAGGATGCGTTGCAGCTCGTCCCGGTAGGTGGCCACCACCTGCGGCCATCCCTGCTTCTTCACGTACGCCAGCCCCTTCGCCCCCAACGCCTTGCGCGCCTCGCCCACCTCGCGCAGCCCCTGGATGAACGACGCCAGGTCCGTATAGGCGCGCCCCGCGCCGCTGCGCTCCACCTGTCCCACCAGCACGTCCGAGCGCCCGTTCACCAACACCGGCGTGCCTTGCGCGAACGCCTCCAGCGTCAGGAGTGACAGGCTCTCGTAGCGCGACGGCACCACCACCGCCAGCGCTCCGGCCAGCGCGTCGTGCTTGTCCTGCTCGGGGATGCGCCCCAGATAGCGCACGCCATCGCCCTCCAGGGACATGTGCGCGTCCCCCGCGAGCACCAGGTCCGGCGCGTCCGCGTACCGGTGCTTCAAGGCCTGATGGAACTCGAGCAGCTCGGGGACACCCTTGCCCGGCTCCTGACGGCCCACGTACAGGAGGTAGTCGCGGTGCACGCCGTGCTTCTGTCGGAAGCGCGCTCCGTCCGCCGAGGGCCGCTCCACGCCCACGCCCACCACGCGTGTCCTCGCGTGGTTCGGGAAGTACTTCTCGATGATGGTCAGCTCCTCCGGCGTCAGGCACAGCAGCGCGCGAGGAAGCTCGAAGACGTCGCGGTACGCATCGAAGCGGATGGGCGCCTCGTCATGCGTGGTGGGCACGAGCAGCGAGCGGTCCGCCACCAGCGGCATGCCCCACACCGTGGGCGCATACAGGTACGTGAAGAACAGGTAGCCGTCATACGCGTCGCGCGTGGAGGCCAGGTGGTGGAGCAGCCCCGGTGCCAGGGGGCCCTGCTCGGCCACCCACTGCTCCTCGCGCAGCCGCTCGTTGCTCTTGTCGAAGAGCTTGCGCGACAGCCCGTTGAAGCCCCGGATGTTGCGCACGCGCGTGACGGGGAAGCGCAGCACGTCCACGCCGCGCACCCGGTCCGGTCCCGCGGGGAAGTGATTCTCCCAGGACAGGTGGTTCTTCGCGCACGTGGTCAGCACCGTGAGGTCCCAGTGCGGCGTGAGCCGCTCGGCCACCTGCGCGGCCAGCATCTCCGCGCCGCCCGTCACCTCGCCGTACCGCTGCACCACCACCGCCACCCGGGGCCGCTTCGGCGCCGCCCGACGGACTCGCGGCGCCGGCAGGTAGGGCTCCAGCGCTCGGGACAGCGCGCGCTGCACCGAGGGCGCGGAGAAGTGCTCCAGCCTTCGACGCTGGCCCGCGATGACGGGCTCACGCAGGGAGAGGTCCTCGCTCAGGTCCACCGCCAGCTCCGCGAGGAAGGCGAAGCGCTTCTGGTCGAACGCGATGCCCGCGCCGCCCAGCGTCTCCGGCACCGCGGCGGCGCCGTACGCCAGCACGGGCACGTCCGACGCCATGGCCTCGATGAGCGGAACCCCGAAGCCCTCGTGCTCGCTCATCGACACGAACACGGACGCGGAGCGGTACGCGGCCACCAGCTCCGCGTGGCTCAGCCGCCCCAGGAAGCTCACCCCGCTCAGCCCCTTGGCCTGCTTCTCGAGCGAGCGGAAGTAGCGGCTGCCCGGCTCATAGCCGCCGACCATCAACAGCCGCGCCTGGGGCCGCAGCCGCAATACCTCGCGGTGCAGGGCGATGAGGTCCTCGAAGCGCTTGTGCGGCATCACCCGGCTGACACCGAGCAGCACCGGCCCCGGGCCCGCCAGCCTGCTCAGGAGCTTCGCGTCGGCGCGGTCGGGCCCGAAGCGCTCCGGCTCGATGAGCAGCGGCACCGTGTGGACGTTGCGATAGCCCGCGACGCGCAGCTCCGCGGCGTTGTAGTCCGACACGCCGATGGCCACGTCCACGAAGGGCGCCATGGCGGCCAGCTGCGCGCGTCCGGCGAGCAGCGCGTTCTCCAGCGACAGGCCCGTGTAGAAGCGCGCGGGGCTGATGTTGTGGAAGACGAGCCCCTTGCGACAGGGCAGGTGCATCAGGCGACTGCTCAGCGGCGAGGCGATGCCGTGGTGGTACAGCACCAGGTCATCCGGCGCCGGCTTCAGCTCGGAGGCGGGGCTCGCCAGCCCTTCCAGACCCGCGCCCACCTCGTCGGCGTACAGGCCGCCCCATACGCCCAGTCGGCGCAGGAGGAGCTGGAGGTGCAGCGCGGCCTGCCCGGTGGCGTCGCCGGGCACGAAGCTCGCTATCAACTGGTGGATCGCCATGCGCGCCCTGCCTATCACACGGCCGTGCTATGAGGCGCCCCGTGTCCATCGGCTCCATCGCTTTCGACGCCACGCTCTGGGATGAGCCCACCACCGGCATCGGCCTGTACACCCGCTGTCTCGCTGGCGCGCTCGAGGCCCGAGGCGTCTCGCTGGAGAAGCTGGGCGCGCGCGACTCCGGCGACCATCCGAGGGGCAACGGCGGCCGCACCGCCTGGACGCTCGCCCGGCTGCCCAAGCTGCTCGAGCGCTCGCGGCCCGCGCTCTACCACGCGCTGGGCAACTTCAACCTGCCCCTGACGCGCGTGCCCGGCACCGCCTACGTGCTCACGGTGCTGGACCTGATTCCGCTCATCATGCCGGACACCGTGTCCGCGAAGTTCCGGTGGCAGTTCCGGCTGTGGTTGTCGCGCAGCCTGCTGCTGGCGGACCAGGTGCTGTGCATCAGCGCGCGCACGCGCGATGACCTGCTGGAGCGCTTCCCCGAGGTCGCCTCGCGCGCGGTGGTGGTCCCCATCGGCGTGGACCACGTGAACGCGCCCGTGCTGGACGCGACCAGCGCGGACTACCTGCGCTCGCTCGCGCTGCCCAGGGACTACGTGCTCTACGCGGGCTCGCTCGATGTCCGCAAGAACGTGGACCTGGTGCTGGATGCGATGGAGCGGCTGCGCGCGCAGGGGCGGCCCGCGTCGCTCGTGCTCGCGGGGCAGAGCTGGTTCGGCTCCGGCCGCGTGGAGTCCCGCATCGCGCGGCTGCGCGCGGAAGGGCACGACATCCGTCCGCTCGGCTATCAGGCCGAGCCCGTGTTCTACGAGCTGATGCGGCGCGCGGCGCTGTTCGTCTTCCCCTCGCGCTACGAGGGCTTCGGCCTGCCTCCGTTGGAGGCGATGCGGTTGGGCACCCCCGCCATCGTCTCGACGGCGGGCTCGCTGCCGGAGGTCTGCGGCGACGCGGCGCTGGCGGTGCGCCCGGACGACGCGGAGGGGCTCGCCGAGTCCATCCACCGGCTCCTGCGCTCCCCCGAGGAGCGGCGGGCCTTCGCGGAGCGGGGCCGCGCGCGGGCCGCGGAGTTCACCTGGAAACGGACGGCCGAGGGGACGCTGGCGGCCTACGAGGCCGCGCTCCGACGCTGAGGCTCGCAAGCGTGTGTCGGGTCGGCGGGCAATCGGGCTCCGCCGAGGAGTCGTGACGGGAGGATGCGGATGCGGAAGCTCATGTGGAGTGGCCTCGTGTTGAGCGGTCTTCTCATCGGCTGTGCGAGCAAGTCCACGCGGCAGGAGCCCGCGGAGCCGGCGGTGCCCCAGGACGCGGTGGCCATTCCGGAGACGGAGACGCCCGCGGAAGAGGGGGCGTCCCCGGCGAATCGGACCGACGCCACGCCGCTCGTGGTGAAGGCGGACCCTCAGCCCCAGGACCCCATCAACATCGAGAACGCGAAGCTCGAAGGCAACGTGCTGACGCTCAACGTCGCGCACGGGGGCGGCTGCGCCGAGCACACGTACGAGCTGGCCTGGGACGGGCAGCTCCAGTCGAAGGCCGGGGCCACGCCGGTGGCGAACCTGGTCCTGATTCACGATGGCCATGGGGACCGCTGCAAGGCCATGAAGTTCGCCGAGCTCCGCTTCGACGTGAGCCCCATCGCCCAGGCGCAGTCCGGCCAGAGCAACACGCGCGGCACGGTGGACCTGTCGCTGCTCGGCGTGTCCGCGCCCGTGCCGTACTCGTTCTGAGCGGGAGCGCCGGCCTGATGCGCGTGGACGCGACATGAAGCTCACCGAGGCCCTGGCGCTGTTGGAGCGCTGCTTCGGCGGCGTGGCGGAAGGCGCGCCCCGGCTCGTCGAGGCCGAGGACGCGCGCTTCGTCGAGCGTCCGAGCGCGGTGTGGCTGGAGTATCGCTGGTACGTGTCCCAGCGCGGCCTCGCCGAGGTGTTCCTCAAGTCGGAGCGGGTGCCCGTCGAGGTCCGCGCCGACGCGGAGGCCACGGTGATTCGGGTGCACCTGCTCGGCGTCGCGGACGGGCTGGCGGAGCGCGCGGCGGGGCTGCTCGTGGGCGGGCGGCCCGCGCCCGAGCGCCTCATGGGTCTGTTCGACGACGACGGCCTGCGCCGCGAGTGTGTCGCGTTCGCGCGCACGAGCGTCACGGTGGAGCACTGGGACACGCCGGGCCCGCGCAAGCTGCTGGACGAGGCCCGCTTCCACGCGCTCGCGGAGCGACTGAGGGACACCGCTTCGACACCGGAGGAGCGACACGAGTCGGTGCAGCGTCTCGCCGACGAGCGCAGCCCTCGCGTGGTGGAGGAACTGCTCGGACTGCTCTCGCGTCAGCCCTCGTTGATGGCGCTGCGCGTGTTGTCCGAGTGGGGCGAGGCGCGCGCCAGGGCTCCGTTGAGAGCGGCCCTGGACGCGGTGCGCTCCGACAATCCCGCGGACCTGTGGACCCTCACCGCCCTGGACAGGCGGCTGGAGGCCTGGGCCCATGTGGAGCGCTAGCGAGCCACCACACCCTGCGCGATGAGGTCATCCCTCAGGCGCGTCAGCACCTTGCCCAGCAGGTTCAGCCCACGCCACTGGGACGGGTCCATGATGCGCGCGTCATCCATGCCGAGCCCCACGCCCCAGATGCGGTCCATGGGACTGGCCTCCACCAGCTCCGTGCCCTGGCTCGCGAGCAGCACCTCCAGCAGCGCGGCATTCTGCGTGAACTTCGCGCGGTTGCCCTCGTAGATGATGCGCTCGCGCTCCTTCACCCACGTCTCCTCCACGAAGCCGCGCACCTTGCGGCCCAGCGCCTTCTGCGACTTGGGAGACGCGGACGCCATGATGCGCGCGAGCATCTCTTCATCCGCGAAGAGGCGCGCCTTGCCCGCCATCATGTACTGCTCCATGCAGTTGTAGCGGGCCCCCTCCACCAGGAACTCACAGGGATGCCACTGCGAGAACGGGGACTCCTGGGTCCAGAAGAAGGTGAACCTGTCCTGCCGCCGCGTGCCTGCCATGCCGAGCCTCCTGGTTCGTGTTGGTTTTACACCAACGACCAGGGGCCCGGCATCCTGACAGGCGTCTCGGGGAGGACTCAGGCGCGCTGGGCGCCGGGCACCTTGGGACCGAGCACGTCGCGCAGCGCGTCCGTCACGGTCAGCTTGGGCGCCCAACCCAGCGCGCGCAGCTTGTCGGGCGAGCCGACGAGGCTGGGGATGTCGGAGGGGCGCAGGCGCGCCGGATCCAACTCGATGCGCGCGTCCACGCCGGCCAGCAGGAGCATCTCCTCCAGCAGGCTGCGGATGGTGCGGCCCTCGCCGGAGCAGATGTTGTACGCCTGCCCGGGCTCGCCCTTGTCGAGCAGCAGCCGGTAGGCCTCCACCACGTCACGCACGTGCGAGAAGTCCCGCACCGCGTCCAGGTTGCCCGTGCGCAGCACCGGGTCCACCGTGCCCAGGCCGATGGCGCGAATCTGCGAGGCGAACGAGGGCACGACGAAGGTCGGGTCCTGCCCCGCGCCCAGGTGATTGAAGGGCCGGGCCATCATCACCTCCAGCCCGTAGCTGCGGTGGAACTGCACGCCGGCCAGCTCCGCCGCGGACTTGGAGGCCGCGTAGGGGCTCAGCGGCACGGCGGGCGTGCTCTCGGGGGCGCGCGTGCCCTCCGGCACCGGGCCGTACACCTCGCCCGAGCCCACGAGCACCACGCGCGTCTTCGGCGCGTTCTCGCGCAGCGCCGTCAGGAGGTTCACCACCCCCATCGTGTTCACCGCGAACACGCGCGAGGGGTTGTGGTGGCTCTTGGCCACCGAGCTGAAGCCGGCCAGGTGGATGACGCCTTCGGGCCGGGCCTCGGCGACGGCCGCCTTCACGGCGGCCTCGTTGGCCACGTCGAAATGCAGGGCGCTGCTGCTCACACCCTCGCCGCGGGGCCCGTGGGCCTCCACCACCTCATCGCCGCAGGCGCGCAACAGCGCGCACAGATGCCTGCCGACGAACCCATCCGCTCCCGTGACGAGAATGCGCATCTACCGCTGCCCCGCCTTCACGCGCTCCAGGTCCGCGTCCACCATCATCTCCACCAGCTGCTTGAAGCGCACCTTGGGCTCCCAGCCCAGCTCCTTCTTGGCCTTGGCCGGGTCACCGATGAGCAGGTCCACCTCGGCCGGGCGCACGAAGGCCGGGTCGATGAAGACGTGCTTCTGCCAGTCCAGGCCCACGCGCGCGAAGGCGATCTCCACCAGCTCCCGCACCGTGTGCGTCTCGTTGGTGGCCACCACGTAGTCGGCCGGCTTCTCCTGCTGGAGCATCAGCCACATGGCCTCCACGTAGTCACCCGCGAAGCCCCAGTCGCGCTTGGCGTCCAGGTTGCCCATGGGCAGCTTCTCCTGGAGGCCGTGCTTGATGCGCGCCACGTTGTACGTGACCTTGCGCGTGACGAACTCCAGGCCCCGGCGCGGCGACTCGTGGTTGAAGAGGATGCCGCTCACCGCGAACAGGCCGAACGACTCGCGGTAGTTCACCGTGATGTGGTGGCCGTACGCCTTGGCCACGCCGTACGGGCTGCGCGGGTAGAAGGGCGTGTCCTCCGTCTGCGGCACCTCCAGCACCTTGCCGAACATCTCGCTCGAGGACGCCTGGTAGAAGCGCACCTGCGGGCGCGTGTGGCGGATGGCCTCCAGCATCTTCGTCACGCCCAGCGCGGTGAACTCACCGGTGAGCACCGGCTGGTTCCAACTGGTGGGTACGAACGACTGCGCCGCCAGGTTGTAGACCTCGTCCGGCTTGACCAGGTTCAGCAGCGCCGCGAGCGAGAACTGGTCCAGCAGGTCACCCTGGTGGAGCTGGATCTTCCCGTGCAGGTGCTGGATGCGCTCGAACTTCTCCTCGGAGGAGCGGCGCACCATGCCGTGCACCTCGTAGCCCTTCGAAAGGAGCAGCTCCGCCAGATAGCTGCCGTCCTGCCCCGTGATGCCCGTAATGAGTGCGCGCTTGGTCGCCATGGTCTTTTCGCTGTTGGCTGGAAGACGCACTTTGTACTCGACACGGTTGGCTGGAGCCAACCGTTCCCGAAGCCTTCGCACTTGAAAGGCATCCTCCGCGTGCGAAGTTACGGCGGACCCACCTGCCTGGAGCCCGGTCATGCGCCACCCTCTCATCCTCGCCCTGGCGGCGTTCCTCAGTGCAGCGGCCGCCTTCGCCCAGCCCGTGCGGGTGTCCCCTGTCCGTCAGACGACCCCGGACCCCGGGGCCAGCGGGGCGAACCTGCGCGACGTCGCCATCTGGGTGGGCAGCGCGGACGGGGGCGCCGACAGCCTGCTCTTGACGGCGTATGACAATGCCAACTCCGGACTCTTCACCTTCGGGTTGAATGGTCAACAGGTGGAGTCGGACTTCGATGGGCCCACGCTGGGCATCTCCCTGCGTGACGGCTTCCGTCTGGGCAACGACACCCTGTCGCTCGCGGTGACGGCGAACAGCGTCAACGGGTTGTCGGCCTACCGGGTGGATGGGCGGCGGGCGACGAACAAGGTGGAGCGCATCAACGTGGCGCCGCTCGTCAACAACAGCACGCAGTTCAACAGCGTGGCGCTCTATCGCAGCCCCTCCTCCGGTCGGTTCTATGTGTTCGCGGGCAACCCGTCCGGTTCGCTCCTGCAGTTCGAGTTGTCCGGTGAGGACGGTGGGATGTCGGCCACGCTGGCGCGCGACGCGCTGGATGTGGGCGGCGCCATCACCGGGCTCGTGGCGGACGAGGAGCTGGGCTACGTGTACGTGGTCCAGTCCGGCGTGGCCATCTGGCGCTACAACGCGGAGCCCAACGGGGGGACCAGCCGCACCGAGGTGGCCTCGCTGACGGGCACGGGCCGCAACCTGTCGGGCTCCGTCAGCCGGCTCGCGCTCTACCGTGGCGCCAACGCGCAGGGCTACCTGCTGGCGGCGGACACGACTTCCAACTCGTTCGGCGTGCTGGACCGCCGCACGTACGCGTTCCTGGGCTCGTTCCAGATGGTGGCGGGGGATGGCGGCATCGGCGCGGTGGAGTCGCCGTTCGCGCTGGCCGTGTCCGCGCAGCCGGTGGGTCCCGAGTTCCTCGATGGCCTGTTCGTCGCGCAGGACTCCGACAACAGCAACCAGCAGAACCTGAAGCTGGTGGGTTGGGACAAGGTGGCGCAGGCCTTCACGCCGCCCTTGCGCATCGACACGCGTCCCTCGCAGGGGGACGGCGGCACGGATGGCGGCTCCGACGCGGGCTCGGACGGCGGTGGAGGTGGGGGCGGTGGGCCCGGGCCGGGCATCCCGGGAGGGGGGGGCTTCCCCGAGGCGGACGACGGGTCGGGTTGCTCGTGCGCCACCGCGTCGGTGCCTGGCAGCGTGGTGCTCGGGCTGCTGGCCCTGGGCCTGTCGGTGCGACGTCGCCGCGAGCGCTGAAGCGCGGTTGAATCACGGCGCGCGGCGGGGTGAAGTGCGGACGCTCATGCGTTCACCGCGTCCCTTCCTCGTCGCGCTCGCGACCTGTGCCGCCGCCTGCGCCGGCACGCCCGCCACCCCGACGCCCGCCGCGTCCCCGGCCGAGCCCGTGCGGCTCACCCTGGTGGGCCTCAACGACTTCCATGGCAACGTGGAGCCGCACCGCACGCGGCTCTCCGACGGGCGCGTGGTGGAGGAGGGCGGCGCGGCCACCCTCGCCGCGTACGTCGCCCGACTGCGCGCGGACAATCCGGGCGGCGTGCTGCTGCTGGATGGTGGCGACCTCTTCCAGGGGACGCTGGCCTCCAACCTCACCGAGGGCGCCGTGGTGGTGGACGTCTACAACCACCTGGGCTTCACGGCGGCGGCCATCGGCAACCACGAGTTCGACTACGGCCCGGTGGGCGCCTCGCCCATGGCGTTGACTCCGGGGGAGGATCCGCTCGGCGCGCTGAAGGCCCGGGTGAAGCAGGCGCGCTTCCCCATGCTGTCCGCCAATCTCCGTGACGCGGCCACGGGCAGGACGCCCGCGTGGCTCGGCAACGACGGCACGCACCTGCTCACCGTGAAGGGCGTGCGCGTGGGCGTGCTGGGGCTCACCACGGAGTCCACGCCGAGTGTCACCAACCCCGCCAACGTCGGCTCGCTGCGCTTCCTGCCCCTGGCGTCCTCGGCGCTGGAGGCGTCGCGCTCCCTGCGCGCGCGCGGCGCGGACGTGGTGGTGGCGGTGGCGCACGCGGGCGGGCACTGCCCGGACCTGTCGAACCCGCGCGACACCGCGAGCTGCGAGCGCGGCGACGCGGAGATTGTCGACATGCTGGCCGCGCTGCCACCGGGCACGCTGGACGCGGTGGTCGCGGGGCACACGCACCAGGTGATGGGCCACTTCATCCAGGGCGTGCCCGTCATCGAGACGACGGGGCTGGCGCGCTCGGTGGGCGTGGTGGAGCTGTTCGTCGACCCCGTCCGCCGACGCGTGGAGCCGTCGCTCACCCGCATCCAGGCGGCGATTCCCCTGTGCTCGCAGGTGGACGCGGTCCATGGGGACTGTGATGGCCGGCGGCTGCGCGAGCGCGCCGAGGTGACGCTGGTGCCGTCGAGGTTCCTGGGCGCCGAGGTGCGCCCGGATTCGGACGTGGAGGCGCTGCTCGCGCCCACGCTGGCGCAGGTGGACGCGGCGCAGCGGCGGCAAGCGGGTGTGTCCTGTGCGTCGCCGCTGGTCCGGGGCTTCACGGAGGAGGGGGCACTGGGCAACGTCGTCGCGGACGCGCTGCGCGAGGCGGTGGGCGCGGACGCCGCGGTGATGAACCCCGGTGGCATCCGCGCGGACCTGCCGGGTGGGGTGCTGTCCTTCGGCCACGTCTACCAAGCGCTGCCCTTCGACAACACGGTGGCGGTGCTGACGCTCACCGGTACGGAGCTGGAGCTCCTGTTGAAGCTGGCGCACGGCGTGGACCGGGGCGCGGTGTTCGCGGTGTCCGGGCTGGAGCTGACGCTGGCGCGCTGCCCGGGGCCGGGGCGGCTCTTGTCCGTCACGCTGGAGGGCGGAAAGCCCCTGGTCGCCGAGAAGCGCTACCGGGTGGCGGTGCCGGACTTCCTCGCGCGGGGTGGGGACGGGGTGGAGGGCGTGACGCGGCCGCTGCCTCCCGAGCGCGCGGAGCTGGCCCCGTTCCAGGGAATGGACCTGCGCGAGGCGTTGATCGCCTACGGCCGCTCCCATGGGGGTGTCCTGCCCACGCCCACTCTGGGGCGGGTGCGCTACAGCGGTGTCGCGGAGGCGTGTCCCACCGCCTCGCGTTGAGGGAGCCAGGGCTGAAAATTCGCCCGGGGGTTGATCCGCTGGGAGTGAACGGGGCCGTCCAACCCTTGGAAACTTCGATGAAAACGCTCCCGGGCCGAATTTTCGGCCTGGGATCAGTTTTCAACGGAGGGAAGGCACCTTACTCTATGGCTCGCGAGTGCCCGTGCCGAGGTGGCCCCATCAGGGACTGCGTGCGAGGGCCCCCGAGAGCGGGAGGGACTGACATGCTCTACAAAGTGACCCCGATGATGACGCCTCCGCCGGAGAAGGCGAAGCCGCGTGAACCGGGGCAGCCGCAGCCGCGAAAGCGGCGCAAGTCCGCCGTCTACGACGCGGATGGTCACGAGGTCCTCATCTCGTTGATGTGCATCAAGTGCCGTACGCTCAAGCCGCTGGCCCAGTTCGGGCTGCGGAAGATGGCGGACGGTGCCATCCGGAACCAGCCCTGGTGCCGCACGTGCCGCTCGGGCGCGGGGACCAAGAAGCCCAAGGCGGGCAAGGGCGAGGCCGCCGCGCCTTCGGAGCCGACGCCGGTGCTCCAGGTCGTCGAGCGCGCCGCGCCCAAGGCCGTCGCCGAGCCCGCCTCGTCCGACGTGCTCCCGGACATCCGGGGCTGATCGCCCCGTCGAGGCTCCAGCGAGGACTCCCACGAGGTCGCGTGCCCCGCACCGACCCGTGAGGGAGTCCTTTCGGCTCGCACGGGGCTCGGTGCCCGTGGAGCCACCTCGCCGCTCAGGACAGTCGGAGTCCCGCGGGCAGCGTGTCGCCGAGCGCGCGCGCCTCGTCCGCCGCCTCCAGCGCGACGACTTCACGCACCATGCGCACCCACGTCTCGGAAGCCTTGGCCGCGACGAGCGCCTGGGCCGCGCGCTCGCGCAAGCCCGGGTCCACGTCCCGCGTCCTGTCTCCGGTGAGCCGCGCGAGCTGCGCCGCCGCGAACGGCGCACCGTCGATCTTGCGCAGGTCCAGCTCCAGCAGGAGCGTCAGCCACGCCTCGGCCGTCTCCACGTCCACGACCTTGTGGCTGCTGCCGTAGAGCGGCACCCGCGCGCCCAGCCGTCCCAGGGACCACGCCCACGGGCCACCGGACTTCGCCTCGGCCTTCAGCCGCTCGGCGATCCACCGGCCCACCTCCGCCTTGTCCCCGGGCGACAGGTGCTCCAGCGAGGCGGCCGTGCGCACCATCTCCTCCAACCCCTCGGGCTGGATGCCCTTGAGCTTCCCGGCGGCGGGCGCGTTCGGGGGCACCTTCCGCGACAGGTGCGGCTGCAGGTACGCGTAGAGCTTCTGCTGCTGCGCCTCCGTCAGCCCACCGGCGATGCGCCGCCACATCACCCAGAACTCCGTCCACACCGCCTTGTCCGTGTGGTGCTGCACCAGCGCGTCGAACAGGCTGAAGGTCTGCTCCGCGCGCCAGCCGTCCAGCGGATACCCGAAGCCCGGGCGCAGCGTGAAGCCCGTGAGGCTGTAGAAGACGCGCTCGTGGTCCTCGGTGCGTCGTCGCTTGCTCGCGCCCGCGTACAGCGTGCTCCACATCTCGCGCAGCACCGGCACCCGCCACGTCTCGCGCGGCCCCAGCGCCTTCTCCAACGTCCGCCCCAGCTGCTTCACGTCCTTGGGCCCCAACGGCAGTGGCTTGTTCCCGTAGACGCGCTCGATGTTGTCCTTGGCCTCCACGAAGCGCGCGGGCATGGACTCGGTGACGGTCAGCTCGTGCGAGCCCCCCGTGCCGCGCAGCTCGAACTCCAACCTCCACCGCTCGTCCGCGACGTCGGAGACGCAGTACAGCTCCAGCGTGCCAATCTCCGTCAGCGCCGCCTGCAGGTGTACCGGCACCTCCGCCACCTTGCCCGCCGCCCCCTTGAGCAGTGTGTGGATGGGCGGCAGCGGCTTCAGGTCCTCCGCCAGGGGCACCAAATCCCCGGGCTTGTCGATGCGGTCGCTCGTCGTCGAGTAGAGCTGGAACTGCACGGGCCTGCCGAGGGTGAGCGTGAAGGGGCGCTCGCCCAGGTCCACCTTCTGTCCCTCCTCGAAGCCGCGAGGGATGAGGCACAAGGCGGGCTGCTCCGCGCTGTCCGCGGGACGCTGCAACCCCACGTAGTACGCGCGCGCCGCGCCACCGCCGATGCGCAGGCCATGCCCACGCCGCACCAGCCCGTAGTACGCCGCGCCCCGCGCCACCGCGAGCTCCAGCGACTCGTGGCGCAACAGCGAGATGCGCGGCGCGTCCGGCCACCACCCCGAGACGGCCTCCACCAGCCGCTCCGAAATCCAGGGCGAGTTGAAGACGCCGCCGTTGAGCAGGATGGCGTCGGGGCGGGGGAGGGCGCCTTCGAAAGCAGGCGTCTCGCCCAGCGCCGCGAAGCCCGCCGCCGCGTGCTGCGCGAGGAACGCCGCCAGGTGCCGCGTCACCGCCGCGTCCTGCACGTACGGCAGGCCCAGCTCCTGGAGCGCCATGCGCGCGGCCCGGCGAGGCCGCTCCGTGGGCGGCGTGCGCGGGAAGAACCCATCCAGCACCAGCGCGTGGGCCTCCTCGCGAGACAGCTCCGAGGACAGCGTTCCACCCAACAGCCGGCTGCCCTCTCCCACCAGCGACACGCCGTACTTTTCCGGAGGCGCCTTGCCGAGCAGCGCCTCCTTCGCGGTGCGCGCGGCCTGGATGGCCTGCGTCCACTGCGTGGCGGACAGCCGCCGCCCGTCCGAAAAGAGCTTCTCCTCCACGCGCCGGGCCAGCGCCGCGTCCATGTTGTCGCCACCCAGCATCAGGTGGTCGCCCACGGCGAGTCGCCGCAGCATGGGGCCCTCGGGCGACACGCCCGCGTGCACCAGCGTGAAGTCCGTGGTGCCGCCGCCCACGTCCACCACCAGCACCAGCCGGACGTGGGAGAGCGTCTGCTCCAGGTCCGAGCGGTGGCGCGCGGTGTAGTCGTAGAAGGCCGCCTGGGGCTCCTCCAACAGCGTGAACTTCTCCAGCCCCGCCTTGCGAGCGGCGCTCACCGTGAGAGCGCGCGCGGCCTCGTCGAACGAGGCGGGGACCGTAATCACCACCTCCTGCCGCGACAGCGGCGCTTCCGGGTGCGCGAAGTCCCACGCGCGCGCCAGGTGCGTGAGCAGGAGCGCGCTGGCGTCCACCGGGGACAGCTTCGCCACGTCGGCGGGCGCGCCCCACGGGAGGATGGGCGCGGAGCGGTCCACGCCCGGGTGGCACAGCCAGCTCTTCGCGCTGGCAATCAGCCGGCCCGGCACGCGCGAGCCCTGCCAGCGCGCCAGCTCTCCCACCACCCACGGCCCGCCGTCGTCACCCCAGGGCAGGCGCAGCGACTCGGCGCTCAGCTCGTGGCCCGCGGGCACGTACACGGTGGAGGGAAGCAGCGCGCGCGGCGCCACCTCCCCCTGTCGGACGAGCTGCGAGACGGGGAAGTCCTCCACGGGCGCGCTCGCGCCCCGGGCGGGGTCCACGGACGCCACCGCGCAGTGGGTGGTGCCCAGGTCGATGCCGACGATTCGCATACACCTCCGGTTGCCGGTCGGCGTTCTACTCCTTCATGCGGACGTTGAGCTCCAGCTTCCAACGCCCGTCGCCACCTTTCTCCAGGCACCGCAGCTCCAACGTCCCCACCTCCGTCACCGCCGCCTGCAGATTGACGGGCGTCAGGTCGCCGAAGGCCGCGGGCTGTCCGGGCATGGTGGTCTCGATGGGGGCCAGCTCCTCCATCTCCCCCTTCGCCAGCTCGTCCGCCACGTCCTCCACCATCGTGCCGACGCGGTCGTCGCGCCGCATCGAGGAGGAGAAGAAGCGGAAGCTCGTGGGCTCCCCCGTGACGAGCCCGAACTCCTGCGGCGGCACGTCCGCCTGCGTGCCCTCCTCCATGCCGAAGGGCGCCACGCACAGCGCCTTCACCGGAGGCTCGAAGCCCGGCACCGCCGGCATCGACGACTCCACGCCCACGTAGTACGCGCGCGCCGTGCCGCCGCGGATGCGCAGGCCGTTCCCCTGCCGCACCCAGCCGTAGTACGCCGCGCCGCGCGCCACCGACAGGTCCAGGTCCGCGCCCTCCAGCTCCTTCGCCGGCTCGCCGCCGTCCGCCCTCAACCACAGGTTGAGCACCTCCATGACGCGCGCCTTGAGCGGCCCGGCCTTGAAGACGCCACCGTTGAAGAGCACCGCCGTCGGGTGCAGGAAGGACTTGTCGCCGACGTCCACCGGCGCGTCGTGGCTGGACTTCAGCGCCTGCGCCTGCCGGGTGAGGAACGCCGCCAGGTGCCGCGACACGCCCGCGTCCTGCGCGTAGGGCAGCGCCATCTGCGCCAGGCCCGTGCGCCGCGCCGTGCGAGGCAGCTCCGACAGCGGCGTCACCGGGAAGAAGCCGTCGGTGAGGACCCGGTCCAGCTCCTCGCGCGTCAGCTCCGTGCGCAGCGTGCCGCCGATGAGCGACGAGCCCCGGCTGGGGATGGAGATGGGCACCTTGTCCAGCGAGGTGTCCGCGTACAGCGTCTCCTTCGCCTGCCGGCATCCATGGGTGAGGGCGTTGAACTGCCACGGGTCCAGCTTCTTGCCCTCGGCCGCCAGGCGCTGGTTGAGCGTGTGCGCCAGCGCCAGGTCCATGTTGTCGCCGCCGAGCAGGATGTGGTCGCCCACCGCCACGCGCAAAAGCTCCACCTCGCCGTCCCGGTCCTTCACGGTGATGACGGAGAAGTCGGACGTGCCGCCGCCCACGTCCACCACCAGGATGACCTCGCCGGGCTTCACCTGCTGGCGGAACGTCTCGCCCATCGCCTCCAGCCACGCGTACAGCGCGGCCTGCGGCTCCTCCAACAAGGTGAGGTGCTCGATTCCCGCCGCCTTGGCCGCCTCCAGCGTCAGCTCGCGCGCCGCCGCGTCGAACGAGGCGGGGACGGTGACGATGACGTCCTGACGGGCCAGCTGGTTGTCGGCCTCCTCGCGCCCCGCGGCGAAGGTGGAGTCCCACGCCTCCTTGAGGTGGCGCAGGAACCGGGCGGACGCATCCAGCGGGGACACGCGCTGCACGTCCTCCGGCGCCTGCCAGGGCAACAGCGGCGAGCGCCGGTCCACGCCCGGGTGCGACAGCCAGCTCTTGGGCGAGGACACCAGCCGCGTGGGCACCTTGGCCCCGTGCGAGCGCGCCAGCTCTCCAATGACCGAGGACGCGTCCGGGTTCCACGGCAGCGCGAGGCTCCCTGGCGGGAACTCCTGCGCCGCGGGCAGGTACAAGAAGGAGGGCAGCAGCGGACGGGCCTCGAGGGTGCCGGGCGCCGTCAGTTGCGGGATGGGCAGCATGGACTGCGAGCGGCCCCGAGGCTTGCCGTCCTCGAGGTTGAAGTACGACACCGCCGAGTGGGTGGTGCCAAGGTCGATGCCGATGGAATAGCGGGCCATATCGGGCTTGAACTCCTGGGGGGCTCCCTTTTGTCCGGTCTGCCTGTCCGCCGGGTGACGCTCAGGCGAGCTCGACTTCCGCCGGAGCAAGCACTCGCGGGTCCATGGCGGTGCTCACCGCCGGGAACTTCACTTCCGTCGTCACCCAACCATGGTGGCGCAGCGTCCCGTGGTGGGGCGGGGTGCCCGTCACGTTCCCGGTGAGGCGGATGCGCTGGGCGTCGAAGCCCGCGGGCACCGTCACCGACGCGCCCTCCGACTCGGGCAGCACCGGCTTCACCGTGAAGTACTGGCCGAGCACCTTGCGGCACCCCTCATGGACGGTGCGGCACGCGGCCCCCACCTCGGCGTCCGAGTAGGCGGCCACGTTCTCCTGGAGGAAGTCCACCAGCCGACCCTCCCGCTGCAGCATCGCCAGCAGCGTCAGGGCGCTGGCGTGCTCGCGCTCGGGCGGCAGGGCAGGGGGCGGCTCGGGGGGCTTCACCGCTGGGGGCGGGGTGGCGGGCGTGGCCTCACCGGAGGGGAGCAGGTTCAGCTGTCCGGCGTCGTAGGCCCGGCTGGCCGGCAGAACCGCGCGGGCGAAGTCTCCGGAGACGAGGCAGCGCCAGAAGCAGAGCCAGGCGAGCCAGAACCGCGCGAAGAACGACAGGGAGGCGGACGGGTCAGTCATCGGCTCCGGATAACAAAGCCCGCCTGCTTTGCAATTCGGCAGTTGCTCGAAAAGCCCCAAATGCAAAGGGCCTCACGGTTTCCCGTGAGGCCCTTCGTTTGCTGCATGGTGGAGGTGGACGGGATCGAACCGACGACCTTCGCATTGCGAACGCGACGCTCTCCCAACTGAGCTACACCCCCACAAATGGCCCTGCGTGCTGCGCCCCGGCGTTTTGGGCCGCCGAAGGTGAACGGGCTAGTACCGGACCCCTTCCCTGCTGTCAAGCGCAAGCCTTCAGGTCTCATCCGTGCGATTGACGTGCCGCGCAGCGGATGCCATAAAAACCCCTCTTCTCAGGCGTACCCTTTCCGCCCGGTGTCCCTCCCCCCGGTAATGTCTACCTCCCCTTCGAAGACGTTGAGCCCGGCCGAGCTCGCGAAGCTCGAACACGCGTTCGCTTCCGACCCCTCGTCCGCCGCCTACAAGCCTCTAGCCGAAGCGTACCTGAGCATGGGTCGCTTCATGGAGGCGATGGTCGTCTGCAAGAAGGGCGTCAAGGCGCATCCGAACGCCGCCGACCCTCGCTTGTTGCTCGCCCGTGTGTACGCGGAGCAGGGCAAGGACAAGAAGGCCCTGGAGGAGGCGCTCGGCGCGCTCCAGGTCCAGCCCGAGGACAAGGGCGCGTTGCGCATGGCCGGCGCCCTGCAGCTGAAGACGGGCGAAGCCGAGCCCGGCAAGGCGAACCTCCTCAAGGCGTACAGCGTGGACCCGGGAGACCCGGACACCGTCACGCTGCTGCAGCAGCACAAGATCGACCCGCCGCGGCCGGCCGCGCCCCAGGCGCCCGTCGCCGCGCCGCCGGTGCTCGCGCCCAGCGCCACGCAGCAGTCCGCCGCGTCGCTGGCCAGCGGTGTCGCCGCCACGGCCGAGCCTGTCTCCGCGCCCAAGCCCGCGGCCACGCCGCGCGCGCCCTCGGGCTCCTCGGCCCCGGTGCGTGCCGAGTCGCCCGCGCAGCGTCCGGCCCCCGCCCAGCCCCGCCGCCCCCAGCCGGTGGTGGTGGATGAGGTGGAGGACGACGACGAGGACGACTCGCCCCGCGGCCGTCGCAATTCGTCTCAGGGTGGGGGACGCGGCAAGTGGGTGACGGTGGCGCTGCTGGGCGCCCTGGTCCTCTTCATCCCCGGCTACATGATGTACACGCGGCACACGCGCAACGTGGCCCGGGAGCTGAAGAAGCACCTGGAGGCGTCCGCGGAGCTGCTCAAGCGCGACTCCTTCGACAGCTACAAGAAGGCGTGTGAGGCGGCCGACAAGGCGCTGGAGGTGAACTCCGACTCCGGCCTGGCCCACGGCTACCTGGCGTACGCCTACGCCATCCGTTGGGGTGAGCACGGCGGCGGTGACGACGCGCGCCGCCGCGCCGAGGAGCACCTGGCCGCGGGCATGAAGGCGGGCGACGTCAGCTCGCACCTCATCGCCGCGGAGGCGCTGGTGCAGACCTACGGCGGCAAGGGCAAGGAGGCCCTGGGCAAGCTGGAGGAGACGGTGAAGGGCCTGGACGCCCAGGGGCGCTCCAGCTCGCTGCTCTACCTGACGCTCGGCCTCATCCAGATGAACGCGGGTGACCTGGACCGCGGCCGCGACTCGCTGGAGCGCGCCCAGGTGCTCGCGCCCGACGACCCGCGCATCTACTCGGGCCTGGGCGCGGTGTACCGCCGGCTGGGCCAGGACAACACGGCCTGGAAGAACTACGACCTGGCCCTGCGCTACGAGAAGGACCACCCGGAGTCGCTCCTGGGCCGCTCCCTCCTGATGCTCGACCAGGACTCGCCCAACTACCCCCTGGTCCAGTCCATGCTGAAGAAGCTGCTGGACGCCGAGCCCCCGCCGTCGCCCCGTCAGCTGGCCGCCGCGCACCTGGCGCGCTCGCTCCTGGTCAGCCGCGTCTCCGCGTCGCTGCCCAACGAGAAGCCGGACATGCAGCAGAAGCTGGTGGAGGCCACGGGCGTGCCGCTGGACGCCCAGAAGGCGCGCGCGGAGATGCTCAAGAGCGAGGAGACGGGCTTCACGCTCGACAAGCAGAACCCGGACCTGCACCTCATCAAGGGCCGCCGGCTCTTGACCGAGGGAAGCTTCGACCAGGCCGCCGAGGAGATCCGCAAGGCCATCCGCGTGGACGGCTCGCGCGCGCAGTTCCACGTCGAGCTGGCCAAGGCCCTGATGGGCAAGCAGGGCGGCGAGAAGGAGGCCGCCGAGGCGCTCCAGACGGCCCTCAAGACGATGGGCGACAGCCCCAAGCTGGTCGTCATGCTGGGCAACGCCTACCGCCGCCAGGGCAAGCTGGATGAGGCCCTCAAGCAGTACGAGCGCGCGGTGAAGGACCCCAAGGCGAAGAACCCCGAGGCCCGCCTGGCCATGGGTGCCATCTACCGCGAGCGCTCCGATTGGACGAACGCGCAGACGCAGCTGGAGAAGGCGAGCCAGGAGTTCGTCGGCCAGCCCGAGCGCTCGGCCATCGCGCTCACGGAGCTGGCGCGCGTCTACCAGGGCAAGGGCGACGCGGCGAAGGCGGACGAGACGTACCAGCGCGCCCTCAACGCCGACGAGGCCTTCTCCCCGGCGTACTACTTCTACGCCACGCTGCTCTCCAAGGACGCCAAGCAGGGCCCCAAGGCGAAGATGCTGGCGCAGGAGTACCTCAAGCGCGAGCCGAGCGGCGAGCACGCCACCGCGGCGCGCACCCTCACCGGGGGCTGAGCAGGTCGGACAAGTGGGGCTGATGCGCGCGGCCAGCAGGGCGCGCACGGCCCCGGCCCCCCCGGGTTGATGGCCCCCGCGAGTGGGGCTATGCCCCGGGTGTTTGCCTTCCCGAACCCTTCAAGACACGAGGACGCGAGCCCGAGCCACGGTGTGGCGCCGGGCGGGCGGCCGTTCGTGGCCGGCGCGTCGTGGTGACGTGTCCTTGCCCACCCCCCGGTGGTGCCTGTATGGGAGGGCGGTTCCCGCGTCGGCAGCGTCCCTGTCACGCTCTCCCCTGGAGTCCGCTTGAGCGCGCGTGCCGAGTCCGTGTCGACGACCGCGTCCGACCTGATCTCCCTGATGAAGCCCCGGCTCTCCAGCCTGGTCCTCATCACCACGGCCGGCGGCATGTGGCTGGCCCCAGGTCCCCTGTCCACGGGCCATGCCCTGGTGACGCTGCTGGCCACGGCCGGCACGGTGGGCGCGGCCAACGCGCTCAACTGCTACTGGGAGCGCCACAGCGACAAGTTCATGGCGCGCACGCAGAACCGGCCGCTGCCCTCCGGACGCATGGAGCCGGCGGTGGCGCTGTGGTTCGGCATCTCCCTGGCGGCGGTGTCCCTGCCGGCGCTGGCCCTGGGCGCCAACCTCCTGACGGCGGCGCTGGGCCTGCTCGCGCTGCTCAGCTACGTGCTGGCGTACACGCCGCTCAAGGCGCGCACCTCGGCGGCCATGCTGGTGGGCGCCGTCCCCGGCGCGCTGCCCCCGCTGATGGGGTGGACGGCGGTGACGGACCGCATCGACGCGGGCGGCTTCGCGCTCTTCGCCATCCTCTTCCTGTGGCAGATGCCGCACTTCATCGCCATCGCCCTGTTCCGCAAGGAGGAGTACGCGGCGGCGGGCCTCAAGTCCGTGCCGATTGAGCGCGGCGACGAGTCCAGCCGCGCGCAGATCGTCCTCTACCTGGTGGCGCTGGTGCCCATGACGCTGCTGCCCTTCCAGCTCCACATCGCCGGCTCCTGGTACCTGGCGGCCGCGGTGGGCCTGGGGCTGAGCTTCCTGGGAGTGGGGGCGTGGGGGTTCTTCCGCCGGCTGGGGAAGCCCTGGGCGCGCCAGACGTTCATCTTCTCGTTGATCTACCTCACCGGATTGTTCGCGGCGCTGAGCCTGGACCGCGTTCCCCGCGGCTAGGCGCGCGGGGCAGCCGGCGGAAAGCCCGCCCATGCCTGATACCTCGGTTCACACCCCTCCACCCGCGCTGCTCCACCTCGAGGGGCTGACCCGACGCTTCAAGGACCGCGTGGCCGTGGACGGCCTCACGCTGTCGGTGCGGCCCGGCGAAATCCTGGGCCTGTTGGGCCCGAACGGCGCCGGCAAGTCCACCACCTTCCAGATCCTGGCGGGCCTGCTCGCGCCCGACGCGGGGCAGGTGCGCTTCGCCGGCCGCGAGCTGTCCCTGAGCGACCCGGCGCTGCGCCGGCAGATGGGCATCATCTTCCAGCGCGGCAGCCTGGATGACCTGCTCACCGCGCGGGAGAACCTGATGCTCGGGGCCCGGCTGTACGGGCTGACGGGCGAGCGGGCCCGCGAGCGCGTGGAGTCCATGCTGGGGCTCATCGGCCTGTTGGACCGGGGCGACGAGCGGGTGGGCACGTGGTCCGGGGGCATGCGCCGCCGGCTGGAGCTGGCCCGCGCGCTGGTGCACCAGCCCCGCGTGGTGTTGATGGACGAGCCCACGCAGGGCCTGGACGAGGCCGCCTTCCGCACCTTCTGGGCGCACCTGAAGCGGCTGCGCGACGCGGAGGGGCTGACGGTGCTGCTCACCACGCACCGGGCCGACGAGGCCGAGGTCTGCGACAGGCTGGCGGTGCTCGACGCGGGGAAGCTGGTCGCGTGTGACACGCCGGCCGCGCTGGCCGCGCGCATGGGCGGGGACCTCCTCACGGTGGAGGCGCCCGAGCCGGAGACGCTGGCCCGGGAGGTCCGCGAGAAGCTGGGCGTGGACGCGAAGGTGGTGGAGGGGCGGGTGCAGGTGGAGGCCCGGCAGGGCCACGCGCTGGTGCCCCGGTTGGTGGAGTCCTTCCCGGCGGGGCGGATGACGTCCGTCGCGCTGCGCCGCCCCACGTTGGCGGATGTGTTCCTGCAGCTCACCGGGCGCGCGCTGGGCGCCGACGTGCCGGCCGTGGAGGCCGCGCCGAGGAGACGCCGATGAACGCCGAGGTTTCCACCGCGCAGCCGCCCCCCGTGGCCGAGGACGCGCGGGCACCGGGCGCGCCGGGCACGCTGGCGCTGCAGTGGGCGACGGTGCGGGTGCTGATGGCGCGCGACGTGGTGCGCTTCTTCCGTCAGCCCAGCCGCGTGGTGGGCGCGCTGGCGCAGCCCATCCTGTTCTGGTTCGTCATCGGCTCGGGCTTCGCGGGCTCGTTCCGCGTCGAGGGCGCGCAGGGGCTGGGCTACCAGCAGTTCTTCTTCCCGGGCGTCGTCACCATGGTGCTGTTGTTCAGCGCCATCTTCGCCACGATTACGGTCATCGAGGACCGCCGCGAGGGCTTCCTCCAGGCGGTGCTCGCGGGGCCGGGCTCCCGGCTGGCGGTGGTGCTGGGCAAGGCGCTGGGCTCGTCCGCGATTGCCCTGATGCAGGCGTCCTTGTTCCTGCTGCTGGCGCCGCTCGCCGGCGTGAGCGCGGCCACCCTGGACCTGCCGCTGCTCGTGGCGGTGATGGTGCTGTCGGCGCTGGCGCTGACGGGCATGGGCATGTCGCTGGCGTGGTGGGTTCGCTCGAGCGCGGGCTACCACGCGGTGATGAGCATCGTGATGCTGCCCATGTGGGTGCTGTCCGGGGCCATGTTCCCGCTGAAGGGCGCGGACACCTGGCTGTCGTGGGTGATGGTGCTCAACCCGATGCGCTTCTCCGTGGAGGGCGTGCGGCGCGCGCTGTACGGCGCCGAGGCGTCCGTGGCGGTGGGCTCGCCCCTGTCCGGCGCGGGCTGGGAGGTGCCGGTGCTGCTGGCGTTCGCGGCGGTGTTCCTGGGGCTGGCGGCGGCGAGCGTCAGCCGGCGCGAATAGCGCGGACGGGCCGTTGGACAGGTCCGCGTCCTTTGACTACGAGGGAGCGCGGACGAAGTACCGGTTCACCGAGGAGATTGCACATGACGCTGCGCACGCTCGGCCTGTCGATGCTGGGAGCCGCGGGGCTGTTGGCCCTGCCCGCTTGCAAGAAGGAGGAGGCCCCGGCCACGCCTCCGCCCGCCGCGCCCGCCCAGGCGGCTCGCGCGCCCGAGGAGAAGGCGCCGCACGCCGCCACGCCCATCCAGGCGCCGGGGCAGACGACGAACGTCCCCGTGGGCAAGGGCGAGGTGAAGGGCACGGTGACCTTCACGGGCACGGCGCCCGTCGCGGCGGACCTGCCGCCCAGCGCGGACCCTGCCTGTGAGGGGCGGGCGTCGAAGGACGAGGCGGTGCTGGTGAAGGACGGCAAGCTGCGCAACGTGCTGGTGCGCGTGCGAGGCGCTGTGCCGGGGGCCTCCACGGTGCCGAGCGAGCCGGTGGTGGTGGACCAGTCGAAGTGCACCTACGTGCCGCGGGTGCAGGGCGCGGTGGCGGGGCAGCCCGTCGTCTTCAAGAACAGCGACGGCACGCTGCACAACGTGCGCGGCGTGGTGGGCACCAAGTCGGCCTTCAACGTGGCCCAGCCGCCCTCGGGCGCGCCGGTGCAGAAGTCCGTGCCCGCCGCGGATGACGTGCTGAAGCTCAAGTGTGACGTGCACCCGTGGATGACCGCGTTCGTGGTGAGCAACCCGAACCCGTTCTTCGCCACCACGGGAGAGGACGGCACCTTCGCCATCCAGGGCCTGCCCGCGGGCACGTACACCCTGGAGGCGTGGCACGAGACGTTCGGCACCAAGAGCGCCGAAGTCACGGTGAAGGACGACGCGCCGGCCACCGTCGCCTTCGCGTTCACCGCCGAGGACGCGTCCGCGAAGAAGTAGGGCTGGGAGGGGCGCCTTCCGCGAGACGAAAGGCCCCTCGCGGCGCGGGCCTCGCGCACGACGCAGGGTCCGCTTCGATGGAAAGGGCTCCTCGCCACGTTCGCGAGGAGGCCCCGCCTACGCCGCGGGCTGCTCCAGCGAGCCCGGCGGCCCCGCCTTCTTCACCGTGAAGCCCACGCGGGCGCCACCGCCCTCGCGGTTCTCCGCGAACGTCTCGCCACCGTGGGCCTTCGCGATGCGCTGCACCAGCGCGAGCCCCAGTCCCAGTGAGCCCGCCTCGCGGGCCTCGCCGCCCCGGTCCTTCCGGTAGAAGGGCTGGAAGATGCGCTCCTCCTCACCCTGGAGGAGCCCCGGACCCCGGTCCTCCACGCAGAAGCACATGTCCTCCTCGCGCTCCTCCACCCGCAGCGTGCTCGCGCCGCCGCCGTGCTTGCGCGCGTTGTCCAGCAGGTTGACCAGCGCGCGCCCCAGCAGCGTCGCGTCGCCCACCAGCACCGCCTCCGGCAGCTCCGAGTCGAGCAGCTCGGGCGGCAGCCCCGCGCGCTCCAGCGCCTGACTCGCCAGCGTGCGCCCATCCAGTACCCGGGGCGTGAGCTGTCCGAAGTCCAGCCGCGAGCTCGCCAGCAGCTCGCCCACCAGCGCGTCCAGCTCCACCACCTCGCGGTCCACCTGGTCCAGCGTCTTGGGATTCCCGCCGCCGTCGCGCAACAGCTCCGTCAGCACGCGCATCCGCGCCAGCGGCGTGCGCAGCTCGTGCGACACCGCCGCGAGCAGCTCGCGCTGGTCCGCCACCTGCTTCTCGATGCGCCCCGCCATGTCGTTGAAGGCGACCGCCAGCACGGTGAACTCACCCGTCGCGTGGGGGAGGACCTCGGCGCGAGCGTCGAGCCGTCCGGCGCCCAGCGCCTTGGTGGCCTGCACCAGCGCATCCACGGGCTTGGCCAGCCTGCGCGCCATCTTCCCCGAGGCCATCCACAGCATGAGGCACGCGGCGACCAGCGGGAGGATCAACTTCATCTTGTTCTTGGCGCGCTCGCTCCCGTAGCACAGCCGCACCTGCCCCAGCGTGGTGTCTCCGCGCACCACCGGGAGGGACATCTCGGTGCTGTTGCACAGCCCTCCGGCCAGCACGAGCAGCTTGCCCGACGCGTCCTTCAGCTCCACGTCGATGTCCAGGTCCCGCGCCACCGACTGCGCCAGCGCCTCCCTGCGCGCGGGCTCGTCCCAGACCTCCTCGAAGCGGTGGCTCGCGAAGTTCTTGAGCCGGACCATCTCCTGCTTCCAGGTGGTGCCTCCGACGATGTTGAACACCAGGCCCACGACCAGGCCCGTCAGGGAGATGGTCAACCCGAACCACATGAACAGGCGCCGGTGCAGCCGGGAACGCACGAAGTGGCCCAACCGGCTCATGCGCCAGTGACTCCAGCGCGCCTGATGGTGTCGCCGCCACCGCTCGATGTGCTCGTGCCGGGGATGCTTCCCCCAACCCCCGGGACGTCGTCCCCAGCCCGGACGCTTGTCCGACGCGGAGTCGTCGTTCGCCCACTGTCCACCCTGTCCCTGGGCCCGTGCCTCCTCCACCTCGCGGTGGAGCCAGCGTGAGAACTCCTCGGCCTCCTCGCAGCTCAAGTCCCACGGGCCGCAGTCGTCGCGGCGCCAGGGGGAGGAGCGCCTCGGCTCGCCCTTGCCACCCTTGTCGTCCCGGTGGCCCATCAGAGGCCCTCTTTGGCGAAGACGTAGCCCACGCCGCGCACCGTCTTGATGAGCCGCGTGCCGATGTCGCCCAGCTTCTGCCTCAAGTGGGAGATGTGCACGTCGACCGTGCGCTCGCCCACCACCGTGTCGCTGCGCCCCGCCTCACCCAGCAGCGCGTCCCGGGGGATGACGCGGCCCGCGCGGCGCACCAGCGCCACCAGCAGGTCGAACTCCAGCCCCGTCAGGTCCACCAGCTTGCCCTCCGCTCGCACCTCGCGCCCGGCCACGTCGATGGACAATCCGCCCGCCTCCAACCGGTCCGCCACCGCCGACGGCTGCGAGCGCCGCAGCACCGCCCTCAAGCGCGCCAGCAGCTCCCGGGGACTGAAGGGCTTGGGAAGATAATCGTCCGCGCCCAGCTCCAACCCCACCACGCGGTCCGTCTCGTCACCCTTCGCGGTGAGCATGACGACGGGGATGCGGCTCTTGGCGCGGATGCGCTTGCACACCTCGAGGCCGTCCATGCCCGGCATCATCACGTCCAGCAGCACCGCGTCGTAGGCACTGGCCTCCAGCGCGGCGAGCCCCCGCCCCCCATCCGGGGCATGCGTCACACTGACGCCGTTCTGCCCGAGGTACTGCGCGAGCAGTTCATACATGCGGGTGTCATCGTCGATGAGCAGGACGCGTGTGGACATGGACGGAGTCGATACTAACGCGGCCCGGGCGCTGGAGCCTGGGTCGTGGTGGAGGACGGCGAGCCGGCGGTCGCGGTGGCGTCCGGGGGGCACTCGGGCCCGTTGGCCGCGGGCGCTCGACGTCCCCAGCGCTCCGCGCCCCTGTCGCCGCGACAGGGACCGTGGTGGCGAGAGAGGCTCTGGAAGCCGGAGATGAAGCCTCCGATGACTCCCAGGGTGAGGACGACGATGAGGATGCCGCGGCGGGGTCGCATCATGAACATGGGGTTCCTCGATTCGTGTGTGAGAGGGTTTCAGACCATCGGGTGGTCATCGCCTCGCCAGCCCTGGTGCCCGCCGCAGCGGCGCCCGTGCCACCCGGGGCCCGCGCCGTGGCCATGGCCCCAGCCGTGCTCGAGCACGTCCGCCAGCTCACGGCGCTGGCGCGGGTCCAGTGCCTCGTGCACCTGCGACAGCGCGCCCTGGAGCGTCTTGCGCGCGTTGTCCACCGCGACGTCGTGGCGGGCGAAGAGCTCCCGCAGCGCGGCGCCGTCGAAGTGCTCCCCCCTGAGCGCGGTGCCAATCGCGGCGCGGCTGGGGCGCACCTCGTCACGCAGCTTGTCGAAGGCCTCGGTGAGCTCCTCGGTCGCCTGGATGATGACCTTCTCCTGGCCCGGAGAGGTCTCCAGCCGCTCGAACAGCCAGCGCAGGCGCATCCGCCAGCCGAAGCGACCTCCCCGCCGAGGTCCATGGTGGCGCCAGCCTCGGCCACCCCGCACGGTGTAGATGAGGCCGGCCAGACAGGCCGAGCCGAACAGAAATCCGAACATGAAGGTCCTGCTCCTTCCCAGCGGAGCGGGCCGGGATGGCGCGCCTCCGTCTTGGATGGGCAGGAAGGTAGAGGGCGGGTGTGAAGCCAACGCCCGGGGCCCCGTGAAGAAACGTGAAGGGCTTTCGCACCGTCCCGGGATGAAGGGGCGAATGTGGCCTGTTGACCTCTGGAGCGATTTTCAGCCCCTGGGACTGTCCTCTGGCCGACGACCGCCTGCCCGCTGGGTGGGGGTCGGGTGGACAAAACGGTCCTTGAGGTAGATTCTCGCTTCAGTGTCGGAGCGATGTCCGCCCCGCACTGGCGGTCCGGCTGGTCCCGGGTCGCCGTCTAGCAGAAAGAAGAAGGTCACATGGCATTCGGTACTGTGAAGTGGTTCAACGACGCCAAGGGTTTCGGCTTCATCGCGCAGGACAGCGGTGAGGACGTGTTCTGCCACCACACCGCCATCAACATGGATGGCTTCCGCACCCTGCAGGAGGGGCAGAAGGTGGAGTTCGAGGTGACCCGTGGCCCCAAGGGGCTGCAGGCCCAGAACGTCCGCGCGGCGGGCTAATCGCGTCATCCTGGCCACCCTTGAGTGAGCCCGAGGCCCGGTCTTCCCTAGGGGAGGCTGGGCCTTCGTCTTTGCGGGCTCAGGGCCGCGGGGCAGGCGGGCGTGGGCGCCAGCCGCGTCGGGCCGGGCGTCGGGGCTTACCTTCGACGGGAACGCGCGGCGCATCCGCCGCCAGACGCCCGAGGGCGAAGGGGACGCGAGCCATGGGGGATACCAGCGTGAAGAAGGTGGAGAGCCGGCACTCGCCCCGGGGAGAGATGGGGCAGAAGTACCTGGCCTCCGGCGTGCGGCTGTCCATGCGGCTGTGGGAGGACGAGCCGCCAGGGGAGCCCAAGCCCGCCGCGCCGCGTGACTACGAGACGGTGGGCTTCGTGCTGAAGGGCCGCGCGGAGCTGCATCTGGAGGGGCAGCTCATCCTGCTCAACCCCGGTGACTCGTGGCTCGTGCCGCGCGGCGCCAGCCACACGTACAAGATTCTGGAGACCTTCTCCGCGGTGGAGGCCACCAGCCCTCCGGCCGCCGTGCACGGCCGCGACGAGGGCGCGCGCGAGCAGAAGCCCGCGAAGGCGTGACGGAGCGGCGGGGCTCAGGGCTTGGGCGGGGCCTCCTCGAGAGGCACCGCCGCCTCCAGCGCGACGTCCGAGCTCGCCCGCGCGGCGTCGCGGCACTGGATGGTGCCCTTCACCCAGTGCCGCCGGTTCACGGGAGAATCCGTGACGATGATGGACGTACTGGAGCTCTTCCCGACGAAAAGGAGCGGCCCGCCCTGGCTCCCCGTGTCGAAGGACCAGTCGTACTCGCGCCCCCCACAGAGCTCCGCGGCCCGCCGGTGGAAGTAGCCTTGCAGCGTGCCCAGGTGTGTCTGCGGATTGCCGCGCACCTCAATCTGGATGACGCCCGGGGCCACCTCCATGTCGTGATAGCCGCCCGAGCCCGTCATCGGCTGGTAGGGTGTGACGCAGCCCGCGCAGAGCAGCGGCACGCAGGCGGTGAGGACTCGGCGCGAGAGGGTCATCCCCTGTCTATTCGGAAGCAGCCTCGCTTCCTGGTCGTGCACCGCTTCTTCGGAGGTGCTGCTCCAGGAGGGAGAGGATGCGCGTGAAGGTCCTCGCGCCGTAGCGGTTCCAAGGATTGTATCCTCGCGCCGAGGCGGGGTCCCCCAACCGCCACCTGGAGACCCCATGCATCCGAAGAGGCGTCATCGATGGTCTGCTCGCTGCGCGGTGCTCGGCTTGGGCGTCGCGCTCATCGTCGCGCCGGGCTGCTCGAGCGACGACTCGCCCGGCGTGGATGTCCCAAACCCGCTGACCAATCCCAAGGACGGTCCGCCGGCCGGCAACCCGAACGCGGAGGCCACCTGCGGCGTGCCCGCGGAGGCGGGGCTCGCGGATGTCTCCAGGCCCACCACCGTCGTCGGCACGGGCACGCCCGCGAGCTGCACGAGCGCCGCGTTCATCGACGCCGTGGCCAAGGGCGGCGTCATCACCTTCGACTGTGGGCCGGAGCCGGTGACGCTCACGCTCGACCGGACGGCGAAGGTCTTCAACGACAAGGGGCCGGACATCGTCATCGACGGAAAGGGATTGGTGACGCTCAGCGGCGCGGGCCGGCACCGCATCCTGTACATGAACACCTGTGACAGGAATCAGGTCTGGACCACCGCGCACTGCGACAACCAGGACCACCCCCGGCTGACGCTCCAGAACCTCACCTTCATCGACGCCAGCTCCAAGAGCGAGACGGAGTTCGACGGCGGCGGCGCGGTCTGGGTTCGCGGTGGCCGCGTGAAGGTCATCAACTCCCGCTTCTTCAACAACGCATGCGCGGATGTCGGCCCCGACGTGGGCGGCGCCGCGCTGCGGGTGTTCGACCAGTACAATGACTTGCCCGTGTACGTGGTGAACACGACCTTCGGAGGCAAGGCGGGCTATGGCGGGGCCTGCTCGAACGGCGGCGGCATCAGCAGCATCGGCGTGTCATGGACCGTCATCAACAGCCTGTTCTCCCACAACCGGGCCATCGGCAACGGCGCCAATCCCTCGCGTCCGGGGACGCCGGGTGGCGGCAGCGGCGGCGCCATCTACAACGACGGCAACAGGATGACGCTGTCCCTGTGCGGCACGCGAATCGAGCACAACGAGGTCAACGCGCACGGCAGCGCCATCTTCTTCGTCAGCAATGACCACTCGGGGGACATCCGCATCGACCGCTCGGTCATCCAGAACAACCTGGGCGGCTCCTGGTACGTGACGCACCCCCAGATTTCGAATCACTCGGACACGCCCATCACCGTCACCAACTCCACGATTCAGTGACGGACCGGCCGTGACGGGGCGCTAATAGACATAGGGCACCTGCTGGGCCCAGGTGCTCTTGCCGTAGTGCCGGTGCAGATGGCGGAAGGCGGCCATGGCCTCGGGGGTGTTCTGGTTGCAGACCCGCTTGCTGGCGCGCACGGCGCGGTACAGGGCGATGGGCGAGCGAGGGTCCTTCGGATGCTCCTTGGCCCAGGCGAGCGCGACCTTCGAGAAGTACACCACGGCGCTCCCCGCCTCGACAATCCGTTGCCATTCCGAGACCGCCGTCACGCGCTCCTCCTCACTCACGAAGGAGAACGGTGTCGCCTGCACCGGGTACAGTGTGCACCACCAGTTGTCCTTCCCGGAGGTGAAGGTGGTGAGGCCGGGGTGCCAGATGCGCCTCGGGTCGGTCACCTGGGTGACCGAGAGCACGGGCAGCCCCATCACGAGCAGCCGCGCCTCGAACATCCGCTCCTCGACGGTCGTCCTGCCGAGCATCGCGCGCAGCTCGCTCCGGGCGGCGGCCTCCGACTCGGCCAGCATTGTCGCCAGGGCCTGGAGGGTCTCATCATCGCCCAGGATGGCGGCGCGCACGAAGGCGGTCCATCGCAGTTGCTGGCGATGGGCCGGGGGGACCTGCTCGTCGCCGCTCAGCGCGACCAGGCGACGCGCGGTGATGGGCGTGTTGAGGAGGGAGAGCGCCGCGTAGCTGAAGGCCGCGGGCTGCTCCATGCGACCGTCGGCCAGGGTGGGGCGGGTCCACGGTGCTTCCTCGGCGACGCGCTCCAGGGCGATGCCCAGGAAGGCCTCCCAGCTCGTGGCGAGCAGGAGCCGCTCAGCGTGGACGAACTTGTTGCTCGTGGGGCGTGCCCGCACCTGCTCGAGTGGCACGGCGGCCAGGCGCTCGCGTGCCGCGTCCAGCAATCGCTGCTCCCGCAGCAGCCTCACGGTGTGCAGCGCGAGGGTCAGCCCTTGGGGGGCGGAGAGGGGCACCCGGGCCGCCGCGACGAGCAGCGCGCCCACCTCCGGAGAGTCTCCCCGCGCCTTGAGCATCGCGGCGACGAGCCAGGGGGCGAGGTGGGTCTGCTTCCATCTCGCGAGCGCCACGACATAGGCCTCCCGCTTCTGCTGCTCCTGCTCCGGGGTCCAGGTCTCGGCGGCCTGCTGCATGACGTGAATCCACTGGAGCAGCTCCTGGGTGGGCGCGGGGCTCGACGGACACTTGCGACCCGGCTCGAACGACAGGTCGAAGTCGCCCAGCTCCGCCGCGAGCGCGGACCCCGTGCCGGGCTGGAGCACGAGCGTCGGCAGCGTGCAGGCCCACGCCTCGCGTTGCGTGCGGGAGCGGACGAGGCTGCGCAGGCGCCGGGTCTGCGCATGGACGGCGCGCAGTCGAGGCCTCGCGAGGATGCGGGTGATGGTCGCATCCGCCTCGTCGAGGCGAGCCATGAAGCGGGCTTGCTCCTCGGGCCGTCCGCTGCCCCAGGGGCTGTGCTCCTTGAGGGCCCGGCGCACCTGCGTGCGGGCCACGAGATACGCGGCGCGGGTCCGGTAGGGGGTGTCGCGGTGTCCCTCGATGGCCTGGAACGCGGCGAGGGCCTCGTCGAAGCGGCTGCAATACAGGTGCGAGGCGGCGACCTGGTAGTCGCGCTCGGCCTGCCGGCGGGCCTGCACCGACGCGGAGGGTTTAACGGGGCGCCCGACGTCATCGAGGTCCCCGGCGCTCAGCGCGGGCAAGGGCTGGCAGGAGCCCGCGAAGATTGCGTTCTGGGCGTCGACCCACTCGAGCAGCAGCGCCGGGTGCTTTCGCCACAGCCGGGACAAGGTCCCCACGGTCTCCGCGGCGCGCTCGAACGCGTCGCCGTGGATGTGACGTTCCTCCTCCGGGATGTCGGAGCGGGGGGATGTGAGTCTCGCGGAGTCCAGGCCGAGGGAGTGCAGGGCCAGCGACCTGGCCTCGTTCCAGACACCCTGCTCCTTCGAGGTGTCACCGCGCTCCAGCTCGCCTTCCATGCGCTTCCAGGTGTCCACCACCGCGCGCTGTTCCTCGGGTGTGGTGGGCACCCCCATCATCCAACGCCACGCATAGGCGAGGTGCATGGGGTGGTGTGTGCCCGCGAGCATCTCCAGGTGCCCCGCGGCGAAGCGCTCGAAGGGGGCGTCGGGATGCGAGTACATGCTGGCCTGATCACCCCCGGGACCACATGCCTCGGCCGGAGCGGCGGGCCACGACAGGAGGAGCCACAGGCAGAGCGCGAGGAGGGGCTTCATGGCGTCAGGTCCTTCAGGGCCTGGGCGAGCGACTCCGACGTCCAGGGGCGGGGGTTGAAGAGGTAGAGCGTGTCCACGCCGGAGGGCGCGCGGTGTCGCTCGTCGAGCGCGAGGCCCACGCTTCGGCCACACGGCGCCGCGCCGCCGCGCGCGAACCGGGCGCGCCACGTGGGCCCCTCCGGGCCCATGCGGAACAGCTGGGGGACGACCTCGTCCACGGGGGCCTGCTCCAACCAGCTCCCCTGCGTGCACCACGAGGCGAGCCCGGTGATGGACAAGGGACGCGAGGCGCCCAGCAGCTCGCGCGTCTGGCGCAGCAACGCCAGATACGCCGCCTGCTCCGACTCGCGGGCGTCGAAGTCGATCTGGAGCATGGACACGTCCCGGTCGCGGGCCAGGTCGACCAGGCGCTGGGCCACCCCGCGCAGCTGGGCGGGCGAGTAGTGCGCCAGTGAGGCGCCGTCGCGCATCTCCAGGCGGATGGTGCCGCGAGGGCGCTTTCCGGCCGGAAGCCGGATGGGCTGTTGGCGCGAGTGGGTGCGCCATCGCGACGCGCGCAGCTCCAGCGTCGCCAGGAGGACGGACACCTCGACGGAGGGATTCTCGAGGAAGCTCAAGTCCTCGGGGCGCTCCCACGCCCACAGGACGACGCGGGGGGCGAGTGGGGGCGCCGGCTGGAGCGGACACGACACGGCCAGGCCCAGGAGCAGGGTGGCGAGACTGCCACGGCGTGGCATTGCGGCCTCATGCGGGTTGGGGGAATGACGGGCGAGCGTGGCCACGGGACCGCGCCCCTCACGATAGAGCAATGCCAGTGCCAGACGGCGGCGAGGCTCGTGGCGGGCGGGGCTATCGAAAACACCCGCGCACGCTTGATGATGGTGTCATGCCCAGGTCTCTGGAATGCCGCGTCACGTTGCTGGTCGCCCTGTCCATGCTGGTGCCAGGGTGGGCCGTCGCGGCGTCCCCGACCGTGGGGAGCGCGCCGGTGACGCTCCGCTGGAAGGTGCCGCCGTCCTCGCTCGGCTATTCGTACACGATGGACACGATGTCCCCGAAGTCGAGCACCATGAAGGTGGACATCTCCGGCGTCCGGCTGCGGGGCGAGCCCGCCGGCAAGCGCAAGAAGCTGTTCGAGATGGCGCAGCCGACCCAGTCCGCCATGGCGCTCGTGCTGTCCCCGAAGCCCTCGGGTGACGTGGCCGCGCGGGTGGTGGTGACGAAGATGGAGATTCCCAAGACGAAGCGCGCGTCGAAGGAGGCCAAGGAGCTGGCCCGGCAGCTGAAGGCCATGGAGGGCGGCGTGCAGATTCGGGCCACCCTCACGCCCTCGGGGCTGGTCACCAGCGACTTGAAGCGCGAGCACCGCAACCTGGTGGCCTTCATGGTGGAGCTGCCGTCGCGCCCGGTGTCCGTGGGCGACGTGTGGACCCACAGCGCCGACCTGGTCGACATGGGGAAGAACTGGAACGGCGAGAGCGACGCCATCAACCGCGTGGAGCTGGTGTCCCTGGAGCGCGAGGCCGAGGGCACCACGGTGGCCGTCATCGACTTCACCGTCGCGGAGCGCCACGCCGGCCGCTACGAGAACCCCGCGCTGGCCAAACCCATCCCCGCCACCATGGAGATGTCCTATGTGGGGCGCGGCGAGTTCCTCGTCGAGGAGGGCCGCTGGCGCCGCGTCGCGGGGGAGATGGCCACCCTTGCCAAGGGCGTGGTCTCCGTGGACTCCGCGCAGCGCTTCGTCATGGTGCCGCTGGAGCCCATCCCTCCGGAAGTCCTCTCGGCCCAGTAGCGCGCCTCGGCGCTCCTTCCACACCGGGTCATTCGGAACTGGGGGACTGACACCTGGCTCGGGTGTCACGGCTCACCCGTGTTTCATTGTCGATGCTTGGGTTACGGTCACCGGCCCTCCCATGTCTTGATTCCCCCACGGATACCCCGGTCTCGGGAGGAAGGCCGAGGTGTGTCAGGAGTGGCGCTCTTGAAAGGCAGACAGTGGCAGCAGGACCCCCAGGGTTCCGCTGGTGTCGGGCGGCCTTGTTGGCATTGGGGATGGGTTGTGGCGAGACGCTGCCCATCGACGCGTCGGAGTCGGAGTCGCGGACCCAGCGCGGTTCGCTCGCGGGCGGGCAGTCGGTGGCGCGGGTCGCGGCGGGGGCGTACCACTCGCTACCAGGACGGGGACGGCTACGGGCACGGCGGCCATTGGCAGTACGCGTGCAACCGTCCGAGGGGCTACACGAACAACGGCATCGACTGCCACGACAGCAATGCGTCCATCAACCCGGGACAGGCGGAGTCCTGCTGGGACACCATCGACAACAACTGCGATGGGTACATCGCCCCGTACTGCGGCGGGCCGACGAACCCCAATCCCAACCCGTGCAATGGCGACCCCTTGTGCCATGAGCCCTGAGTGAGACCCTCCGCCGGGCATCCCGTGTCGTGGGATGCCCGGCGGTGCTTCAGTGTCGCGCGCTACGGGGTGACGATGAGCCCGGTGACGCGGGTGTTGTTGTCCTCACGCAGCTCGTGCAGTGACTCGGTGGCATCCACGAATGCGCCCAGGTGGTAGGCGCCGGCCAGTCCCATCGCGCCGGGCGGGAGGTTGGCCGACACGGTCAGCGGCTGGGTGCTGCAGCTGTTCGGGTTCAGCGAGTTGAGGCTCGCGACCCCGAGGAGGGCCTGGTCCGGCGCGGGCTGCACCGAGTCCGGGGTGAGCACCGTGCCGAGCGAGGTGTAGAGGTGCACGCTGCTCGGGTCGCTGGGCTGGGTGCCCTGGTTGCAGACCGTCACCGTGGCGGTGAAGGAGTTCCCCATCCGGACGAAGGAGGGACCCGTCAGCGCGGTGACCACCAGGTCCGCCTTGTTGCCGACGCCCACGAGCCCCTTGATGAAGATGTTGTTGTCCTCGCGCAGCTCCTGGACGTTCGCGTCCTCGTCGACGATGGCGCCCACGTAGTAGGCGCCCTCGGTGTTGTAGGCGTCCGGAGGCAGATGGGGCGTGAGCTGGGTGGACACCGTGGTGCAGTTCCCAGGGAGGAGCGAGGGCACGGGGACGTAGCCCAGCGGCGACTGGTCCATCGGCGGATAGGGCGGCGAGTTGGCGCCCATCGCCGTCAGCGCGTCGTCCATGGACAGGTACAGCTGCACGTGGCTCGGCGTGCTGCCCTCCGTGCCCTGGTTGCACACCGTCACGGTGCCCGTCACGGTCTGCGAAGGGAACCCGTCCAACTGGAAGCTCGGCGGCACGCTCATGCCGGTGATGACGAGGTCCGCCTTGCTGCCGATGCCGACGAGGCCATGGATGAACGTGTTGTTGTCCTCGCGCAGCTCCTGGACGTTCTCGTACTCGTCGACGATGGCGCCGATGAAGTACGCGCCGTCATGGCCCTGCGCGTCCGGAGGCCGGTTGGGCCAGATGTCCGTGGTGATGGTGGTGCAGTGGCCGGAGGCCAGGTTCGGCACCCAGGCGCTGCCCGCGTACATCTGGTCGGTGACGGGGTAGGGCGGCATGCTGGGGCCCATGGAGGTCAGCTGGTCGTCCATGGAGATGTAGAACCGGACCTCCGTGGAGTCGCTCAGGGAGGTACCCTGGTTGCAGACCGTCACCGAGGCCGTCGGGGTCGGCGAGGAGGGGCCGCTGGTGCGCAGGCTGGGCGGCACCACCATGCCGGTGATGACCAGGTCGGCCCTGTGGCCGACACCGACGAGGCCGTGGATGAACGCGTTGTTGTCCTCGCGCAGCTCCTGCTCGTCGTCCTGCTCATCGACGATGCCGCCGACGTAGTACGCGCCCTCGAGGCCCTGCGCCGCCGGAGGCATCACGGAGGAGAGCGGGACGCTCACGGTGGCGCAGCGTCCGGCGAAGAGCGAAGGCACCGGGGCCATTCCGAGCGGCGCCTGGTCCATGACGGGGTAGGGCGGCGTGTTGGGTCCCATGGCGGTCAGCGTGTCATCCATGGAGAGGTAGAGCCGGACCTGCGTCGACCCGCTGTCCTGCGTGCCCTGGTTGCACACCGTCACCGAGGCCGACACGGAAGAAGCAGGACCGTTCCGGAGGCTCGGCGGCACCACCATGCCGGTGATGACCAGGTCGGACCCGTTGCCGACGCCGACGAGGCCATGGATGAACGCGTTGTTGTCCTCGCGCAGCTCCTGGACGTTCGCGTCCTCGTCGACGATGGCGCCCACGTAGTACGCGCCGTTGTTGCCCTGCGCGTCCGGAGGCGGCTGGGGCGTGAGCTGGGTGGACACCGTGGCGCAGTGTCCGGGGAAGAGCGAGGGCACGGGGACGAAGCCCAGCGGTGACTGGTCCATGGGCGGATAGGGCGGCGCGTTGGGACCCATCGCCGTCAGCACGTCATCCATGGACAGGTACAGCCGCACCTGCGTCGACGTGCTGTCCTGCGTGCCCTGGTTGCAGACCGTCACCGTGCCCGTCACGGGCTGCGACGAAGGAGACCAGCCGGTGCGGAGGCTGGGCGGCACCTTCATGGCGGTGACGACGAGGTCCGCCTTGTCGCCGATGCCGACGAGGCCGTGGATGAACGCGTTGTTGTCCTCGCGCAGCTCCTGGACGTTCTCGTACTCGTCGACGATGGCGCCGATGAAGAACGCGCCGTCACGGCCCTGCGCATCCGGGGGGCGGTTGGGCCAGATGTCGGCGGAGGCGGTGACGCACTGGGTGGGGTAGAGGTTCGGCACCCAGGCGCTGCCCGCGTACACCTGGTCGGTGACGGGGTAGGGCGGCATGCCGGGGCCCATGGAGGTCAGCTGGTCATCCATGGAGATGTAGAGCCGGACCTCCGTGGAGTCGCTGTGGGAGGTGCCCTGGTTGCAGACGGTGACCTTTGCCTTCGGGGGCTGCGAGGAGGGGTAGCCGCTGGTGTTCAGGCTGGGCGGCACCACCATGCCGGTGATGACCAGGTCGGACTTGTTCCCGAAGCCGACGAGGCCGTGGATGAACGCGTTGTTGTCCTCGCGCAGCTCCTGCTCGTCGTCCTGCTCATCGACGATGCCGCCGACGTAGTACGCGCCCTCGAGGCCCTGCGCCGCCGGAGGCAGCGAGGCCGCGAGCGGGGTGGACAGGGTGGCGCAGCGTCCGGGGTAGAGCGAGGGCACGGTGGCGAAGCCCAGCGTGGACTGGTCCATCGGCGGATAGGGCGGCGGATTGGGCCCCATGGCCGTCAGCGTGTCATCGACGGACAGGTACAGCCGCACCTGCGTCGACCCGCTGTCCTGCGTGCCCTGGTTGCACACCGTCACCGAGCCTGTCTGGGGTTGCGAGGACGGGTAGCTCTGGGAGCGGAGGCTCGGCGGCACCACCATGCCGGTGATGACCAGGTCGGACCCGTTGCCGACGCCGACGAGGCCATGGATGAACGCGTTGTTGTCCTCGCGCAGCTCCTGGACGTTCGCGTCCTCGTCGACGATGGCGCCCACGTAGAAGGTGCTGTCCGTGTAGGAGGCATCCGGAGGCAGATGGGGCGTGAGCTGGGTGGACACCGTGGCGCAGCGCCCGGGGAAGAGCGAGGGCACGGGGACGAAGCCCAGCGGCGACTGGTCCATCGGCGGGTAGGGCGGCATGTTGGCGCCCATCGCCGTCAGCGCGTCGTCCATGGACAGGTACAGCCGCACCTGCGTCGACGTGCTGTCCTGCGTGCCCTGGTTGCAGACCGTCACCGTGCCCGTCACGGGCTGCGACGAAGGAGACCAGCCGGTGCGGAGGCTGGGCGGCACCTTCATGGCGGTGACGACGAGGTCCGCCTTGTCGCCGATGCCGACGAGGCCGTGGATGAACGCGTTGTTGTCCTCGCGCAGCTCCTGGACGTTCTCGTACTCGTCGACGATGGCGCCGATGAAGAACGCGCCGTCACGGCCCTGCGCATCCGGGGGGCGGTTGGGCCAGATGTCGGCGGAGGCGGTGACGCACTGGGTGGGGTAGAGGTTCGGCACCCAGGCGCTGCCCGCGTACACCTGGTCGGTGACGGGATAGGGCGGCATGCCGGAGCCCATGGAGGTCAGCTGGTCGTCCATGGAGATGTAGAGCCGGACCTCCGTGGAGTCGCTGTGGGAGGTGCCCTGGTTGCAGACGGTGACCTTCGCCTTCGGGGCCGGCGAGGAGGGGTAGCTGCTGCCGCGCAGGCTGGGCGGCACCTCCATGCGGGTGATGACCAGGTCCGCCTGGACTCCGAAGCCGACGAGGCCGTGGATGAACGCGTTGTTGTCCTCGCGCAGCTCCTGCTCGTCGTCCTGCTCATCGACGATGCCGCCGACGTAGTACGCGCCCTCGAGGCCCTGGGCCGCCGGAGGCAGCGCGGGCGAGAGGTTCGTGGAGACGGTGGTGCACTGTGAAGAGAAGAGCGAGGGCACCGGAGCATGTCCGAGCGGCGCCTGGTCCGTGACGGGCTGCGGCGGCGCGTTGGGGCCCATGGCGGTCAGCACGTCGTCCATGGAGAGATAGAGCCGGACCTGCGTCGGCCCGCTGGGCTGCGTGCCCTGGTTGCACACCGTCACGGAGCCCTTGGGCTGCTGCGACGAAGGGTATCCGCTGTTGTGCAGACTGGGCGGCACCACCATGGCGGTGATGACCAGGTCGGACCCGTTGCCGGCGCCGACGAGGCCGTGGATGAACGTGTTGTTGTCCTCGCGCAGCTCCTGGACGTTCGCGTCCTCATCGACGATGGCGCCCACGTAGTACGCGCCGTTGTTGCCCTGCGCGTCCGGAGGCAGCTGGGGCGTGAGCTGGGTGGACACCGTGGCGCAGCGCCCGGCGAACAGCGAGGGCACGGGGACGAAGCCCAGCAGCGACTGGTCCATGGGCGGATTGGGCGGCGCGTTGGGGCCCATCGCCGTCAGCACGTCATCCATGGACAGGTACAGCCGCACCTGCGTCGACCCGCTGTCCTGCGTGCCCTGGTTGCAGACCGTCACCGTGCCCGTCACGGGCTGCGACGAAGGATGCCAGCCGATGTGGAGGCTGGGCGGCACCTTCATGGCGGTGATGACGAGGTCCGCCTTGTCGCCGAAGCCGACCAGGCCGTGGATGAACGCGTTGTTGTCCTCGCGCGTCTCCGCCACGTTCTCGAACTCATCGACGAGGGCGCCGAAGTAGTAGGCCCCCTGGAGGCCATTGGCGTCCGGCGGCAGGTGGGGCCAGAGGTCCGCGGTGAGCGTGGCGCACTGACTGGGATACAGGTCCGGCACCCAGGCGTTGCCCACCTGCGCCTGGTCCGTGACGGGGACAGGCGGCGCGCTGGGCCCCCGGGACGTCAGCACGTCGTCCATGGAGATGTAGAAGCCCACCTCCGTGGAGTCGCTGTGGGAGGTGCCCTGGTTGCAGACGGTGACCTTCGCCTTCGGCGCCTGCGAGTAGGGATAGTTGCTGGCGCGGAAGCTCGGCGGCACCACCATGTCGGTGATGACCAGGTCCGGTCCATTCACCAGGGAACCCGTGCTGGCGCCCAGGTGGGTCGCTGGTGACGCCCCATCACCGCCGGAACAGCCGGTGCTCCCTGTGACCATCAAACCCAGCATCAGCAGACCGCTGCTGGCGGTCGTTCTCCATGCTGCCCTCTTCATGTCGTCTCCCTTTGCCGCGACGGATGGGGTGCCCCGAGGCCTTCCAGGGCGTGTCTCCCATTACGTGCGCGGCGTCTAAGGTGAAAAGACAGAAAACCATGGAGAACAGGGCGGGTGCCAGGACCCGCTAGAAGTCGCGAACCGAGTCCATCACCGCCACGAGCGCGTCGCGGTCCAGGGGGACGACGGACGCGTCACCGGCGGCCCTCAGCTTCCCATCCACGGCGTCGAGGATGCCCATCAGCGCGTCGTGGATGTGCTCTCGCTCCACGGTGAAGATGAAGGCGTGGCGCGCATCCAGCTTGTTGAAGCCCTCGGTGTAGTCCTTGACGATGGGGGTGAGCGCGGAGACGAGCGCGGACGGTGAGCCGCCGTGCTGGGGCGTGGCCGCGAGCGCGGCCGAGCGCGCCTGGCGATACAGCGCCGCCGCCTTCTTCGCCTTGGCCGGGGGGATGTTGTCCTCGCCGTCCCAGTGGCGGAAGGGATTGTCCAGGTTCTCCGCCAGCCACTCGGGCTTGCGCGGCTGTCGCACCGACACATCCACGCCCCGCTGCGCGGCGGCCTTGTAGGCCTTCTTCACGCTGGCGGCGACGTCGGCGGGGAGGCTGGTGAGCCACAGCCGCCCCAGGTCGGGGAAGTGCTCCGGCCCGGGGAACTCCTCGGGGGACATCCCGAACACCTCGTTGAACATGAGCACGCGAAGCCCGGTGAGCGCGCCCAGCTCCGCCGTGTCGCGCAGGTTTCCCGGCGCGCCCGTGGCCCGCAGCTCCGTGAGCTTGGGGAAGCGGCGGACGATGCTCCCGGCATCCAGCTCCCGGAAGGAATGCACGTGCAGCTCGTCCAGGGCATCCAGCCCGGACCAGACCCAGGAGGTGTCCTTCGTGTGCAGGTGCAGCCAGCGCCCGTCCGCCTCGGCGTGGATCCTCAGCCCGGGCGAGGCCTCTCCGAGCAGCGACAGCGTCTCCAGCTCGTCGTTGAGATACACCTCCTGGACCCCCGTGACGTCCAGCACGAATCGGCTCAGCCGCGCCCCGCGCACGTCCACCACGCGCTGGCCGTGGTTCGTCACCTGGGACTCGTAGACGAAGGGCCTGCGCCGGATGAAGTCGAACAATCCTGTGACAGGTGCATCCGCGTTGACCGACGTCAGGATGGGCAGCGCCTCGAACACCGCCAGGTCGGAGACGGCGCGGAGCCGGTCCGTGTCGAGCCGCTGCGTCGTGCGGCGCAGCTCCAGGCCGCCCAGCGTCACCAGCTCGCTGCGGTCCTCCTTGGCGATGGTCTGCTTGAAGAGGTCCCGGGTGGCCTGGGGAATGGTCTCCCAACGATGCTGGCTGAAGATGTGGCGGCCCGTGGGCCAGTGGCTGTAGCTGACGCTCTTCTCCGTGAGCAGCGGCGGCCGGTTGCCCACGTGGACGAAGCCATGCGGCACGTCGATGGGCGCCCAGACGTGGACGTGGTGCTCCTTCCAGAAGAAGAAGTTGACGACGATGGGCTTCATCGCCGCCACCGCCGCCGCGTCCGGGAGCTCGGGCCCCACCCAATCCAGGGACAGCACACAGGCCAGCTCGTCCTTCCCCTCCTGCTTCAAAGCCGTGACCTGCACCGCGGTGTAGGCCGCGAGCCGAGGGGTGTAGACGACGAAGATGTCACCGACGGTGGGCTTCATGTGCGAGCGAATCCGAGGGCAGGGTGGAGTGGCCCCAGTGTAGGTCGCGCCCTCGCTTGAAACAGTCCGCTCGGCCACGGTTCACCCGTGTTTCACGGCCCTCTCCGGGTAGACGGGGCGGACCCGGACTCGATATCGTTGTTACTGCAACTTCGACACAGTTCTCACGACAAGGGGCCCCGGATGACGCTGTCTCGTTGGGTGATTGGATTCTCCGCGTTGCTGCTCGGCGCTTGTGGTGGACCGGCCGAGATGGAGGAGGGTGTTGCTCCGGAGACCACGGCCTCGGTGGCGCAGCGCTCCGAGCCGCCGGGAGGGGGGCGCCAGGGCTTCCACCGGACGTACTACCACGACGCCGCGAAGACGCGGTGGGCGGGGGCGTTGCATGGGGACTGCTTGGGTTACATCACCCAGTCCGGCGTGGTGACGTCGTACTACGACGAGTACGCCTTCCTCTGTGAATGAGCGGTCGCGGCTGCGCCCTCGGGGCCGCAGGGCTCCGGGGGCGGGTCCTCGACGTCGTGGTGCCTCGGAAAACTGAGAGGGGCGGGCGGGGGCCGTGGATTTCCACGTGGCCGGACGCGAGGCCACGTGACGTTCGTGGTGCGCTCCGGACGAGGGCAGCGGCCTCCGGCCGGAGTTCGTTGCTGGCGTCTGTCTTGCTTTCGCGACGCGCATGACGTCGAGCAAGGGTCTCTCGAGGGTGCCGGGCAGGTCTGTTCCGGGATGGACGTGGCTCGTGGCGGTGGTGTTCCTGGCCGGCTGTCGTGGCCCCGAAGGCGAGCCGCCCCCGTCCTCCCACTCCCCCTTGTCGTTGAAGGGTGACCAGGTCCTGGGGCCGGAGTGCGAGGGCGTCGAGCTCACCTGTCCGGAGGGCTATGCCTGTGCCTGGTTCGACCTGGGGGCGGGCCGTGACATCCGCTGCGTCCAGTCCCCGGCCATCTGCGACCTGTTCACGTGCAGCTCCGGCGAGTGCATGGTGCTGGAGAGCCATCCGCTCCAGATCCGCTGCAGCGGCTCCTGACGGCGCGTCCCCGGCTCCAGGTGGGTCGAGCGCAGCTTCCTCGAAGTCCCGTCCGTCGCCAGCCCTCCGGTGCTCGACACCACGCGTCCACCAGCCCCGGTCTACAGTGCGCGGGTGACAGGAGCGGACATGCTGGAGCTGCAGGAGCGGTTCATCGAAGCACTGTTGGAGTCCGTCCCCGAGCCCTGGGAGCGCGTCGAGGTGCACTACGAGCGCTACGCGTGGGGCGGGGACACCTCTGAAATCTACGTGGCCAATGGCTTCCTTCACGAACAGCGCTCCGACGTGGACCTGACGCTGGAGGCGTTGGAGGCGCTGCGCACCTTGCAGGAGCACACCCCCGCGCGGCAGCGCGAGGCGTGGACCTGGCTGCTCTTCCGCCTCGACGCGGAGGGCAGGTACCACTTCGACTATCGCTATGGCGTGCCGCCCCTGGTGGCCCAGGAGATGGCGGCGCAGTGAGGAAGGCCCGCCCTCGCTCATCGCGGGGCGGGAAGGTCCTCCTCCTGGAGCAACAGGCGGGGCGCTCGGGGCAGGGCGCGGGCCTTCGCGAGCAGCTCGGTGCGGCTGCGCGCATCCAGCCGCTTGTGGAGGGCCTTGCTGTAGTCATGCACCGTCGCGGGGCTGAGCCCCAGCCGCTCGGCCACCTCCTTCTCGCCGAGGCCCGCCTGGAACAGCGCCAGGACCTGTTGGAGCCGCCGGGGGAGTCGCAGGGCCTGGGCGCTGCGCCACAGGAGCCCCAGCTCGCCGTGGAGCAGGTGGATGAGCTGGCGCTCCCGCGCGTCGAACGGACCCGAGGAGGACTCCCTGAAGAGGAAGACGAAGTGCATGGCCCGGTGCTCGGGGACGTGGAGCGCCGACAGCAGATAGTGATTGAGCCGGGCGGGGCGGTAGTGCTCGTTGAAGATGGTGGACGCATACCAGCTCCGGTCGCTCGCGAGCTCCTGCCTCGGCGCCGTGAAGGTGTCCTCGCCGAGCTGCGCGATTCTGGCGTCGGAAGGGTCCAGCGCGGCCTCGTGACGCTCGCAGACCTGCATCCAGACGCGGCGGTCGGACGCCGTGGCCCACCCCAGGTCCACGCTGCCCTGGTGTCGTGACGCATCCAGGAGCGCTGCCTCCGGAGTCTCCGCCGCCATGCCGACCTGGGCGCCCACGAGCGTGCTCGTCCCGGCGACCAGGTGACGCCTCCACGCCAGCGTGTCGTGACTCAGCTGCCCCAGCTCATCGAGCAGGCGGAAGGCGTTGCGTGCGTCGCGCCACGTGACGAGGTCCGACATGCTCCCGAGGCTATCCCCTGTTCAGGGGAATGGTCATCTCCTCGGCAGCCCCTATCCTGTGTGAACCGAGGCGCTGGATTCCCGAAGGACGGGGCCTGTCTCTTGGTTTCTCGACATTCGTCAAAGCCCTCGCGGGATGGACCCTTGCGCCGACGCATCGTCTCGCGGGTCTCCATCCTTGGTTGTGTCCACCCAGGAGAGACTCATGCATCTGGTTCGTTGGTGTCTTTGTGTTGTGTCTGTGTTTGTCGCGGCCTGTGGGAGCGTCGAGGGCGCCTCCGAGGCCGTGGGGCCGCCGGAGGTCGTGGAGGCGCAGTCGGCGGAGCTGCGCGCCTGTTCGACGTCGCTCGACTGCCGCGCGAACTGTGTCTGCACCAACGGCGTCTGCTCCGGAGGGGGCTTCGGTCCGCCTCCTCCCGCGGGTTACTGCGACGTGCCGCCGGTGCGCGCCTGCACGACGGGGGCGGACTGCGCGTCGGGCTGCTCCTGCTCGAACAACGTCTGCGTCGACAACGGCAAGTTCAGCCCGCCCGCCAATTGCCTGGTCGCGCCGCCGGATGCGTACGAGAGCGATAACTCCCACACCACGGCCTCGTCCTACGTGGGGACGCCGCAGCTCGGGCACACCTTCCACAAGGCGCAGGACGCGGACTGGGTGCTCGGGGCAACGAGCCTCCACCAGCTCTTGACGGTGGAGGTCTACAACCTGCGCAACACCGGAGAGCTTCGGGTGGATGTCCATGCCTATGACTTCGCCACCCGCACCCTGGGGGCCCTGCTGGCCAGCACGCAGACCCTGGTCTGCTCCGACCTCACGCCCAGCTGCAGGATGTTCCGGACGTCGGTCAACGTGGCGCCGGGCGTCTACGCCGTGAAGGTCACCGACACGCGCACCGTCCCCGCTGGCTCCGACTGGCGGCCCACCCCGACGTATGACTTGAAGATGTACTGAGCAGCGCCATCGAGGGCGGAATCCTCCCAGGAACGTGGGATTGTTCCGCCCTCGTGCGCGCGTGCAGACTCCGCGTGCCTTCGACGCTCATCGGTACGCGTGGGAGCGTCGGTGTGTGTGTCATTGACCATTCGATGAGGATGGGAGGGTGCCTGCATGCGGATGCGATTCGATGTGCCCCTGGCGGGGGTGGTCTTCCTGGTGGCGACGTTGACGGCGTGTGGCGGCGACGCCCCGACCGGGGACGAGCTCGTGCTGGAGAGCAGCGAGGCGGCGGTGTCCTGTCAGGTGACGCAGCAGTGCACGAACACCGCGGTGTCGTGCAGCTCCGCGAGCGGCATCTGTGCCTCGGGGGCGGACAATGGGGGCTGGGTGCAGTGCGATGGCGTGCGGACCTGGTGTCCCGCCGTCACCGCCTGCACCTGTCAGCCCGAGAGGCACTCGGTCGCGGGGGGCGGCACCCACCCCAGGTGTGCCGGGGCCTATCTCAGGGCCAGCGACGACGCCCGGGCGGCCGCGGCGGCGCAGTGTCCCCGGGGTGTCTGCAACGCGGTGGAGGAGCGAGGCGAGTGCTTCGCGACACGAGAGTCCGCCTCGGCGGAGGTGTTCTTGACCTTCTCGTGCATGGGACCGCCGAACTGTCAGTAATAAATTCCCTGAGGGGGGATGAGGGGCCGTGACGTTCCTCCCGGAAGGCCGCCGCTGTCACGTGGCGGCCTTCCGGGAGGCCCTCACATGACGCCGTCACTCCGCGCCCTTCTGTCCACCTGTCTCCTGCTGTCGTCGCCGGGCCTCTCCAGCTGCGACGACGACTCCGACCCGAGGCCGCCCGCGGACGCCGGCACCCCCGACGCCGGCTCCGACGCCTGGGACGGCACCTACACCGAGCTCGAGGAGCACGGAGACTTCAAGGACCCGGGCCCCTATGCCCCGTGCACCGTCGATACCCGGGATGCGGGGGGCCTGGCCTGCACGGAGCTGTCGCGCTTCGACCTCTCCGGCTGCGACCTGGGCACGCTCACCGACGTCGAGCCCGGGGCCATCTACCTCGCGCCGATGCGGGACGGGCGGCACGTGCCGGACGGAGGCTACCGACTGACCGACATCGGGGGCATCCGGTTCACCGAGGATGGCGGCACCATGTTCGCCCAGCCCCTGGCCGTGAAGGACACGGGCCCCGGGCGCTTCCACGTCCGCGGCGCTTCGGCCAACGGGCTCGCCACCGTCACCTATCTGGGCTGTGAGCAGAAGTCGCCCGACCTCATCACCGGCTGCTTCGCCTACTGCTACCGCAACCGGTTCGCCCGCGCGGGTACCTTCGAGGCCCACCGGGTCTCCCACTGGGGCGGTGAGCCCGAGTCCTCCGGCGGCCTCGCGCTGCACGGCGAGGGGTACACCCCCCTGGGCCACCCCCTGGACCTCTACGTCACCAAGGGGCACGCCTATGTCGTCTCCATCCCCAAGCAGGTCCGGCTGGGCGGCCTCTCGGTCTTCGACGTCAGCAACCCCGCGGCCCCCGTCCTCAAGACCACCCTCTCCCTGCCCCACGACAACTACTGGAACGCCGTCTGGGCCAAGGGCGATGCCCTGTACGTGGCCAGCAACGACTCGGGGACGCTCGTCTATGACATCTCCGAGCCCGCCAACCCCCGCTTCGTCCGGAGCTTCACGACGGGCGCCACGGGCACGCACACGGTGCTCGTCGACGGCGACCGGCTCTACTCCATGGCCCCCAGCCTCGGCACGTTCGTGCACGACATCTCCGACCCGCTGGCGCCCGAGCTGCGGACCGTCATCGCCTCGCCGGAGGTGGCCACGCTGGGCGGTCCCCATGACGCCTTCGTGTACGAGAACCGCCTCTACGTCAGCGAGTCGTATCGCGGCTACTTCGTGATGGACGTCACGAACCTGGACGACGTCCGCGAGCTGGGCGGGTACGTCCGTCCGGACTTCAGCTTCGCGCACCACAGCGCGGTGGGCACCTTCGCCGGCCGCACCCTCGCGTTCGAGGGCGGTGAGTTCCAGCACTCCCACCTGCGCGTGCTCGACGTCACCGACCCGGCGCGCATCGTGAAGATCGGCGAGTTCCGCACCCACCGGCCCTTCACCTCCATCCACAACATCATCCTGCGCGGCAACCTGCTCTACATCGCCTGGTACCACGACGGCGTGCGCGTGCTGGACGTGTCCAACCCCACCAGGCCCCGGCAGGTGGCGCACTACAACTCCTTCCGAGACTCGGACCCGGACCGCACCGACAGCCCCTTCGAGGGACTGCTCGGCATCCGCGTCCCCGGCGACGGGTATGTGTACGCGGCGGACTCCTCGCGAGGCCTGCTCGTCTTCCGCGAGCTCCCCCAGCCGTAGCGACTTCGTCCCCTCGGAGTGCGCGAGACACACCTCCACGCACTCCGGGGAGCGCGGGCCCGGAGCCCCAGGTGTGGTGGGGAGTCCACCTCAGCGGGGGCCCGGCTCACGTCCGGGGGGCCGGAAAGACAATCAGGTGTGGAGGGCAGTCCACCCCTCATTCTCGCTGAATGACAGACAGGGTTCTGCTGTGTGTCGTTGCGACAATCGATGCTACCGTCGCACGCATGCACTGGCACCTGCACCTGAAGAGCGCGGCCCTCGCGGGCGTGCTGTTCGCGATGTCCGGGCTCATCGTGTCCGACGCGCATGCGCAGCAATGTGAGCCCGAGCCGACGGCCCCGGAGGACCCTCCCGAAGACCCGATGAGCGACACGCGCGTGCTGCGGCGCATCGTGCTCGGTCTCACCGGGACCACCCCGACCCTGGAGCAGTACGAGGCCATGGAGGCGGCGGCGACGCCCGCGGCTCGCGCGACGCTCCTGCGCTCCACGCTCGACGAGGTGCTCGCCTCCCCGAAGTTCTACGAGCGCATGGTCCGCTTCGGGCACGAGTGGATTACCGTGGGCGCCTACACCACCGGCGCCCAGGGGGACGCGTACCAGGGCGACATGTCCGGGCACCTGCACCGCTGTGACGACAACAGCCTGCACCCGGGCGCGTACTACGCGGTCAACGAGTTCGAGAGCGGCAACCCGAACCAGCAGTGCCAGGACAAGGATGGCGCCGGCAATCCCGCCGTCCCGGAGGTGCACACCGTCGAGCCCTGGTGGGCTCCGGGCACCACCGTCCAGGTGCTGGGCAAGGCGGGCGGTGACACCAAGACCGTCACCGACACCCGCACCGGCAAGGTGCTGGACTGCGGCGTCGCCTCCGGCGGCTATTACGACCCGGCGCTGAACCGGGGCTGTGGCTGCGGACCGAACCTCATCTGGTGCTCGCCGCTCGCGGGCCTCGGGTCCGGGGGCACCGGCAGCCTCAACGGTCAGCGTCGCCACCCCTACGAGGAGCCCGCGCGCCTGTTCGCGCACCTGGCGTGGCATGACCGCCCGCTGTCGGACCTGGTCGTCGGCAACTACACCGTCGGCACCAACTGGCTCCGGGCGCTGTACGTCCGCTTTGGCCGGCAGATGGGCAACGCCGTGGTGGACCAGAACACCACCTGGTGGCGCCCGGACGTGGGCAACGAGCCGCGCGACCCGATGCACCCCACGCCGAACGACCCGCAGGCGTGGCGGGAGTTCGTCGTCGAGCAGCTCGAGCCCTTCCACCTGGCGCTCACGCCCGACAAGTCGCGCTCCGGCGGCATGGAGCGCACCTACCGCTTCGACCCGCGCACGACGACGGAGGCGCCCCTGGGGCTGCCCGCCGCGGGCGTGCTCACGATGATGGGCTCCATGTCCTCGTTCCCGCGCGAGCGGGTCCGGGCGGCGCGCTTCCTGGAAATCTTCGCCTGCCAGAACTTCTCGCCGCCCCCCGCGGACGTGCACTTCCCGCCGCTGGAGATCGACCCGGCCACGGGCGGCACGTGCCTGCACTGCCACAAGACGCTGGACCCCGCGGCCATCGCCTTCAAGCGCTGGGACTTCACACCGTTCCCCAGCTACTACGTCCCCTGGCCCTTCATCGGCGGCATGGGCAACCAGCGCGTCACCGCGGAGTGGCTGTCCGGCAAGTACCCGCACACCGGCAACGCGCCGGGCCTGCGGTGGAAAAACGCCTTCCTGCCGAACACGGTGCTCACGCCCGTCACGCCCGAAGAGCTCAAGGCGAACCCGGAGGCGGTGCTGCTGGACACGATGCCGGAGTCGTACACGCTGCTGGGCCAGCACGGCGACGGCACCATGGGCCCCCTGGGCTTCGGCAAGCTGCTGGTGCGCTCGGGTGAGTTCGACCGCTGCGCGGCGCGCAAGCTCTACGCGATGTTCATCGGCCGGGAGCTGAACCCGGCCACGGAGAAGGGCTTCATCGACAAGCTCGCGCGCGAGTTCGTCGCGGGGGAGCGCAAGCTGCGCCCCTTCATCCGCTACCTGTTCGAGCAGTCCGAGCTGCGGAGGGGCCTGTGATGCGCACGCCGACTTCTTTCGTGTGCGCCGCCGCGCTGGCGGTGCTCGCGCTCAACCTGGGCGCCTGCTTCGGTGACAGCTCGTACCGACAGGGCAGCTCGGATGAGCCGGACTCGGGGACCTGCGCCGCGGCGAGCGACAACGACGCGGTCCGCCTCGCGCTCGCGCCCGCGTGCGAGGGCTGCCACATCAACGGCAACAAGCCCTTCTTCGCCTCGCTCGCCGCGTTCGAGAGCGGGCTGGTCTACGACGAGCGCTTCGTGAAGCGCGGCGACCCGGAGGGCAGCCTGCTCATCAAGATGCTCAAGGGCAACGCCCCGGGCAGCTACGCGCAGATGCCGCCGGGCCAGCCCTACGAGCAGCTGGTCGCCAATGGCCGCGTCACCATGACCATCGCCCAGGTGGAGGACTGGATTCGGGACCTGAAGGCGCCGCCCGAGCCGATGGACACGCCGTCCCCCAAGGAGTTCCAGGTCCGCCGGCTGGCCGCGGACGAGATGGTGGTGAGCCTGATGGACCAGCTGGGCCTGACGCTCGAGGACTTCGTGAGCACGAGCAACCCCGACTGGCGCAACCGGGCCTACGTGGTGAACTGGAACAAGTTCTTCGTGTGGCCCGGGGACTGGGCCCCCGGCATCTCCGGCGAGTACGTCTCCGACTCGCGCGCGCCGGAGCGCTACGAGGCCCTGGGCGGCGGCAACTCCCTGGAGTACCGCAAGAAGAACCCGATGTTCGGCCCCTCCGCCGGTCAGGCGCTGGTGCAGATGTCCCAGGCCTGGTGCGGGCGCGCGGTGGACAAGCAGAACAACAAGGCGGTGCTGCGCTACGTGACGCTCGCGGACACGTCCACCCAGAACCCGGACGCGGTGCGGAAGAACCTGCGCAACCTCTACCTCCGCATGCTCGGGCAGCCGCCCACGGACGCGGAGCTGAAGGAGCTGTACGAGCAGGTCTACCTCCCGCTGGAGGCGCAGAACACGCGCCTGGCCTGGGTGGGCACCTGCGCGGCGCTCATCCGTCACCCGCTGTGGATTACGTACTGAGCCGAGGACCCCATGCTGAACACCTCTCGACGCACGTTGCTCAAGTGGGCCCTGGGCGCAAGCCAGCTGGCGCTCCTGGAGAAGGCGGGGCTCTTGGGCTCCGGCACCGCGCACGCCGCGGACGCGGATGTCCCCTCGCGGCTCGTGGTGCTCTATGTCCCGGGCGGCTTCCGTCCGGCGTACTACTTCACGCCGATGGAGGACGCGGAGATTCCGCTCTGCGTCCCGGCGCCCGCGGGCTTCAGCAGCGAGCCCGTCTTCTTCGATGCCAGCAAGGTGGTGGACCTGGCGGCCCCCAACGGCCCGTACAAGCCCTTGCGGACCTGGCAGTCGTGGGACCCGGCGAACCCCGCCGCCCGCGGCTCGTTCAGCCCGCTGATGTATGGCTATCAGCACTATGCGCTGCACGAGCAGCTGAGCGTGCTGCACGGCATCGACCAGGGCACCAATGACCACGCGAGCGCCTTCATCTCCGCGATGTGCGGCGTGGCGGGCGCGGACTACCGGGCGCCGGCGGTGCACTCGGTCATCGCCAACCACCTGTACGAGCGGCACCGGGAGAGCCGGCCGCTGCCGTTCGTGGTGGTGGCGGGCGAGCGCGGCATGCCGTCCGGCATGGGCCTGCCGTCGCACGCGGGGCCCGTGGGGGTGCCGTCCATCGACGCGCTCAAGCCGATGCTCTCCGGCAAGGCGGCGGACAACGCCTGGTGGAACGGGCTGGAGGCGCGCACCGAGGGGCCGGAGCTGAACGCGAAGGGCGAGCCCACCGGGGCCCAGCTGAAGACGACCACGGTGGAGCGCTACTCGCTGGGGCAGGCCAGGCGCCGGCTGGGCCGCTCGACGGCGAAGGTGGACAACTACCTGGAGGGGCTGCACGGCTCGCTGAACAGCGTCTCGCGCGTGCTGGCGACGGACGTGGTGTCGGTGCTGGAGAAGACCAAGGGCATCGACGCGCTGAAGACGAACCGGCCCTCGTACCTGTCGAGCTATCTGAGCGAGTCCTTCACGTACACGTTCGGCAACGCGAACTTCCACCTGGTGGGGTTGGACCCGCGGATGGACATGGCGCTGCGCCTGCTCAAGTCGGACCTGGCCACGTCGGTGCACGTGTCGCTCAGGCTCGACTTCGACACGCACAACGGCGGCGGGCATGCCTACAGCTGCGCGCATGGCCGCGGGTTGATGGACTGCGTGGCGCGCTTCCTGGGCGAGATGAAGGCCACGCCCGCGCCGGGCAAGCCGGGCAAGACGCTGCTCGACGACACGCTGGTGCTGGTGATGAGCGAGTTCGGGCGGAGCTGGGCGTCACGCGGCAGTGACGGCAGCTACAGCCTGCCGGACGACCACCACCCGTACACCTCGGTGGTCTTCGCCGGTGGCAACGTGGCCCACAACCGGCAGGTGGGCACGTACACGACGCGCGGGCTCGGCACCCCGGTGGACATCATCGAGGAGACGGGACAGACGCAGAAGCGCGTGCCCCGCTCCGCGGACGTCGTCACCACGGCCCTGCGCATCATGGGCATGCAGACGCACCAGTTCTTCATCCCCGGCGGCTACGGCGAGGTGGTGGGGCTGCGCAAGGGATAGGCCGCCGCGGCCTCCACGTGGCCCAGGAGCGCCTGGGCGAGCGCGGGGACGAACCCGGTGGTGTCGGGCCAGGGCGTCCATCAGCGCGTCGGGCCAGACGAGGCCTGACGCGGTGGAGCCCATGATGAGCAGGATGGCGGGCGCGTCTTCTGGCCCGCGTGACTCGACCCACAGCGAGACTCCCTCGGCGACCTGGACGAAGCGTTCCATGGCGGGAGCATCGCAGGTCGCCGGGGAGCAGGCCCAGACAGCTCACCCGCCGCAGCGGTTGAAGTTCTGGTCGACGTAGTAGAGGCAGCAGCCGGCGTAGGCGCCCAGGCACGTCTGGGTGCCGAGGGCCTGGGTGGCCCACTGCGAGGCGGTGGCGTACGTGCCCGCGCAGGCGTCACCGCACAGGGTGTTGGAGATGGAGGAGATGGTGCCGTCCAGGTTGTAGCAGGTGGTGGCGTGGGCGCGGGCGTAGACGGTGCACGGCTCCTGCGCGGGCGGCGGGGTGGAGGACGACGTGCTCCAAATGGTGCTGAGGTACACGCGGTCGGAGCTCTGGTCGATGCCGGCCCAGCGCGAGCGCGGGCCCGTGTCCCAGGTGACCATCATGTAGTGGCGGGCCTGGAGGGTGGTGCTGTAGTTCACCTTCCATTCACAGCCATCCCAGGGCCAGAAGCCGCAGGACTTGTACTGCGTATAGAAGTACGCGGTGGAGTCGAAGCCGGCCGCGAGGCCCACGGCGCGGAAGTAGACGGTGTTGTCCTTCGCGCCGCTGTACGAGCCGTACCAGTAGTCGGTGATACAGGTGCGGCCCTGGGTGGCGGTGGTCGCACAGAAGTTGCTCGTGAACCACTGCTTGTCGCCGACCCAATCCCAGGTGTCGTTGAGGCTCGCGGCAAAGGGGCCGCGCTCGGTGTTCAGGGCGGAGGGCCCCTCGGCGAGCGGGGCGTTCGCCGCGGCGCGGCCCTCGCTCCGGGCGGCCTCGCGCTCCTGGAGGTGGCGGGCCATGGCGACGCGGCCCTGGGCGGCGACGAGGGCGGCGGGGACGTCCTCACGGGTGGCTCCGGGCACGAGCGCGAGGTAGACGTCCGCCAGCTCCTGGCCCTGGGTGGAGTCTGTCTTCATCGCCTCGCGGAGGTGGGCGGCGTCGAGGTCCATGTGGCCCGACTCGGCGACGAAGACCTCGCCCGGGGCGGACTCGATGAAGCGCACGCTGCGGGTGTTGCTGAGCTTGAGCTCGTGCAGGACGGTGCCCTGCTCGGTGGCCTCGGGCGCGGGGGCCTCGGCGGGAGGCGCCTCGGTGCCCTGGGGACCACAGGCGGCGAGCAGCAGGGTGCACAGGGCGGAGGACAGCATGGCCCGCGAGCGCGGGGCGGGGTGGCTCGACATGTCGGGGGACTCCTCGTTCAGGGCTGCAGCCACCTGAACGGGGGGCGTGAAAAGCCTTCGGTGGGGCGCCGCCGACGTCGCGGCGCCCTGCCTCACGACCTCAGTCCCGACCCGAGGCCTTCACGGCGCAGCCCGTCGCCGCGCGCTGACGCAGGATGCGTCCGGGCGTCGGCGCCACCAGCGGCTTGCCCCGCTTCCTCCAGTGCTCCACGAGCGCGTCGCGCAGCGTCAGCGCCTGCTGCTCGCCCAGGTTGACGCTCCCGGGCGGCAGCGTCTTGAGCACCTCGTCCATCCCGCTGCCACCCCGCGCGAGGAAGTCCGGCATGGCCACCTGGAAGAGCTTGTTGGGCTCGAGGGGCTTCCCGTTCGCCTTCGTGACGGAGACCATCCGCGTCACGCCGTTGCACTGCTCCAGGTTCACCTTCAGCCCCGCCACCTGGAGCGTGCCTCCCTTGCGCGAGTAGGCCCCCTCCAGGAGCTTCGTCAGCTGGGCCCCGGTGAGGGTGACGACCGAGAGCGTGTTGTCGAACGGGAGCACCTCGAAGACGGCCCCGTACGTCAGCTCGCCCGCGGGCAGGTCCGCGCGCAGCCCGCCGCTGTTGATGACGGCGATGCCCGTCATGCCCAGCTGGTTCAGCGCGTCCGCCAGCACGTTGCCCAGCGGGCTCTCCGCGTCGTAGTCGCGCGTCAGCTTCGCCGGCACGTTGACGCCCAGCGGGCGCTTCTGCATCTCCTCCACCTTCGCGAGCGCCCCGGCCAACTGCGTCCCCAGCGCCGCGTCCGCCACCACCGGCTGCCCACGGAACGTCGCCGGCACCAGCTCCACCTTGTTGCGGTCCTTCAACTTGCGCTCGTCGCACGTCCCGAGCGTCGCCTCCACCCGCTCGCACACCGGCACGGAGCCCTGCAGCGTGGTGCGCTCGGTCAGCACCTTGCGCGTCGTCGGGTCCACGAACAGCTCCACCAGGCCGAACGCCCGGCCCCGGCCCGACGTCTCGATGACCGGCGTGCCCCGCACGAAGTGCCCCACCGGCTGATGGGTGTGCCCGGCCACCACCGCGTCCAGCGTGCCCTCGGGCAGGGCCTCCATCATCTCGATGATCTCGCTGTCGCCCCGGTCGCACGACGAGATGTCCCGAGGGTCGTCCTGCCGCTTGCACACCGCGCCCGCGTGCGCAATCGCGATGACCACCTCCGCCCCGCGCGCACGCAAATCGTTGGCCGCCGCGAGCGCTGAGGAGACCAGCGGCGCGAAGCGCAGGCTCGCCACATTCACGGGGTTGGTGACCTCCGGCGTGTGCGGCGTCGCCAGCCCCACGATGCCCACCTTCACCCCGCGCCGCTCCACCAGCAGCGTGCCCGTGTTCCCCAGCCACGCGGGGCTCACGCCCGTCTGCGCGTCGGTGACGTTCACCCCGAGAATCGGGAAGCGCGCCTGGGTGATGCGCGCCTTGAGCGCGCCGAACGGGTCATCCCCCTCCATCGCCACCGAGCGCGGCCCCACCGGGCCGTAGTCGAACTCGTGGTTGCCCAGCGCGGAGGCCACGTACCCGAGCGTGTTCATCGCGTCGATGACCACCGCGCCCTCGGTCAGGTTGGACGCGAGCGTGCCCTGGAACAGATCACCACCATCCAGCAGCAGCACCCCGTCCGGGTTCTCCGCGCGCAGGATGGACAGGTAGCCCGCGAACGTGGCGAGCCCTCCCTGCTCCACCGCCGTGCCATCCGCCAGGCTCCCGCGCGACGGCATGACCCAGCCGTGCAAGTCATTGGTGCCCACCACGCTCAGGCGCACCGGCTCGGGCGCGACCTTGACGGCGGCGGGGGCCGTGGGGGGAGCCTCCGGCGCGGGCGGATGCGAGGCGCAGGAGACGACGAGGGCCGACAGGAGCCCGAGGCGGAGCGGACGGAGGGCGGAAGTCACACGCCCCTCTAGAACGCGGCCCCGTCTGATTCAAGGGCCCTCGCCTCCCAGCATGGAAGCGAGGGCCCCGTGTGGTGCGGCGATGTGGCTAGTTGCGCACGCGCAAGAGCAGCTCGGCCTGCATCGGGCTGCGGCGGCCCGTGGCGGTGCCGAACCGGTTGTTGGTGGCGCGCCACTGTTCCTGCACGAAGGTCACGTCGCTGTTGTTGAGGACGTTGAAGAAGATGAGCGTGAGCTCCATCTTCGTCTCCTTCGTCTTGATGACGCGGTTCAGGTCGTAGCGGGCCTGGACGTCGAACAGGAACTGGCTCGGCTGACGCAGCTCGGAGATGGCCGCCGGGTCATTGAAGTCCGGGATGCCCGTGCTGGTGTTGTACGAGTGACCGGTGCCGCGGTCCGAGCGCACCACGCGCTGACGGTCCACGGAGCCTTCCTGGAACATCCACATGGGCGCGCCCGTGCGGTAGTTGAAGCGCACGCCGAAGTCGAGGCCGAACTGGGTGGTGTACCCGATGGCGCCCTTGAGCGTGTGGCGGATGTCCTCGGGGGACGGGCCCTCGAAGAAGTGCTTGAAGCGCGGGTTGGCGCCGTAGCCGTCGAAGTAGTCACCCACCGTGCCGTTGCTGAACGCCAGGGTGTAGCTGGCCAGCAGGTCCCACGGGCCCGTGCGGCCCTGCGCCCACAGGTCCATGCCGCGGTAGTCGCGCCACGCGTCGTCCGGGTTGTGGATCTTCACCACCGTGTGGTTGATGCCGTCCGCGTAGTCCACCACGCGCGTGCCGGACGGGTCCCAGATGCGGTTGACCTCCTCGTCCACCCACATGTTGGAGTACTTGCGGTAGGTGAGGTCCATGCCGATGACCGCGCCCTCGTTGATGGCGTGGTGCAGGCCGAGCGCCAGCTCGTCCACGTGCGGCGGCGTGTGGTTGGTCTTGTCGAAGAAGCGGCCCGACGCCCCGCCCGCCACGCTGCACTGCGGGTTGCCCACGGTGTCCGGCGTACAGTCCGCGAACGCGCCGTTGGCGAACGTGGAGCGCACCTGGAGCAGCTCCGGGTTGGCGTGCTGCGCGATGAACACGTCGCCCACTTCGTTGGAGCGGCCGTAGTGCGCCTTGATGAGCGTGGTGCGGTTGCCGAACGGGTCCACCGTCGCGGACAGACGCGGGCCGATGCCCACCAGGTTGGTGATGAACTGGTTGTTGTCACCGTACAGCCGGCCCACGTCCGCGCGCAGACCCGCCACCAGCGTCAGGTAGCGGTTGACGTTCCAGCGGTCCTGGACGAACGCGCCGGAGATGAGTGTCCCGGCCTCGGTGGTCAGCGGGCCGCGCACGCCCTCGCTGTTGTAGAAGTCGATGCGCTCGTTGCAGAAGGCGAACGTCTCCGGGTCGTCCGGGTTGCACTCGCCGTTGCGGTCGTTGAAGCGCTGGTTGCCAATCACCTGCGCCGTCTTGTCGCCGCTCAGGTAGCTCAACTGGAAGCCCGCCTTCATCTGGTGGTTCTTCACCTTGAAGAGCAGCGTCGGGTCGAACTGGTAGCGCATGCGCTTCTCGGTGACCAGGTTGCCCACCTCGTTGCGCAGCGCGCCGGCGTTGCGGTACGTGGTGCTGTTGTAGATGTGGGCGATGTCCTGCGAGTCCTCGTTCATCGGCCCGTTCCAGATGTCCTTGTAGGTGAGGCCCGTCTGGAGCTGGAAGAGGACGTTGTCGGAGATGTTGCGGTCGTAGTTGACGATGGCGAAGAAGCCGCCGCGGTCGACCTGCGTCTCCGCCTCCGGCGTCACGAACGTGGTGGAGACCTGGTTGGTGATGGTGTTGTTGTCGTAGTTGAACGCCAGGGACAGGCGGTCCTTCGTCGTGGGCTGCCAGGTGAGCTTCAGACGGGCCAGGCGCGTCTGGGTGTCGGACGTGCGGCTCTCCTCGCCCAGCGGCGTGTCACGCTTGGAGAAGTTCCACTGACCGGAGACGTAGAACCACAGCTTGTCCTTGATGATGGGGCCGCCCACGCCCACCAGCGGGCTGTAGAAGGCCGTCTCGGAGAGCGGCACCTCGTTCTGGGTGTAGTTGGCCACGTTGGGGTTCTGGTTGGCCGCGCCCCGGTACTTCGCGTTGGCCCACGCCGGCGACAGAATCATCGTCACGTCGTAGGTGAACTTGTTGGAGCCGCTCTTGCTGACGACGTTCTGGATGAGGCCCAGCGAGTTGTACTGTGCGTCCAGACCGCCGGTCATGACCTCGAAGTTCTCCACCGCGTAGAAGCTCATCGGGGAGCTGATGCTGCCGTCCACCACGTCGGACGTGTCCATGCCGTCGATGAAGAACTTGCCGTAGCGCGACAGGCCGGCGCGCAGGCTGGGCGCGTTGCCGTTGCCCACGCCGGCGACCAGCTGCGGCATGGCCTGCACCTGGGTGAAGACGGGCGAGGTGGCCGCCTTCTCCGCGGTCATCACCGCGCCCATCTGCGCGGAGTCCGGGTTGATGATGGGGTTGACCTTCTCCACGATTTCGTAGGTGGCCACCGCCGCCTGCTCGGTGAACACCTCCAGCTTCACGTCCACCTGCGTGGCCTGGCCCAAGAGGACGGTGATGCCCGCCTTCTTGATGGGGGCGAAGCCTGGGACGTTCACCTCGAGGACGTAGCCCTCGCCCGGGGGCAGGGTGTCGAACTCGAAGCGGCCGTCCTCGCCGCTGGTGCGCGACTGGGGCTGCTGCAGCGCGGGGCCCGTGACGGTGAGCGGCACCTCGGCGAGCGGCGCGCCCGTCGGGTCATACACATAGCCGGCCATGCGGCCGTAGTTCTGGCCGGCGGCGAGCGCGGGGGAAGGGAGGCTCGCGACCAGCGCGAGCAGCAGCAGCGCGAGCGCGCCACCGGCACGGCAAACAAGCGTCTTCATGGAGGGGCTCGGGACAGGGGAAGGGGCGCTCACAGGGAGCTCCCGACGGCGAAGAGCACGCCGGAGTACCGGGTGAGGGTGCTGATGTTCAGCTCCGTCTCAGCGCACACGTCCGTGCACAGGCCGGTGTAGCTGGAGGCGGGCTTCGCGGTGGTCGCGGTGAAGGTGCGCAGGCGCACCACCGGGGACCAGCCCTCCTCGCCCGGGAGCGCGGAGAACAGGTACACGGGCGTCTCCGACGTGGGCGCGCCCGTCGGCGGGCTCACCAGCACGCCGTCCATCACCTTCAGGTTGCCCTGGTCATCCACGGGGATTTCGCCGCCGTCCAGGTACGCCAGCTGCAGGCCGCGGTACCAGCCGCCCTGGGACGTGAAGGCGGAGTCGGCGCGCAGCGGGTTGAGGTTCGCGGACACGTCGATGATGGCGCGCAGCGCAATCGTCGTGTCGCCCGCGCCGCCGCCGAAGTTCCCCTTGGTGAGGGAGGCCGCGTCCTTGATGGCGTTGCACTGCTCGGAGGACGTGCCGTTCCAGCGCGTCACCTTCACCAGCGGGACCACCGGCGGCGTCGTGTTGCCCGTGACGGTCAGCGGCAGGTTCGTGAAGACGGGCCACTGCACCGTCTCCGGGTAGTTGTCGGTGCGGACGTCGAAGTCCGCCTTGCCGGTGACACAGCCCTCGGCGAACTCATAGGAGGTGTTCACCGCGCGCGCGGCGGGCACGTACGGCCGGCCGTCCGCGTCCACGGGGACGCCCGCGTTGGTGATGACGCCCCGGTCGTCCTTGCGCTCGGTGGCGACCTGTCCCAGGTTGTAGAAGGGCACGTTGGTGCCCCGCACCCGGGCCGTCGTGGGCCGGTAGTTGCCGCTGGTCGGCCGGAACTTGGTGTCGAGCGTCGAGGCATCGATGACGCCCTGGTAACGGTCGCCGACCTCATCGGTCGACTCACCACAGGACACACTCAGGGCTGCCACGAGCCCGAGCGCGCACTTCATTTTTGTCTGCACGGAAAATACCTCTGGGGATGGGGACGAGGTGGCGGCCCTCTAGCACGAGTGGCCGGTCCAGAGGTATCAGTTGCGTGCCGTCTCCATGACACTCACACGATTCTGCTGATGCAGCAGGATTACATCCCGACGACTCTTGTCGGGCTTGTGGTAAGGCGTGCCCGGCATGTTCGCGCAGCAGACCGACCCTCATTCCTCACGCATCCTCGGCTTCGCCGCCTTCTCCGTCGCGGTCCACGTCGGAGTCGTGGCCGCGCTGGTGTTGTTCGTGAAGCCCATGGTCCTCGAGACGGAGGAGCCCATCGACGTGGTGCTCAACCTCGTCAAGGCCCCGCCTCCGCCCCCTCCGCCTCCTCCACCCCCCGCGGCGCGCAAGACGACGCCCCGCACGGAGGTGAAGAAGCCCAAGACGGAGCTGCGTCAACCGGTTGAGGTCAAACCCGTTGTCGAGCAGAAGCCGGTCGAGGTGGAGCCGGAGCCCGAGCCGGAGCCCGCGGCGCCAGAGGAAGGCGGCGTGGAGGGTGGGGTGGAGGGCGGTGTCGCCGGAGGCGTGGTGGGTGGGGTGGTGGGCGGCGTCGTGGGCGGTGCCGTGGGTGGCACGGGGCCGGCCGAGCCGGTGAAGCCCAAGAACGTCCCGCCCTTCGTCATCCAGCGGGACGTGGTGCGGCAGACGGCGCCGCGCCTGTCGGAGGTCTTCAAGCAGGGCCACCGGGGGCAGACGCTGCAGGGCATCTACAAGGTCTGCGTGGCCACCAATGGCAGCGTCTATGAGGTCACGCCGGTGAAGTCCGTGCCCGGCGCGGATGAGGACATCATCAAGGGGCTCAAGTCGGGCTGGGAGTACAAGCCCCAGAAGGTCCCCGTGTGCTTCCTCTACAACATCCCCATCACCATCCAGTAGGCGCGGGGCCCCTGGCGCGCGGGCCTCAGGGGACGTCGACCGTGAAGGACAGCGGTGGGCCGAAGGCCTGGCCGTCGCGGTGCAGCCTCCACCGGTAGGTGGTGCGTCCCGGTGACGTCGGCGCGGTGTGAGTGAAGACGAACGTCTTCCGCTGCCCCAGGTGGATGGCTTCCCCCGGGGAGAGTCCCAGGTCCGCGGTCTGGTCGAGCGACGTGGCGCGCAGGCCGCCGCGGTCGCTCCAGGCCGTGGTGCCGGTGTTCTCCAGCGTCACCGTTCCCTGGAACGGCTGGCCGGCCTGGACCTCGAGCGCCCCTTCGGTGGTGACGACGCGTGCGTCCAGCGCGGGCGTGTCCAGGAAGGCGCCGAGCAATTGCTGGCGGAAGGGGAGGAAGGCCGTCGTCAGGGACGGGGACAGGGGGTAGTGCGAGTCCGGTCCGGGCGTCGGCAGTGGGGACAGGATGTCCTGCGTCTGGACGAAGCGCAGGAAGGCGAGAGGGAAGACGCCCGGGGCTCCCCCCAGCTCCGTGCCCCGGCTGAGGTCGTGGCAGCCGCCGCAGGACAGCGCCTGGGCGCGGGCCACCAGGTGACGGGGCGTCAGCGGGCTGCCGATGCGCAGCAGCTCGGCCTGGAGCGCGTCGGTGAAGGGGGTGGGCGCGGCGGTCTTGTCGAACTCGGCGAGGAAGTCGTCCACGCTGCCGAAGGACGGCATGGAGCTGCTCTGCGCGGCGTTGAAGACGTCCGGGACGGCGTAGTTGAAGCGGTTGAAGTCATCCACCGCGAGGGCCTCCACCTGGGTGACGAAGAAGTCCCGGAAGGCCACCGCGAGGGGGTGGGTATTCTGGAGGTTGAAGAAGTCTCCCCGGGGCGTCGACTTCACCGTGGTGGGGAGGAATCGCAAGGTGCAGCCCGTGGCGTCGCACTGCCGCTTCAGCTTGAACTCGCGCAGCATCCACGGGTTGGGCGCGCCGATGCCCGCCTGCATGAACATGTTGACGCGCACCTGCCCGAGGCCCGCGGGGTTGTCCCCATAGTGTTGGGGGTGGATGACGGGCGGGATTCCCGGGGCCAGGCCCTCGAAGAAGAGCGCGTCCAAGAGCGCCCGCCGCTCGGCGGCGTCCTCCAGGGTGGAGAGTGCTGCCCACGCCTGGGCTACCGGACGGCAACCCTCCAGCCCCAGCTCGGGTGAGGGATTGGGGAGCGCGCCCTCCAGGATGAAGCGGTTGCGGGAGCGCACCTGCGGGGCCGGGACGAACCGCGCGAAGGACATGCGGTACTCGCCGCAGTGGGCGCCGTCCACCGGGGCCAGGTCGAAGCGGTTGAAGAGGCCCACGAGCACATACCGGTCGAGCGCGGCCGTCGTGGTGCTCGCCTCGGTGCCCTCGAGGGTCCGGCAGGGATAGGGCGCGCCGTTGACGGTGTTCCCGTCGTCGGAGCAATGGGGACCTCCGGGAAGGTCCGGCTGGCCGGGCGCGGGGTTCTGCGTGTCCCAGAGCTGGCGGAAGAGCTGCTCCGCGGTGAAGCCCGTACCCCCGGCCTGCCGCACGAGCTGCTCGAACACGCGGCGCGCGGTGATGGGCGACACGGTGGCGTGGTCGGAGATGGCCAGCGAGCGCAGCGGGTCCAGCGTCGTCGCGGTGAGGGATGCGCGATGGGCGAGCGGACTGGTGTGGAGTCCTCCGCGCTCGGAGTGCAGGGATTGGGCGAGCACGGGCGTGGCTTTGAGCAGGAGGAGTCCCGCCACGAGGGCAGGTGAAGTGAGGCGTTGAAGGCTTCTCATGCGAGGGGCTCCAGGGGAGGGCGGGGTGTCTGGGCAATCATTCGGGAAGGGCGAGGCCTTGAAATCTTCCCCAACCCAGGCGGGTCAGCGCTGACAAGGGCGTCTGGCGCGCACCGATGCCCACCGTGGGCAGGGTTTGCGGGTTCGCCTAGAGTCAAAGCCTTCCACATCCGAGAGGTCTTCACCTGGACCTGGCAACACTGAACAAGCTCCTGACGGTTGGCGTACAGAACGGCGCTTCGGACATCCACTTCAGGCCCGGCGACCCGCCCATCTACCGGGTGAACGGCGTGCTGCGCCCGCTGAAGATGGAGAAGCTCCACGCGGACCACACCCGCCAGGTGGCCATCCACGTCATCTCCGACCCGGCCATCAAGCCGCAGATCGACCAGCTGCAGGAGTGCGACGCCTCGTACAGCCTCCCGGGGGTCGCGCGCTTCCGCGTCAACATCTACCGGCAGCGCGGCTCGCTGGCGTGCATCCTGCGCATCATCCCGGATGAGATTCCCACCATCGACGGGCTGGGCCTGCCGCAGGTGCTCAAGAAGATCGCAGGCAACGAGCGCGGGCTGGTGCTGGTGACGGGCGCGACGGGCTCGGGCAAGAGCTCCACGCTGGCGTCGATGATCGACCACATCAACCGCACGGAGAACCTGCACGTCCTCACCATCGAGGACCCCATCGAGTTCATCTACAAGAACATCAAGTCCTCCATCTCCCAGCGGGAGATCGGCCCGGACACCAAGGGCTTCGCCATCGCCCTGCGCGCGGCGCTGCGCCAGGACCCGGACGTCATCCTGGTGGGCGAGATGCGCGACACGGAGACCATCGACATCGCGCTGAAGGCCTCGGAGACGGGCCACCTGGTGCTCTCCACGGTGCACACCACGGACGCCTCGCGCACCATCAACCGCCTGGTGTCGGTGTTCCCCGCCGAGGAGCAGACCATGGTGCGCATGCGCCTGGCGGACTGCCTCAAGGGGACCATCTCCCAGCGCCTGTTGCCCCGCGCCAGCGGCAAGGGCCGCACGGTGGCGCTGGAGATCATGGTGCAGACCAAGACGGTGGAGCAGTACATCCGGGATGACCGCGCCAGCGAGCTCAAGGATGTCATCGAGAAGGGCCGCGACATGTTCGGCATGCAGTCCTTCGACCAGCACCTGACGCAGCTGTACCGCGAGGGCATCATCACCCTGGAGACGGCGCAGAGCGCGGCCTCCAACCCCGCCGACTTCCAGCGGGCGCTCGAGTTCGATTGACGGCCGTGCGCGGCAGCGCCCGGAGCGGGGTGGCTCCGGGCGCTGGAGTGGACCTCAGGGCGCGGTCCAGATGGCGGCGATGCCTTCGTTCTCGGAGGCGCCACCCGTCGTGTCGACGAAGAGGGACCGGATGGGCTTGCTCGACTGGAAGCCCACGAACTCGAAGGTGTGGGTGTTCGTGTCGAGGGCCGCGTCCTCGATGACCTCCTGGGTGGCGTCCGTGAAGGTCAACGTCACCTTGTGCACCGCCCGATGGTTGGTGAGCAACTCCAGTCCCACCGCCGAGACGGGCCTGAGGAAGGCCAGCTCGAAGTCGTCCTCGCCGTTGACGATGAGGGTGGGCTTCACGGGGAGGGGGTTGGTGTTGTTGTGGTTCCAGCCGGGCCCGACGAAGCAGAGCCAGTTGTTCGTGCTGGCGCGGGGCGCCAGGACGTTGACGGTGGGCGCGCTGGCGCCCCACGGCAGGTCGACCCCCGGCGGCGTCCGCACGCAACTGGAGGCGGCGCCCGACGGATGGTCGGGGTACGCGTCGAACGCATTCACGGGGAATGGCAGCAAGGTGGTCGCGGTGAAGTCCGCCTGCTGGGGTGTCTCGTGGATCGGACTGCGAGAGAATCGGTGCCGCGACAAGGTGCTGGATGCATGTTCTCCCGGGTTCCGAGGTGACAGTGTGTCTCCTCGCCGTTGCGAAGGTGGCGCTCCTGGCCGCGGTGGAACAGACCCCGGAGGCCTCACGCCGAAGCACGGCTTGACCGGGGCGCCGCCCCTCGGGGGGCGCGACGTGAGGGATGGGCGGATGGCTGTGATTGGACGCGACCTGGGACGTGCCATGCCCCGTTCGGGGTGAGGGGCCCTGCTCTGGATGATAAGGATTTCCACCCTGGCGCGGGGTTGACCCACGTCGTGTCCGTCTGGCTTGGTGTCTCTTCCATCCCCTCTCAGTGGAGGTCGAGTGACGAACCTGGCACGCGTGTGTCTTGTCCCGCTGATGCTGACATCCCTCTTGTGGAGCGCCTGTGGCGCCGAACCCGCCGCGCCCCCGGAGGCGCCGCCGGCCCCGAGCGCCGCGAAGCGACGCTTCGTCCCGGGGCAGGCCATCGTGAAGCTCAAGGACTCGGTCCGGGGCCTCTCCGGTGACGCGCTCCCCACCGTGCGAGGGTTCCGCTCCACGCACGTCCAGGCGCTCTCGAGTGGCGCGGTGGTGATGTCATTGGAGCCGGAGGCGGGGCGCCCGGCGGCGTCCATCGCGGAGGAGGAGGCGCGCACGCTGGAGGCCATCGCCGCGCTGCGCGAGGACCCGGGCGTGGAGTACGCGCACGAGAACCTGTACCTGGAGTTCTTCGCCACGCCGTCGGACCCGCTCTACCCGCTGCAGTGGAACGCCCCGGCCATCGGCCTGCCCTCGGCGTGGAACACCGTCACGGGCAACGTGAAGATCGCCGTGCTGGACACGGGCCGGCTGGACCACCCCGACCTGCAGGGCGCGTGGACCCCGGGCTACGACTTCGGCGAGGGGGACGCGGACCCCTACGACACGAACACCTACCACCACGGCGTCCACGTGGCGGGCATCCTCGCGGCGCGCGCGAACAACGGCGTGGGCGGGGCGGGCATCTGCTGGGGCTGTCAGCTCATGCCCGTCAAGGTCTCCAACACGGGCAACGGCGTCACCCTGGCCACCGTGGACGAGGCCATCCGGTACGCGGCGGACCACGGCGCGCGCGTCATCAACATGAGCTTCGGCACGGCGTATGACGCCGGCAATCCCTCCGCCATCTATCCCTGCTCGAACTATCCCGACATCCAGAGCGCGGTGAGCTACGCCGTCTCCAGGAACGTGGTGGTGGTGGCCGCCGCGGGCAATGACGGCGTGCAGGGCTTCCAGGCCGCGAACGTCACGCCGGCCTCCTGCAACGGCGTGCTCGCCGTGGGCGCCACCACGAAGACGAACACGCGGGCGGCGTGGAGCAACGGGGGCTCCCGGGTGGACCTGATGGCGCCGGGCGGCACCGCCAGCTCCGGCTTCTTCGGCGAGGGCATCGGCTGTCCCGCCAATGACCCCAACACGTGGGACCCGTACTCGGGCACGGACCAGATTGTCGCGCCCTGGGCCATCGGCAAGCCGCACGGCGCGCTGCTGACAGGGGATTACTGCCACCGCTACCTGAGCGGGACGTCCATGGCGGCGCCGCACGTGGCGGGCCTCGCGGCGCTCATCCTGTCGCAGAAGCCGTCCATGACCCCCGCGCAGGTCGCCGCGCGCCTCAGGAGCACGGCGACGCTGGTTCCGGGCTGTGGCTCCCACTGCGGCTCCGGCCTCATCAACGCGGCCGCGGCCGTCTACACGAACCTGCCGCCGCGCCCCCAGCAGGGCACCTGGTACAACGCCTCGCGCCCGGGCAACGGGCTGGACATCCAGCACACCGCGCCCGACGCGCTCTACGTCACCTGGTACACGTACACCGCCTCGGGCACCCCCATCTGGTACGTGAGCCACCTGCAGGCCGAGCCCGGCGAGTGGCGGGGAGCTTTGCTGCGCGCGTCGTGGAATGGCTCGAGCGCGACGCTGACGACGGTGGGCGGCATGCGCTTCACGCACAGCGCCGGAGCGTGGACCTTCCACTGGAGCCTGGGGGCGCTGTCGGGCAGTGAGCCGGTGCAGTTCTTCGCGTTCGCCAGCGGCACGCCGGTGATGAACCTGACGGGGGCCTGGTACCAGGCGACCGAGTCCGGCTGGGGCGCCACGGTCCACAGCATGGGCAACACCCACTTCGCCAACGTCACCGTCTATCAGGGCAGCACGCCCGTGTGGGTGCAGGGCGTGGCGACCAGCCCGTATACGACGCTGTCGTTCCCGCTGACATATGTCACCGGCACGAACCTCTGCCCGGGCTGCGGCGGCACGCCGTCCACGTCGTCCATCCCCGTGGGCACGCTCTCCGTCTCCGGCTCGGTGGGAGCGCCCGGCGCCGTGTCCTCGTCCCTGTCGCTGAGCTTCCCGGGTGGGACGTGGAACCGCCCGTCGTTCACCTTCAGCCGGCTGACGGGGCCGTAGTCCCTGTGACACCTCCGCTCCGGAGGGACGGTGCCTTCCGGAGCGGGGCGTGTGGGCGCTACGGCCTGCAGTGGGATTGCAGGTCCAGGCCCAGGTCGAGGTAGGCGCGCGCGCCGCTCTTCCAGAACTTGCGCATCACGTGCTCCGCCTGGGGCATGGTGCGCGTGGTGCCCGAGCCGCAGACCTCCGTCTTGATGATGGGCGCGTACGCCTCGAAGACGGCCTGGTCGAGGAACGCGCTGCCGTCCCCCGCGGACATGTGGCAGGTGCGGCAGTAGGGCTTCACGACGCCGTTGTAGAGCGCCAGTCCCTTCTGCTTCGTCTGCTTCCACTGAGGGGGCACGTAGGTGTCATTGGCCATCGCCGTCACGTCGCTCACCGCCTTGGGCGCGTACATGCCGGTGATGAAGTCGGTGATGGCCGCCGTGGGCGAGGTCCTGGTGATGAGGTCGTTGAGGGAGCGCAGCGCGTTGGCCTGCTCGGCGTAGGTGAAGCCCGGGGCGTTGGAGTACCGGAAGCTGAAGACGTCGAAGGGCAGGAACTTCGCCTGGCCGGACACGGAGTTGTTGACCGGGTTGTACGTCGCCCGGATGCCATGGCACGTCAGGCAGTTGCCGGGCACGAAGGTGTTGTCGGCCGCGTTGTCGAGCTGCGCCTTGGGGGCCAGCGCGCCCTGGGCGTCGTACACCATGAACTGGACGCTGTTGGCGGTGTTCGCGGGCGGGGTGAAGACCATGGCCACGGTGGCGAACTCGTTCGTCCGGCTCACCGCGTCCGCGAGCGCGATGGCGGAGCTGCCGCCGAAGACGGGCACGCCGTTGAGCTGCTCGGCGTAGTTGCTCACGTAGCAGGCGACGCCATTGGGCTGCGACGGCACGGGGAAGGAGCGGCAGTGCATCTCCCGGCCAATCCCCAGGTCGCCGTCGTTGTAGTAGGTCGCGGTGACCTCGCTGTTGGGGAAGCCGAACTTCGTGCGGAAGGCGGCGAGCGTCGCGGGCGCCTGGATCTGCGCGTAGTACTGCAGCGTCTCCGCCTCCTCCGCGGCCGCGCTCGGGAGGTTGCTCTGCTTCTTGCCCAGGAACACCGTGCGCGCGCCCGGGGCCGCGTCGACGGGGCTGTTGCGGGTGGAGACCAGCGCGGAGCGGTTGAGGCCCACGCCCTGGCACTCGGTGCCGAGCACGTTCCAGGGCTCGTTGACGTTGGCGGCGAAGCAGTCCGGGTAGGTGATGTCGTCGAAGGTGTAGAGCGTGGTGTCGCCGTCGGGGTCCTTGGCCACCGCGCGCACCTTCACCAGGCCGCCGGTGGACCAGCGCAGCGAGAAGCCGATGTGCGGCACCGGCGCGGCGGTGACGCTCCAGTGGAAGAGCGGGTCGGTGCTGTTGAACGAGGTGGGGGTGGTGACCGTCGTCGCCGTGGCGAACTGGGTCCAGTTGGAGTCCAGGGTCGGGTCCAGGCCTGGATTGTTCATGACCTGGAGCGAGATGGGGATGTTGGGTTCGGGGTAGTAGCCCTCGAACCGGAAGGTCTCGCCAATCACCGGGTCCCCGGTGGTGGTGCCGTTGTGCGGGCCGGTCATGCAGGCCGTGGCGGCCACCAACGAGAGACACACGAGCGCGAGACGCCGGGATGGAATCGGCGACATGGACGGAAGCTCCTTCTCGGGGAAGGTGCCCGGAATGGGCTCGTCCCTTGTCCCTGAACGGAGCTCGCCCGGAATTCCCCTCACCGGCGCGTGCGGGACTTCATGTGCTCCCGGTGGACGTCGCGGGGCGGAGCTCCGACAGGGCCGAGCTCCAGGCCTCCAGCGCGGCGTCGAGGTCCTCCTCGGAGGTCTGGAGTCCCAGGCTGAAGCGCAGGGCGGAGTCCGCGCGCCATGGCGCCCCGGGGAACGCGGCGGCCACCACGGGAGAGGCCACCACGCGCGCCTGCTGACACGCGGAGGTCCTCGCCACGCACAGGCCGCGCAGGTCGAGCGCGGTCTCCATCCTGCGTGCCTCCACGCCAGGCACCGAGACATCCAGGATGGGGCCCACCCAGTCGGGCCCCGTGTTGTGGACGAGGTCCGGGCAGCTTCGCTGGAGCCCCGCGAGCAGCCGCTCCGCCTGGGCCCTCGCTCGCGGCAGTCCTTCGCGCAGGGCAGGGGCGCGGACGCGGCAGGCCGCGCCCATGCCGATGGCGGCAATCCAGGGCGGTGTCCCGGGGGCTTCGGGGAAGCGCGGCTCGCGTCTGCCCGCGGGAGCGAAGGCCAGCTCGCGAGGCACGCGCAGCGCCGCGACACCCGGAGGTCCTCCGAGCTTCTGGGAGGCGCAGGCGAGGAAGACGCGAGGCGCGAGCAGGGGGCGGAGGTCTCTCCAGGCCGCCGCCTGCACCGCGTCCACCACCCACCAGGCGCTGGGAGCCAGCGCCAGCAGCGGCGCGAGGTCGGGGGCGGTGCCCAGCTCCTGGTTCATCGCGGACAGGGCCACCACGGCGGCGCCCTCGAGCAGCGGAGCGGCGACGGTGGGCGTCAGGCTTCCGCCCGGCTGGGACAGCCAGCGCACCTCACGGCCGGAGGACTCGGCTTGCTCGACGACGTTTCGTACGGCGGGGTGCTCCAGGCGACTGGAGACGAGGGGGCCCGAGCAGAGGGACAGGGCCGAGCGCAAGGCGCGTCCCAGCGCGGCCGAGCCGCTGGCTTCCCACCGCAGCTCGGCGTGGAGGCAGCCCAGGTAGCTGGACACCTCGATGCGGGCCTGGTCCAGCGCGGCGCGGGCCTTGCGTCCCGCCGCGTGCACGGAGGAGGGGTTGCTTGCGCCCTCGCGCATCGCGCTCAGCATGGCTTCCAGTGCGGCTTCATGCACGGGCGTGGAGGCCGCGTGGTCCAGGTACGTCATGCCGTGACTCTATCGCGCCGCCCCGCCGTCAACGCCAGCCGCGCTCCTTCACGAGGGTGGACAGGCGCTCATGGTCACGAGGCGAGGTCGCCAGTCGGACGGTGGCCCCCTTCGATTCGAGGAGGATGTTCATGTCTTCCCATGCGCCCGCGCGGTAGGACCGTCCCGGTTCCAGGCCGGGCAGGTGCTTCACCGTCGCGGGAAGCTCCCTGGCACCCGGGCTCGTGCGGAGCGGGATGCTGTCGCCAGGGAGTGGCTCGAATGAGAGGGATTGAAGCCCCTGGGCGTGGGTCATCCAATGGATGAGCGCGTCGAAGGTCCGGAAGACCAGTCGCTCCCCGGGACGCTGGGACCAGGCCTCGGAGGGGAGGGCACACACGTCCTCGGTGAGCTGGAGGGTGCCGGGAGACAGTCTGGGAAAAGGCTGGGTGGCCCCTGGCAACTGGTCCGGTGAAGGCTTGCTCCGCCAGGTCGTGTGAAGCCAGTCGGAGAAGGCCAGGGAGAGCAGCTGCGTGCCCGCCCAGCTCAGGTAGTCAGGGGTGCTGGGCTCCAGCGTGCCCCGGTCCGCCGAGATTCCGAGCATGGAGGGCCGCTCGGGATGGGTCGACTCGTCGGTGATGGCGAAGCCGACGCCCTGAGGGTCTTCGTAGGCGAGCCGGAACTGTCTGGGGAGGTCCTCGAGGTCGAGCCGGAACGTGTCGCTCCAGGAGCGGTACTCGGTCAGCAGCCGCTTCACTTCCTTGCGGCCCTTGGCGAGCTCCGGCTCACCGAGGAACCCGGCGAAGAGCGGAGACCAGCCCACCGGTTCCCAGAAGGCGCGGAGCGTGGCGGGCTCCTTGTCGCCCAGCTCCACGTCCCTGCGAGACGACGCGAAGTCCTTCAGCCGGGTGGCGAGCAGTTGGTGCAACCCGGTCGCCTCCTGACGGATGGTCAGGGCCTCCTCAGAGACGGCAGGGGCCTTCGCGGGGCGCTTGCTCCGAGGGGCCCGTGTGGAGGGCGCGGGTGCTTCAGGTGGGGGGCCCGCCCAGGGGTCCTTGTTCGGAGCAACCTTCTGCCGGACACGAGCCTTGTGGGCCTTGAGCCATTCCAGCATCTGGGGGCCGTGTTGCGCCTCCACGAGCAGGCTGAGCGTGGGGGAGGGGGGATGCCGGGATATCCAGACATGCATCCCGTCGATGAGACCGAAGGCATGATGGCGCGGCGCTTCCCGCGGGGACGACTGGGAGGTGAAGGCTCGCAGTCCTGGCAGGGTGGGGCGCTCGGGCTCCAGCTCCTTGCCTCCGTCTGTCATGAAGGTGAAGCCGGAGCCGGGAGGGCCCAGGGTGGGGAGCTGCTCCGTGGGCACCGAGAGGGCGAAGTCGACGTAGTGGGCGAACGAGCGGAAGACGAAGTTCGTCAAGGCCTGGGGAGGCGGCGGCTTGCCGTGGAGGTGGCGTGGGTCGTGGCCCAATCCCCAGACGCCATCGCCCAGTTCCCAGAGGCCGGTGAAGAGCGGTGCGAAGGGGGCGGGTCCTTTCAACGGGGGACCGGGCAGCACCAGGGCCCTGCGCAGCGACATCACCCTCAGGATGGTGGCATGGACCACGGCATCCACATAGCTGGGGCACGACATCACCGGCGTGGGTGACTCCGGTCGCACTTCGAAGACAGGAGGGTCTTCGGCGTCGGAGGTCTCGTCCGCATAGGCGAGGGCCGAGGTGAAGGCATAGACGATGCGAAGCTTGCGGGGCAGCCTGCTCCAGGGCGGCCCCTCGTCGGCCTTCAATCCCCAACTGGCGCGGGTCCGGGCGTTGTCGAACCAGCGCTCGAACACGGGCCGGGCCACGGCGAGGCCTGCTTCCCGCTCCGGCCGTATGGACACGGGCACGGTGCCGCCGCCTCCGGTGGCGGTGCTCCAACCCGTGGCCTCCCAGAGGGCCTTCACGCGCGCGGGCGCGTCTGCTTCCAGGACGCAGGGCGCGCGGGTGCTTTGGTGGAGCGGACAGACCTCATCCAGCCATCGTGAGAAGGCTTCGGCGCTGGCTTTCGGAATGCCTGTTTCCGGTCGCCGGATTGATGACATAGCGCTGCCCCTGGCCGAGCAGGTCCGGAGCGCCGGAGCCGGAGGTCGCGGCGGGACTCCATTGGAAGGGACCACCGGTCGTGTAGAGACCAAGGACATCCATCCACTCGACGGGACTGGGGACGTAGGCGTAGTCGTTGAATCCTCCCAGCACCCCGATGGGGTCCGGGCTGATGTATCGGCCGAGGACGGGGTCGTAATAGCGCGCGAAGTTGTAATAGAGACCGGATTCGGCGTCGTAGCTCTGCCCCGGGAAGCCGGGGGCTCCATCGAAGGTCTCCTCCAGGGGCTCGCCCCAGCTTCCGCGGCGGGCGCTCCAGGCGAGGCTGCCGTCCTCGGTCACCCACTCGCTCGTGCTGCCCAAGGCATCGTGCAGGGCGTAGAACGTGGCGGTGTCATCCGCCCTCAACAACGGGGTCGCCTGCTCGGGATGGGTGAGGAAGGTCACCCGCTGCTGGCTCGGGGTGACTTCGTGGAGCAGCCGGGCGTCATCCCAGACATAGCGGTGGGTTCCTCGGGGCCCATGCTTCGCGACCCGCCGTCCCATGGCGTCGTAGTCGTAGCTCCAGCGTTCACCATCGGGTCGGACGACGCCGCGCAACTGCCCCAGCGCGTTCCACTCATAGGTCCAGGTCGCGGTGCCTTCCGCTGAGTCCTGGTCGACGTGCTTGCGCGCGAGCCGGCCCTGCGCGTCGTATTCGTAGCGGAGGTGTTCTCCGGGCCTGCTCAAGTGGAGCGTGCGGTTGCCCTGGGCGGTGAGCCGCTCCTCCACCTGGGCGCCCTGGGCGTGCAGCTCCGCCAGGTCCAGGGTGTCCGGCCCCAGGGAGCCCCGCACCAGCATCGACTCGGGGTCCTTCAGCCGCGCCGAGGGGAGTCGCGCGGTGTGGCGTCGATTGCCGCCCGCGTCGTACTCGAAGAGCTCCGCGAGGCCCTGCGTGGGGATGGCGGCCTGCAGGCGGCCCAGCAGGTCGTGCACGAAGCGGGCGGAGCCCCGCATCGAGTCCTCGACGAAGTCCAGGTGGCCGCTGGGGCCATAGTGGTACTTGCGGTGCACGCTGGCAGGGGCGCTGGGGCTCGCGGTGGTCCTCCCGGGGCGACGGGCTCCGCTGTTCGGGGCGACGTACCATTGCTCCAGGACACGCCCCCCCGGCGTCGTGGCGCTGCTCATAGGCGCCTCCTCCGGGCAGCTCCCGTCGGACCTCCCGCCCTCGCGCGTCGTGATGGAACCGCAGGGTGTTGTGGGCCTGTTGGACGGAGGTGCAGCGTCCGCCAGGGCTCCAGTCGAACCTCGCCTGGGCCCCCAGGTCGGACTCCAGCCGGATGCGTCGACCCGTGGCGTCGAAGGTGCTGCGGACCGTTTGCCCCGCCTGAATCTCAGCGGTCACCCGGCCATGGAGGTCCCGCTCGAAGTGAAGCTCGGCTTCGTCGGTCCGGATGCAGATGGGCAGGCAGTTGGCGTCGTATGTGTAGACGGTCTCCGCCCCGTCCGGCATCCGGCGCTTCACGAGGTTGTGCCAGCTGTCATAGCCATACTCGACGCGGCTGCCCGTGGTGTCCTCCACCGCGACGAGGTTGCCCGCGGCATCGAACTCATACTTCATGGCGGTGCCGTCCCAGTGGCGGCGCTCGATGGGGCGGCCCAGCACGTCGTAGAACCACTGGAGCTGGTTTCCACGGGGGTCGGTGATGGAGAGAAGCCGACCCGGCTCCGTGTCCCATTCGAAGTGCAGCCGGGTCCCGTCCGCCTGGACCGCTTCGATGACCTGGCCGCAGGCGTTGTAGCGTCGTCGGGCGGTCCTGCCGGTGGCGTCTCGGCTGAGCGTCTGCCGTCCTCCCGCGTCGTACTCGAAGTGGACGACCTGGCCGTTCGGGTCCTCGAAGGACTCGACATTCCCGGCTCGGTCATAGGTGGTCCGCGAGGTGCCACCCGAAGGGTCCCTCAGGCGCGTGAGGCGCCCATACCCGTCATGCTCCGCGGACCAGGCGTGACCATCCGGGTCGAGGGTCTGCTGGAGATTGCCGTGGGAATCCCAGAGGTGCTGGGTCATCGCGCCGAGCGGGTTGATGATGCGCACCAGCTCGCACGAGGCGTTGTATTCGTAGTGCCATTCATGGCCCAGCGGGTTGATGGAGTGCACCAGGCACCCCACGCATCATGGGCATAGCGCCAGGACTTGCCTGAGTGGTCCGTGAACTTCACCGGGCGATGCCGGTCATCGTATTCGATACACAGCTCGCGCCCGTCCGGATAGGAGGCGGCGCAGGGATGCCCCGCTTCGTCATAACGCAGGGTGCTGCGGTTCCCATTGACGTCCGTGATGGCCACCAGTCGCCCGAGGTCATCGAAGGTATAGGCGGCGCGGGTGCCCAGCGGTGTGAGCAGGCTCGTCACCTGGCCGGCCTCGTTGTACTCGTAGCGGGTCCGCTCGCCGTGGCTGTCCGAGACGTCGGTGACTCTGCGGGCCGGGTCGTAACGCAGCAGCCGCTCCTCGAAGCGGTCCGTGCCGGAGGCCTGGATGCAGCGCCCCTGGGCGTCGTGGCGGAAGGTATAGACGGCGCCCGTGGCCTTGGCCTCCGAGAGCATCCGGTGGTGGGCGTCATAGCCGTAGTCCGCCACCACGCCGATGCGGTCGGTCACCTGGATGAGATTGCCGCGGGCGTCGTAGGTGTAGCGCGCGACGAGCTCCTTGGGCGGCCCCTCGAGCCAGACCGCCACGAGGCGGCCCTGCGGGGTGGATTCGAGGCGGAGCGCGCGACCCGAGCGTGCATGGATGACCCGCTTGAGCGGGCCCGTGGAGCTGTACTCGAAGCGCAATCGGGCCTGGGGACTGAGCCCCAGGGACTCCAATCGGTAGCGCGTGGACTTGGGGCGGCGCCTGAAGTGCAAGACCCACTGGGGATGCGGGCCGCCGTAGTGCTGGAGCTCCAGGTCGTCTCGGGTGCCCCGCAGCTCCATCTGATGCGCAGGGCTGAGCAGCTTGCCACAGGTGTCGAAGCTGCCTTTCGAGTCCTCGAGCGGGTGTTCGACCCCCTGCGGGTCGAGATAGGCGAACCCCTCCAATGTCTGACGGAGCTCGTGTTGGAAGCCATGGCGCCACCCGGGTCCCAGCGGCGCCTCGGCGGTCTGGGTGATGAGCGCGGTGCTATAGAACCGCTCGAAGACGAGCGGAAGCGTGCCTGGGATGGCGAAGTCGAGCCAGGTGTTGAAGAGAACCCCTGACGCGACGTCCACAGGGTGTCCGACCGAGACGCGTCCACTGGCGCTCATGGGGCCTCGCGCAGGTTCGACTGCCTTTGCGGGTGACTATTCTTCCTTTCCCTTGTCGTTGGCCAGGCGGGCCCCTGCCTGGGACTGTCGAGATGAGTCTTTCGCCGGAGGGGCAACAAGCCGAAGCCGGGGCCCGCATGGGCCCCGGCTCCAGGTGTCCCGCGTCTGGTTCAGTAGTTGGCCCAGGGGTTGGAAATCACGTACATGCGCATGTCGCGGTGGGCGCAGAACGTGCGGCGCGCGACCAGGTGCTTGGGCTGCCCGGCGACGGCGCGGACCAGCAGGTAGCTGGCGTTGCTGCCGCCGTTGTTCGCGAGCGGCCAGTCACCGATGAAGGGCGCGGCCGGGGTGAAGTTGTGGTTGGACCAGTTCCAGGAGAAGCCGCTGCCGGCCCAGTCCTCGGTGATGGCCCAGGAGGCCGTCGGCCCCCCCTGGATGAAGAACCACTCGTCCCGTCCATCCACGGAGTCGAGGTTGCCCGTCAGGAGCGCGTCCTGGGGGCCCTGCGGATAGCCCACGCCACCGATGTGGTTGGCGCCGTACGTGCTCCAGCCCCACGCGAATTCGCCGTTGACGTAGTGGAAGGTCGTCGCCCAGCTGGCGAGCCCCAGCAGCTCCTCCTTGCCGTCACCGTTGGTGTCGCCGCCGTTGCGCAGGTGGTGGCGGTAGCCGTACATGCCATGCGCCGTGTTGCCCTGGGTGCTCCAGAGCCAATCCCAGCCCGTGCCCGCCGCGTTGAGGCGGAAGAGGGTGATCCACCCGCTCGCGCTCACGCCGACAAGCTCATCCTTCTTGGCGGGAGCCGCCAGGTCGAAGTTGCCGGAGACCAGGTAGCCGCCCCCGTTGGAGTGGGCGAAGAGCTGGTCGGACGTGCTGCCGTAACTGCTCCAGCCCCAGTTCCAGGTGCCGTTGTCGAAGTGGAACAGCGTGACCCAGGAGGCGACCCCCAGGGCCTCGTCCTTGCCGTCCCCGTCGAAGTCACCGATGACCAGGTTGTTGCGATAGTCGTAGATGCCGCCGCCCGCGCTGGGGGAGCCGTTGTTGCTCCAGCCCCACTGCCAGTCGCCGTTGCGGTAGTGGAACATCGTCATCCATCCATTGGTGTCCACGCCGAGCAGGTCCTCGGTGCCGTCGCCATCGAAGTCACCGACATAGTGCTTCGCATAGGCGGCGACGCCGCCCTGGCTCGTCGCCGTCCAGACCTTGTTCCAGCCGGGGCTCTGGCCGTTGACGGCGACCGTGGTGGTGCTCTGGTCGATGAGCTGGCCCATGATGTTCTGGATGGAGAGCGTCACCGTGACGCTCTGGCCCGGCGCGAGTCCGGAGGGGATGATGCCGCTCAGGGACACGGTCGCCGAGCCGGAGATGGGCTGGAAGGCGCCCACGGCGATGCCATTCCAGGAGGCCTGGAGGTTCTGCACGGTGAAGGCGCCGGACTGTGACAGGGTCATCCGGTACATCCCCGTCGCGAGCCCGGACGAGGTGCCGCTGTAGTTCACGAAGTTCTGGCCGGAGTTCGCCAGCGTTCCCGCGCAGAACGTCACCACCGCGGCGTGGGAGACCGTGGGCAGCACGAGCGCGAGCACGAGCGTGCACAGCCTGAGCAGGGGAGGGGCGGACCTTTGCATGAAGAGCCTCGAGGGGAAGTCCCGCGCGGGGTTGCGCGGGGCTCGCGACACGAAGCACTCCATGTGCCATGGGAGGTGGGCTCGGATTGCGGAACGAGGGGCGCCCCGTGCTGTCACCTCCGGGGACACACGACCCTCGGCCGCTGTGGCGAGGCCCGCTACACGAAGGCGGATGACACACGCCGCCGCACGGCGGGGTGGACGTTCGAGTCCACCACGCCAGGCAGGAGGATTACTGCTGCCCGGCTCGGCCCATGGGCAGCTCGCCCGGACGCACGCCGGGTCGGCTCACCACGCTCGTGAGCCCGGTTCTCGAGGACGTGACGGTGTAGTCACCCCCCGCCGCGGGAGTGCTCGTGCGAGGCCGGTAGACCGCGAAGTCCGTCTTCCCATCGCCGTCGTAGTCGCCCGTGACGGGGACGTCACCGACCCCTCCGAGGAACTTCACATGGGATGTCCCCGTGGAGCTGTGGATGACGGTGAAGTAGCCCCCTCCGTCATTCGCCGGCCAGCGTGGGGTGTAGACCGCCAGGTCGCTGAACCCGTCGCCGTCGTAGTCGCCCACGACGGGGAGGTCCCCCACCTGTCCCAGGACGTCCCAGTCCCATACATTGGCCTGGCTCCTGCGCACGGTGAACCAGCCTCCCCAGCCCCAACTGGTCTTGGCCTTGTACATGGCGAAGTCATCCCGGCCGTCATGGTCGAAGTCACCGACGACGGGCGTGTCGTCGGGCTCACCGATGAGGAACGTCTGGTTCGAGACCCCTGTCTGGCTCGATCTCCAGACGAAATGGCCGTACATCAGCTGGGACGTTTCGGGGTCCGTCTGCGGGGTTGCGAGTCGTTCGTACACCGCGAAGTCCGTGATGCCATCCCCATCATAATCGGCGGCGACCGGGATGGCGCCGGGCTTTCCCAGATCGAACCAACTCCAGTGTTGGCCCTGGCTCATCCAGACCGTGAAGAACCCGTCCGTGGTGCCCACCCCCGGGGTGTAGACGGCGTAGTCCGTGATGCCATCCCCGTCGTAGTCACCCGTGAGGGAGACATCTCCAGGAATGCTCCCCGCGAAGCGCATGAGGCGTGGCAGCGAGCTGGCCTGGACTGTGAGCATTCCCACCTGGGGCGGGGCGGGGGACGGCCAGTGCCACGTGAAGTCAGACGTCCCGTCCCCGTCGAAGTCATCCTTGCGCTGCTTCTGAGGAAGGTCCGTATAGACATGGACCTCCCAGGGACCGAAGGTGTCCGTCCATCCGCCCAGGGTGGAGTTGAAGGGGATGGGACTGCGGTTCTCGAAAAGCGGACGGGCCGGCCTCGCGCTGGACCAGTTGACCGGGCGGATGTTGCCGGTGACGGTGGAGGGGGTGCGGTTGGTGACGATGAGGATGTTCCGCTGCCCGACCTTGCGCTGCATGCCCAACAGCCCGGAGGAGGAGAGCACCAGGTCCGGTCGGCTGTCGGAGATCAGTGCGGGCTCCAGGAAACGAAGCTGGGCGGCGACCTTCTTGATGTCCCACCAGAGTTGGGAGTCCTGCTCGATTGCGTCCGTGCCCCACCAGAAGATGCCGCGAGCCCCCTGGATGATGGAGGAGTAGGCCATATAACGGGTCTCCGTATAGTTAGGGCGCCGCCCCTTCATTCCTTCGGGCTCGGTCATCCAAGGGCAACACTCCGCGTACCCCTGGCCCTGGAGCACCATCAGGATGGGGCCCGTGGGGGTATAAGGCGCCGCGAAGTCGTCGTCATGGAGCGCTCGCATGGCCGCGGTGCTCTCCGCGGGATGGTTCAGGGGCGCCAGGGGAAATGGCAACGTTGTGTTGTCGGCGAGGAGGGTGATGGGATAGCGATCCTGCCCCCAGGCGTTCGCTGCGGCCCGCCATTGCCGGTACTGCGTGGGGGAAAAGCCTGGCACGTCATTCCAGGGAATGACGCCCGCGTCGGCGTTGTTGGCGGCGATCTCCGTGTAATACACAGGGTGGGCGGGGTCCCTGGCATTGACGAAGGCGCGAAAGCTCTCGGCCTCAACGAGAGTCGGAATCCGCGCACGATTCTCCGCGGTCTTAAGCCAGTCCACGCCTCCGTCAACCCGCTCGAACTGGCCTCCACCCTCCTTGTTCCACCCCATTTCATCCATGGAGTCGTAGCCAAGGAGCGCTGACTTGCTCTTCAGTTCCTGGATCTTGAGGTCCAGAGCGCTCCCGATGTGATGTTGGGCGACCTTCTCCCGCACCCAGTGCAATTCACCCTTCGGCGTCCCCCGGGCCTCCCAGTTCCACGCCTTGGCGAGCACGTGCATGCCGTGCTGCTCAAGCTTGTCCAGGTCCGTCGGCGTCAAGTCGTGGATTTCGTGAATCATGGTGTTGAATCCCACGCGCCCGAACTCTCCCTGTGCAAAATCTGACTTGTTGATGTTGGGAGGCTCTCCTGCGTCGGGGCCAGCGTCCGCGGCGGCCTTGCGTGGGTAGTCGAAGGCACCAATCACGAAGAAGCGTTTGCCTTCGTGGATCCAGAAAGGCCCTTCAGGAGGAGCTCCCGGCGGGTCATCTGGGTCGGTGGTGTCGCAGATGGGCCGAGGATCGACGGGGCCGCACATGGGATCCGCGGAGGAGAGCTGAGGGGCGACAATGCATATCGCGGCGACACAGCTCGCCAGCAGCAACCGGCGCGTGCGAGAGCGTTCGAGTGAGTTGGTGGGCATGATGAAGTTTTACGCCAGATGCTTCGCGGGCGGGACCGCACTTCAATGATTGGTCTTGCGCCCACGCCCGCTGTGACATTCTTTCCCTGGAGTGACACCGCCGGTACGGAACGGTGTTCCTTGGGCATGAACCTCCACTTCTGGAGTACGGCAGTCCCCCGCTCGATGCAGACGCTCCCTCTCCTCGCGATGCTCTCGCTGGCCGGCGCATTCACGGCGTGCAATGATGACGAGGAGCCCTCGACGCTGCACGCGGACCTCCAGGCCCTGATGGAGGACTCCGTCACCCATGGGCTGACTCCTGGCATTGCGTTGGCCGTCGCCTCCGACGAGGGGTCGACCTGGTCGGGCGCCGCCGGTGTCAGTGACGCCCCGGGCCAGCAGCCCATGTCCGCGCAGCACCGCTTTCGCGCGGGCAGCATCATGAAGACCTTCGTCGCCACCGCGGTGCTCCAGTCCGTCGAGCAGGGCAAGCTCACCCTGGAGGACACGCTGACGCAGCACCTGCCCGCGAGCGTGACGGCGCGCATCGCGAACGCCTCCTCCATCACCGTGGCCATGCTGCTCGCGCACCGCTCGGGCATCCCCGAGTGGGTCACCGAAGAGACGAACCTGGCCATCGTCATGGACCCGGAGCACGTCTGGTCGCTCGAGGAGATTCTCGGCATCTCCGGCGCGCAGTCCCCGGCGTTCCCTCCCGGCTCCCAATATGGCTACTCCAACACGAACTACGTGCTCCTCGGCGAAATCCTCTCCGCCGTGGAGGGCCGCGGCTGGCGCGAGGTCGTCCGCGAGCGGGTCATCGAGCGCGCGGGCCTTTCCCACACCCGTGCGCCCGAGCCCGCAGACCTGTCCTGCCCCGCGCCCTGCGCACGCGGCTACGTCCCCATGGATGAGGAGATGGCCGACCTCACCGTCGTCGACCCCTCCATGGCCGGGGCCTCGGGTGGCCACGCGCTGGAGACCACCGTCGCCGACCTGCTCACCTTCTGGAAGAAGCTGCGCGCGGGCGCCCTCTTCGAGCGCGAGCAGACGCTGGAGTCCATGCTCGCGTTCCAGTCCGCGCCCGAGCCCGAGTCACGTCTGGTGGGCTACGGGCTCGGCGTGATGCGGCTCGAGTCCCAGGGCGTCGTCGCCCTCGGCCACCTGGGCACCACCGCGGGCTACCAGAGCTTCATGCTCTACCTCCCCCAGACACGTCGCTACCTCACGGGGAGCATCAACGTGATGGGAGACCTGGCCGCGGTGCTCGAGCCCCTCCTGGAGCGCGCGGGCCGCCCCTGAGTCCCTACCGGGCCTTCCTCGGCGCGCGCTTGGGTGCCTCGTCGTGGAAGCCCGCCACCAACATGCCCAGGTTCCGCGCGAGCGCGACCGCCGTCTCCACCGGCACCCTCACGTCCTTGAGCTTGTTGTGCTGTGGGTCCAGGAACGTCCCCACCGTCTCCCGGAAGTCCACGCGCGCGAGCATGCAGCCCCGGAAGTTGCTGCCGCTCAGGTCGGTGCCGGTGAAGTCCGAGTCCGTCAGGTCCGAATCATAGAAGTTCGACTCCCGCGCGATGCAGCGCAGGAAGTCCGTCTTCCGCAGGCTCAGCCCGACGAACGAGCAATACGACAGGCCACACTCCACGAACCCCAACTCAGGGTTCGACGCGAGGTTGCTCCAGTCGATGCCCATCAGCTTCGAGCCCTCGAAGCGCACGTCCCGGAGCGCGGTGGAGGGCATCTGCGCCCGCGTGAGGTTGCTGCCGCGCACCGCGCAGTTCTCCAGCCGCGAGCCCTTCCACCGGCTCTCCTGGAGCTGACAGTTCTCGAACGTGCAGCGATAGAACTCCTTGTCGGTCAGCACCACGCCCTGCAGGTCGAGCCCCACGAAGGTCTCGTTCGCGAACGACTCCTCGCGCACGAGCCGCTCCACCACCTCCGTGTCCATCCCGCGCTCCGTCGTCATGTCCGCTGTCTCCTCGACCCGCCACCACACGCGAGCCTGGAGCGTGCCCCGCCCACACGCGGAGCACCTCCTCGACGAGCCGGGCGGGGCGCGCGTTCATCATGCACGCTCCCTCCAAGGGCGACGACGGGATTGATGACCCCCTTCCCACCGCGCGCGAGGTGACGCGCGACATGGCCAGACACCCCTCGGAAAACAGCCGGGGAGGGCCTCCTGGTGGCCGCGCTGTCGGTCCTCGCGAGCGCGGGGTGGCCGGCGGTGCATCCCGGGACTTCCCCTCGCACGGCGACGCCCCACCGTGCGCGACAAGGCCCTTCCCGGGGCACCCCCCACGTCCGATTTCGTGACGCGCAAGGCGAAGAAACCCGCGCGTCACCCGGTCCGGCTCAGTCCCGGGTGACGCCGGGCGCGGGCACGGCGCGAATCCAGTCGATGTCGAACGGGTTTCCCACGCTGCTCACCGGGTCCAGGCGCAGGTCGGTGATGGTGCCCGTCCAGTCGACATGTCCCGCCACCTCGAGGGTGAGCGTCTGGTACGCGCCATTGCCGGTGTAGACGGTGCTCGTCGCGCGCGTGCCGGAGAAGCCGGGCAGGGTGGCCGTGGCGAAGAAGAGCTCCAGCGTGGTGTTCTGCGTCGCGCGCATCCGCACCTGGACCTTCGCCACGCGGCTGGCGCGGAAGTGATAGGCGGTGTTCACCACCTGCGCGTCGCCGGTGCCCGAGCCCGTCCCGGTCAGCACGCCCCCCGTGACGGCGAGCCCGGAGACGTTCGCGGATGCGCTCCAGCCCTCGACGTCCCCCGCCGCGTTGAACTCGGCGCCCAGGTCTCCCGCGTCGAACGGGTGGCGACCCGCGACGATTTCGGCGGCGTCCGACATCTGGTCCCCGTCCGTGTCGAGCGGCGGCACCGCGAAGTCCGTGCTCCAGTGGATGACGAAGTTCTGCGCCCTCCCGGTGGCCACCGCCTTGATGTACAGGTCCCCGCCCTGCTGCACGAAGTACGCGGAGTTGGCCGAGGCCCGCAGGTTGGCCAGCGAGGTGCGCGAGCCGAAGCCCGCTTGCGACGACGCGACACCCAGGCCCCCCAGCTTCCCGAAGTCCTTGAACCGGGCGACGTAGGTGTCGCCCACGCTGGCGTCCTCCATGTTCATCGCCACCGTCCTCACGGAGGGCAGGGATGCATAGGCATACGTGTACTCGAAGCCCTCGTTCACCAGGAACGGGAGCTGGTGCCACTCCCGATAGCCGTGGATGTAATAGACGTGCGCGGTGGGCGTCCCCACCTTCTCCCGGGTGACGGCGACGTCGGGCGTCTGCTCGAAGGACACGCCATAGGTGAGTCGCGACAGCACGAAGCGGTGGTCGCTGCGGTACGCGTTCTCCCAGTTCGCGGGACGGAACTCGTCGCCCACGCGCATGAAGGGATGGCTGGAGACGATGGTGGTGTTCGGCTTGCCGCTGATGCCGCCCGTGAGGTCGCGCAGCGCGATGGACCAGAAGCGCGGGTGCTCGTTGTCGTTGGCGTCGGTGTTCGCCTTGGGCGGCAGGTCGTAGTTGCCCAGGCTGATGCGCGGCGTCCCCGCCGGCGACACCGTGTTCCCGGTGAACAGGTGGTTGGGGTGCTTGATGGCGGCGCCGGTGTTGATGAGGAGGTTGGCGTTGGCCGCGTTCCAGCCGACGAAGTGCGAGTCCCGGACCTGGCCCGCGCCGTCGTACACCCGGTAGGCATGCTGCGCTCCGGTGTAGAGCGACTCGCCGGAGTTCGCCACGAACAGGCTCTGGTCGATGACGCTGTAGCTGGCCATCATCGCCGCGGTGTGGTTGTCGACGAAGATGTTGTTGCGGAAGACCAGGTTGTCGGACGGGCCGCCCGCGCCGATGCCGGTGTAGATGGCCAGGTCATTCGCGTACCAGGTGCTGTCCTCGATGAGGTGGAGCGCCGGGTCATCCCAGCCGAGGTTGGGCTGGATGGCGTGGGTGGGGGACAGCCCGTCGAAGATGTCGAACCCGGAGCCGGTGCTGTGCGCGCTGTTGCCCTTGAACGAAATCATCGGCAGCCGCCAGGGCTCCAGGCTGCTGAAGCGCCCATCGGTCGCGGACTGCCCCATGGGTTTCTTGGGGAAGGCGAACCAGAACCCCGTGCCCTCGGTCCCCGCGGCGACGTTGTCCTCGAACGTGTTCTGTGGGTTGGTGATCCAATAGCTGGCGGGCGTGCGGTTCTGGAGCTGTACGAACTCGTTGTCGGAGGGCGTCAGCTGGTCGCCGGGCGCGGGGCGCCGGGTGAGCAGCGTCACGTTCTTCTTGATGACGTTGAAGCGCTCGCTGCCGTCCTCCAGGAACACGCCGTGCCCGACGTGGTCATGGAAGAAGTTGTTCTCCACCAGCGTGCTCTCCGTGCCGTGGATGGTGATGGCCCGGTTGTAGGACTGGTGGATGCTGGAGTTCTTGAAGTACTGGCCCGCCCCCGCTGCTCCGAGCATGTGCCAGTGGAACGGATAGCGGCCGAGCAGCTTCTTCTGGCCCATGTTGTACAGCTCGACGCCGCTGATGTACGCGGCCGCGTCGGTCATGACCATGACATGGCCCCCGTGGCGGGTGGCCGTGGAGGCGGCATCCCCCTGGACCTTGAGGTTGTGGGTGAGCAGGCCCACCTGCGCGCGCAGATCCGCCGTCCACGTGCGCGAGCCCTGGGTATAGGTCTTCACCACGCCGGTATGCGCGAAGGTGAGCGGGCTCGACAGCGCCACCCGGGTGTTCCCCTCCGACAGGCCGGTGATGGTCCGCTTCTCCGCCTCGTTCGGGTTCAGGTGGCTGGAGACCACGACCAGGGTGTCTCCCACGCGCCAGTCCACCGCTTGCTTGAGGAGGAGGGAGGTGCTCCCCGCGGCCGCGTTCGCGCCGAGCTGGGACCAGCTCACGCGCTCCTCGCCGTGGAGCCGGATGACGCCGGAGCTCATGGCGCCGAGGAACTTGTTGCCCATGCCCATGACGTCGGGGTCGGCCGGCGCGCCGACGAGCGTGAACACGCCCGCGTTCGGGAAGGGCGTCAGCTCCTGCCCCACCTCGAGCTTCGCGCCGCTGCCCATCACCATCACGTAGCGCGTGGTGACGTCGAAGCCCTGGTTCTGGACGCCGAGCAGCTCCCCTCCGACGGTGATGGACGTCGTGCTGACGGAGCCCCGGAGGCACACGGCGCTGCCGGCCCCCACGGTGGCGGTGTCGTTCGGTCCAGGCACCGCGCCGCCCCAGACCTGCGGGTCCCTCCAGTCGTGGACCAGCTCCATCCGCAGGTCATCCACCAGCGCCGTGTGGTCGCCGCCCGCCGTGTCCAGGCCCGCCAGGCTCACCACGGTGGCCCCCGCGGCGAGGTAGATGGGCATGGACACCTGCTCGACGTACTGCGTCGCCGTCAGGCGGAACGCGCCGACCTGGGTGCCGGCCACGCTGACGAGGAGGTTCTTCGCGGGAGGCATCGTGGGGCTGTTGGCGCGCGCCGCGGCCCTGACGCGCAGGCGGTAGTGGCCCGTGATGGGGATGTTGACCGACGTCGACGCGGAGGAGTCTCCCTGGAGGAAGAGCACCTGGCTCCCTTCGGGCGCGTTGGGATTGGAGACCGTGAAGGCGCTGCCGTTACGGGCCAGGCCCGCGCCCGGGTTGATGGACCACGGGCCTCCCGTGGGGGTGTAGGCGTAGCCGGGCGAGGCGGGCAGGGCGGGGGACTCGAAGCCGCTGATGACGATGTCCCGCACACGCGTCGCCGTGAGGTCGTCCACGAAGGCGGTGCTGTCGGTGCCCTGCGGATTGGTGCCGTGCACCGCCACCGTGTGCGCGCCCGAGCCCAGCAGCACCGGGCCCGTGGTGAAGCGCTGGTACGTGCTGCCCGCGGGCGTGACGCCCAGCACCGTGGCGCCGTTGACTCGCAGCTCCACCCGCTGCGTGCTCGGGATGTTGCCGCGCTGCGCGGCGGCGAAGCTGAAGACGTAGTAGCCGGCGGGGATGTTGACCGCCCGCGAGGCTGAGGCCACGCCCTGCAGCAGCAGCACCTGGGCGCCCTGCGGCGCGCTGGGGTTGCCCGACGTGAAGGCGGTGCCGTTGCGCGTGAGGCCCGCGCCATCGACGAACGTCCAGCCCGAGCCCGCCGGGGCGTACTGGTAGCCCGGCGAGGCCGCGAGCGCCGGGATTTCGAACGTCCCATTGGGGAAGGTGAAGACGGTGGAGGACGCGGAGCTCAGCGTCGCGGCGAACGCCTGCGCGGACATGCAGGTTACTGCCAGGATAAACAGTGATGTAAAGCTATTCAGTTTTGTCGGCATGGGCTGGTCTATGTCGCCCATTGCCAGGGAGCGTCAATCGCACACCGGTCTCACGTTCCCCAGAGCCAGGGGTTGTAGCGTTCCCACTCGATGAGAGGCGTTGTGGTCCGAACGGCCCTACCCAGGTCCTCCAGGTTTCGCAGGGGGCTGCCCTCCGGGTGACGGGGCTTCGGCTGCTTGCGCTCTGGCACCAGTCCTGCCGCGAAGAGCTCGGCGCCCAGGGCCGGGGACTGCCGCGCGCGCTCGTGGAAGTGCCCCGGGTCCAGGAGCTCCTGTGCGTGGATGAGGACGCCTGCGGCGCGGAGGGCCTGGACGACGCGGAGGGTGTCCTCCTCGGTGCAGGGGGCGCGAGGCCGCAGCGCGTCTTCGTAGAGCCCCGTGCCGCCGCGCGGAGGCCGGTTCCACCGGGCCCCGCGCTGGAGGAGCAGGGAGACGATGTCCGGCAGGCAGATGCCCGCCGCGTGCTGCAAGGGAGGCCGGGTGCTGTCGCTCTTGTCGATGTCCGCTCCCGCTTCCACCAGGCGCCGCACGAGCGTGGTGTCCACGGGCTCATTGCCTTGCATCGAGGTCAGCAGGGGCGTGGCCGCGCTGGCCCCCGCGAGATTGACGTCCGCGCCAGCCGCGAGCAGGGCCTCCGTGAGGTCCCCATCGCGGGCCTGCACGGCCTTGATGAGGGCGGTGTCCGACCAGGGCAGCGTGTCGTTGGGATTGGCGCCCGTCTTCAGCAGGTGCTTCACCACCGAGCGCATCCGCTTCTCGACGAGCTGGGAGAGCGGAGGCGGCGCGGCGCCCTTCTTCACCAGGGCGAGCAGGGCCTTCTCGTCGTCCTCTCGCAGGGCCACCTCCACGGCGGGCAGGGGCGTGATGGTGACGCGTGAGCGGGGGCGCATCGACACGTCGGCGCCGGCGGGCACGGCCATGTTGAGGTTGAGGCCTCCCCGGGGAGAGAGCCCGGACGCCTCGATGGCGCGGACCATGGGCACGCTCTTCTGGTCCATGGCGAGGCTCAGCGCGTCCGCGAGCACGCGCTGCTGGATGCGCCCCTTCGCGCGCTGGCCCAGCTGTTCGACCTTCCGCACCTGCTCCTTGGCCACGGCCGCCAGGAAGTCCGCTTCCACGAGGCACGCCTCGTCACCGCGCGAGCCCGCCTTCACCAGCAGCTTCTCCGCGCGAGCCGCACCCGTGGAGCGCGCGAAGCACCGCGCGGACCAGCCGAAGGGAGGCCAGGCGCTGTTGTCGTGTCGGGGGACTCGCAGCAGCGGGTCCGCGCCCGCCTTCAGCAGCATCCGGACGAGGGCGACGTCGTCCTTCTCCCCCGACACCATCAGCGGGGTCATGTGGGGGTAGCCATTCGTGACATGGCCCGTGATGTTGACCGCCGACTTGTTGTCGAGCAGGTCCTTCATCCGCGCCGCATCCCCGTCGAGCGCCGCCTGCATCACCGGCGTGTCCTCGATGAAGCGGGCCTGGGACAGGTACTTGGGACGCGCGTCGGCGAGGCCGCCGAGCAGGAGCACGACGAGCGTCACGGGCGTGAGCCGCTGGACATGGACGAGGCTCATCGGGCGCAGTCCTCCGGGCAGTTGCAGACCTGTTCGAACTTCCCGCACACGCCATCGCCGCAGCGCACGCAGACCGACTCCAGGGTGGTTCCCTCGATGGGGTCGCACCTGGGGCCGACGTGGTGCTCCAGGACGCCACAGCGCGGCACGAGGCCGGGGCAGCACGCCACGCTGGCGCCCAGGACGCCCTCCTCCGCGCACTCCGCCTTGTTCGGATACATCGGCTGGGTCCTGCAGAACCTCACGCCGTCGCAATACGCCGCGAGCTCGCAGTCCTTGGGGAAGTCGTCGCAGCGCTCCACGGACAGGCCTTCGCACCAGACGTCCTCGGTGGGCCGGCGCAGCTCGTCTCCTGGTGGCATCCGCTGGGGGATTCGAGGGTCGCGATAGGGGCCGGTGAGCGGCTTCGTGACGGGGGGCGGGTCCTTCGGCGCCTCGGCCTTCGGCACGGCCACCTCGGGGATGGGGAGGCCGTCCGGGGGCCTGTCCTGGTGCAGCACGACGAAGGCCGCCGAGCCACCCACGAGCAGACAGGCGATGACGAAGAGCAGGTTCTTCGCGACGCCCCGCCTCCGGGAGTCGGGCGGCGGCTGGGGTGCGGCTGGGGCCATCCGGCCATTCAACCCAAAGACAGAGGCTCTTGGATAGTCACGGGTGACTCATGTCTCCCGAGGGGTGTCATCCCCAGTGTCACGGTTTGCGTATAACCTCGTGCCCATTGCAGCCCGAGGGGGCGAGGAGTCGTGCGACGTGAACGGTCCGGACAGTGGGATGGCCTTGGGCGTGATGCTGGGCATGTTGTTCCTGGTGGTCGTGGGGGGCGCTGTCGGGATGGGGGTCGCCCTGCTCATCAAGAAGCTCTTCAACCTGTCGATGGCCGCGTCGGTCGGAATCGGGCTGGTGCTGGTGGTGGTGGGCGGCGTGGGGCTGTTCGCGGTGGTGTTCGATGACCTGACCGCGTCCTGGTGGGCCGCGCGCACCGCGAAGCCCGTGCACTTCATCGTCCCCAAGGGCTTCAGCGGCCCGCTGTATGTGTTCTTCGACGCGAACGGGCCCGCCGTCAACGAGGTGAAGGGCCGGCTCGAGGTGCCGCTCAGCGGCGCCAGGTCCCTGCGGGTGAAGGCGGGGGCGGGGCTGGAGAACCACTACGCCGACTTCGAGGCCCGTGACACCGACGGCAAGACGGTCCCCGTGTTCCTCGATTCGGGGGGTGTCCAGTACGGCCTCGAGTACCGCGGTTTCTGGTTGGGGGACCAGAGGGGGCGGACCTTCGGCGAGGCCCCCACCGAGATGCCGAAGTAGCGGGCGCCTTTTCGGGCGAAGCAAATCACGTGGGTGCGTTCAGGGAGTCACCCTGCACCCTCCTGGCTCCGTTCGTTCTCGTGTGTCCGGCCTGTTCTCGCTGTCCGCGCTGTTGATGTTGCTGGTGCTGAGCCGTCGTCGCCGGGACGGGCCGGCGCGCGGTTGAAGTCGGCCGTGTGTCCTGGTGTTCGCGGCTGGCCGGAGCCTGGGGCGTCTCAGCGCAGCTCCTGGGCGAACTGTTCGCGATAGCGGCCCTGGAGTGTCTTCAGCGCCTCCTGCATGCCGGCGGCGCGGTACTGCTCCGCGAGCAGTCGCCACGCCTCGGTGTGCAGGGGCTCCAGCGTGACCACGCGCTCCAGGTGGGTCCGCGCCTCCGCGCGGGCGCCGGACATGGAGGCCATCCAGCCCAGGATGAAGTGCGCCTGCACCGCCTCGTCATACGCGGCGACCGCCTTCCGGCACGATGTCTTCGCGGGCCCCGGCCTGCCTGCGCGCAGGTTCATCTCGCAGTCGAGCACGTGCCGCACGGCCGCGCGTGGAAACTCCCGCTTCAGCCAGGCAAGGCGCGTCGGTGCTTTCACCGCGGGCCCCTTGTCCAGGGCCGCCTCCACGTCCTTCGCCGCGCGGATGAGCTCACCCTCCCGCTCCACGGCGACGCCGCTCACGGAAGGGTCCACCGGCAAGGCCATCCACCGCCGGGTCTGGATGGTCCAGCTCCGTACGGCCCGGGTGCGTGACTCGTCGCCGGTCTTCGCGAGGGCCTGCTCGGTCCAGGTGAGCGAGGAGGTCTGCTTGAAGAGCGCCGCGAGGTCTCCCCAGACGTCCGGCGTGGTTCCAGGGTCCGCCTCCATCCGCTGCCGGGCTCGCACGAGGTGACCCTGCGCCTCCAGGTGGCGGCCCTGCTGGGCGTCCAGGACGGCGAGCTGGAACAGGGGAGAGGGGTTCTTGGAGAACTTCTCCGCGACGGAGGCGCACTTCTCCCGGGTCGCCGGCAGCGTGGGCGCGGCCCGTGTGCCCAGGTAGCAGGCCAGCGATTGGATGTGGGCGTCCTCCGGATGGAAGAGCGCCAGGGGCTCCATCTGCTGCGCCGCGACCTCGACGCGCCCCTCCTTGTCGAGCGCGAGGATGGAGTCGAGCAGGCGCCGGTCGTCCGCGGACAGGGTGCTCGCCTTGGGAGGCTGCTGGGTGAGGGGCGCGGCGCCCGCGCGGACCTTCGCGAGCCAGTCGACGATGGCGTCCTTCTGGGGCCCTTCCCACTCCGGCCAGGAGGTCGACGTCAGCAACTCCCACAGCTCGGTCGCCCAGGCGAGCGCGGCCGCCTCGTCGTGCTGGGCCTTGGAGGAATGCCTCAGGCTGGTGGCGAGCAAGGACAGGGTCTGCGGCGAGAAGGCGCCCTGGTTCGAGCCGTAGTTGGGGGACATCATCCAGTGCGAGTCGTGCACGTGGAACGCTCCCAGCGTGTGCGCCCACTCATGGAGGAAGACGGACGTCTCCTTGTGCTGCTTGCGCTGCTGGTAGAGCGTCTGCTGCTCGTCCTGGGGCAGGTGCACGAGCGCCTCCATGATGGCGCGGACCTCGTCGGGGTTGCCCATCTCCCGAATCACGAAGTGGCGTCCGAACAGCCGCGCCATGCCCAGCTCATGGTGCGAGGCGGTGTAGAACTTGAGCGTGGAGACGAGCCCCACGACCAGGTCCACGCCTTCTCCCGGGTCCGCCAGCTCCAGCGCGCTCAGCGAGCCCCCCAGTTCGCCCTCGACGCCGCGGTGCGCCCACTCACGCGTGGACTCGAGCTCGAACTCCACGCCGAGTGGGCCCCGCACCACCGCGCTCGCGCGCTGCAACTGGGACACGATGCTGCTGCGCCAGCGCACCACCTGCTCCCGGTAATCCGAATCCGCGTAGACACGGACCCGGAGCTTCCGGACGGCGCCCACCGTGGCCTTGGCCGTGGACTCCAGCTTCGCCGGCGCGAGCGTCTGCGCATGTTCGCGGGCGTAGTCCACCGGGCGCTTCACGCAGGACAGCCCCAGGAGGCAGAGCGCCACCAGGGCGCAACGCGCCGCGGTCCCCCCGACACGACGTGTGTTCATGAAATCAAAGCCAAGCATCGATGTTCGCCGTGACGCAACCCGCGCCCTGCCTCCCTGGAGTCGCATCCAGGTCAACGCCCTGATTCCACCGCGGGGTCGGGGTCATTTCGCGATGCGTGCAGCACTTCAGTGTTCTTGGAACGGAGGGTCACAGCTGTCAAGTGGTGAACAGCCCAGGCCGCTTGCTGCGCCGAGGCGGATTGTGTCTGCTGGGGCGTCCAACCTTTGGGAGAGAGCCACATCCATGTCGAAAGAGGGAGTCGCCGTACTGGCCAAGGAGGTTGGAGACGACTGGAAGGACCACGCGTACTACGACGAGGTCGAGGCGTTCATGCCGGAGGCCTGGAAGAACCTCATCTGGCCCGTCATCAGCGCGTGTGACTTCACCTCCACCATGGACCTGGCGGCGGGCCATGGCCGGAACACGGAGTTCCTGCTGCCGCTCTCCGAGCGCGTCCATGTGGTGGACATCAACCCGGAGAACATCGACTTCTGTCGTCGCCGCTTCGCGGGCCGGGACTCGAAGATATCCTTCGTCGTCAACGACGGTTCGAGCCTCGCGGCGCTGCGCAGCGGCTCCTTGACGCTGGCCTACTGCTTCGACGCGATGGTCCACTTCGACAGCGACGTGGTGCGGGCCTACCTGCGCGAGTTCTTCCGCGTCCTGGCGCCGGACGCGCACGCGTTCATCCACCACTCGAACTACACCGCGAACCCCTGTGGGCGGTGGATGGACAACCCCGGCATCCGCAACTTCATGAGCCAGGAACTCTTCGCGCACTACGCGCAGAAGGAGGGCCTGTCCGTCGTGTCGCAGCAGGTCATCGACTGGGGTGGGAATCCGAAGCTGGATTGCCTGTCCCTCTTACGCAAGCCGAACCCTCCCCAGGGCCTCGGTGGGAACTACACGAAGCGCGACGGCATGCTCTTCGTCCTTGCGGCCGCCCACGAGTCGGCGAAGTTCTCGCTCGCCCGACCCGGGACGCTCACGTTGGACGCGCACGCCCACGAGTGGTGTGGGCGGCTCGTCGTCCAGCAGGGCGAGCGGGTCCTCGGCACGTTCGACGTGCATGACGCGCAGGCGCAGCCGCGGCAGTTCGTCTTCGACGCCGAGGCCGGGGAGCTGGTGTTCCGCGCCGAGGACCGGGGTGACGGCCGGGGCGAGGCCTGGGTGAAGGGCATCGACATCCGGTGGCGCAAGCCCTGAGCGTGGGCTCAGTGGCCCGCCGGCACGCTCCTGCTTCCGAGCGGGAGCCTCGCGCGGCGCTGCTGCTGCCCCTGGCTGGACAGCACGGCCATGATGACCGTGGCCAGATGGGGCAATGACAGCACCAGGAGCTGGAGCTCCCAGAACCACAGGCCCCGGCTGGTCAGCCCGTGGACCGCGTAGACGCCGGCCGCCGCCCCCAACAGCAGGACGAGCAGCACCAGCTCCGCCTGCGCCTCGGAGAGGGCCATCCACAGCCCATGGCGGTCCGCGTTCTTCGGCGTGCGGATGAACGGCAGGGTGCTCGTGAAGAACCCATACACCACGGCCTTGGCGATGGTGTGCGAGAGCGCCATCCCGGCCAGCGCCGCGGCCAGCGCGTCCCGGAAGTCGACGCCGACCGCGCGCCGGTAGAGGAAGAAGGTCTTGCCGACCTTGAACAGGAACAGCGCCAGCGGCGGAATCGTGAAGATGAGCATGGGCGGCGCCACCCGGTGCGGCACCACCACCATCACCACCGACCAGACGAGCGCGCCGAGCGTGTAGAAGAGGTTCAGCCCGTCCGCGAGCCACGGCAGCCAGCCGGCGAGGAAGTGATAGCGCTGGCCCGCCGTCAGCTCGCTCCTGCCGCCCCACAGCAGCATGGCGGCGTGCCGCTTGATGATCTGCACGGCGCCATACGCCCAGCGGAAGCGCTGCTTCTTGTAGTCGACCAGCGTGTCGGGCATCAGTCCCTTGCCGTAGCTCTGATGCGCATAGGCGGCCGAGTAGCCCTTCTCGAACACGCGCAGGCCCAGCTCCGCGTCCTCGCAGATGCACCACTCGGCCCAGCCCAGCTCCTCCAGCACCGAGCGGCGCGTCATCGTCATCGTGCCGTGCTGGATGATGGCGTCGCGGTCATTCCGGGTGACCATCCCGATGTGGAAGAAGCCCCGGTACTCGCTGTAGCACAGCCGCTTGAAGGCGCTCTCGTCGTGGTCCCGGTAGTCCTGGGGTGACTGCACCACGGCGATTCGCGGGTCGGCGAAGTGGGGCACCATGTGCTTGAGCCAGTCGCGCTCGACGCGGTAGTCCGAGTCGATGACGGCGATGACCTCGGCGTCCGGGGCCGTGTGCCGAATCAGGTGGTTCAACGCGCCGCCCTTGAACCCGGCCAGCGGGGCGACATGGAAGAACCGGAAGCGCCTGCCGAGCCGCGCGCAGTGCGCCTCGATGGGCCTCCACACCGCCGGGTCCTTCGTGTTGTTGTCGATGACCAGGACCTCGTAGTCGGGGTAGTCCATGGCGGCGAGCGCGTCGAGCGTCTGGCGGACCATCTCCGGCGGCTCGTTGTAGCAGGGCACGTGCACCGACACCTTCGGCCGGTAGGCCCGGTCCGCCCTCACGGGGAGGAACTCCCTGCGGCGCTTGGGGACCCAGACGGTCTCCGCCAGCTCGTGGGCCTCGGTGAGCAGGACGAGGAGGACGCCGAACGTGCTCAGGAGCAGCAGCAGGCTGACGGCCTGGCCGACCCCGTGGAGGTAGCGCTGGCTGTAGTCATGGCCCATCCAGACCAGCGCCGTGCTGAAGCAGTAGGCCGTGACGGTCAGGAAGGTGCGGCCGCGCTGTCGCAGGGCCGAGCCGTCGATGAGCAGCAGCACCAGGGTGACGAGCGCGAGGATGGCCGAGGCGAGCGCCAGGGAGCGCCACTTCGGGATGGCCACCACGGGGCCCACGAAGTTGAACTTCTGCTGACGGAAGGCATCGAACACGCCCCAGTAGGGGCCGGCGGCTCCTTCGATGCTGTCCTTCCAGGGTTGGTCATAGGCCTCGATGACGAAGTAGTCGTAGCCGTGTCGATTGAGCAGGTCGACCATGGTGCGCAGGAAGACGGCCTGGTCGACGCCGGAGGGGACCGCGCTGCCGCGCACGCCGCCGTTGCTCGGCCAGCCGACCTCCCCCAGCAGCAGGGGCTTGTCCGGGAACATCTCCTGCAGCAGGCTCACGCGCTCGAGCACGTAGCCCGGGGCGGCCTGCATCGACACGTCCTCCCAGTAGGGCAGGACGTGGCTCGAGATGAGGTCGACATGCTCGGCCAGCTGCGGAATCCCCCGCCAGACATGCCACTGCTCGCTGGTCGTCACGGGGACGGTGACGGCCGCGCGCACCCGGTCGAGGTAGGCGACGAGCTCGTCGAAGGTGACGTCCAGGCGATAGATGGATTCGTTGCCCACCACCATGCGCACGATGTTCGGGTGGGCGCGGGTCAGCGAGATGGCCTTCTCAAGCTCCCGCTCGTTGCGCTCCAAATCGTCGGAGATCCAGACGCCCAGCGTCACCCGCAGGCCGAGCTCCTCGGCCAGCCTCGGGACCTCCGCCTGGGAGCCCTGGACGGTGTAGATGCGGATGTGGTCGGTCCACTGGCTCAGCTGCACCAGGTCCGCGCGCAGCTCGGCCTCGGTGGGGTACCGGCCCTTCCTCGGGTTCTCGCCGAGCCGGTAGGGCGAGTACGTGAAGCCGGAGATGCGCTCCGGCCAGTCCGGCGCGGATACGGGGCGGTTGTTCAACGCCCAGAAGCCGGTGAACAGCGCGGCGACGGCCACGAAGATGAGCACGTGGATGCCGAAGCCGCGCCATGACCTGGGGCGGGTCCCACTGAGCCATTCCGAGAGCCTCAAAGCGTCTCCTCTCTCCGTGAGTCCCCTGGCGCCCGCGGCGGAGCCGTGAGGCCCCTGTCGCATGGCCAGACAGGTGGAGTTCGAGTCCTGGAGGACTCATTGAGAGAGTTTGTGTCCTGCCTGCAACTCCAACCAGTTGACCTTGGTGCAATCCGTCCCGGTCATCCTGGGGCGATGCGGGGGATGTGGCGGGCCAGGTGTCTCAGCCGCCGGATGTCTGTTTCATGAAACACGGGCGGGGACCGGCCCGCAGCCCGGTTGCGCCGAGCGGGCCAGGGCCAGGGCCACCGCGTCGGGGCCTGCGGGTAAACGGAGCGCCCCTGAAGTGTCGTTCACGGCGCGCCAGACGGCCTCCGCCACGTCGGACTCGCGCGTCACGGCGGTCGGCTGCCCGAGCCGGCGTTGTTGACGAGCACGTCGATGGGGCCGGCCGTCTCCAGCGCTGCGGCGATGCTCCCGGGCTTCGTCACGTCGAGCGGCACCACCCGCAGCCGCTCCGAGGCCGGGAGGAGGTCCTGCCGCGGTGTCCGCATGGTGGCGACCACGTTCCAGCCCAGGCCGAGGAAGTGGCGCGCGGTCTCGAGCCCGTAGCCGGAGGACCACCCCGTGATGAGCACCGTCTTCTTGAGCGAGCCTCCTGATGGCATCCACCCGTGACTTCGTACATTGACGTCATGTCGACTCCCTGCCGCGGTTCGCGGCGTCGATGAACCCAAGGTACGCGCGGCCTCCCGGACGCTCCACCACACGGCGTCCGGATTTCTTTTGCTAGAGTCCAGTCCATGAGCGCCTCGCTGTCGGAAGTCATCGCGCTGCTCCAGCCCAGGGGCGTCTTCTCGAAGGGCATCAGCGGCGCCGGCGCTTGGGGCGTCCGCTAATCGGACTTCGGCCCGCCGAGCTTCCGCGCCGTGCTGGAAGGAAGCTGTCGGCTCGCCGTGGACGGACAGTCGCCCATCACGCTTCAGGAGGGCGACTTCGTCCTGCTGCCGGCGACGCCGGGCTTCACCATCTCCGGGTTCGAGCCGGTGATGGCCGAGCGTGTGGACCCCAAGGTCGCCGTGTCTCCCGGGGCGAGGTGCGCCATGGCAGACGGGGAGGGCGCCCGGACGTGCGTCTGCTCGGTGGTTGCTTCGTCTTCGATTCACCGGACGGGGCCCTGGTGGTGTCACTGCTCCCGGCCGTGGTGCACGTGCGCGGCGTGGAGCGGCTCTCCATGCTGGTGCGGCTCGTCGGGGATGAGACAGGCGAGCAGCGCTCGGGGCGAGAGCTCGTGCTGACGCGGCTGGTGGAGCTGCTGCTCATCGAAGCGCTGCGCGCGACGACACGCCTCCGGGGTTGCTCCGCGGACTGGCGGACGCGCGGCTCGCGCCCGCGATACGGCAGATGCACCGTCACCTGTCACGCCCTTGGACCGTGGCGCAGCTCGCGAAGAGCGCGGCGCTCTCCCGCTCGGCGTTCTTCGACCGCTTCTCGCACACCGTGGGGCTGGCGCCCATGGAGTACCTGCTCGGTTGGCGGATGGCCGTCGCGCGGGGGCTGCTGTGTGGCCGGGAGCTGAGCATCCACGAGGTGGCCGAGCGCGTGGGCTACAGCTCGGCGAGCACCTTCACCACGGCCTTCAGTCGCCATGTGGGCCAGTCTCCGGGGCGCTACGCGCGCGCGAGCTGACGTGGGGGCGTCCGCTCTCGGACCGCGATACCGATACATTGTGAAGTCGAGGAAGCTGGCTGCGTGGCGTCGTGACGCCGTGAGCGCCAGTCGACACGTGGACACCCGGCTCACGCGATTTCGTCGCGGCGGGCGTGGGGAGAGGGATAGGGCGATGGCGGCCTGCTCGCGAGAAGGCTCGAGCAGCCGCATGTTTCAGTCGCCCAGCCTTCACGAAGAGTTGCCCCGTGTCTCCAACCCCCAAGTCCTTGAAGTCTCTCGTTTTCGCAATCGCCGCGAGCAGTGTCCTGTCGTGGGGCTGTGGCGAGCAGCCCGCACCCACGCAGGAGATTGTCGACAACCTGATTCAGGCGGGCTTCCCCGCCAATGACATCCAGGTCGTCGGTGAGACAGTCTTTGTCGGCAGGGACGCGGAGGTCACCCTGGAGGCCTCGCGCGAGCTGTCGACGGCCTCCGACTCCTCCGAGGAGCAGTACCGCACGACGAACCTCGTCGGCGCGGCCGTGACGAGGATTTGCGTCAACGGTCCCGCCTTCACCGGGGTGTTCAGCACGGCGCTGGACCTGGCCATCCAGAACTACAACGAGCGCTCCCCACGCTTCACGATGGCGCGCGCGCCGAGCACCGGCTGCAGCTTCACCATCCAGGCCAACCTCGACCCGAACATGAACGGAGGCGTCGCGGGGTTCCCGGCCAATGGCCTGCCATTCGGTTCCATCACCATCGGTGGACGGCTCAGCCAGTACGGTGTCGACGTCATCGAGCACGTCATCACGCACGAGCTCGGGCACACCCTCGGCTTCCGCCACACGGACTTCTACAACCGGACCATCAGCTGCGGGACGGGAGGCAACGAGGGCGATGGCGGAGTCGGCGCCATCCACATCCCGGGCACGCCGACCACGGCGTCGGTGGGGGGCTCCATCATGAACTCGTGCTTCCGCTCGGCGGAGACGGGCGAGTTCACGGGCAGCGACGTCACGGCGCTGCTCGCGCTGTATCCGCAGGCCGCGGGCACGCGGCTGTCCTTCCGCACCGCCACGGGGAACTTCCTGGTCGCGGAGAATGGGGGCGGCACGTTCGTGGGCGCCGACCGGACGGCCATCGGTGACTGGGAGCGCTTCGGCTACGTCGACCTGAACGGCGGCGAGCTGCTCAACAACGACCTCATCAACCTGCGCGCGGCCAACGGCCAGTTCGTGGTGGCGGAGAACGGTGGTGGCGGCGTGGTCAACGCGAACCGCGCGGCGGCGCAGGGGTGGGAGACCTTCCGCTTCATCAACCTGGAGGGCAGGAGCCGCTTCCAGGCCGGGGACCGCGTGGCCCTCCAGGCCTCCAATGGCCAGTACGTGGTGGCGGAGAACGGCGGTGGCGGTAATGCCTCGGGCGCGGTCAACGCCAACCGCTCCGCCATCGGCGCGTGGGAGACGTTCGTCCTCTTCATCCAGTGACGACCGAGGGCTCCCGCGCGGCCCCGCGGGAGGCCTCACTCCTTCTCGACGTACAGCTCGCTGCTCATGCCGATGGCTCCGGGCTGGAGGGACCAGCCCGAGTGCTCGGGCATGAGGAAGAGCGTGCGTTTGCCCTCGGGCGTGCGCGCCGCGCCAATCAGGAGGTTGCGGCGTGGGCGCTGCGCCCCGGCGAGTGTGAGCACGTCGTGCTTCACGCTCCAGGTCCCCGTGTCCGACTCGGTGCCGAAGGTCATCGCCCCCGCGGGCCCCGAGCCCCCCACGTCCTTGAACTGGAAGGAGTGGTCGGGTTTGAGGACGTAGTCCGAGCGGGACGTCACCGCTCGCATCGTGGTGCCGCCGGCGAAGGTATTGACCCATCGGCGCCGAACTCGCGCGTCATCCCTGGGCCGTCCGCCGGTACTCGCCAGGGGGCACGCCCATGTGTCGGCGGAACGCGCGGTTGAAGGCGAACTCCGATTCATAGCCGACCCGGCTGGCGATGGCCGCGAGCCCCTCCTGGCCCTGTCGCAGCTGGCGCGACGCCTCCTGCATCCGCAGCTGGGTGAGGTACTCCAGGGGCGCCATTCCCACCGCGTGGGTGAAGCGACGCGCCAGCGTGGCCCGTGACGTGCCGGCGCGCTTCGCGAGCTCGTCCACCGTCCAGCTCCGTCCAGGTTCCGCGTGCATCCAGCCCAGCGTGCTCGCGAGCGTCCTGTCCCCGAGCGCGCCCAGCCAGCCCGCGCCGCCGGGAGGCTGTGTCTCGGCCCAGGCGCGCAGCACCTGGACCAGCAGGATGTCGAGCAGCCGGGACACCACGAGCGACGAGCCGCGCTCGCCCCGCGAGGCCTCGCTGTCGAGCAGGGCCACGGTGGGCAGCAGCGCCCGTGCCTCCTCGGACGCGCCCCGCAGATGCACCCGCTCGGGGAGCAGGCGGAGCACGGGGTGCGCGCCCGGGTCGTCGAACGCGAAGGAGCCGCAGAGCAGGCGGGACTCCACGCCGGAGCCTCCCAGCACATAGGCGGAGGCGTCCTCGCTCCGGGTCGCGAGCCAGGTCTCCAGCGCCATCTTCGGACTGCGCGGCGAGTCCGCGAGCGCGTGTCCGTCTCCGCGCGGCAGCAGCACGACATCTCCGGGGCCCAGGGGGAGCGTCTCGCCTCCCTGGACGAGGACGGAGGTGCCCGCGACGACCAGGTGCAGGGTGGCCGTCCGCGTGGGCGCCATGCGCAGCCCCCAGGGGGCCCGCGCGACGGTGCGGCAGTAGAGCCGTCCCCTCAGCCGCGTGTGTTCCAGGATCTGCCCGAGCAGGTCGGAGCCAGGGGTGGGGTCCATGCCTCCAGTATAGCCGTGGGCTGCCCGAGGCGCTCAGGTGATGAGCGTTCCAGACAAAGAATCGAGACGGCCGGAGATGGCGACCTCGGGCCCCGGGCGGCAGATTGTCCGCATGAACACACGGCTCGAAGCACGAGGAGATGCCATGGATACGACGTCAGCGCCTTTGTCCTGGAGGCTCGGTTCCCCCACGGCCCTGTTCACGCTGCTCCTGGGGGGCTTCATGCTCTACCTCAGCGTGGGCGGCCTGCTGAACCCGGTGGAGGCCGCTCGTGGCTTCGGGTTGCCCCTGACGGGCACGGTGGCGATTGCGTGGATGAGCGTCAAGGCCGGGCGGGACTTCGGCATCGCGCTGGCGCTCTTCGGCCTGGTGGCCGCGCGTCAGCGCAAGGCGGCGGGCATCTTCGTGGTCGCCTCCATCGTGATGCCCGTCACGGATGCCTTGACGGTGATGGGGCAGGGCGTGTCGTTCGCCTACGCGTTCGCCGTCCACGGCTCCGCCGCCCTCTACGGCATCTGCCTGGGCTGGGCGCTGCTGCGCCCCGGGAAGGCTCGCGGTTGAGCGGGCCTCCCCGGGACGTGGGCCTTCAGCCTCCCGTCACCGGGCAGGTCGCGGGCTCGACATAGAAGCCCTCCCACGAGCCGCCGTCGGTGGGGTTGCAGATGCCACCGTTGCCGCCGTTGCCGCTCTGGATGGGCGCGGCGAGCGTGTTCTCCTTCCAGTTGCGCGCGGTGCCCGTCGAGGACTCGAAGCCGTAGCGATTGCGGCCGCCGAAGGTGCCGCACGCGTGGCGGGTGAACGCCTCCGCGGTGCCGAGCGTGGCGTTCACGGTGAGCTGGTCCGCCACCACCGCCACGTAGGCGCCGCTCGCCCCCTTGAGCTTGTACTTCGTGCCGCTGGTGACGAGCTCGAAGACCTCGCCCCCGGCCTGCGTCGTGCTGATGGCGGCCACCTTGCCCGCCCCATCCACGGTGAGCCACTTGTCGCTGCGCTCGCTCTGGATGCGCACGCAGCCCGCGCTGCCGCTCTCGAGGGTGCACGTCGCGCTGCAGCCATCACCCGACTGGGTGTTGCCGTCGTCGCACTGCTCGCCGCTCTCGAGGACGCCGTTGCCGCACACCGGGCCCGTGGTGCCACCCGAGCAGGCCACCGGCTCCAGATAGAACCCCTCCCACGTGCCCCCATCCGCCGGGTTGCAGGCGCCGCCGTTGCCACCGTCACCGCTCTGGATGGGCCCATCCGGCGTCGTCTCCTTCCAGTGGGGCGCCGTCCCCACCGAGGCCTGGAAGCCGACGCGCGTGCGCCCGCCATAGCCACAGGGGTGCTGCGTGAACGACTCCCCGCTGGTGAAGTTGCCGCTCATCGACAGCTGGTTGTCCACCACCGTCATGAACGTGTCACCCGTCCCCTTGAGCTTGAACCGTGAGCCCACCGGGACCAGCTGGAAGATCTGCCCGCCCGTCTGCGCCGTGCTGCTGGCCACGACCTTCCCAGCGCCGTCCACCGCGAGCCACTTGTCGCTGCGCTCGCTCTGGATGCGGTAGCAGCTGCCGCTCGCGGTCTCCGTGAACGTGGCCGTGAAGCTGACCGCGCTGGCCGGTGTGGTGAAGGCGTGGGACTGCGCGCCGCCGTCCGACCACGACGAGAACGCCCAGAGCTTCCCGTTCGCGAACTGCGGGGACTCGACGCCCACCGAGCGGAGCACGCCGACCACGCCCGTCGTGGCGTGGGGCGAGGGGACGGGACGGCCGTCCATCAACACCTGCAGTCCGCCAGGCACGCTGCTCACCGTGATGGGGACGGTGACGGGGTGCACGTCGCGATACGTCGTGTGGGTGAGGCCAATCGAATCCCGCGCCGTGAGCCACACCCGGTACCAGACGTTCGCCGAGCTCTCGCCGATGTTCGGGATGGGCCAGTCGCCGCTCGCGATGCCGGTGGTGTCGGGCATGGCGGGATGCGTGTGGGTGTCGTGGTGGAACACGATGCTCCACGTCATGGCGCTCGGCGGCAGCGCGCCATCCTCCTCGTCGCTGGCCGAGCCGGAGAACACCAGGTTCGTGGCGGCGGTGTAGGTCGTCCCCACGGCCGGCGTGACAATCGTGGCCACCGGCGGCTTGTTGGACGTCACCGTCAGCACCGCCTCCGTGCTGGTGGCCGTCCCAATCCCGTTGGTGATGACCACGCGGAAGCGCGCGTTGTTGTCGGTGAGCTGTGCGGCGCTCAGCGTATAGGTCGCCGACGTGGCGCCGGAGATGGCCACGCCGTTGCGCTGCCACTGGTAGGTGAGGGGCTGCTCGCCGCTCGCCGACACCGCGAAGCTCGCCGGGGTGCCCACGGAGACCAGGAGGTCCGCCGGCTGCTGCGCGATGGTCGGCGGCAGCGCGGCCGTGTACGCGATGCGGCCCACCTGCCCCGTGCCCCGCGCCAGATAGTAGAGCGCGCCGTCGGGACCCACATCGAGGTCCACCGGGCCCGAGACGCCCGTCGCGAACAGGGAGACGGCGCCGGTGGTCGGGTGGATGCGCGAAATCCAGTCGTTGGTGTAGTCCGCGAAGAAGTACTGCCCCAGGTATGCACCGGGGAACGCGGAGACGCGCGGGTTGTAGAAGGCTCCCCCGGCGATGCAGTTGCCGGCGGCCGTGCCGGGGCCATGCGGGTACGCGTAGAACGGCTGCGTGAGCCCCGGGCGGTTCGTGAAGTAGCCCTCCGTCATCGGCCAGCCGTAGTTGGCCCCGGCCTGGCCGCGGTTGATCTCCTCCCAGCCGCCTTCACCCACGTCGTTGATGAACAAAAGCCCCGTGCCGGGCTGGAAGTCGAAGGTGAACGGATTGCGCAGCCCCATGGCCCAGGTCGCCTTCGCGAGCCCGGTGGCCGTCGCGTGGAACGGGTTGTCCGTGGGGATGGTGCCGTCCGAGTTGAAGCGCAGCATCTTCCCCAGCGGCGTGTTCAGGCTCTGCGAGTTGGAGGAGACCGCGTTCTCGCCCACGGAGACGTAGAGCTTGTCGTCAGGCCCGAAGCGCACCGCGCCGCCGTTGTGGTTGGCGGCGTCGAGCGTCGGGAGGTCGGCGAGCACCAGCTCGCTGCCGGGCACCACCACGTTGCCGTTGGCGGTGAAGCGGCTGACCCGGTTGTGGATGGTGCCGTCCACCGACGTGTAATAGACATACAGATAGTTGTTGCTCTCGAAGTTGGGGTCGAACGCGACGCCCATCAGGCCCCGCTCGTTGCCGGTGTCCACGGCGAGCGTCATGAACGGCGTCGCCAGCAGCTGGCCGTTCTGGACCACGCGCAGCGCTCCGCTCTTCTCCGAGATGAACAGGCGCCCGTCGGGCGCGAAGGTCATCGTGGTCGGACCCCTCAGGCCGGTGACGAAGACCGAGTCGGCGAAGTTGGCATCCTGGATGACGGCGCCCGCCCTCGAGCCCGCGAGCTCCGAGGGCTCCGTCGGCGGCGTCGAACAACCCGTGATGAGCAGAAGCGCCACGCTCACGAGCGTGAGCGGCCTGGGCCACCTTGGGCCTGTGCACTTGCTTGCCTGTGTTTGCATTGTTGTCTCTCCCGGTCGAACAGGTTCACGCCGCTGGGGGCTGCGTGGAGGGGGAATGATGCTTTCTCGTTTTACATTGAAAGCATGTTCGCAAGCGCGATGACGTGACATGCACGTGAGCGGTGCGTGGGCCCGCACACCTCGGCCTACCGCGCTGTCGCGTGCTGTTGGAGCCTTGAACCTGCGGCGGAAGCCGTGAGCGTCGGGTGCCAACGAGCGCTGGAGGAGGGGCGGCGCGGTTCTTCTCAGTTTTTTGGAAGTTCACGCATTTCGGTTCTATGTCTCCTGGTCAACACGCTGCCCGATGTCACGCAGGTCGGCCCAGAGGGAGCCAAGAGGATGCGCATCCTGAGCAAGCTTTCCGTTGCGGTGGTGTCTGTCTTGTGGCTCGGCGGCTGTGGAGACCCCGGCCTGGAGCTGGGCGGGGATGACGTCGTCGGCCAGCTGGAGCAGGACTTCGGTGGGCCTGGTGGCCTGATGGCCTTCTTCGACAGCCACACCGAGGAGCAGATACGTGGGGCGCTGGCGCCGTACGGCGTCGGCTACGTGCGCCACGGGGACGTCACCGGGGCGGCCATCCGGGACTGTCCGAAGTACTTCCCGTCGAGTGACCGGAACCTCTGGCACGACTTCGATGGCGAGTATTACTTCCTGGACACCGCGGGCCGTCCGAGCCGGGCGTACAAGAACCTGCCGGCCATCGTCGCGGCGCCGCGCATCGACGCCTGTCAGACGAGCGTGGGGCAGTGGGGCGATGCGGAGAACCCCAGCAATGACTACGACGGGGGGCACCTCATCGGCTCGCAGCTGGGGGGCTGGGGTGGCCGGGCGAACCTGGTGCCGCAGGATGCCAACTTCAATCGCGGCAACTGGCTGCAGCTCGAGAACAAGATGGCCAAGTGCGGGAGCCTGCCGAGCGGCCGGCTGCGCTACACCATCGGCGCGAGCTATCCGAACACCACGGCGCTGATTCCCAACACCCTGACGATGGAGATCAGGAACCAGACGTCGGGCGCGAGCGTGGCGCTGTCCTTCTCCAACACGGATGGAGGGGGCTCGGGCGGCACGGCCTCGCGGACCCGGGGCGTGGACTGGCTGACCGGCCAGGGCTGCAACTGAGACAGGTCCGACAGCGCGCGCCCCGGCTCAGTCCGCGCCGTAGTTCCTGCGGAACGCATCCGCGAGCCACTGGGCGACGAGCGCCCGGTGGGGCGCGAGCTCCAGCTCCAGGGACTTCTCGCGCGCCTGCTCGTGCACCCGCGCCATCACTCCGTCGCAGTCCCGCTCCTCCACCAGTCGGCCTCCCTCGAAGAGGAGCTCCTGGGCGCGCTTGCGCCCCCAGGCGGGGTGGAGCCCTTCGTGGAAGGGCGCGCGTCGGTTGAAGCCGTCCACCAGCAACAGGCCCCCGGTGAAGGCCACGGGGGCGCGCAGGCGCGTGTAGACGACCCGCTCGTGCGTCTCGCTGGAATAGGTGGCGAGCTGCCCGGACAGCGCCGGGCCGTGGCCCTCCCGGACGGCCTGTTCCTCCTGGGCGGACAAGCCGATGCGCAGCTCCTCCAGCAGCAGCCGCTTGTCCGCGACGCGGTAGCGGCAGAGGAAGCCCCGCTGACAGGCCGTCGACATGGCCCAGGGCCTCAGCCCGTGGGCGGAGGGCTCGAACAGGTCCGTGCCCTGGATGCCCGCGAGCTCGAAGACGTGCTTGCGGTACTCGACGGTGTCGTGGAGCTGCGCGGTCATGGCGGTACCTTCGCTGACGGAGTCGGGCCGCAGCGTACCCCACCCGTCCGTCGCGGCCGCCGATGTCTGGGATATCGGCGCGCCTCGCCTCCGGCCCCCGGGCTCACCCCGGGGGCCAGCAAGGCTCACAGCTCGTTGAAGATCATCAGCCCGCGCGAGGACTCGGCGGTGTAGACGTAGCCGTCGCCCGGCAGGCGCACGCCGAAGAGTCCCTCGAAGATGCTGTCGGCCCGGCGCGGGTCCGCCTCCCGGAAGACATGGTGGTGCGCCACCTCGCGCATCTGGGTGGGATTGGAGACGTCCACCACGCGCAGGCCCTCGTGGTACCAGGCGATGTACAGCAGGTTGCCGCGCAGGATGAGGTTGTGCATGGAGGTCACCCGCCGCAGCTTGTAGGTGCCGATCTTCGCGATGTTCGCGGGGTCGCTGACGTCGAGCGCGCGCACGTGGGAGGCGTTGAACTCGCCGCCCTCGAAGGCGATGGTCTTCCCGCCGAAGGTGCCCACCGCGTTGTGGTGCGAGAAGCCGTCCGGACGGGTGAAGCGGCCCAGCTCGCGGATGTCCTCCAGGTTGGAGAGGTCGTGGATGGCGTAGCCGTCGAAGGAGTCGCTCAGGTAGAGCCGCCCCTCGTAGACGAACGCGTCATGGGGGCCTCCCGGGATGACGGCGCGCAGCACCGGGTCGAAGGGGTCGGTCAGCTCGTAGATGAAGGTCCCGGAGATGGGGTCCATGGCGTAGAGGAAGTTGCCCTCGACCAGCACCGTGTGCGCGCCTCCTGAGCCACCGGTGGCCACGCTGCGCACGAAGAGCGGCTCGGCGGGCCGGGAGATGTCGTAGACGATGAAGCCCGAGGCGCTGCTCGCGATGTAGAGCGCGTCGCCCTTGGCCCACACGCTGTTCCAGAAGTTGTCCCCGGGCAGGCTGATGGCGGCGGTCTGCACGGGGCTTCGCGGGTTGCTCACGTCGAACACGGCGAGTCCTCCCTGCTCCTGCCGGAAGGAGGTGGAGACGACGTAGGCGTGGCCCTTGGCGACGTGGACGTCCACGGCGTGGCCCGTGGGGACCGCGCGCTCGGACAACAGCTCGAGCCCGCCCGAGGACTCGGGCTCGGCGTCCTGCAGCGCCACGCGGTGGGCCTCGAAGGTGCCGCCGAAGGAGAACCTGCCGCGGGAGCAATACGCGAAGCAGCCGGTGAGGATGTTGGGCGCCTTCGTCTCGCAGCCCGTCAGGTTGATGACGGTCTGGGTCCGGGCCTGCTGGCCCTGCAGGACGAAGCGGTCTCCCTCCATGTCGAGCTTGAGCAGGGGGTTGTCATACAGGGTGCTCGTCCCGCCATCGTCCTTCAGGTGGAAGCCGGTCCCGGCCGGGACGATGCGGGTGCCGCCGTCCGCCAGCAGTCGCTCACCCCGCAGCTCGGCCTGGTAGATGCCCGCCTGGGGGAGCGCGCCCAGCGTCGTCAGGTCACATGGCGACAAGTCGAAGAGGTCGGCGCGGTCCAACTCGTTGCAGATGGTGGCGGGGACGGTCCTCGGGTCGTACTTGCAGGTGGCCAGCAGGCCCTTGTCTTCGATGTCGCCCGTCTCCTCGAGCGGGACGTAGGTGCCATCCCAGACATAGGGGCCCGCGTCGCCGCCCGCGTCCGGCCCCGCGTCGGGGTCCTCGGAGGGACCCGCGTCGTGTCCCGAGTCGGAGCCCGAATCGAGGCCCGCGTCCTGGCCCGCGTCGGGCGGGGAGGGTGTGTCCTCGTCGCAACCCGCCAGCGATGCGAGACACAACGTCGAGAGAAGGAGCCCTAGGGTGCGATAGGTGCGTGTCACGGAAGGACCTCGGGATGGGGAGAACCGAGGAGTGTGCCCGTCCACGGGGTGGCTCAGGGCGCCGTTGTCCCAGGGCTCGGGAGTGTTTGCGCCACGAAGGGGACTCCGGCCGCAGGGCGCGCCAAGCCCGGGTTCGAGGCCACCCTGGCCGGCGACTTGCACAGCGGGCATTTTCCGCGCGGACCCTCGCGGGTGCATATCGGCCACTGATTCCAGCCGGGCCGTGATTCTCGCGAGCCCTTGGAGGCTGTCGCGCCTGGAGTGGAGTGAATCCAGGCGTGCCGTAGGTCTCGTGTCGACATGGCGTGTCTGGGATTGGCGGGTCCGATACACCCCGGTCAAGGTCGTAAACACCCCTCAATGACTCATCATTGTTCGTGCTCGTCGGGGTTGGCATGAATTGATTCGAGACATTGAAACTTTTATCAACGCGCGATAGCGTCGTGTCCGATTCGTGACACTGGCGTTCGACGTCCATCCGCATGACCTCCGACATGATGTGTTGCTTCGAGGCGCTCCCCGGCCCGGGGGCCCGGTTGATGGGGACGCACGTCCACCTGGAGAGGTGTGAGACGTGAGCACCGAGATGAAGGGTCCCCCTCCAGGCCTGGGTGCGGAGTGGCAGCAGGTGTTGGCCATCTTCTCCGAGGAAGCGGAGGAGCTGCTCTCCTCGATGGAGGAGACCCTCATCGCGCTGGAGGCCCGCCCGGACGACGAGCACCTGCGAGCGCTCTTCCGACTGGCCCACAACCTCAAGGGGAGCGGCAGCTCGCTCGGCTTCCAGTCGCTGACGGACTACGTGCACGGGGCCGAGGACCTCATCCAGGCCCTGCTCGACCAACGCCTCACGGTGGGCGAGCCCTGGGTCTCCTTGTTGTTGAGCTCGGTGGACCACCTGCGGGAGCTGACGCGGGCCGCGCTGGCGGGCGTGGACCAGCTGGGGCCCGTGCACCGGGCGCAGCTGGCGCGGCTGCTCGAGGGCGGGGCCACCGGCAAGTCGAGCGACACGAGCCCTCCTCCCACGGTGGTCGTCCCGTTCGAGAACGTCCCGCTCCGGAGTGAGGCCCGCGTGGCGGCGCGGGGCCGTTCGCTGCGCATGGACGTGGAGCGGCTGGACCGCATCGTCACCCTCGCGGCGGAGCTGTCCATCGCGCGGGGGCGCATGACGCAGTTCCTCATGGAGGCGGAGGCCTCCGGCGCGAGCTGGGACGAGGCGCTCACCCAGCAGCGGGAGATGGACCCGCTCTTCCAGGAGCTGCAGGAAGAGGTGATGCGCGTGCGCATGGTCCCCGTCGGCCCGCTGTTCCGGCAGCACCTGCGCACCGTCCGCGACCTGGCCCGGGCGCAGGGGAAGCTGGCGCTGCTGGAGCTGGAGGGTGAGGACGTCACGTTGGACACGGCGGTGCTGGAGGCCTTGCGCGACCCGTTGCTCCACCTGCTGCGCAACGCCCTGGACCACGGCATCGAGACCCCGGCGGAGCGGCAGGCGGCGGGCAAGGAGGCGTGTGGGCTGCTGCGCCTGCGGGCCGTCCACGAGGCGGGGGGCGTCGTCGTGGAGCTGTCGGATGATGGCCGGGGCATCCAGCGCGAGCGCGTGCGCGAGCGCGCCCGGGAGCGGGGCCTGGTGGCCAGCCCGGAGCGGCTGCGCGACGAGGAGGTGGACCGGCTCATCTTCGAGCCCGGGTTCTCCACCGCGAGGACGGTGACGGAGCTGTCGGGGCGCGGGGTGGGGATGGACGTGGTCCGCCGCGACGTGGAGGCCATGCGCGGCACGGTGGCCGTGCGGACCCAGGAGGGCCACGGCACCACGATGACGCTGCGCCTGCCCCTCACGCTCGCCGTCATCCAGGGGTTCGCCATGGGCGTGGGCGACCAGGTCTACGTGGTCCCCATCGAGCTGGTGCAGGAGTGCCTGGAGCTGCCCGCCTCCCAACGCACGGGCGAGGAGGCCGGCATGCTGGCCCTGCGGGGGCAGCCCTTGCCCTACCTGCGCCTGCGCAGCGTCTTCGGCCTGGGCGGCGCGGCGCCGGGCCGGGAGAACGTCGTCGTGCTCCGCCACCCGGACGGCATCGTCGGGCTGGCGGTGGACCACCTGCAGGGGGAGGGTCAGCGCGTCATCCGGCCCCTGGGGCGGCTGTTCCAGGACGCCCCCGGCATCTCCGGGTCCACCATCCTGGGGGATGGCCGGGTGGGCCTCATCCTGGACACCTCCACGCTGGTGCGCCGGGCCATCCGCCGCGCCGCCGAGACCCCCGAGTCCCCCTTCACCGAGGCCGCGCTCATCCCGGGCGCCGACGCTCGCGCGCCTTCCGCCTCCCGCGCTTCGGAGCCCTGAACGTGTTCGACAACCTGAGCATCACCCGCAAATTGTTGCTGGCCTTCACGTCGATGGTGGTCATCCTCATCGGCATCGTGATGGCCACGTACTCGACGCTCAACCGCACCGCGGTCGCGGACGTGGAGAGCAAGCAGAGCACCGAGGTGCTCATGGCCGTGCGGACCCTGGAGGGCGACCTCGCGGACCTGGAGACGGGCCAGCGCGGCTTCCTCATCACCGGCGACGAGCGCTTCCTGGAGCCCTACACCGCGGCGCGCGTCAGCTTCGCGCAGAACCTCAACCACATCCGGGAGCTGACCACGGACAACTCCCGGCAGCAGGAGCGGCTCCAGGAGGTCCGGGACCTGGTCCAGCAGTGGCAGGGCCAGCACCTGGAGTCCACCATCGCCCGGCGGCGCGAGGTCCTCGCGGGCAAGTCGGACCTGAACGCCCTCTTCGAGGAGGTGAAGGGCGCGCGCGGCAAGGAGATGGCGGACCGGATGCGCACGCTGCTCACCGAGGTGGCCACCGAGGAGGGCTCGCTGCAGGCGAAGCGCTCGGAGGATGTCGCCCGGCTGGTGGAGCTCTTGTACGACACCCTCGTCTTCGGCGGCGCGCTGGGCGTGGTGCTCGCGGGGCTGCTGTCCTTCATCCTCACGCGGAGCATCGTCCGCCCGCTGACCGAGGCCGTGCAGGTGACCGACCAGGTCACCGGCGGCGACTTGACGGCGACCATCTCCGTGCGTGGCAGGGACGAGACGGGGCAGATGATGACGGGCATGCGGGAGATGATCCACCGGCTGTCGGGGGTCATCAGCGAGGTGCGCGGCGCGGCGGGCTCGCTGTCCTCCGCGTCCACCCAGGTGGCCGCCGCCTCGCAGGGGCTGTCCCAGGGGACGAGCACGCAGGCGGCCTCGGTGGAGGAGACCACCGCGAGCCTGGAGCAGCTCAACCTCACCATCAGCCAGAACGCGGAGAACAGCCGGCAGATGGAGCAGATGGCGGTCAAGGGCGCGCGGGACGCGGAGGAGAGCGGGCGCGCGGTGAAGGAGACGGTGGAGGCGATGAACGCCATCGCCGAGCGCATCTCCATCGTCGAGGAGATTGCCTACCAGACGAACCTGCTCGCGCTGAACGCCGCGGTGGAGGCCGCGCGCGCCGGGGAGCATGGCCGGGGCTTCTCGGTGGTGGCCACGGAGGTGCGCAAGCTGGCCGAGCGCAGCCAGAAGTCCGCGAAGGAGATTGGCGCGCTGGCCAGCTCCAGCGTCCGGGTCGCCGAGCGCAGCGGACAGCTGCTGGCGGAGCTGGTGCCGGCCATCCGCCGCACGGCGGAGCTGGTGCAGCAGGTGACGACGGTGTCGAAGGAGCAGGCCATCGGCGTGTCGCAGATGAACCGGGCGATGGTGCAGGTGGACCAGGTCACCCAGCGCAACGCGTCCGCGGCGGAGGAGCTGTCCTCCACGGCCGAGGAGATGGCGACGCAGGCCGAGTCGCTGCTGCAGATGATGACCTTCTTCCGGCTCGCGGATGGCTCGGGGTACTTGGGGCGTGGGATGTCGATGCCGAAGCCGCCCGCGCAGCGTCCGCCCGCGTCGCCGGCCAGGTCGCTGTTCGCGGCGACGCAGGGGACCCTGCCCGCGTCACCGGCGCCGGGTTCGAACCAGGACTTCCAGCGGTTCTAGGGGAGCGCCCGAGCCATGAGCGACTCCATCGAGAAGTCCGTCCGGTCCAACTACCTGAGCTTCATGCTCGCGGGAGAGGAGTACGGCGTCGGCATCCTGCGGGTGCGGGAGATCATCGAGCACCGCCCCATCACCCGGGTGCCGGGCATGCCCGCGGCGGTGCAGGGGGTCATCAACCTGCGAGGCAGCGTGGTGCCGGTGGTGGACCTGGCGGTGAAGTTCGGCCTGCCGCCGAGGCCCATCACCCGGTGGACGTGCTTCGTCATCGTCGAGGTGTCGCTCGACGGGCGGCAGGGCGCCATGGGGCTCCTGGCGGACTCGGTGAGCGAGGTCCTGGAGCTGGGGCCGGAGGACATCGAGCAGCCGCCCGCGTTCGGCACGCGCGTGCGGCTGGACTTCCTCGTGGGCCTGGGGCGGCACGAGGACACGTTCATCATGCTGCTGGACCTGGACCGGCTGTTGTCCGTGGCGGAGCTGCTCAGCCTGGAGACCGCCTCCGCCGAGCAGGCCGCCGGGGGCGAGCCGTTGAGCACGCCGGTCTCCGTTGTCGCGGTAGAGCCTGTCCCGGACGAGGCCCCCGGCAACGGCTGACGCGATGAGCGACTTCACGCGTCCACCCGCCGCGCCCCCGGTGTTGACGTCGCGGGAGCTCGCCCTGTTCCAGGCGCTGGTGGAGCGTGAGGCGGGCATCCACCTGTCGCAGGCCAAGGATGCGCTGGTGGCGAACCGGCTCTCGCGGCGGCTCCGGGAGCTGGGGCTGACGTCGTTCGGCGCGTATTACACGTACGTCACCGAGCGGGGGCACGAGGCCGAGAAGGTGCGGATGCTGGACAGCCTCTGCACCCATGAGACGGCGTTCTTCCGTGAGCCCCAGCACTTCGAGCTCTTGCGCGAGCGCATCTTCCCGGACTGGATTGCGCAGGCCCAGGCGGGTCGTCGGGCGCGGAGCCTGCGGGTCTGGAGCGCGGCGTGCTCCACGGGAGAGGAGCCCTATTCGCTCGCGATGTGCTTGCTGGACGCCTTTCCGCGAGGCTCGGGGTGGAGCCTGGAGGTCCTGGCGACGGACCTGTCCACGTGGGCGTTGGAGCGGACGCAGGAGGGGCTGTGGGGGCTGGAGCGGGCGGCCACGATTCCGCAGCCGCTGCTCCGGGCGTACATGCTCAAGGGGGTGCGGACGCAGGAGGGAATGATGAAGGCGGGGCCGGAGCTGCGGGCGCTGATGCGCTACGCGCGCGTCAACCTGAACGCGCCCGGCGAGTGGCCTCCGGGGCCGTTCGACCTCATCTTCTGTCGCAACGTGCTCATCTACTTCGGCGCGGAGGCGCGAAGCCGGGTGATTGGCGGAATGGTCCAGCGGCTCGCGCCCACGGGGTACTTCTTCCTGGGGCACGCGGAGAGCCTGATTGGCGTCGACGTGGATGTCCGCTCCGTGAGCGCGAACGTGTACACGCCTCGGGGCGGGGTGACAGCGCGGTATTGAAGCGCGCTGCTCGGGATGTGCTCCGGCGGGCCTTGAGGCAGGATGTCGGCGTGGTCGTCCTGTCCGAGGTCTTCCGATGAAGCGTCTTCCCATGCGTCTCGTGCTGCTCCCGCTCCTGGCCATTCTGCTCACTGGGAGGGCAGGGGCGGAGGGGTTGGAGGTGCGCACGCTCACGGTCCTCCCCAAGCCGGAGGCGGAGAGCGTCTTCCCGGTGGGGGATCTCCAGATGGCGTTCGTCACGCACGAGAAGCCGGAGGTGGCCGCCAACATCAACGACGCTTTGTTCATCGGTCGGTTCAAGGCGTTGACGCCCACGAAGGTGGAGGCGCGGCTGCCGGCCGACGGACTGGACCTGTCGGGGCTCTCCGAGCAGGGCTTCACTGTGACGCGGAACGATGGGCGCCTGCTCACGATTCGCTTCGATGTCGAGGGCTGCGGGGCCTACTGCGAGACTTACGGCGTGGCGTACAGCTTCGACGTGCGCACGGGACGTCAGCTGAATCCACGGGAGTTGTTCACCCCCGCGGGCGTGCGGGCCCTGGTCCTGCGCATGAACAAGGAGAAGCTGCGGCTCTACCGGGAGCAGGTTGCGAAGTATGAGCGGGAGCTGAAGGCGTCGAGCAAGAAGAAGGCCGCGAGCGACACGGTGGCGGACCTGGAGGAGCGCCTCGCGTTCAATCGCGAGTGCCTGGAGGGCGTCGAGGCGAACGCGGAGGAGGAGCGCACGAGGAACACGTTCCACGAGCGCTGGGAGTTCACCGGTGCGGAAGCGCGGATGACCGCGGAGCGGTGCAGCAACCACGCGTCACGTGCGCTCGATGACGTCGACAGCGTGAGCCTGGCCCTGCCGTATGCCACCCTGCGTCCGCATCTGACGGCCTACGGCAAGCACGTGCTGCTGGGCGAAGGGCAAGGGGTGTCCGGTGAAGTCTTCGGGCAGGTGCTGCGGGGGCGAATCGGCAAGCTGCCCATCGTCATGATGTTGGAGCGGCAGAGGGACGACTCGGTCTCCGGCGTGTACTTCTACGAGAAGCACCGCAAGCCCATCGAGCTGGACGGCCGGGTGGAGGGCGGGAAGCTCGAACTGCAGGAAAGGGATGCGGAGGGTAACCCGGCGGCGAGCCTGCGGCTGGAGGTGGGGAAGAACCTGCTGCGAGGCGAGTGGGTGGGCAAGCAGACGCTGCGGCTGGAGCTGCGAGCGCCCTCTCTTTAGGGGGAGATGCAATCGGGAGGGGGCGTGGTCCGTAGCCGTGGGCGATGGATTCTCGCGCGACGCCGCTCCATGTCGAACCCCGGGGCTCCACGATGACACGCAAGGCCCGTTGGTTCCTCTTCGGCTTCCTCTGCGTGGCCGTGGGCCTGTATCCCATCAGCTACTTCCTCGCGGGTTCGAGCTTCGGGATTCGCGGCTCGAAGGACGAGGCGTTGCTGATGGACGTCGTCTGGAACGCGGCCTTCTACATCCACGTCGGGATGGGTGGGCTCGCTCTGGCGGTCGGTTGGACGCAGTTCGTCGCGAGGTTGCGGGGCAAGTACCCGGGTGTGCACCGGCTCCTCGGGAAGGTCTATGTCGGGGCGGTCATGTTGAGCGGGCTCGCGGCCGTGTACATCGGCTTCTTCGCCACGGGAGGCATTGTCGCCGCGTCGGGCTTCGTCAGCCTGGGCGTCATCTGGCTGGCGACGACGGCCAGTGCCTGGTGGTTCATCAGGAACCGGCGGGTCGAGGAGCACCGGCTCATGATGACGTACAGCTTCGCGGCCTGTTTCGCGGCGGTCACGCTGAGGTTGTGGATGCCCGTGCTGGTCCACTCGCTGGGCGATTTCGTCACGGCCTACCGAATCGTCGCGTGGCTCTGCTGGGTCCCCAACCTCGGCGTGGCCTGCCTCATGTCACGCAGGCAGCTTCCGACGCGTGAACTCGTGGCGTCGTGACGCTGGCTACGTGGAAGTCACGTGAGGTTACAGGATTCGCGCGAGCTTCCAGTACGCCCCCTTGTTGGAGGACCTGATGGGCGGGAACGTCGCGTTCACGTTGAGCTGGATGACGCGCTCCTCGCTGGTCGGTGCTGGCGTGGTCGTGTTGTCCGTATATCCATCGAAGATGTAGCTGCCCCTGGTCGGGCACGTCTCGCCTGTCTTGAATCGCTGTCCCACGGTCGCCATGTTGGTCTCCCCGTCCGTCCTCGGTAGACGGCTTGTCGTGCCGATTGGCACCGCGTGAGACTTTGAGTCCATGGACGGGCGCGAGCCATACCTCCCAAGTGGTAGGTAAAACAGCCCCGTTGCCGTGAGCTTCTCACGGCACGGGTGGACGTCTGTGGCGCGCTACTCCCGCAGCACGGTCAGCCCCAGGTCGGTCAGCACATAGAGCATGGCCGGTGCCACGGTGGGGTCGTAGACGAGTTGGATCACCTGTCGCCCGGTCACGGTCTCCACGCGCGTGAGCGTCGCCCCGTCCTCCTCGATGCGCCACAGGCCCTGGTCCTGCGTGCCCACGTAGACGATGCCGCCGTCCGTGGCCGCGAGCGCCGTCACGTTGGAGGAGGGCAGGGTGGTGATGCGCGTGTAGTTCGCGCTGGAGCGGTCCGTCTGCTCCATGCGCCACAGGCCGAAGTCACGGCTGCCCACCCAGGTCGTCCCCGCCTTCGTGCGAGCGATGGCGCGCCAGTGGTCGAAGGACTCCAGGCTGTTGAGTTGCGCGTTGTGCCCCTTGTAGCTCCAGGGCACCGGCCCTTCCCAGGTGAGCTCCCGGTCGAAGTCCGCGAGCACACCGTTCGGCTGGAGGATGCCCACCAGCCAGTCATTGGCCACCAGCACTTCACCGTCAGGTCCGATTCCGAGCCCCCAGTTGAACCCCGCCTGGAGTGACTGGGACACGCTGCCGTCCGCGCGCGGCGTCTCGAGATACCAGGCCGCGTGGCGGTGGCTGTTGTACGTGAGGTCTCGAATCAACGTCACGCCGTGGTTGGTGCCGATGTAGACATCACCCCGGTCCCTGCCGCGCATCACCCGCTGGCAGGCGAGCACCGAGCGGTCCTCGTCGTAGTGGAAGTCGTTGGTGTTGCGGATGCCGAGCTGCTGCTGTCCGCCCGAGACACCCGCGCTGCGCCACAGGTGCTCCTCCAGCACCACCGTGCCGTCGGACTCCACGCGCACCGCGTCCAGGTCGCCCTTCTGGTACTCCGCGAAGCGCTCCTCGGTGTAGTGCGGCTCCCCAGGTCCGGGGATGTAGGCGTGAGGTTTGTCCGGTACCTCCGGCTGTAATTCGTACGTGTGGTAACCCACGTAGGCGCGCCCCGCCTCACCCCCGCAGATGACGGTGGAGCCGAGCGCCTTCTTGTCCCGCCCGAAGCCCCCGGCGGCCTGTCCCACGCCACGCGTCCATGTGGGCGCCGTGTCGCCAGGACGCAGCACGCCAATCTCGTCGCCCTTCAAGAGCCAGATGTTGTGGCCCTCGTCGACGCCGATGCTCCGCACCCCCGCGCCGACACCGAACGCCGTCGCGTAGTCCTTCACCGCGTCCGTGGGCCAGGGGCCCGGACCCGAGGGGGCGTCCTTGTCCGAGGACTCGCCACATGCGCCGAGGAACACCGCCATGCCCACCGCCGTTGCCCATCGCCATCCACCGTGCATCCGCCCTCCCTGACTCTCGCCGTCACGGGAATCCCAGCAATGCGTGTGCCCGGCGGGGATGGGAAAACTTCTTCTCAGCGTGGCGACTCCAGGTTCATCACATCCGGGTGGGACAGGGCCCGCGGACTCCGGCTGTCACAGGCGAAACAGCCGCACGTCTTTTGCGCGCACCCATCAGGAGACCCCTCGATGCAGACCCCCCGAAACGACACGTCACACCCGCGTCCCCGTTTGGACATCGCCCGGCTCGCCCCCGCGCCCTACCGCGCCTTCCTCGCCGTGGATGCGGCGCTGCGCGAGAGCCCGTTGGCTCCGAACCTCCGTGAGCTGGTGAAGATTCGCGCCTCGCAGCACAACGGCTGCGTCCTGTGCGTGGACATGCACGTGCGTGAAGCGCGCCACCTGGGAGAATCCGACGAGCGCCTCCACCAGGTCGTAGTCTGGCGCGAGTCCCTGCTCTTCAGTGACGCGGAGCGCGCCGCGCTCGCCTACACCGAGGCCGCGACCCAGCTGGGGCCCGAGGGTGTACCGGACGCGGTGTGGGACGCGGCGCGGGCGGCGTTCGACGACGCGTCACTCGCGGCGCTGGTCGCGCAGGTGGCGCTCATCAACGCGCTCAATCGCATCGGCGTCCCCCTGCGCACGCCGCCTGGGGCCGTGACTCACGCGAGGTGAATTGCGTCGCGCTCGAGCCGCTGGAGCTTGTCGGGGTTGAGCACCCGGTAGATGGCGCGGATGTGCTCGCCGTCCACCTCGAGCATCGTCGCATGGAAGAGCACCCCGTCGCGGAAGGTGAGCGCGGCGGGCTGCCCGTTGAGCGACACGATGCGGTGCTCCATCGTGCCGCGCAGCTTCTGTCTCAGCCCGAGCAACATCCGGATGATGCGTTCGGCGCCTTCGATGCGCTTGCGCGCCGCGTAGGCCTTGCCGCCTCCGTCACTGGTGAACGTCACGCCCGGGGCGAGCATCGAGACCAGCGCCGCCTGGTCTCCAGTGCCGAGCGCGGAGAGGAAGCGCTGCAGAAGCTGCTCCTTCATCCCGGGTGGGGAAGGGAAGCGCGGACGTCCTTCCCGCACCCGCTCTCGCGCCCGGTGCACCAACTGCCGCACCGCCGGCTCATTGCGCCCCAGCACCCGCGCCAGCGTCTCGTACTCCTCCCCGAAGACCTCGCGCAACAGGAAGGCCACGCGCTCCTCGGGCTTCAGCGACTCGAGCAGCACCAGCAGCGCGACCGACAGGTCCGAGGCGCGCTCCGCGGCCTGTTCCGGCGTGGGCGCCTCGGTCAGCACGGGTTCTGGAAGCCAGGGGCCATCGTAGGCGGCGCGCTCGGTGGCGGCGCGGCGCAGCCGGTCTATCGCGAGCCGGCTCACCACGGTGACCAACCACGCCTCCGCGCTCTGGATGTCCGGCGAACCCTCCTGGTGCCAGCGCAGGTAGGCGTCCTGCACCACATCCTCGGCGGGAGCCAGCTCACCGAGCATCCGGTAGGCGAGCCCCAGCAGCCGCGGGCGGTGGCGCTGCAGGTCTTCGACAGGCGGTGGGGGCGTGGTCATGGTCATCCTGGAGCGTAGGACGCACGAGCCTCCTACCCCGTGACAGGCCGCGCCGCACCGTCTGGGTGCCCGCCTCGCGCATGCGCCGCGAGGCGGGACGAAGCGGGTCGTTACTCCCGCGGGGAGTAGTACTTCACCGGGCCTGCGAGCCACACGGTGGTGCCCTCCGTGCGCTCCAGCAGCTCTTCCGCCAGCTGGTTCCAGTCCTCGTAGGGGCCCACGGGCTCCAGGCTGGAGGGCATGAAGCCGAGGAACTTCTGGTGCCCCACGGCGAGGACGGTGGCGGTCGGCACGCGATACGGTCCCTCATCGGGGATGCCGAACAGGCCCCACGCCTTCCAGGTGCGGCTCAGCGCGTCGTAGCGCAGCGGCGCGCAGCTCGTCTCGGCGATGGCCTTGGCGTCGTCCTCGCTCTCCCCCGAGCAGACCTGGAGGCTGTCACCGAGCTTCATGCTCTCGAGCGGGCAGGAGACCTGGAGGGCGTGCTTGCAGTGGCCGATGGGATGGGGCGCGCCGCGCTCGCTCCAGTAGGCCTGGACGAAGGCCGCCGAGCCGTGCGGGTCCTCCCACGGGATGGACTCGCCCATGCCATCGAGGAACACCCATGGCACGCGCGTGGCCTCCGCGACCGCGTCGGCCAGCTGCTCCTTCTTCGTGCCGAAGAGAGGCTCCGTGCGGAAGGGGATGAACGCGACGAAGCCCTCCGCCCCCAGGGCCGCCACGGTGCCCGCGCCGTCAATCGAGATGCCGCCCCTCGTCGAGCTCCCCGGACGTCCCAGGACGCCGCCGTTGACGCCGCCGCCGGCGCCCGGAGAATCCTTGGCGGCCTTCGCGCAGAGGCTGATGCAGGAGTTCAAGGCGTCCCGATTGGCCCACTCCTGGCTCTCATTGGAGCAGCCCTGCGCCGTATCGAAGTTGGCGACGGTGGGAGGTGGGCAGTGACATGGGGCGTAGACCGCCGTGTACTTGCAGGCCAGCTGGACCCACTTCGGAGGGCCGATGTGGCCTTGATACCCGACGCCGATGAGTCCACCGGGGATCCGTGCCTGCTGAGCCGACGCGCTCCAGGGGACGACGCTCAGGGCGACGAGGAGCGCGAGCAAGGGGAGCCTTGACGCGAAACGAATCAGGCCAGTCTGCGAGGGGAACATGTGTAACCTCCGTCAAAGAGTTGCACATGCAGACTGACTGTCTTGAATGGTGTTCACAATGGGTGTTGATTGACTTCTCGGTGAGTGGCGGTCTGTGTCACGGGCTGAGTAGCGTTTCATGTCACACGTGCTGAGACGGGGACCTCGGCCCGATGACCGGCCGCTGGAATACCCCTTGCCTCGTCCACGGGCGAACCCAGCGAACGCCTGCGAGGTGTGCCTGCCCGCGACGTCGACGGCGCGGTGGTCGGCGCGCTTGCGCACCGCTACTGGCTGCCGGGGCGCTACAAGGTGACCCTCTCCCTGGGCTACGGCGCCAGTCGCTCCAGCACGACGGTCCACGTGGTGCCGTGAGCGGCACCCCGTGGAGCGACGTGTGACCTCCGTCTCACGAGACGGAGTCAGTGGATGCCGCGCTCGCGCAGCAGGGCCTCGCTGGTGGCGTCCCGGCCGCGGAACGCGCGGTAGCCCTCGAACGGGTCCACGGTGTTGCCCACGGAGAACACGTGTTGTCGCAGCCGCGCCGCCACCTTGGGGTCGTGCAGACGCCGCGCCTGTCTGAAGGCCGCGAACGCGTCGGCGGCCAACACGTCCGCCCAGAGGTACATGTAGTAGCCAGCGGCGTACGAGTCGCCCTCGAAGACATGGGTGAAGTGCGGCATCCGGAAGCGCATGCCGACCTCCGCAGGGGCCCCGAGCTGCTGGAGCGTGTCGCGCTCGAACGCGTCCGGGTCCAGGGGCTGTTCCTTCGCCAGGTGCAACTTCATCTCGACCAGCGCGGAGGTGAGGTAGTCGACCAGGTAGAAGCCCTGGTTGAACGTCGCGGCCTTCTGGATTTTCGCCAGCAGCGCCGGCGGCATCGGCTTGCCCGTCTTGTGGTGCATCGCGAAGCGTCCCAGCACCTCGGGCGTCGCCACCCAGCGCTCCAGCAGCTTGCCCGAGAACTCCCCGTAGTCGCGCACCACGCGTCCGCCGCTCAGCGAGGGATGGGACACGTTGGAGTTCAGCACGTGCAACGCGTGGCCGAACTCGTGGAAGAGCGTCAGCGCGTCGCGCCAGCCGACCAGGGCCGCCTCGCCGGGCCCTGGCTTCACGAAGGGCAGGTTGTTCGTCACGATGGGGGTGGCTTCCCCCCGGAACCGCTCCTGGACACGGTACGGGTCCGTCTGGCCGCCGTTGTACTTGCCCTGGCGCGCATAGGGGTCGAAGTACAGGAGCCCCACGTGACGCCCGCTGGCGCGCTCCTTCACCTCGAAGACGCGCACGTCGGGGTGGTAGACGGGCACGCGGGCCGCGGGCGCGAAGGTGTAGTCGAACAGCTCGCCGGCCACCCAGAACATGCCCTCCCTCAGCTTCTCCAACTGGAGGTAGGGCTTCACCTCGGTGTCGTCGAAGTCGTACTTCGCCTTGCGCACCTTCTCCGCGAAGTAGCGGTAGTCCCACGGCGCGAGGTCCCCCGTGAGCCCGGAGCGCCGCGCGAGCGCTCGCATCGCGGTGACGTCCGCGCGCACCTGCGCGACGGAGGGGGCCCAGGTGTCCATCAGCAGCTTCATGGCGCGCTCGGGGGTGGCCATCATGGTCCCCTCGAGCTGCCGGTGCGCGTAGGTCGGGAATCCCAGCAGCCGGGCCTGCTCGGCGCGCAGGGTGAGGATTTCGCGGACGATGGCGTTGTTGTCGTGCGCGTCGCCGTGGTCACCCCGGCTGTCGTAGTTGCGCCACACCTTCTCCCGCAGCGCCCTGTCGTCCAGGTACGTGAGGAAGTCCGCCACGGCCGAGCGGGTATTGGACACCACCCACCGGCCCTTCAGGCCGCGTGCCTCGGCTTCGGTGGCCCCGGCCTTGCGCAGGGCCTCCGGCAGTCCCGCGAGGTCCGCCTCGTCGTCGATGACCACCGCGTTCGCCTCGTCGGCGAGCACGTTCTGCCGGAAGGAGGTGTAGAGGGCGGCGAAGCGCTGGTTGAGCTCGGCGATGCGCTTGCGGCCCGGGGCGTCGAGCTTCGCGCCGGAGCGGGCGAAGTCCCGGTAGTAGTACTGGACGAGGCGCCGCTGCTCGGGCGTCAGCCGCGCCATCTCGGGCGAGTCATGGACGGCCTGGACTCGCTGGAAGAGGGCGAGGTCTTGCGACTGCTCGTCCCAGAAGGCCGCCAGTCTGGGCGACATCGTGCGCTCGACCTGCTGGAAGTCGGGCGTGTTCATCACCTTGGACCAGACGCTGTAGACCTCGTAGACGCGGGTGAACGTCCGCCCCGCGTCTTCCAATGCGGCGATGGTGTTCTCGAATGTCGGGGCCTCCTTCGTGTGGAGGATGGCGGCGAGCTCGCGCCGGTTCTCCTCCATCGCGACCTCGAACGCCGGCTCGAACTGCTCGACCTTCACCCGGTCGAAGGGCGGCACTCCGCCATGGGGGCCCGTCCATGGCTCCAGCAACGGGTTGGCGGGCGTGGCCGGGGCGGCGGAGGCCAGGCCCGCCACGAGGAAGACGAGCACGCCGATTCTGTTCTTTGGCATGGAGACAGAATATGAGTGCGGATTATCGTCCATCCATCGAATGGAATTCGTCCGGGAGACCTCGATGCCCCAGCTCGACCGAATCGATCGCGCGATTCTGACCGCCCTCCAGAACAATGCTCGGCTGTCCAACAAGGAGCTGGCCGCGCAGGTGGGGCTCGCGCCCTCGTCGTGCCTCACGCGGGTGCGGAAGCTGGAGGAGGAAGGCGTCATCAAGGGGTATCAGGCGGACCTGGACGCGAACTCATTGGGGCTCGGCCTGCAGGCGCTCATCGCCGTCCAGCTCCGCCTCCATGTCGGCGAGGCCTTCGGCAACATCGGAGACCACCTGCGCTCGCTGCCGGAGACGGTGGCCGTCTACTGCCTGGGCGGCACCACGGACTTCCTCGTCCACGTGGTGTGCCGGGACACCGACCACCTGCGGCGGCTGACCATCCTGTCCTTCACCAGCCGGCCGGAGGTGAGCCGCATCGAGACGTCGCTGGTGTTCTCATACACGCGCCTGGGATTGCCGGTGGACCACGCGCATGGCGACGGCATTCCACCGCGCTGACGTCGGCGCCGCGCGGAAGGTGAGGGGAGTGGGCCCTCCTGGATTCGAACCAGGGACCAATCGGTCATGAGCAAAGGCAGTCATCGAGACGCGGCGACAGCACTACAGCCAGGCCCGTCCTCACTCGGGCTTTGGCTATCTCACCCCTCCAGGTCGGTTCCGCTCTGGTCAGTGGCGATGCTGCTGGTGTACTGGCTGGTAAGCACCGTCCAGGGCAGTATTGGAGGACTGACCATAGTCTCCAAGTCTCCCCCTTGTTTCCTGAAACACGTACATGCCAACGACCATGGATGATTCGCTTCCGCTGGCGCCTACTGAAGCGCGTGGCAAGGGGCTCACCACTCGCGACCGGGGAGCTGGGACGAGACGGGGACGTGGCTCCTGGCCTCCTGGAAACACCGCTCGGTGAGTAGCACCAGCGCCCCTGCGAATACCCGGGGTACATCGCCAGGCGTCCATGCTGCAGATCGGGCGCTGGAGCGGCAGGCTTCCAGGGCGTCCCAGAAGGGACCATCCAGAGATGCCAGCGCCATCAATCGATAGGTGCGCTCTGGCTCGATTCGGGAGGGCACCGATTTCCGGGCGGAGGCCCGTGTGTACCATGTCGTCATGAAGGCCAGGTGACGGTCGGTCGTGATGACCAGTGCTTCTGGGGGAATGGCACCTTCCAGTTCCCTCGCGGCACCTGCGCGGTCTTCCATGACGGTGACGGTCCCCTCCCTTGGCTGTGAGGGGCGTAGCAGGAGCAGGGCGGCAATGCTCGCGGCACAGGCCATGGTACGCGTCATTTCACGAGCGCGTTCCAGCATCTGTGCGAAAAGGAGTCCCGTGAAGACCGCGAGCGGAAGAAACGCCGTTAGTCGCAAGCGCATCGCGAGCCCCTGCCGATCTTCGATATTCAGCCACGGCAGGGCTGTCAATACGCAGAGCAGAATGAGGCCGAGGACCACGGGGGATGGCTCCTTGCCCTCATCCCGTCGCGCGGAGAGGGACTTTCGGCTCCAGACCCATCGGCCCATAATGAAGACGGCCAAGAGCGCGGCCCAGCGTACCTCGTGCTGGAAGAAGAGCCGGGCACCATTGCCGCGCACGAGCGTGGCGAAGGAGAAGTCCACTTCCTCCCGGAAGGTGTGAGCCAGGAACTGGAGTGTCTCGCTCCCTAGTGCTCCTCCCTTCAGGTACACAAGCACCATCACGACCAGTCCAGCGGCGACGAGCACTCTCCCACGAGCCCCCTTGCGCCATCTCCATACGGTCACTGCAAGTGCTGGTAGGGCCACGAGAAGTGCCACGGCGAACGCCAGCTTGTGTGCAAGCAATGTCAACCCGAGCAGTCCCAGTGCGAGCAGCACTCGCAAGAGGGAGGGACGTGCCATGGCTTCTGTGAGCGCCGCGAGGAATCCCAGGGTGAGTGTGAGCCCGACTCCCTGCTTGACGAACTCCGTCGAGAGGTAGAAGGACTGCGCACTGGTGGCGACGACTGCCGCCCCCACCACTCCCGCCGAGCGCTCATTTGAAAGACGCTGGATGAGCAGATACGTGGGGAAGACGATGGCCGCGGTTCCTAGGGCAGCGCCGAGCTTCACGCCCACGATGGGGTCCGTCAGGGCTGCGAACGGCACCAACCACCAGAAGACCAGCGGAGACGCGGGATAGAACAGCTGGCCGCTCTCCAGTAACGAGCGCACCTGGATGGCGTAGTAGTACCCATCAACCCCCAGTGGATGGGGAGTTGCGCTCAAGAATAGAAACCGGACAGCGAAGGCCCACGTGAAACACCCCAGCACGACCGACCCAGAAACTGCGGGGGAGGTCGACATGGCCTGATTCTGCAAAGCACAGGGAAGATGCATTACCAGAAAGCCCCTCGCAGGGAGCGCAACTGAAGCCGTACCGGCTGCATCTCCGGTACGGCTTCGGACACGGGTCCTTCAGCCTGGCTTCCGAGGACTAGAATGTCATCGAGCAGCTCTGGCAGTTCGTGGCATCACACCAATACACGTCTCCCTTGAATGGGATCCATTGTGACTTCCTGGGGCAGGAGGCGCCCTGGGTGCAAGAGCACGTGACACTCTCGCCCCCATAGTCATACGCTGAGACTTCGGCGTTGATGCTGGTTCCGGAGCCCGACTTGGGAAGCAAGCCCACGGGAATTGGGACCAATGCCGAGGCGCCCATATGGCGGACAAGTACCCGTTCCATCCTTTCGGCACTTGAGCCCTCCTGGCCCAAATCGGAGGTGAAGCGTGCCAGCAGTGCGGCAAATCCGGCGGGTGGCGCCACGCAGTTGATAGTGGACGGGCCCTCGATTCGGCCAACAGTGACCGTAGGGGACTGCACGAGGTCCGCGTCACTTACATCCGCGGCTTTCGTGTTGAGCTTGAAGTAGATGTGAGCCTGGGACATCCGCGATGCACCGCATGTGATGCGTCCGTGGGAGAGGACAGGCGTCGCGCTCTCACAGGAGATCTCCTTCCCAAAGGCGTACTCGCGCTCGGCATTGGAGGAGATGACGAGAACTCTCTGATTCCTGCCGTCTGCAACGAGCCTGGCACCCTCGGGTACGACAAGGGCCTCTTCGCCAGGCGCCGCACTTCCAAGGCGCGAGCCAGCATCGCAGCCCGTGAGCGCACCAGCCCCCACGAGCAAGAGCGCGCACAACGTGGCCTTCGTCATTCGTTGATTCTGGAGTGGCTTCATGGAGATGCTCCTCTTGAATGAGAGCGGAGACCTAGCTCTTGGTGCAACTGGTGCACGTGGTCATCACACAGGAGACGGTGTCTCCTAGCTTCGAAGGGGAGCACCCGCCCTTTCCGCTGGTGCAGGTGCAGGTCACGCCCTCTGTGCCCTCTCCGCCATAGTCGTAGGCATCATGGAAGGCGCCGACTGGGGCGTCTTCTCGCACGAAGCGGAAGGAGTTCCGGGCCGGGTCCGCCACCGCGATGAATCCCTTGGGAATGCGCGTCGCGGTATCCCAGCAGACCTTGCTGGGATCAATACTCACCCGCTCGCCATGGACATTGATGCCGTCGAGCGTCGGCGACTGCCGAAGGTCGGCGAACGTATCGTCAGCCAGTTCGTCGCCACCGAGACAACCCACCATGCATGCCGCAACCACTGGAAAGGCCAAGGCAATCCACGTGCGAAGCATCGTTGTTCTCCCATCCTGGGTTCGGGAACCAGGGCTCAAGGACGGCCCCGGGCGCTCAAGGACTTCTCTCGGACGCAGAGTGAACCGTGCTCGAAAGCCCTGCGCGATGTCAAACCTATGTCAGACAAATTCGAGCTCGCTCATCGGCAGGGAGCTGAATGACATACAGGTGAAATGAGAATTTCGGCCCTGACCATTCAAGACAGACGGGTCGCCGTTCACCCCTCCCCATCTGTTCGTGGCGGACGACAACACGTCACTGAAGAAGTCCCCCTTGGCCAATAAGAGCGTTCGGCAGAGCCGGCTCGACGCACAGCTACCGCGGCGTGTCGTCCGAGGTGCTGCGAGGCTTTGAGGGAGTGGGCCCTCCTGGATTCGAACCAGGGACCAATCGGTTATGAGCCGACAGCTCTAACCGCTGAGCTAAGGGCCCTCATGCGTGTGCAGCCCGCGTGGACCTGGGCATAACTCCGCCCACGCGGGTCTGGCAAGCACCTCTCGGCGTCAGCGTTTGCCCTTCTTCACCACCGCACGCGGGGGCTCGGCCGACGCCCGGGACTTCTTCACGGGGCCGTCCGCGTCCTCCTGCCGTTTGACGCGGAACGTCTGCCCTCGCTGCTCCACCACGACGCCCTCGGCGCGCAGGCGCTTCGCCTGCTCCTGGGCCACCATGGGCGCGAGCACCCCTCCGGCGCGCGTCACCCGCCACCAGGGCACTTCCTTCCCCGTGGGCAGCATCGCCATCTCCCGCCCCACGCCGCGCGCCGCGCCCGGCCGCCCCGCATAGAGCGCCACCTGGGAGTAGGTGCGGACCTCTCCGCGCGGAATCGAGCGCACCGTGCGCCACACCGCCTCCGTGAAGGGCGCACGCTTCGGCGTTGTCTCCGCCTGCTTCACCCGCGTCTTCGTCCTTGGTCTCAAGAGCGCCATGCCGCGCGGGACTCTAGAAACACGAAGGCCCCCGGTCCACGAATGGGAGCGGGGGCCTTCTTGCTTCAGGCCTTGGGGCCTGTCGTCCGCGTCAGCTCTCCACGAAGGAGCGCAGGCGCTTGGAGCGGCTCGGGTGGCGCAGCTTGCGCAGCGCCTTGGCTTCAATCTGACGGATGCGCTCGCGCGTCACCTCGAAGTCCTGGCCGACCTCCTCGAGCGTGTGGTCGCTCTTCTCGCCGATACCGAAGCGCATGCGCAGCACCTTCTCCTCGCGCGGCGTCAGCGTGGCGAGCACCTTGCGGGTCTGCTCCGCCAGGTTCATGTTGATGACCGCGTCCGCGGGCGACACCAGGCTCTTGTCCTCGATGAAGTCGCCCAGGTGGCTGTCCTCCTCCTCGCCGATCGGCGTCTCCAGGGAGATGGGCTCCTTGGCGATCTTGAGGACCTTGCGGACCTTGTCGAGCGGCAGCTCCATCTTCTCCGCGATCTCCTCCGGCGTCGGCTCGCGGCCAATCTCCTGCACCAGGTAGCGGCTGGTGCGGATGAGCTTGTTGATGGTCTCGATCATGTGCACCGGGATGCGGATGGTGCGGGCCTGGTCCGCGATGGCGCGGGTGATGGCCTGACGAATCCACCAGGTGGCGTAGGTCGAGAACTTGTAGCCGCGCTTGTACTCGAACTTGTCCACGGCCTTCATCAGGCCGATGTTGCCCTCCTGGATGAGGTCCAGGAACTGCAGGCCGCGGTTCGTGTACTTCTTCGCGATGGAGACGACGAGGCGCAGGTTGGCCTCCACCAGCTCGCTCTTGGCGCGCTCGGCGCGCTTCTCGCCCAGGCGGATGGCGTCGTAGTTGCGGCGCAGCGCATCCACGGGGAGGTTGGCCTCCTCCTCGACCTTCTTGATCTTCCGCACCGCGGTGCGCACGTCGCGGTCCAGCACCTCGAGCTGCTCGGGCGTGAGGTTGAGCTGCTTCTGCAGCTTCTTGCCGATGTTGGGGTTCTCCCGCGACTCCTTCAGCTGCGGGCGAAGCTCCTTCATGGAGATGCCGTAGCGGCGCTCCAGGTCGCGCAGCTCGTCCTCGGCCTTCTCGACGCGCTCGATGAGCGACTTGAGATTCAGGACGATGCGGTCGACCTGCTTCTTGTTCAGCCGCATCTCCTCCAGGACCTCCATCATCTTGGTCCGGAGGTCCTTCATCTCCTGCTTGAGCTCCTTCTTGCGCACCTCGGTCAGCTTCTTCTTCGAGGCGAGCTCCTCCTCGAGGACGTCGCAGTCCTTGGCGAACTTGCGGAAGCGCTCGATCTGCTTGCAGATCTGCTCGATCTTGTTGAGCTCGCTCTGCGCCAGCTGCGCCGGGGCGTCACCCTCGCCGACCTCCTCGGGAGCCTCCTCGGCGCCCTCGGACTGGGCCTCCTCGGGCGCGTCCTTGATGACGTCGCGCACGCGCAGCTTGGCCGTCTTCAGCTTGTTGCCGATGTCGAGGATCTCCTCGACGGCGACCTTGCAGGCGAGCAGGGCGCGCAGGACCTCCTTCTCGCCCTCCTCGATGCGCTTGGCGATCTCCACCTCGCCCTCGCGCGTGAGCAGGCTGACGCTGCCCATCTTGCGCAGGTACAGGCGCACCGGGTCGTTCGACTTGCCGCCCGGCTCGTCGTCCTCGTCCTTCTCGTCCTCGTCGACGTCTTCCTTCTCCTCCTCGACGGTGACGGTGGGCTTGATCTCGTTGTTCTGCGCGGCCTTCTGCGCGTCGACGATCTCGATGTCGTTGTCGCCGAACATGCTCATCACGTCGTCGATCTGATCGGACGACACGATGTCGGCGGGCAGCGCGTCATTCACCTCGTCGTAGGTGAGGAAGCCCTTCTCGCGGCCCTGGGCGAGCAGGTCCTTGACCTCCTTGCGCTCGGCGACGGGGTCCTCCTCGACGTCGTCCTCGACGGCGTCCGGGTCCACCTCGACGGCGGCGGCGGCCTCCTCGGCGGCCTCCTCGGGGTCCACGTCCTCCGAGACGGCGGCGACGCCCTTCTTCTTCTTCTTCTCGACGACGGCCTCGGCGGGGGCCTCCTTCGCCTCGAGGACTTCCTTCTCCTCCTCGCCCGCCTTCACCCCAGCGCCCTTCGCCGCGGGACTGTCCGGAGCCTTCTTCTTGCGGATCACCGGATCCACCTTCTTCTTGGTGGGCTTCACGGACGCCTTCGAGGGCTTCTGCGTCGGCATTCGGGTACTTCTCCTTAAGAAATTCAGGGGCTTGAGGCCTGGGGCGAGCCGGCCGATCTACCGCAAAGTCAGGGTTTCTTACAAACGCGAACTCAAACCGGTTGCATGGGCGCCTTTGTTCCCGCGGAGGCCGGCTTGAGCTCCTCCAGGACACGCTTCTTGAGCGCCAGCAGTTCCACCCGCTCCGCCTGGAGCTGGCGCGTCTCCTCCGTGAGGTCGAACGCGCCCAGCGTCTGCTCCGTCGCACGGGTTATATAAGCAAGACGCTCGTTGATGCGCCGCACCATGATCTCCTGGCAGATGGTGGAGAACGCCTGCTCCAGCTCCTGTCCTTCCGAGGGGAGCTGGCGCCAGGAGGTCTCGATGGCCCGCTTCACGCCCTCGGAGGCCTCATAGAGGGCGTCGTTGGAGCCCCGCCCGGAGGTGGCGTGCATGAGCGTCATTCGAAGGCCGGTGTGCGACAGCTCGTCACACACGCGGAAGAGGTCGCGGCCGAGCAGCCGGGGCTCCCTCAGCACGGCCGCCACGTAGAGCGCCTCCATGGGCGGAGGCGGCTTCTCGGGGAGCGGGCGGGCAGGCGCGGCGTCGGGGGCACCCGGGTGGGAGGAGGCGGGCTTGGGCGTGGGGACCTTGCTGCGCAGGGCGGCCTCCACGTCCGGGGCGCGCCAGCCGAAGTGCTCGGCCAGGGCGGCGAAGAGCGAGGAGCGCACCAGCCCCACCGGCACCTGCGCCGCCACGGGCTTGAGTCGCTCCAGAGCCGCCATCTTCTCCTCGAACGTCGCCGCCTTTCCCTGGGGGAGCAGGGTGGCGAACAGGTACGTGGTGAGGGATTGCGCCCCGTCGATGAGCGACTCCACACCGTCCTGCCCCACACGACGCGCGAAGGTGTCTGGATCATCCCCTTGCGGAAGCAGCGCCACACGAGCGGTCGCTCCCGCGGCGAGCAGGGGGCCCGCGAGCCGCTCCACGGCCGCGAGCCCCGCGGAGTCTCCGTCGAGCAGCAGCACCAGCTCCCGCGCCTCGGCCCGCTTGAGCAGCTGCATGTGGCCGGCGGTGAGGTTGGTGGAGCACAGCGCCACGGCGTGGCGTACCCCCACCTGGTGCAGGCCGATGCAGTCGAAGTAGCCCTCGACGAGGATGGCGGCCTTGCGCTTGCGCAGCTCGTCGCGCGCCAGGTCCATGCCGAACAGCGTCTCGCTCTTGTTGTAGAGCCGCGACTCGCGCGAGTTGAGGTACTTGGGGCCCTCGTCGGCGCCCACCAGCCGGCCACCGAAGGCGATGGGCCTGCCCTCCGGCGCGCGGATGGGCACCATCAGCCGGCTGCGGAAGAAGTCGAAGCAGCCATCCCCCGTGTTGCGCTTGAGCACGAGCCCGGCCTTCATGGCCCACTCCAGCATGCCCGACTTCTGGCAGCGCTCCGCGAGCAGGCTCCACGCGTGGGGCGCCCAGCCCAGCCCGAAGGCCTGCGCGGTTTCATCCGACACCCCGCGGCTGGCGATGTAGGCCCGCGCGGAGCGGCCTTCCTCCTGGTGCCACAACAGCGAGCGGAAGTGCTCGGCGGCCAGGTCCGTGGCCTCCTTGATCTGCTGCCGCTCCCGCAGCCCGGGGTCCTGCTGCGCCTCCAGGTCGATGCCCAGCTCGCGCGCCAGGTCCCGCACGGCGTCCAGGAACGTCTTGCCCAGGTAGCGCTGGACGAAGGAGACCGCGTCGCCGCTGGCCCGGCAGCCATGGCAGAAATAGAAGCGCTTCTCCGGCACCACGTAGAACGAAGGTGTCTTCTCCTGGTGGAAGGGACAGCGCCCCTTCCACTCCCGGCCCGCCTTCTTCAGCTCCACGTGCCGGGAGATGAGGCCCACCAGGTCCACCCGCTCGAGGATTTCCTGGATCTTGTGCTCCGGGATCATGTCGCCCACCCCTGGGCCCGCGTCAGGGCGGGCGCACCGCCGGCATCCTGCCAGCCGGGCCTGACGTCGCCCGTCCGGCCGCCAACCCGGTGGCTCTCCCCGCCCACGAGGGCGGAGGACCGGAGGCGCGAGGCGTCGTGAGGGTGTGGGGACACGTTGGGGCTCCTACGGCCCGCTGGGTACCTCCCTTGGACAGGGGCGGTACGCCATGGGCTGGCCCAGGCACTTAATGACGGGGGGCCGGGGGAGCAAGTTTCCGCTCACCCCGGGCCTTCCACCCCAGGGGGCCACCGCCTGCGCCGGGTGGCCTCCAGAGGGGTGGGACAGGGGACTTCAGGCGAGCTTCGCGAGCTCCACCTTGACGGCCTCGGAGATGGCGCGACCCTCGGCCTTGCCCTGGAGCTTGGGGGAGAGGTTCTTCATCACCGCGCCCATGTCCTTGGCGCTCTTGGCGCCCACCTCGGCGATGGCGGCCTGGACGGCGGCGACCAGCTCGTCGGGGGTGAGCTGCTGCGGCAGGTAGCTCTGGAGGACGGCGATCTCGGCCTCCTCCTTCTCCGCCAGCTCCGGCCGGCCCGCGGCCTTGAACTGGTCCGCGGAGTCGCGGCCCTTCTTGATGAGGCCGGTGATGACGCTCATCACGCCCGCGTCGTCGAGGGCGGAGGCACCGGGCTCCACTTCCTTGTACTTCACGGCGCTCTTGATCGCCCGAATGACGGTGGTGCGCAGCTCGTTCTTGGACCGCATCGCGTCCTTGAGGTCCGCGTCGATCCGCTCCTTGAGGGTGGCCATATTCGCAACTCCGCTGGCTGGGATTCGGGGGATTTCAGACGACGGGAGCCAGGGCACCTGACTGGGGGGCGCCCCGGCTCACACGCCGGCCTCGCAACTAGAACGACTTGCGGGCCTTCTTCACCGCGCGCTTCTTGGCGGCGAGGGCCTTCTTCTTCCGCTTCACGGAAGGCTTCTCGTAGTGCTCGCGCTTGCGGATCTCGGAAAGGATTCCGGCCTTTTCAGTGGCCTTCTTGAAGCGCTTGAGGGCGCTCTCAATGGACTCTCCCTCCTTCACTCGGATACCGGGCATGCGTTCACCTCCTTCCGCCATGCGTCAATGTGTGCGTACTTCGAAGGGGGAGCGGTATGTCCCAGTGGCCGGTAAAACGCAAGGACGCTGGCGGGAAAAGCCGCGCGCGGTTGGACTAGAGTGTCGCCTGCGTGAGCCCTGCCCTCCTCCTGATGGTGCTGCTGGCGACCGGTCAGCGTGGTGGCACCGGGACGACCGACTGCTGGAACTCCTGCCAGCGCCATGTGGCGGACCGCGCCCTGCGTGCCCGGGTGTGCGGCTCGTGCCTGTCCGGCGGGCGGGTGGACTCCTGGGTGGCGCCTTTGGGCAACATCCGGCCCGTCCCACGTGAGGCGCTGGCCTCCTCCCGCAAGGATGGCGACTGGCGCGTGCGCTGGGCCTCCGTGCGCGCCGACGCGAAGGCGCGGCAACTGACGGAGAAGCGCGTGCTGGCCGAGTGGGTGGCGGGGTCTCCCGCGTCCTCGGACCTGGCGGCCTGCCTCACCGCGGCGCGCGCGGCGGCGGAGGCGGGGCAGTCCACGGCCACCTTCCTGCGGGACGCGGGGGCCCGGGGGCCGGAGGCGGCGGCGCGGGTGTGGGCGCGGCGGGAGGCCATCCGGCAGGCGCTGGAGGTGGAGCTGTACTCGGAGGACCCTCGCGAGCGGGGCACCGCGCTCGCCCACCTGGGGGCCTTCCTGGGGCGGAGGCCCGCCCGGGTGCTGCTCGACGCGACGGCGTCGCGGCCCGAGGAGACGGATGGGATTGGCGCCTCGGCGCTCAAGGCGGTGGCGCTGCGCCTGGACTCCTCGGTGGGGCGGCTGCTCCTGGAGGAGGCGCGGCCCGCGGACGAGGTGCTGGTGAACCGGCTGTTCGCCGTGTACTCGCGCGAGCTGGAGTCGCTCCAGCCGGAGCTCACGGCGCCCGAGCCCCAGCGGCGGGACGCGGCGGTGCTGGCCCTGGGCGTCTATGGGCCGCTGGCGCGCAAGGAGCTGGAGCGCGCGCTCACGGACGTGGACCGCAAGGTGCGGGGTTCGGCGGCGCGGCGGATGGCCCAGTCGGAGGGCACGTCCTTGCGCGTGGCCGCCGAGCGCCGGCTCGAGGGCAAGGACCTGGAGGTGGCCCGGCCGTGGCTGGAGGCCATGGAGCGGGAGAAGGGCTGCGGGAGCTTCTTCCTGGAGGCTGCCCGGGACTCGCGCATGCCCGCGCCGCTCAGGGGCCAGGCGCTGACGTCGCTCTCCGACTGCCGCGAGGGTGAGAGCCTGCGGCTGGACGCGCTGACGCCTTTCCTGAAGGACTCGCAGCCGGTGGTGCGGGCGGGCGCGGTGCGGGTGCTCGGCGCGCTGTCGGTGCGAAAGCCCGAGGTGATGGACGCCACCGAGCGCGCGCTGGATGACGGCTCGCCGGAGGTGGTCGCCGCCGCGCTGGACGTGGTGGCGGGGCAGCGCCAGTCGGCGCGGGGGGACATGGCCGCGGAGCTGCTCGGCTCGGAGCACCCGGTGGTGCGCGCCGCGGCGGCCCGGGCGCTGGAGGCCATCGGCCGCGCGGCCCACGTCAAGGTGCTGGCCACGTGCCTGCGCGAGGACCCGGTGTCGGACGTGCGCGTGGCGGCGGCGCTCGCGCTGGGGAGGCTGGGCGGGCCCCATGCCGCGGCGGCGCTCTCCGACGCGGCGGCGCGCGACGCGGACACCCACGTCAAGCACGTGTCCCGCGCGGGCCTGCGCAAGCTGGGCTTCGGGAACTGACGTCAGAAGCGCGGCCAGACGTCCGGGCGAGAGCGCGAACCCCGCGCCTGATGGCGATGGCAAGCCAGGCTTCGGGCACCGACGTCAGTGGTGCCCGGGCGCGAGGGGGCGTCCCCGCGCCCGACGGTGACGACTCACGGGCCGCTGATGGCCTTGGCGTCGGCGCGGTTCCGGCCCGCGCGCTTGGCGCGGTAGAGGTACTTGTCCGCGGCGGCGATGAGGTCCTCGGGCTGGGAGAAGTCCGAGTCCAGGAGCGTCGCCACGCCCAGGCTGATGGTCACCTTGATGGGCGTGCCGCCAAAGACGAAGTCGGCCTTGTCCACCGCGTGGCGGCAGCGCTCGGCGCACGCCAGGGCCTGGTCCTCGGCGGACTCGCGCAGCATCAGCGCGAACTCCTCGCCGCCGTAGCGCGCGAGCAGATCCTCGGTGCGCACCGTGTCGGTCACCCGCTGGGCGATGCGCGTCAGGACGTAGTCCCCGGCCGGGTGGCCGTACGCATCGTTGATCTTCTTGAAGTGGTCCACGTCGAAGAGCACCAGCGACAGCGGCACCCGGTGGCGCAGGCAGTAGCTGAACTCCTTGCGCACCGTCTCCAGGAAGTACTTCTTGTTGTAGACGCGGGTGAGGCCGTCGCGGGTGGCGGACTCGTAGATGCTGCGCTGGTACTGCTCCTCCAGCTCGTCCTGGATGGAGAACTTGAGGACGGTGTTGGAGCCGATCTGGATCTTGTCGCCGTCGTACAGCGGGGCGGCGTTGACCTTCAGGCCGTTGAGGTAGGTGCCGTTGGTGCTCGCCAGGTCCATCAGCTGGAAGCGCCCGTCGCCGAGCGCCACCACCTTGGCGTGCTTGCGGGAGATGCCGTCGTCCTCCACCTGGAACTGCGCCTCTGAGCTGCGCCCCAGCACCACCTCGGAGCGGTCCAGCTTGAACATCCGGCCGATGCCCGCCGCGGACTTGGCGCTGATGACAATCAAATAAGCGCTCTGCCGCTGGGCGTTGCCCAGCAGGTCCGAAATGGAATGGACGGAAGTTTTCTCCTCGGACATCGCAACACCCATCTTATGGGCCGTTTTTTCATGGCGGCAAGCATGCTGCCGGCTTCCACGCGGCCCAATCGCTCATCCCGCGTGGATCCGCCGCGTCGTCCGGGGCCGGCTGGGCACCTCCGGCTCGACTGTCCTCCGTCCGACGCTCAGCTCCCCCGCCACCGGCGTCTGGATGAACCGCGCCAGCGCCTCCGGGGAGCGGGGGTGGTAGGCGAGCGCCTGCATCAGCTTCACCAGCGCCGCGGAGGGGGTCATGTCCGCGCCACCGATGGCCCCCTGCGCCAGGGACGCCGCCCCGGACTCGTACAGGCTCAGGTCCACGCCGTTGCGGTGGGCCTGGCTCACCACCACCACCGGCACGCCGCGCTCCTTCGCCTGGACGAACAGCGGCATGAGCGAGCGTCCGAGCTCGGGCGCGATGGGGAAGTTGCCCGCCCCGTACGCCTCCAGCACCAGCCCCCGGACGTGCGGCAACAGCTGCAGGGGCAGGGCCGGGTCCAGCCCGGGATAGACCTTGAGCATGAAGACGCGCGGGTCCAGCTTCTCGTAGAGCTTGAAGGGGCCCCGGGCGCGCAGCCCCGGCTCGAAGGTCGCGTCCACGCCCAGCGTCCCCAGCACCGGGCAGTTGGGGCTCTCGAAGGCGTCGTACTCGGACACCTTCACCTTGCGCGTGCGGTTGCCCCGGTACAGGTGCGAGTCGAAGCAGATGGTGACCTCGCGCGGCCCCTTCACCGCGGAGAGCACCGCGTCGATGAGGTTGAGCCGCGCATCCGAGCGCACCTCGCCCAGCGGCCGCTGCGAGCCCGTCAGCACGATGGGGCAGGGGGGATTGCGCAGCATGAAGGACAGCGCGCTGGCGGTGTAGGCCAGCGTGTCCGTGCCATGGGTCACCACGGCCCCGTCGAAGTCCTGGAGCTGGTGGTGCAGGTGGGTGGCCATGCGTTGCCACAGCTCGGGCTGCATCTCGGAGCTGTCCAGGTTGCTGAAGAGCTGCAGCTCGATGTCGGCGAGCTGGAACAGCTCCGGGACGCGGGCCTTGAGCGTCTTGAAGAAGGCGGCGGGGCGCAGGGCGGAGGGCCGACCTCCGGCCATCCCCAACGTGCCTCCGGTGTGCAGCAGCAGGACTCTGGGCATGGGCAAGGGGCCCTCCTTGGCAAGGCTTGCGTTGCTTTACAAGCCCCTCGCGCGTGGCTAAGACCCGCCGCGTGCTCCTCTCCTGCTGGAAGCCTGTCGTTCCCCTGCTGGTCGCCGTGGCGCTGACCGGCTCGGGTTGCAAGAACCCGGAGGGCTCCGCGCCCGCCTCCACCCAGGCGCCCGCCGCTCCGGCCGCCCAGGCCCGGCCCCCCGCGCCTCCCCCGGAGCCCGCGGCCCCGCCGGCGGACCCCTCCCAGGCGCTCTTGGGCATCCCCGGCATGGACTTCTCCTCGCTGTCGGCGGCCTCCAAGCGGGAGCTGGCCACGGTCCTCAGCGATGAGTTCTGCTACTGCGGCTGCCCCCACACGCTGGGGGCCTGCCTGAAGTCGCACACCGGCTGCCGCCACGCCAAGCGCATGGCGCGGGTGGCCGCGCGCATGGTGTCCGAGGGCAGCCCGGCCACGGAGGTCATCGTCCAGCTGTCCCAGTACTACGGCGCCTTCCGCGAGCAGCGCGCGAAGTTCAAGGTGGACGAGCGCATGTGCATGGGCTCCGCGTCCGCTCCGGTGACGGTGGTGGAGTTCTCCGACTTCGAGTGCCCGTACTGCGCCAAGGCGCGGCCGGTGCTGGAGGCCTTCGCGAAGAAGAACGCCTCCCAGGTGCGCTTCTGCTACCTGCCCTTCCCGCTGTCCAACCACGTCAACGCCGTGCCGGCGGCCCAGGCGGCGCTGTGGGCGCGAGATCAGGGCAAGTTCTGGCAGATGCACGACGCGCTCTTCGAGAACCAGGACAACCTCAAGCCGGAGGCCCTGGTGGCGCTGGCGAAGAAGCTGGGGTTGGAGGAGGACCGGCTGGCGGCGGTGCTCAAGTCGGACTCGTACAAGCAGGAGCTGGAGGGCTTCCGCAACCAGGGCCGCGCGGCCGGGCTGTCGGGCACTCCGACGGTGTACTTCAACGGCCGGGCGCTGGATTTGAGCTTCATCCAGGAGGAGCTGCTCACCCACAGCATGGAGGATGAGCTGGAGTGGGTGACGAACAAGAACGCCTGGGCGGCTGACTGACGCGGCAGATGACGCAACGGTTCCGCATCGACGCGGGGCAGCTCGTCCCCGAGGATCGCCAGAGCCCCTCTCCGTTGGCGGGGCGCTCGGGGACGTACGCGCTGATGCCCACGGCGCCGGACCTGCTCATCTTCTCCCGGGGGCCCAGCGAGGGCGGCAGCATCCCCGCGCCCCGGGTGGTGCTCTCCGGCGACGCGGGCGGCTTCCCGCTGTCGGACCTGATGGCCTTCCTCAGCCAGTCGCGCTGGAGCGGCATCATCCGGGTGCACTCGCCCGGCGGCGAGCGCTCGGTGACGTTCCGCGACGGCGAGGTGCGGGGCGCGTCGTCGGATGACCCGGCGGACCGGCTGGGCGAGGTGCTGGTGCGCCTGGGCTACGTGGAGCGTCCCCAGGTGGAGGCCGCGCTGAAGGGCCAGCCTCCGTCCAAGGTGGGCCGCGCGCTGGTGGAGAAGGGTCTGTTGCAGGCGCATGACCTCTTCAAGTGCGTCACGCACCAGGTCAGTGAGATCTTCCACGCCATCGTGCTGTGCCGGGAGGGGAGCTTCTTCCTCATCGACCAGCCGGTGGATGAGAAGGCGAATCACTCCATCCAGCTCTCCACCCAGAGCCTGCTGATGGACAGCATCCGGAAGATCGACGAGATGGCGCACTTCCGGAAGCGCATCCCCCACGGCCGGCTGTACGTGGCCAAGAAGCGCGGCTCCGACGGCAAGCTGGAGGAGGACGAGGACCGGGTGCTGGGGCTGGTCGACGGGCGCCGCACCATCCTGGAGCTGGGGCACGCGGCGCGGCTGTCGGAGTTCGACATCACCAAGGTCGTCTTCCGCCTGCTCGAGGGCGGCTTCGCGTCGGTGACGGACAAGCCGCTGCTGGTGCCCGTGGCCGTCGCGACGGGGAGCGCTCCGACGCCGGGGCAGTCGGTGGGGCAGGGTGGCACCGCGCAGGGCAAGCCCGCGGCGAGCGCTGCGCCCGCGGTGGACCCGCGTCCGGCGGCGCGCGTGTTCAACTTCATCTTCCGGGAGATTCGCGACGAGGTGGCCAAGCAGGGCATGGACCGCGAGTTCATCGCCGCCGCCAACGCCGCGCTGTCCGGGCAGGCGCTGTCGTCCTCGCCGGTGTTGGAGGGGCTGTCCTTCCAGGCGGACGGCAGCCTGGCCGAGGCGAAGCTGATGGAGTCCTTCGAGCGGCACCACGCGCAGCTGGGCTCCGAGCCGCTGGCCTCCTTCAAGCAGGCGCTCAGCGACGTGATGTTCTTCTTGTTGTTCCAGGCCGGTGAGCTGTTGGAGTCGCGCGCGGACGAGGACCTCGCCCGTCGTGTGAAGAAGCTGCTGGCGACGCTCGAGGGCTCGTGACGACGGATTCGGATTGGCCGCGGTTGACGGCGGATGTCCCCGGCTGTGGTGGTGGTTTCAAGCTGGTCCCCGAGGACTTCGAGGTCGAGGAGCTCCCCGCCTATCAGCCCTCGGGCGAGGGCGAGCACCTCTACCTGTGGCTGGAGAAGCGGGGCCGGGACACGCGCGAGGTGGTGCGCGCGCTGTCCCAGGTGCTGGGCGTGTCCGAGGACGACGTGGGCGTCGCGGGCATGAAGGACCGGCAGGCCGTCACGCGGCAGCTCATCTCGGTGCCCGCGCGCGCGGAGCCCAAGCTGGGCGACTTCGCGCTGGAGGGCGTGCAGGTGCTGTGGTCGCGACGGCACGGCAACAAGCTGCGGACCGGGCACCTCAAGGGCAATCGCTTCCGCCTGCGCCTGCGCGGCGTGCGCGACGTGGGCGCGGCGCGGGAGTCCTTCACGCGGCTGTCCGCGGGCGGCGTGCCCAACTACTTCGGCGAGCAGCGCTTCGGCCGCGCGGGTGACAACGCGGACCTGGGGCGCCTGCTGGTGCTGGGGCAGCGGCTGCCGAAGCGGCCGGAGCGCTTCCAGCGCAAGCTCTACCTCTCCGCCTTCCAGTCGCGCATCTTCAACCGGGCGCTCGCGGACCGCGTGCGCGCGGGCACCTTGTCCACGGCCCTGCTGGGAGACGTGCTGCGCAAGGAGGAGACCGGTGGCCTCTTCGTGTGTGAGGCGCCGGAGGTGGACGGGCCTCGCGTCGCCGCGTTCGAGGTGAGCCCGGCGGGGCCGCTGTTCGGCCCGAAGATGACGGCCTCCGCGGGCGAGGTGGCGGAGGTGGAGGCGAGGCTGCTCGCGGGCGAGGGCGTCACGCTGGACGACTTCAAGCGCGGCGGCGGCGAGACGGAGGGCGGGCGCAGGCCGTACCGCGTCCGCCTGGGCTCGCCCGAGCTGACGCCCGAGGGTGAAGACCTGTGGCTCACCTTCGAGCTGCCCCGGGGCGCGTACGCCACCGAGGTCCTCCACGAGCTGCTCAAGGACGACTGAGCTGGAGGCGTCGAGGCGGCGCTGTCCGCCCTGTTCCGATATCGCCGCCGGCGCGAGAGCTGGCTTGCACCAGGCTTGACTCCCGGGCCATCGGGCCCTGTGGACAGGGGGCCCGCCCCGCGGCCACCGCGCTCATCCGATGACGGCCCCGATGTCGGGTTTGAGGCCCTTCTCATGCTCGGGCGCTCCAGCCAGCCGCTCGCCCGGGATGACGGCGCGGGCCCTGCCGTGGGCGCCGCGCCTGGAAGGCCCCGCGTCATCACCAGGGATGCCCGCCCCGCGCGGTGACGGGCCCCAGGACGCAGGCGCGGCGGCAGGCGCCTTGGGTCCTCGCGAGGGGCGGTCCGTCCCGCGCGGTGACACACCCCTGAAAGCCAAGCGCCTCCGCGGGACGAAGCCCGGGAGGCGCTGTGCCTGCTTCCGCGTGGAGCGGAAGTTACTGCGTGATGATGTTGAACTCCGTGCGGCGGTTCTGCGCGCGGCCCGCCTTGGTGGTGTTCGGGCCGATGGGCCGCGTCTCACCGAAGCCCACCGCCTCCATCCGACCCGGGTCGATGTTGCGCCGCAACAGCTGCGCCATCACCGCGTCGGCGCGCTTCTGGGACAGCTTCAGGTTCGCCTCGTCCTTGCCCAGCGAGTCGGTGTGGCCCTCGATGCGGACCTTGGCGATCCACGGAGCGTCACGCAGCGCCTGCGCCACGTCGTCGAGGATGCCGTTGTTCTGCTTGTTGCCGAGGATCCTCGCGGAGCCCGAGGAGAAGAGGATCTGCTTCTTGATCTCGATGCGGTCCTTCTTGATGACCACGTTCTTGTACTGCTTCGGGCAGCCGCGCTGCTCCTTGGTGCCGGGCTCGTCCACGCACGCATCCAGGCGGTCCACCACGCCGTCGTTGTCCGTGTCCTTGTCCGGGCAGCCCGAGTTCTCCGGCGGGCCCGCCTCGTTGGGGCACTTGTCCTGGGCGTCCGCCAGACCGTCGGCGTCGTTGTCCAGGTCGGGGCAGCCGTCCTCGTCCTGGAAGCCGTCCTTGTCCTCGGGCTCGTCCGGGCACTTGTCCTGGCCGTCGTTGACGCCGTCGTTGTCCCGGTCCGGGCAGCCCAGGTTCTGGATGGGGCCGAACTCGTTGGGGCACTTGTCCTGGATGTCCACGACCCCGTCATTGTCGTTGTCCAGGTCGGGGCAGCCGTCCTCGTCCTGGAAGCCGTCCTTGTCCTCGGGCTGGTCCGGGCACTTGTCCAGGTTGTCGTTGATGCCGTCGCCGTCGCGGTCCGTCGGCGCGAGCGCGGGGCAGCCCTGGTTCTCCAGCACGCCGGGCTCCAGCGGGCACTTGTCGTTGGCGTCGAGCACGCCGTCGTTGTCGTTGTCCGGGTCCGGGCAGCCGTCCTCGTCCTGGAAGCCGTCCTTGTCCTCGGCCTGGTCGGGGCAGGGGTCGTCCTTGTCCAGCACGCCGTCGCCGTCGCTGTCCGTCTCCTCGATGCGGACCACGACCTGGGGCGGCTTCTGGGGCTCGGGCGTCGTCGGCGTCGTCGCCTGCGGGGCCTCGGGGCGCTCGCGCACCAGCACCTGCCGGGGGCCGCAGCTCTTCGACAGCTCCAGCGCCCGGTCCACCGCCGTGTCGGCCAGCCGCACGTGCGAGGCGGCACGGCCGCTGTTGCCCTGGCTCAACTCGCCCTTGGCGAAGTCGAGGTGGGCCTCCGCGGTGGCCAGCTCCACCGGCGCGCAGCGCAAGGCGCCGCTGCGGCGGGCGCGCTCGACGTCCGCGGCGAGCACCTGGGTGTCCGCGCGAATCTTGCTGCCGCTCACGCAGCTGGCGAGCAGGAGGGACAGGAGCGCTACAAGACAGGGACGCGTCATCGGGAGCACTCGGAGCGTCACGGGTTCGGGGTCCTCTCGCCGGTGTCGCTGCTGCCCGACACGGACATGGCCTTCTCGCGCGCCTCGTTGGCGAAGCGCGACGCCTTCACCGCGAAGTCCACGCCGGCTTGGTAGTCGGAGTAGCCAACCTCCTCACGCGCCTTGTCGAGGTACAGGTTCGCGGCGGTCCACTCGTACGGAGCCAGCTTGTCGGCTCCGGCCGTGCGCGCGGCCTGAATCTGGACTTCGGCGTCGAGGATGTTCGCGGTGGACTTCACGGGGCCGCATGCGGCGAGCGCCCCGGCCACCGACACCAGCACCGTCAGCTTCTTCATAGCGTGGCGCCTCTAGAGGAGGGACAGAGGCATCGGTCGTATCAATCGCCTCTTGGGGGGTCAAGAATCGGGCAGACCCTGTTGGTGGGGGGGCGGCCCGGCGCCAGGGACTTTGACGGCCGGCGCATGGCTTGCCATCGTCCCCCTCCCGTGCGCCCGCCCGTCCTCCCCGCCCGCCTCCTGCTGCTCTTGACGCTGCTCGTGTCCCCCCTGGCCCTGTCCGCCCAGGCATCCGCCGCGAAGCGCGCCGAGCGCCAGGCCGAGACGGAGAAGGTGGTCCAGACCGTCCTGCAGGGCGGCGCCGTGCCCGCCGCCGTCTCCCGCCTGCGCTACCTGCGCGAGGAGCCCTTCGCCGCGGACCTCATCACCGAGGCCCTGCGCCGCGCCCTGGACGAGCGGGTCCGCCGCAACCTCGTCGCGGTGCTCGCGGGGCTGGACACGCGCTCGGCGGAGCCCGCGCTGGTGAAGCTCGCCGGCGACGGGGACAGCACGGTGCGCATGTACGCCGCGCAGGGCCTGGCCCGCCTCAAGAGCCGCAACGTGCAGGTGCTGCTGCCGCTGCTGAACGACAAGAGCAGCGGCGTGCGCCGGGACGCGGCCCGCGCGCTGGGCGCCTCGCGCAACCCCAAGGTGGGCAAGGCGCTGATGGCGGCCGCCAAGGAGGAGCAGGAGCTGGAGGTGCGCGCCGCGATGCTGGCCGCCGCCGGCGAGGCCGGGGACGCGAAGCAGGCAAAGTCCCTCAAGGAGTTCCTGGAGAACGACTCGGAGAGCACCCGCTTCGCGGCGGCGCGCGGCCTGTGCCGGCTGGGCGCCCCGGAGGGCTTCGCCTTCGCCAACAAGCTGCTCGGCGACTCGGACCGCTTCAAGCGGCGCCAGGGGCTGGAGCTGTTCGAGGGCGTGGTGGCGAAGAAGGCGAGCCCCGCGCTCAAGCCGCTCCTGGAGGACAAGGACCGCACGCTGGCCGCGGGCGCCGCGCGCATCCTCTACCAGGGCGGCGACCCGTCCATGCTGGACTGGCTGGTGCTGGCGTCGTGGAACGCCAAGAACGACGAGAAGCTGGCGTACGAGAAGGAGCTGGAGACGCTCCAGCTCCCGGATGATCGCCGCAAGGTGATCCTGCGAAGGGCGGGCGTGGCGCCATGACGTGGGCGGTGGTGCTGGCCTCGGCGCTGTTCACCCAGGCGCCGGGGGCCTCCTCGAAGCAGGACGTCGCGCCCGGAGCCGCGCGGCTGGTGGAATCCGGTTCGGCCGCGGCCCAGGCGGCCACGGCCACGCCCGCGCGCGCCAACGGTTGGACGGGCCTGGACGCGAGCGGCTTCGCGGCCCTGGTGGCCCAGGCGACGGAGGCGCCCCTCTCCGAGCGGCTCCTGTCGATGAGCGCGCGCTTCATCAACACGCCCTACGTGCTGTCCCCGCTGGGCGAGGGCTCGGGCGTGGACCCCGACCCGACCTTCCGCCTGGACGCGGTGGACTGCCTCACCTTCGTCGAGCAGTCGATGGCGCTGGGGCTGGCGCGCTCCGAGCCGGAGGTGGGCGCGCTGCTCGAGCACATCCGCTACGCCCGGACGCCCTCGTACGAGGACCGCAACCACCTGATGGAGGCGCAGTGGCTGCCCAACAACATCCGCAAGGGCTTCCTGCGCGACGTGACGCGCGCGCTCGGCGGTGAGGACACCGTCAGCGTGACGAAGACGCTGACGAAGACCACCTGGCAGTCGCGCTCGTCGCAGTCGCTCCAGCTGCCCCGGGAGCGTCAGCCGACGGGCACGTTCGCGCTGGACATGATTCCGCTGGAGAAGGTGATGGCGCACGCGCGCGACATCCCCTCCGGCACCATCCTCGTGGTGATGCGCGAGGACCTGCCCCTCAAGGCCACGCGCATCACCCACCTGGGCTTCGTGGTGCAGCGCAAGCACCGCACCTACCTGCGTCACGCCTCGCGCGGCGGCTACAACCGCGTGGTGGACGAGGACCTGGAGACCTTCCTCACGCGCAACTCGCGCTACGCGAAGTGGAAGGTCACCGGCGTGAGCCTCTTCGAGGCGCGAAGGCCGGACAGCGCTCCGGCGAGCGCGGTGGTGCGCTCGCCCTGACGGACGTCAGAAGGCGGGCGGCGGGGGCGAGGAGCGCTCGGTCTCCCGCTCCTCCTCCTCGGCGGCCCGCGCGGCCTCGTCATTGGTGGCGGCCTCCTGGGCTCGCTCCCGCTCGATGAGCAGCGCCGCGCGCTCCCGCATCTCCTCGGGCACGAGAATCTCCCACCAGGGGAGCAGGTTCCCGGTGGTCAGCTTGTCCACCACGCCCGAGCGTCCCGCGCGCACGAGCACCGGGATGTCCCGCTCCTCGAGCATCCCGGTGAAGACCTCCACCATGAGCGGGTTGTCCGTCGTGCCCGCGCGCGCGAAGACGCGCTGGTCCAGCTCGTGGGGCAGCGGCAGGCCTCGCCGGCTCATCTCGCTGGCCTCGACCAACCGGGGGCTGCCCGGGCAGTCCGAGCATTGCTCGATGTCATCCCGGTACTCCGAGCCGCAGCTGGTGCAGTATCTCATGTCCGTCCCTCCTGCCCGTGGATGTCCTGGAGGGACATGGTAGGGCCGCTGTCCCGTCGCGGCACCTGGGGCCCATCCTTCCGTTCACTGCCGGGCGTCGTCGCCCGACCAGTGGCGGGCCTCCGCCCCCAACCTGCCCACGGCGCTGCTCAGCCGCTCCACGTCGATGGGCTTGCGCAGCATCAAGTCGCAGTGCTCGGCGCCATCCACCTGCGTGTAGCCCGATACCAGGATGACGCGCGTGCGCGCGGAGCGGGCCTTCACCCGCCGGGCCAGCTCCGTGCCCGTCAGTCCCGGCAGGGACTCGTCCGTCACCACCACGTCCGGATGCGTGCTCTCGAAGGCCCTCCAGCCCGACAGGCCGTCACTCGCCGTGACGACGTCGAAGTCGAACTCGAGCAGCTCCGCGAGGAGCTCCCGGCTGTCTGCGTCGTCCTCGACGAGGAGGACCTTGATTTGCTCGGCACCCATGCGTCTGGGTAACCCTGGCACCTGTCGGAAACGTCCGCCGCGAAGGCCGCGCCACCCGCGCCGCGCCGCTCGGAGGGCAGGCGGCCGGAAGAGCGCCCCTCACCGCGGGGCAATGGGCTGTCCATCCGCCGGGGACTGTCCATCTTTGGCCCCGGAGGTGATGCCATGAAGGTGTTGATGCGGGGCGTGCATCTGACCCTGACGGATTCCCTGAGGGACTATCTGCAGGAACATCTGGTGAGCCACATCGAGCGGTACGCGGACGACGAGGCGGCGGAGATCGACATCTCGCTGGTGGACATCAACGGCCCGAAGGGCGGGGTGGACAAGGAGTGTCGGGCGACGGTGCGCATGCCGAACTTCGCGGCCATCCACGTCACGGAGACGGCGGAGACGCTGTTCCAGGCCATCGACGCGGCGCGTGACCGGCTGGAGCGCAGCGTGCGCAAGGCCGTGGAGCGGCGCCGCGAGGTGCGCACGGACGGGCTGCCCGATGACGTGGCGGCGAACGTGCCCACCTATTAGCGCAACACGTATCAGGGTGTAGGGCCCGGTCTTCCTGGCTGTGGGCCAGGCGGCCGGGCCCCAGTTGTCCGCTGTCCGAATCTTGCTGGGTCCGAATGGTGAACGCTATAAGCGGAACCCTTCACCCATGGGCTAAAGGACGGCGATGGTCCGCCTCAAGTTCCTCCTCTTCGCGTTCCTGGTCATCGGACTGGGGCTTGCTCATCTCCCGATGTTGTCGGGACCGCTTCGCGCGCGCGCGGTGGAAGGAGCCACGGCTCAGTCCGCCTCGGGCGTGACGGAGGTGGCGCGCCGCGTGGATGCGCGTCGCGCGGAGGTCCAGGCGCTGGCGCTGAAGCTGGCCGCCACGCCGGACGTGGCGAGCGCGGTGCACGCGCTGCAGCCGCCCAAGCCCGCCACGCCCGCGCGTCCCCAGTACGGCGCCTCTTCTCGCGACAAGGACAAGGAGGACGACAAGGCCGGCTTGCAGCCGCTGACCGCCGAGCGCTTCTCCGCCGTCCGCACCGCCGCCGAGGCCGTGCTGCCCAAGGATCTCAAGGGCGCGGTGGTGGCGCTGGCCGCTCCGGACGCGGCGTTCCACGCCGTTGTCGGCGGGGAGCCCTCCTCCGACAGCGCGAAGCTGGATGTCGCGGCGCTGGTGAAGGCGGGCACCACGGTGGTGGACGCGCTGGGGACGACCCACGTGTTCGCCGCGGTGCCGGTGTTGTGGGGCGGGGACTTCGGCGTGCAGCCGGCGGTGACGCTGGTGGTGGGCGCGCCGCTGTTCGACGAGGGCGCGCTGGAGGCCGCGGTGCAGGCCTCGGGCGTCACGGCGCTCGGTCTGGTGAAGGGTGATTCGGTGACGGCTTTCGGGCCGGACAAGCTCCTGGCGGAGGGCTCGCTCGCGCAGGTGGCCGCGAACACGAACGGCGTGGTGGTGCGCCGTGGGGCCGTGAAGAGCCTGGGGCCCGTCGCGCTGCCGATGCTCACGGACGGCGACGTCATGGGCGGTCAGGCGCCGCTGGCGGTGGCCTCTCGCCGCACGCTGGAGGGGACCTCGGTGGAGGTGTTCTCCGTGGCCGGGACGCAGGCGGTGCTGGGCGCGCTGGCGGACTATCAGCAGAGCGCGCTCTTCGCCCTGGCGGGCCTGCTGGTGCTGACGCTGGTGTGGGCGGCGATGATGGGCGGCGCTCGGGCCTCGGGTGACGAGGTCCAGGGCTCTTCCGACACGCTGAGCCTGTCGGCCGCGATGGCTGCGAGCGCTCCGGCGGCCATGCCCGCCGCGCATTCCACGCCGCCCCCGCCGCAGCCGGTGGCCGCGGCTCCGACGCCGGGACCGTTGCCGGACCCGTTCGCGTCCTCGCCGCTGCCTCCCGTGCCGACGCCGGGGCCGCTGCCCGACCCGTTCGCCTCCGCGCCGCCTCCTCCCGCGGCCCAGCCGTTCGGGGCGGATCCGTTCGCCCATGCGGCGCCGGCGCCCGCGGCGGCTCAGCCGTTCGGGGCGGACCCGTTCGCGCTGCCGCCTCCTCCCTCGGCGCCCGCGCCGATGGCGGACCCGTTCGCGCTGCCGCCTCCCTCGGCGGCTCCGTCCAGCCCGTTCGGTGGGGCGGACCCGTTCGCCCAGGCGGAGCCGTTCCCGTTCCCGGCGCCTCCTGCCTCGACGCCGCCTCCTCCGGCGGTGCCGCCCGCGACGCCGTTCGGCTCCGCGTCGTCCATGCCGTTCGAGCCGGAGCCCAATGGGGAGTCGCTGTCGCCGGCGTCGCCGCGTCGGGGGGCGTTCGCCTTCGAGGACCAGCCCACGGCGGCGTACTCGCTGCAGCAGGCGGCCAACCCGTTCGCGCTGGCGGCGGCGCAGTCTCCGGAGAACCCGGAGACGACGCGCGTCGCGGCGATTCCTCGCGAGCTGCTCCAGGCGAGCGCGCGTCCTCCCGACGCTCCGATTCCGTTGCCGGCGCGGGGTGGGGCGGCTCCCGCGGCGATTCCGCTGCCGGGCGCGGGGCCCTCGGGCAACTCCGCGGTGGCGCTCTCCGAGGAGCAGCACTTCCAGGAGGTCTTCCGCGAGTTCGTCACCACGCGCGAGCGCTGTGGCGAGCCGGCCGACGGCCTGACGTACGACAAGTTCGTGCAGAAGCTGCGCAAGAACAAGGAGCAGCTCGTCCAGAAGTACGCGTGCAAGACGGTGCGCTTCCAGGTCTACGTGAAGGAGGGCAAGGCCGCCCTCAAGGCCACGCCCGTCAAGGACTGAGCGCGGCGCTCACCGTGAGGTGACAGTCGGAGCCCGAGGCGCGGGTTGCCTCGGGCTTCGTACGTTTCCGGGGCCGCGGCACGCGGCGGCTCGTGTCCGGTGCGTTGGGCTCCAGGCACGTCCGCGCGTTTCGTATCGATTCGAGGCAGAAGGCTCGCCGCCCCTTGTTCCACACATGCAGTGCGTCGCGAGGGCCACGCCTGCGCGAGGCCTCGTGTCCCCTGGCCCGCGCGCTGGGCGGTGGCTCGAGGCGCCTGGCCTACCGGGCGCTGACGGTCCCGATGCTCTCGGCGCGGGGGAGCACGACGCTGAAGCGCGCGCCCTGACCCGGCTCTCCGCCGACCTCGAGCTTGCCGCCGTGCTCCTGGAGGATGCGCGCCGCGATGGCGAGCCCGAGCCCGGTGCCTCCATCTTTCGTGGTGAAGTACGGCTCGAAGATGCGGGCCCGGTGTTCGAGGGGAATGCCCGGCCCGCTGTCCTCGACCTCGATGAGCGCGTCGGTGTCCGTGCCCTTCACGCGCACGCGCAGGTTGCCGCCCTTGCCGGCCATGGCCTCCTCGGCGTTCTTCACCAGGTTGACCAGCACCTGCGTCAGCATGTCCCGGTCCACCCGCGCCACCACGCCCGTCTGCAGGGCGGGAAGAATCTGGATGCCCTCGGGCGGCGTGGCGTAGAGCGCGAGCACGCTCTGCGCCAGCTCGGACAGGTCCACCGGCGCGAGCTGCGGCTTGGGCATCCGCGCGAACCGGCTGAACTCGTCGACGATGCGACGCAGCCGGTCCACCTCCTCCAGCACCACGCCCGCGCTCTCCTTGAAGAGCTCCGGGAAGCGCGGATGACGTGCCTCCTGCGCGGCGAGCAACGTCTCCAGCGACATTCGGATGGGCGTGAGCGGGTTCTTGATTTCATGCGCGAGCCGCCGCGCCACCTCCTGCCACGCGGCGATGCGCTCGCTGGCCACCAGTCGCTCCGTGGTGGCCTTCAGCTCGGACGTCATGTGGTTGAACGTCCGGACCAGCTCGCCCACCTCGCCCGTGGCATCCGCCGTCACCTGGACGTCCAGCGCACCCTCGGCCACGCGGCGGGCGCCCTCCGTGAGTGCCTCCACGGGCCTCGTCATCCACCGGGACACCAGCAGTCCCAGGAGCACCGCGAACGCACCGCCCAGGCCCGCGAGCAGGACGAACGCGCGCATGACGCCTTCCTCGGCCTCGCGCGCTGCGGCGCGACTGAAGACCAGCCGCACCGTGGCCGTGTCCCCCAACGGCAGCTCCCGAGCCACGGTGGGTGGCAGCGCGGTGCCGGCGCGCGCCAGCTCGTTCTCTCCCGAGACCAGCGTGACCTGGGCCTGCGTCAGTCGCGCCAGGTGCTGCGCCAGGCTGTCATCGAGCAGCACGCCGCCCACGGCCCACAGGCGCAGGTCTCCGTAGTCGATGGGCCGCGCGGTGACGAGCGCGGGCATCTGCCGCAGCCCCGACGACGTGCGCACCTCCACGCGGACGGGGACGGGCTTGGGGGACGACTCGCGGGTGACGGCGAAGAGGACGGGGTCCGGGTCTCCGCGCCGCGCGGGCAGGTGGCCCGAGGAGAGCACCGTGCCTCCTCGGTCGAAGAGCGCGAGCACCGTCAGGCCGCGCGTCTTCATCAGCGCTTCCGCCGTGCCGGCCTGGATGGCGCGGGTGGGGCGCTCGCGCGCCTCGCGGGCGAGGTCCTCCATGGCGGGGCTCTCGACCAGCTCCTCCACCGCGCGGCGGGCCGTCGCGGCCGAGCGCTCCAGCGACTCCTTCGCGCTGAGGGTGGCCGCCTCCATGCGGGCATCCAGCTCGCGCGAGAGCGTGTCACGCAGGCGCGACAGCGTGGGGAGGACGACCACCGCGAGAGGAACCAACGCGAGCAGCGCGAAGGCGAGCGCCAGCCGGGTCCTCAGTCTCAAGAGTGGCTCCTCCAAGCGTGTGGCTCATCCACGCCACTCGGGCATCGCGACATGTGCATGGATGCCGTCCTATCGCGGAGCCCTCCGTGGGCAGCAGGACCGCCCCCATGCACGTCCGCGGAGCTCGGTTGCCGCGCACCTTCGCAATGTGGAGGTCGTGCCGAGCGCACCGATGGCCTCTCTGCGCGACGCGCTCGGTGGACTGGGGCAATGCGCCACCGCATGGCGGCTGCGCCGGCTCGCCGCTCACCCGCGCGGAGAGCCCATCGCGTCACGCTCACGGGCGCCCTCCCACCGCGGCGCCCTCTGCGGGCAGCAGGAACGCGCCGTCGAGCGTCGGCAGGCCCTGCGTGTCCATCACCAGCCCGCCGACCTCCGGCATGGCGCGCACGCCCAGACCCTGTGCATACAGCGGCAGCAGGGGCAGCGTCGCGGCCAGCGCCAACGCACGCTCACGGGCCCTCGCGTCGCGCGCCGCCATGTCCGTCAGGGCGCCGATGGCGGGCAGCTCCACGCCGAGCAAGTCCTTGCGCCCACCCGCGTCCAGCACCACGGCCAGCGCGGGCCCCGGCGCGGGCGGCAGCATCAGCGCATGCAGCATCAGCTCGAAGTCGCCCTTGGCCCACCGCGCTCGCAGGGCCGCTCGAGACAAGGGCTCCAGGGCCACGGTGTAGCCCCGCTCATGCAGCTTCACCTGGATGCGCTCGGCCACCGCGCGCTGGTCCTCGAGCGCCGTGTCGTAGATGAGCGTCACCTTGCGAGACGGGCCCGAGGGAGGCGCCGTGGGCCGCGAGCGAGGACCTTGCGGCATCAGCGCGGGAGGCAGCAGGTGCGGCATGGGCACAGCGGGTCCATGCACGAACAGCCGCGTGAGGTCCTCGCGGTCGATGGAGCTCTCCACCGCCTGGCGGAAGTCGGCGGGGAGCCGACGGGGCGAGAACGCCAGGTACGTCGCGTACAGCATCGCGCCCGACACGGTGTCGGACTCGGACGAGACGCCCAGCTCCACCTGGACCTGTCGCGAGGACCACAGGCGGGCCAGCCCCCGCTCATCGGTGGCCGTGAGCAGCAGCCGGTCCAGGTACGGCCTCCCACGAGGCCAACGGGTCTGCGCATCGAGCGCGCCGCGCCCCGCCGACGAGAACGGCCCCGCCGGAGTCCCAGACACGGGCGCGGCCAGCGCCGGATGGCACAGCGCGCGCTCCATGTCGGGCCAGGGGAACGACAGCGCCAGCTCCAGCGTGGCGCCGCTCGCGTTGACCTGTCGCCCCTCGCCCCGCAGCGGGTAGAGCAGCGCACGGTACGGCGAGGCGCCCTCCGTGCTGGACAGCCGCATCCACGCGCGGGCCAGCGCTCCGGCCGTGGCGGCGTTGGGCAGCGTCAGGCGCGAGACCTGAGGCGTGGGACGCGACATCTCCTGGGCGAGCGCGGGATGGGCCTCGCCCTCCGGCGTCACCGTGCACACGGGGCGCGACAGCAGGCCCAGCAACGTGGCCTCCAGCGGCGTGTCCGCGAGCGACGGCTCCCCGACCTCGGGCGGCCCCGCGTGGGCCATGCGCACCTCTCCGCCATAGCGCGTCCGCCCCGCCGCGAGCGAGGGCGAGGCGCCAAGGAGGACCAGACTGGCGAGCGCGAGACGCGGCGTCATGGGGCACCCTGGCGAAGGAGGAACAGCTCAGCGGTGCCATCCGGCTTCAACAGGCCCACCACCACCTCCCGACGCGCATCGCCGTCCAGGTTGGCCGTCACCACGTACAGCGCGCGCCCTGGAGGCAGCGCCCCCTGCCACAGCGGCTCATGCACGGTGGGGTCGGCGCCATTGAGCGCGTGCACCCGCAGCGCATCCGGTGAGGGCTGCAACAAGGGCGACGTGGTGAGCAGCTCCGGAGTGCCGTCTCCATCCAGGTCCCCCAGCGCGCTGCCCGCTCCCAGTCCGCTCAACCGCGTGGGCGCTGTCCCCGCGCGCGAATAGAGCGAGCCCGTGCCATCCGGGTGCACGAACAACATCCTCGGGGACGCGAAGCCGGCGGTGGTGAAGGGCGCGGAGAGCGTCACGGGCTTGCCGTCCGCCAGCCTCACCTCGGCCTGGAACGCCGTCTGTCCGGGGACGAAGCTCCCGCGCTCGGCGGGGCCCAGCGGGGCACTGTCCAAGGTCCCCACGGGCCGCAGCGTCCCGCGCCCCTTGTCGAGCACGAGCAACTCACCCTGCGACCGCCGGGTGCTCCAGGCGGCGAGGCGGGGCGGCCCCGGAAGCACCGCCAGCGCGCCGAAGGGCTCTCGCGTGGGCGCATTCGAGAAGGGCAGGCCGTCCAGCTCGCGTCGAGCCAACAGGCGTCCGTCCGCGTCGAAGACGGAGACCTCCGCCTCCGTCAGCACCGCGATTTCATCCCGCCCGTCACCATCCAGGTCGCCCGCGGCGAGCGCGGCGATGGGCTGCTCCAGTCGCGCCAGCACGGCGCCCAACAACCGCACACTCCGAACCCCCGCGGTGGGAGGCGTGGTCGCGGGAGCGCCCACCGAGGCCAGCGCGAGCACCTCCGCGTCCGCGTCCACCGACTCGACGAGCGCGCCCGAGGGCTTCGCCGGACGCGTCGGCACGCGGCCCGACCAGAAGTTCACCCACGTGCCCAGCGCATCGCCACGAGCCCGCAGGGCGCCAGCCTCCACATCCAGCGTCAGCCGCACCAGTGTGCGGGCACCCTGGGCCCGGGCCACGGACTCCGCGGCCTCGGCGCTCGGCGCATCCACCAGGACGGGGGCGAGGTTCGCCGAGGCGAGCCGTGAAGTGAGCACACTGCCCACCGCCCGCCGCAGCTCCGCCGAGCTTCCCGACAGGTACAGGCCCACGGGGGCCTCGGCGGGGAGCTTCCGCACGGCGGTGGCCAGCTCACCCGCGAGCCGCTGAACAGCGGATGTGCCCTCCGCGGAGGAAGACGCCGCGCCCGCCGCCACGAAGGACAGCGCGGGCCAGGCGCCCACGGCGGTAGCGACCCCACCAGCAGATGCAGAGGCTGCTCCCTCGAACACCGACATGGCAGCGGGAGCCTCGGGCGGCAGCCTTCGCACGGCGGGGGCCAGCTCACCAACCGAGGCCGGAGCCGCGCCCGCCGCCAGCGAGGCCAGCAGCGGCGCGAGGACGAGAGTTCGGCTCACAGACCCTTCCTGCCGTCGTCGAGGAAGAACTCATCCGTCGTCACCTGTCCGGGCGGCGGCGCCTCGGCGGTGGGCTGCGTCCCCTCGAGGAACGGCTCCAGTCGCCCCGGCACGGACGAGCCGGCCAGCAGCCCCGTCGCGGGGTCGATGCGAACCTGGAGCACTCCAGGAGGCACCTCGAACTCGCGCGCGGGAAGTCCCTCGTGCGCCACGCGCATGAACTGCAACCAGATGGGCAGCGCGGCGCGACCACCCGTCTCACTGCCACCCAAGGGCGAGTTGTCGTCGAAGCCCACCCATGCGCTGGCCACCCAGTCCGCCGTGTAGCCGGAGAACCACGTGTCCTTGCTCTCCTGCGTGGTGCCCGTCTTGCCCGCGGCCGGACGGTTGAGCTCGCGCACCGCCTTGGCCGTGCCTTCCTCCACCACGCTGCGCATCAACGACGTGGTGAGGTACGCGACGGCCGGCGGCAGCGTCTCCTCGAACGCGGGCTGGTGGTCCTCCAGCAGCTTGCCGCGCGAGTCCCGCACGCGCAGCAGCATGAGCGGCTCGGCCAGCTTCCCGTTGGCCTGGAGCGTGGCGTACGCGTTCACCGCCTCCAGCATCGTCACCTCGCCCGTGCCCAGCGCCAGCGTGAGGTTCTCCGGCATCGCGGAGCGGATGCCCGCCCGGCGCGCGAAGTCGATGACGGTGGGCGGGGTGAGCGCCTCGATGAGCCGCACCGACACCGTGTTCTTCGACTTCGTGAGCGCCTGGCGCAGCGTCATCGGCCCCTCGAACTGGCGGTCATAGTTCTGCGGCCTCCACGCCTTGCCCGTGTACGGGTCGCGGATGGTCTCGGGGGCGTCGTTGACCTTGGAGAGCGGCGTGTAGCGTCCGCTCGCGAGCGCGGCGGCGTACAGGAACGGCTTGAAGGACGAGCCTGGCTGACGTCGGGCCTGCGTGGCGCGGTTGAACGACGAGCGCTCCGCGTCATACCCACCCACCAGCGCGACGACGTTGCGGTTGTCGGGGCGGATGACCACGAGGCCGCCCTGCACCACGGGCACCTGGTCCAGCGTCGCCTCCACGAAGGCTGGCGCGGGCGGGGCCTTCAGCACGCGCACGAAGACCAGCTGCCCCTTCTCGAACACGTCGCCAATCTTCTTCGGCGCGCCCTTGCCCTTCTGCCGCGCCCAGCTCACGCCCGGGAAGGCCACCTCCGCGGTGCGGCCCACCAGGTCCACGCGCGCTACGTTGCGCTTCTCGTCCAGCTCCGTCACGTAGCCCGTCAACCGCAGCCCTTCCTCCAGCGGCTTCAGGCGCACCGCGCGCACCAGCAGCTCCTCCTCGGACGGAGGCGCCTCGTCCTCGGGCGTCAGCTCCGGCCGCTGCTCCTCCGCGCCGTCCACGTCCGCCTCCGCGGTGGCCACCTCCTTGGGGGGCTCTCCCGGCGCGATGACGCGCGCCAGGGGCTCCAGGTCCGCGACATAGCCCTGGTCCTTCTGCCGACGTCCGGCCTCCTCGATGCGGGTGAGCACCATGGCCCGAAGCCGCGTCCACTGCGCGTCCTCCAGCGTGCCCTTGGGACCGCGGTAGCCCTGGCGACGGTCCACCGCCTCCAGGCCCTCGCGCACCGCCTGCTCGGCGGCGACCTGGAGCCTGGGCACCATGGCGATGTCCACCCGCAGGCCCCCCTGCATCACCGCGTGCTCGCCGTAGCGCTCGATGAGCGTGCGGCGAATCTCCTCCGCGTAGTACGGGCCCACGGCCTGCTCCGGACGCGGCGCCAGGACGATGGGCTTCTCCAGCTCCTCGTCCACCACCTTGCGCGGCACGAAGCCCTGCGCGGCCATCTGCCCCAGCACATAGCGCTGGCGCGACTTCGCCCGCGTCATGTTCGTCACCGGGTTGATGCGGTGGGGAATCTGCACCGTGCCCGCCAGCACCGCCGCCTCGCCCACGCTCAAATCCTTGGCGCGCTTGCCAAAATAATAGAGCGCGGCCTCCTCCACGCCGTAGCGGCGCTGCCCGTAGTAGGACTGGTTGATGTAGAGGCTGAGGATCTGGTCCTTGGTGAGCGCCTCCTCGACGCGCGGGGTGAGGATCCACTCGCGAATCTTGCGCGACAGCTTGCGCTCGGGGGACAGCAGCAGGTTCTTCACCACCTGCTGGGTGATGGTGGACGCGCCGGACTTGCGGCTGCCGGGGATGAGGTTCTTGATGGCCGCGCGGAGGATGCCGAACGGGTCCAGGCCCACGTGCTTGTAGAAGTCCGCGTCCTCGGCGGCGAGGAATGCGTCGCGCACGTGCGGAGGCAGGTCCTGTACGCGCACCACGGTGCGCTTCTCGTAGGCATACTCGGCGCACACCTTGCCGTCCGCGCACGTCACCTTGGTGACCTGCGGCAGCTCGTACGTGCGCAGCGCGTCCACCGAGGGCAAATCCCGGCTGTAGTAGACGTACGCGCCCACGCACACGAGCAGGACCAGGACGAGCCCCACCACGCCGGTGATGAAGAGCCGCTTCGTCCACTTCCAGAGGCGCGCCCCCAGCCCGGGGCGGGGCGGTTCGGGCGCGGTCGGCGGCGTGGAGGGCTGCGGGGCTTCGGGCGGAGTGGGCATCACAGGGGCCAGGGTCATGTGCTTCTCGACGGGGGCTGCACGTTAGACCGATGGGCCGGCGGCGGGAACCGGCCCGACGCCCGCCTGGAGGTCGGTCTCCAGGCGGGGAGGCACTAATGCGGCTCGGGCAGGGGTGAAAGGGCTTCCGGCGTCCGGGTGTCGCTCGGGGCCAGGTCCGCCCGGGCGACGCGGCTCATCCGGTCCGCGTTGACGCGCGCCTGGACGTAGCGGGGCGACAGTCGGGTGGCCTGGGCATAGGCGCCCCGGGCCTCCTCCTTGCGGCCCAGCCGCTCCCAGGCCACGCCCAGGTTGTTGTGCACGTACGCGACGTGGGGCAGCAGCTCCGCCGCCCGCGCGAGCACCTCCGCGGCCTTCGCGTCCTCTCCCGCGCGCAGGTAGGCGAAGCCCAGGTTGTTGAGCGCGTAGCCGTGCTCCGGCTCCAGGTGCACCGCCTGCTGGAAGCGGAGGATGGCGGGGGACAGCTCGCCCGAGGCCAGGTGGGCCCGGCCGAGCGCCTGGTAGCCCTCCGCGTCCTCCGGCGCGCGCACCACCGCCTCCTCGCCCACGCGCACCGCCTCCGCGTGGCGCCCCAGGGACACCAGCAGGCGGGCCTGCTGGATGAGCGCGCCGGCCTCCTCGGGCATCAGGCTCCCCAGCCGCGCGTAGGCCGCGAGCGCCAGCTCCGACTGTCCCTGCAGCCGCGCCAGCCGGGCCGCCGTCATCAGCGCCTCCGTGTCGGACGGCTCATCGTTCAGGGCGCGGCGCACCTCGGTGAGCGCGCCGGACACATCCCCCAGCTCCCTGAGCGCGCGGGCGCGGCCCAGGTGGTCCACGCGGCGGGTGTGCTCGTGCGGCAGGGCCAGGGCGTCCTCGACCGCCACGCGCGGCGCGGGCGTGGACGGGAGCTCCTCGGCGGCCGGGAGGGTGGCCGGGATGGGCAGGGGCGCCTCGGCGAACGCCGGCGCGAGGTCCACGGGGATGACCGCATCGCGGGTGCGCGCGTGCTCGGCCAGGGCCAGCCAGGGGCGCAGCGTGGCGGGCAGGGGGACGTCGGTCCACGCGGCCAGGCCCAGGGCGGCGAGGCAGGAAGGCACCAGCGCCTTCTTGAGCGTGGGCGGCAGGGTGAAACCCAGGGTGCGGCGGGAGGTCTTCTTCGTCCTCGGGCTCATGGCGACCTCGACTCCAGGCGGGGCGTCCGGGAAGGGCGCTCCGGGAGGACACCTGTGGGCGTCCTCCCACCCGGAGTCATTGCGATGCGCGTGCCAGGGCCCTTGCCCCGGAGCATGGGACGGGGTGTGGCCGCGTAGCCGCACGAGGAGGGGAAAAGCGTGGCGGGGGCGTGGGTGCCGTGCGACGGTGCCCGCGATGAAAATCGCGACCTGGAACGTGAACTCGGTACGGGCCCGGCAGGAGCGCCTGCTCGAGTGGCTGAAGAGCGCGCAGCCGGACGTGGTGTGCTTGCAGGAGCTCAAGTGCACCGAGGCGGACTTCCCGCTGGAGGCGGTGCGCGACGCCGGCTACCACGCGGCCCTCCACGGGCAGAAGACCTACAACGGCGTGGCCATCCTGGCGAAGGAGGAGCCGCGGGACGTGGTGAAGGGGCTGTCGGACGGCGTGGACGACACGCACGCGCGCCTCATCGCCGCGACGGTGAAGGGCGTCCGCGTGGTGAGCGCGTACGCGCCCAACGGGCAGTCGGTGGACTCGCCCCAGTACGAGTACAAGCTCGAGTGGTATGGCCGGCTGCGCCGCTACCTGGACACGCGCCACAAGCCGGACGAGCCGCTGGTGCTCGGCGGTGACTGGAACGTCGCGCCCGAGGACATCGACACCTACGACCCGAAGCTGTGGGAAGGACAGACGCTCTTCACGCTCAAGGAGCGCGACGCGCTCCAGCGCCTGCGCGCCTTCGGCCTGACGGACGCGTACCGCAAGCTGCACCCCGACACGCAGCGCTTCTCGTGGTGGGACTACCGCAACCTTGGCTTCCCGAAGAACCTGGGCCTGCGCATCGACCACCTCTACGTGTCGGCGCCGCTGGTGCCCCGGCTGACGGGGGCGGACACGGACCGCGACGCGCGCAAGGGAAAGCAGCCCTCGGACCACGCGCCGGTGTGGCTGGAACTCCAGGATTGAAGCGGGTGGGGGACATCATGATGACGCGACGATGGATGGCGTATGTGGGGCTGAGCCTGTTCCTGGCGGGTTGCTCCGTGCGGCGGATGCCACCCGTCGCGCCGGAGCCGGTGCCGCCGCATGAGCTGTACCTCCTGTCCTCCTCGGTGCTGAAGGAGGAGCGGCGCATCACCGTCTACCTGCCGCCCGGCTACGAGACGGCGAAGGACGCTCGCTTCCCGGTGCTGTACATGCCCGACGGTGGGCTCCAGGAGGACTTCCCGCACGTCGCCTCCGCGGTGGACGCCGCCATCCGCGCGGGGGAGATGCGGCCGCTCATCGTCGTGGGCATCGAGAACACGGTGCGCAGGCGCGACATGACGGGGCCCACCGAGCTCGCGAGTGACCGGGAGCTCATCCCTGTCTCGGGTGGCTCGGCGGCGTTCCGCGCGTTCATCCGCGACGAGCTGCTCCCCGACATCTCCCGGCGCTATCGGGTGACCGAGGAGCGGGCCATCATCGGCGAGTCGGCCGCGGGCCTGTTCATCATGGAGACCTTCTTCCTCCAGCCCGAGCTGTTCGACACGTACCTGGCGCTGAGTCCGAGCCTCTGGTGGAACGGCGAGGCGCTGGTGAAGCAGGCCGGGACGTTCTTCGCGCAGCACCCGTCGCTGCGCGCGCGGCTGTATGTCTCCTCCGCGAACGAGACGGAGGACATCGTCCCGGCGGTGGCGCGGCTGAACGACATCCTCCAGGCGAGCGCACCCGCCGGGCTGACGTGGGAGGTGGAGCCCCGACCGGACCTGCGTCACGACAACATCTACCGCTCCACCGCGCCCGCCCTGCTGCGCAAGTGGCTGCCCCCGGTGAACACGGCCGGGGACGCACGGTAGGCCACGGGCCTGGGTTCGCCGTAGAGTCGGAGGGCCATGTCCGTCCTCCGACTCGACTGTACGAAGTGCGACCGGACGTATGCGCCGGGCGCCGTGCTGAACCTGTGCACCACCTGCGACGCGCCGCTGTTCGCGCGCTATGACCTGGAGCGCGCGGCGAAGACGCTGCGCCGCGAGGCCCTGGCGACGCGGGAGCGCTCCATGTGGCGCTACCACGAGGTGCTGCCCGTGGCGGACCCCGCTCAGCGACTCAGCCTGGGCGAGGGCTGGACGCCGCTGCTTGCGACGCCCCGGCTGTCGGCGCGGCTGGGGATGAAGCAGGTCTGGGTGAAGGACGAGAGCGGCAACCCCACCGGCTCGTTCAAGGCGCGCGGCCTGTCGGCGGCGGTGTCGATGGCGAAGGTGCTGGGAGCGAAGGCGGTGTGTCTGCCCTCGGCGGGCAACGCGGGGAGTGCGCTGGCGGCGTACGCGGCGCGCGGTGGCCTGGAGGCGCATGTCTTCGTGCCTCGCGACATCGCGAGCCTCTTCCTCCTGGAGACGCGGGCCTATGGCGCGCACGTCGAGACGGTGGACGGGCTCATCACGGACGCGGGGAAGGTGTGCGCGGGGCTGGCTCGCGAGCATGGGTGGTACGAGTGCGCCACGTTGAAGGAGCCCTACCGCGTGGAGGGCAAGAAGACGATGGGCTACGAGGTCGCGGAGCAGCTCGGCTGGACGCTGCCCGACGTCATCCTGTACCCGACGGGCGGCGGCACCGGGCTCATCGGCATGTGGAAGGCGTTCGAGGAGATGGAGGCGATGGGCCTCATCGACTCGAAGCGGCCGAGGATGGTGGCGGTGCAGGCGGAGGGCTGCGCGCCCATCGTGAAGGCCCACGAGGAGGGCAGGCCCGATGCGCCGATGTGGCAGGGCGCGACGACGCATGCGCACGGCCTTCGCGTACCCAAGGCCCTGGGCGACTTCCTCATCCTGCGCGCGGTGAAGGAGAGCGGGGGGACGGCGGTCTCCGTCACGGAGGCCGAAATCGTCCAGGGGACGAAGGACCTGGCCTCGGCCGAGGGGCTCTTCGCGGCGCCGGAGGGCGGCGCCTGCGTGGCCGCGCTGCGCAAGCTCCATGCGTCCGGGCAGGTGACTCCCGAGGAGTCCGTGGTGGTCTTCAACACGGGCACGGGATTCAAGTACGTGGAGAACATGGCGCCGCTCTGGTGAAGGGCGTGGCAAGGCGCGGCGCGCCATGCGCGTGGGTGTCCTCCCTGGCGCAAGGACCGCTCGGGCCCGCGCTCCCGGAGGGCGCATGCTGGGGCTCGCGGTGGCTCACCGGCCCGCGGATGAGAGACGAAGTGTTCGTGGAGCCCGTGGGCTCCTGTGTTGGATGGGAAGCATCGCCCGCTGTGTTCGCTGCCCCTGACCGAGGACCTGCTGATGACGCGTTCGAGGAACCCCTCCGCCCGGAGTCGGAACCGCGAAGGAGGCGCCGTGAAGATGCCGACGAGGAGGTCTCAGGTCCGCTCGCCGCGAGAGCCCTCGCTGCGTTGGCTCGTGGTGGTGATGTGCCTGGGGCTCGTGGCTTGTGTGGCGCCCCGGAGCGTGGCGCCAGCGGGTGAGGCCACGGCGACGGGGCCCATCGCCCACGTGTCCACGGATGGGCGGGTGCGCTCGCGTCCGGGCCCGGTGTCGGACGTGTCCGCGGCGGTCGGGGAGCAACCGCTGGGGCTGGGAGGCGCGCGTGACGGGCTCGTGTACGTGCCTCGCACCTATCGTCCGGAGCAGCCCGCGCCGCTGATGCTGTTGCTGCACGGCGCGAAGGGGAACGCGCGGCAGATGCTGCAGGCGCTGGCGCCCGTCGCGGAGTCGGAGGGATTCCTGCTGGTGATTCCGGAGTCGCGCGGCGTGACGTGGGACCACAAGCTGGCCACGGGCGGCGCGGACCTGGACTTCATCGACATGGCGCTCGCGCGGGTCTTCTCCCGCTACGCGGTGGCGCCCGAGCATGTCAGCGTCTCCGGGTTCTCGGATGGCGCGTCCTATGCGTTGTCGCTGGGCATCCTGAACGGTGACGTGTTCTCCCGCATCGTGGCCTTCGCGCCGGGCTTCGTGGACGCGGCGGAGCCTCGCGGTGTGCCGCGCGTGTTCATCGCCCACGGCGACGCCGACCAGGCCATCCCCGTGGAGGAGGGGCGCCGCATCGGCGCGGAGCTGCGCTCGGCGGGCTTCGACGTGCGGTTCCACGAGTTCACCGGAGGCCACTCGATTCCGGCCGACGTCGCACAGGCCGCCGCGCGGTGGCTTCGTGAACCGAACCCACCGGCGGACAGCCCCGCGTCAGGCGCGGTGCCGTAAGCCTCAGCGCCAGGGGAGCCGGTCGAGGATGCCGTCCTTGACGCGCTCGAGCGGCTCCGTGACGGTGTCCCAGACCTTCTTCCCGGCGTCCTTCACGCCGTCGACCACCGCGTCCTTGACCTCGTTCCACTTGCCCGTGGCCTTGGAGAAGTCCCAGTTCGGGTCTCCCTTGCCCGCGCGCATCTGCTTCACCGCCTCGTCGAGATACGCGGTGTGGTCCTTGCCGCTCTCTCCGATGAAGGGGCGCTTGCCGTCGAAGTAGCCCTGCTTGTACGCGTCCTGGATGAGCTCGCCCTGCTGCTCGGGGTTGAGGTCCGCCCACTTCTTGCCGGAGTCGATGCCCTTCTCCCAGTCGTAGCCCTGGCCCGCGCCCTGCGCGACCAGCGCCTTGGCCGCGTAGTCCGCGCTATAGCGGCTCACCTCCCGTCGAGAGCCCATGACGACACCCCCTCCCGAGTCGCTCCCGTTCCCGGACAGCCTCTGCCATCGCTGCGCCGCGCCACCGCGCTACGTCCAGTCACGGACCTCGGTGTTCATCATGTGCCCGCTGTTGCCGGGGAAGTACCCGCCGCAGCCGGTGCGGGCTTGCGCGCTCTTCCGCCCCGCGGCGCTGGCGGGTGTGAAGGATTGAACTGGAGCGAGGGCAGGAGAGGGAACGTGCCCTCGTCGCGAGGAGCAGGCGGCAAGACAGGGTGATTGCGAGGTGCGCTGGCCGTCCCCAACTGAGGCGCGCAGTGCAGTCACTGAGGGGGAGAGACTGGATGGTCGCCAAGAAGAGCTCGCGCGCTACGTCGCGCACCCGTGGGATGCCCAAGAAGCGGATGGTTTCTCGTACGCGCATGTCGAAGCCTCGACGTGCCACCACCACGCCCCGGCGTCGCGTGGCGTCCGGGGCGCGTGCCTCGACGAGCAGCCGGTACACCCGGCCCGCGCTGAGGGAGCGCCTCAAGAAGCGCCTCATGGCGGGGACGCGAGGCGGGCGCGCGGGACAGTGGAGTGCGCGCAAGGCCCAGCTGCTGGCCGCAGAATACGTGAAGGCCGGCGGTGGATATCGCGGACGGAAGGCCACGAGCCAGAAGTCGCTCACGACGTGGACGCGCGAGGCCTGGCAGACGAGCACCGGTGGCACGCGTGCGCGCCGCGGCGCGACGACGGCGCGCTATCTGCCGAAGAAGGCGTGGTCACGGCTCAGCGCGCGTCAGAAGCAGGCCACGGAGCGCCGCAAGCGCACGGCCTCGCGGAGAGGTCGGCAGTACGTGGCGAACACGCCCGCCGCGCGTCGTGCTCGCAAGACGGCGACGCGGCGGTAGGCGTACCGGCTCCCCGTCGCGCTCGCGTTGTGGCGGCGCGGCGGTGAGGGACTACGTCACCCGCCGTGCTCGCACCTCACGGCGGGTGACCCGCTCGGGCTCCCTGGGACAGGGGCGCCCGGTGGCGCGCCGCCATTCGCTCGTCGAAGAACTCCTCGTAGGTCATCATGGGGCGCTTGGATGATGCGCACGCAGGTGCGGCGCATACGCCTCGGAGTCCGGCACCCCAATCATCAGCCGAGCCACCCGGACGGCCTGCCGCCAGCCACGTCGCGGCACCTCCACCCAGGTCGTCATCTCAGGGCCCCTCCACCGCCGTCACGGGGACGTAGGGCGTCTCGTTCGCCGTGGGTGTCGCCGAGCGCCGGGCCGCGAGCGCGGAGCGCTCCCCGAACGCCACCGTCGCCAGCAGCAACATGAAGGAGACGGTGAGCCCGGCATCCAGGTCGTCGTTGGAGATGCTCCGCCGTATCTCCTCCATCCCTCGAAGGGTACGCCGTCACTTCCTCGTAGTGGCGCGCCTTGAGCAGCCGGCTCACCAGCTCGCTGGCGCAGACGACGGCCTTCTTCGCCTCCGACCTGGAGCGCCGCCGCGCGCAGGGCCTGCATGCCGCTGGAGCAGATGCCATGCAGTGACGCCACCTCACACGCGGGGCCACCCAGCGCGCGGCGCACCTGGCTGGCGAAGCCCGGCAGTACCCGGTCGCCCTGGGGGACGCCGTGACGAGCAGGTCCATCTCTCCCAGGGTGATGGGCGAGCGCGACAGCGCATCCTGGACGGCGTTCGCCGCGAGGTCCCAGTTGCACAGCACGGTGCGCTGCTCGCGGTCGAGGGCGTAGTGGCGCTGGGTGATGCCGTTCTGGACGAGGACACGGGCGCGGGCCCGGGAGGGCTTGCCCCGGACCTTGCCGAGGTCGTCCTCCATCTGGTCGTGGGGATGGGCTCGCCCGGGAGGAACTTCCCCAGGCTGGTGATGAAGACGTCGTGGGCCATGCGCCGACCGTAGGCCGTCCGCCCGAGCCACTTCCCCGGGAGGGAAATGACCCGCGGGAATCTTTCGCGCCCCTCTTGTGGTGAGCCATCCCGGCAAACACAAACTTCGCGCGCCCAGCCGCAGGCGGGGGGCTACCGCTTCTGGACGTGGACGACCTTGTTGATGATCTTCCAGCCCCCGTCCGTCTTGATGACGGTGAGGTAGTCCGTCATGAAGGCGCCCGGGTAGTCGAGCTCGACCTTGGCCACGCCCACGTCGCCGGTGACGTCCAGGCTGACCAGCCGGCGCTTGCGCTTCGCTTCGTCGTCGGCGGGCTTCCCGCTGACGCCGGCCAGGTACTCGGCGGCCGTCCTGCGCACGAGCACGCCGTCCCGGTTGAGGAACATCTTCATCTCGTCGTGCATCGCCTCGCGGAAGGGGGCCACCTGGCCCGTCGCGTGACCCTCCAGATACAGCTCCACCGCGCGCCGGGCGCCCACCACGTCCTGCGTGCTCGCGGGGGTTCCACGCGCGCTCCCGGAAGCGAGCACGCCTCCCACGAGGACCGCGCCCACCGCGACTGCGCTTCTGAAGTGCTGCTTCATGGCTTTGTGCCTCCAAGGTCCTCGGTACGTCGGTGCTCTTGGTAGCGCGCCCCTGGAGGGCCGTGTGACGTCCTCTTCGGACGGTGGCGGGAGTCGCCGAGCGGCCCAGGGCGTCGGTGAGTGGCACGGCCGTGACGCGGGCCTGGGCAGGAGAGCGTCCCGGAAAACCCGCTTCGTGGCGCCGGCCCGGAGGACGAGCGGGCGCCACGGCGGCGGCAGCGTGCTTCGCGAGTCGCGGTTCCCCAGCGTGTTTCGCATAGAGTGCCCTCGGCGAGTGCCGATGCCGGGGAATGCGAAGGACGGGAGACGCATGGACTGCGACTGGCTCATCATCGGCTCGGGCTTCGGCGGCAGCGTCAGCGCGCTGCGGTTGACCGAGAAGGGCTACCGCGTGGTGATGCTGGAGAAGGGGCGGCGGCTGGCTCCCTCCGACTTCCCGAAGACGAACTGGAACCTGAAGCGCTGGATGTGGATGCCCCAGCTCGGCTGGCGGGGCCTGTTCCAGATGAGCTTCTTCCGCCACGTCACGGTGCTGTCCGGCGTGGGCGTGGGAGGCGGCTCGCTCGTCTACGCCAACACGCTCCCCATCCCGAAGGACGACTTCTTCCAGGCCTCCTCGTGGGGACACCTGGCCTCCTGGAAGGACGAACTGACGCCGCACTACGCCACCGCGCGCAAGATGCTCGGCGCGACCACCAACCCGCGCGGCACCGTGGCGGACCGGGTGCTCGAACAGGTGGGCCAGGAGCTGGGCCGCCCGGGCTTCGAGCCGTCCACCGTCGCCGTGTACTTCGGTGAGCCGGGCGTCACGGTGAAGGACCCGTACTTCGGCGGAGAGGGCCCCGAGCGCACCGGCTGCACGTCCTGCGGCGGGTGCATGCTCGGCTGTCGCCACGGCGCGAAGAACACGCTGGACCGCAACTACCTCTACCTCGCGGAGAAGCGCGGCCTGACGCTGCACGCGGACACGGAGGCCACGTGGGTGCGGCCCCTGCCGGACGGTGGCTACGAGGTGGAGGCGAAGAAGGGCGCCGGCCTCTTCGGACGCGAGACCCTGCGCCTCACCGCGAAGAACGTCATCTTCGCTGGAGGCGTGCTGGGCTCGCTGTCGCTGCTGCTGCGGCTCAAGGAGCACAAGGACGGACTGCCCCGGCTGTCGGACCGGCTGGGCGACGGCGTGCGCACCAACTCCGAGGCGCTCATCGGCATCGTGAGCGGTCGCCCGGAGCACGACTTGTCGAAGGGCATCGCCATCGGCTCCATCCTGCACACCGACGAGCGCTCGCACCTGGAGCCCGTGCGCTTCTCGGAGGGCTCCGGCTTCTTCCGCCTGCTGATGGCGCCGCAGGTGCCCGGCAAGTCGATGCTGGGTCGGATGGCGCGGCTGGTGGGCCTGCTCGCGCGCCACCCGCTGCGCTTCCTCAAGGCGTGGTTCGTCCCGGACTTCGCCAAGCGCACGCTGATCCTGCTCTACATGCGCACGCTGGAGGGGCACCTGCGCATGCGGCGCGGTCGGCTGCTGAAGAACGGGCTGTCCACCGGGCTGCAGTCCGGCCCCGCGCCCACGTCCAACATGCCCGAGGCGTTCGACCTGGCGCGCCGCGTGGCGGACAAGCTGGACGGCTATCCGATGACGATGGTGAGCGAGACGGTGCTGGGCATCCCGACGACCGCGCACATCCTCGGCGGCTGCTGCATGGGAGACTCGGCGGCGACGGGCGTCATCGACCATCGCCACCGGCTCTTCGGCTACGAGGGACTGTACGTGGTGGACGGCTCGGCCATCTCCGCCAACCCGGGCGTCAATCCCTCGCTGACCATCACCGCGCTGGCCGAGCGAGCCATGACCTTCATCCCCCACGCGCGGACCGGGGAAGACGAAGCGCCGCGACCCGCCCGGCTGTCGTCCTGAGTCCGTGCGCTACAGGCGGACCTGGAGCTCGTAGCGGCGGTTCTTCGCCTTCTTCGCCTCGGTGTTGTCCGGCTTCACCAGGGGACGGTCGGAGCCGAGGCCCACGGCGACGATTTCACCGCGGGGGATGCCCCGGGCGACCAGCTCCTTGACGATGACCTCCGCGCGCTGCTCGCTGAGCTTCTTGTTCTTCGCCGCGTCGCCCGTCGAGTCGGTGTGACCGGAGACCTCGAACTTGTAGCTCTTCACCCCGCCGGCGGTGAGCTGCTTCTTGGCGTCGATGAGGGCGTTGGTCAGCTTCTTGAGCTTGTCCTCGCAGCCGGCGGCCAGCTCCGCGGTGCCCGTCTTGAAGCTGCACTGGTTCTTCTGGCCCTCCTCGAGGAGCTTGGCGTTGACGCGCTTCTCGACGGTGGACTTGCCCGCGTCACCCGCGGCCTTCTTGAGGTTGTCGAAGGGGCTCTGCGCGGCGGCCACACCCGGGAGGGCCAACAGCGACACGGCGATGCACAACGCCTTGAGCTTCATACGGTGAGACTCCTTGGGTTCCGCTGGAGGAGGGAACCGGGCGCAGGCTGCCCAGGGCACGCGCGTCCGTCCAGCGTCACGAGGCCCGGCGAGCGACCCGGGCGCCGTCCGCTCGCCGGGTGGGACAACGGCGCCGTGCCCACCCGTCCCATGAAACTTGCCTCCGCGTACGGGCGGAGCAGCATGCTCCCGTCGTCCTTCTCCAAGGGACGGCAGCGAGGCACTTTCAGTGGGCGGCAGAAGTCGGACGGAGCGGTGGCAGCGGTTCTTGTCGGGACACCGGGTGGGCTCGGAGCCGAAGCCCGTGGAGGCGCGGGTGGAGAAGGCGCCCGAGGGTGAGGTGTCCCTGCCGCTGGATGAGCGCACGCCGTTCGACGTCGACTACGACCGCATCGTCTTCTCCAGCGAGTTCCGTTGCCTGCACGACAAGACGCAGGTCTTCCCGCTGTCGACGAGCGACTACACGCGCACGCGGTTGACCCACAGCATCGAGGCGTCGTGTGTGGGGCGCTCGTTGGGACAGCTGGCGGGGCTGGGGCTGAAGTCGCAGGGGGTGAAGGTGGAGCCCTCGCACCTGGGGACCATCGTCGCGGCGGCGTGCCTGGCGCACGACATCGGCAACCCGCCTTTCGGCCACTCGGGCGAGGCGGCCATCCAGCATTGGGTGTCGCAGCGGTTGGCGAAGCCGGGTGAGACGCTCGCGGGCAAGCCGAGCCCCTTCACGAAGGCGGAGGAGTGGAGGGATTTGGAGAGCTTCGAGGGCAACGCGCAGGGCTTCCGCATCCTCAACCGGCTCCAGTCGCGCGAGCGGCGGGGCGGGCTGCGCTACACCGCGGCGACGCTGGGGGCGATGAGCAAGTACCCTCGGCCGTCGGTGCTCCCAGGCGGACGCGAGGCGAACAAGGCGCGCGTGTCGGAGAAGAAGTTCGGTTACTTCCAGGACGACCACGTGCTGGCGCTGGAGACCTACCGTGCCGCGGGGCTGCCCGAGCGCGAGGAGGGCGTCTTCTCCCGCCACCCGCTGGCCTTCCTCGTCGAGGCGGCGGACGACATCTGCTACGCGGTCATCGACCTGGAGGACTCCGCGAAGCTGGGGCTGGTGCCGATGGATGTGGCCTGTGAGCTGTTGGACCAGGTGCTGCCTCCCCCGGAGAAGTCGACGCGATTGCCACCCGCGCACCTGGAGACGCGCCTGGCGCAGGCGCGCGCGCGGGTGATTGGCGTGCTCATCCAGGCGAGCGTCCGCGTGTTCCTGGAGCACGTGGAGCAGATGGAGGAGGGCGAGTGGGAGAAGCCGCTCGTCTCCGCGCGAGACGACATCCGCGGGCCGCTCGACGCCATCAAGAAGCTGACGCGTCGCAAGGGCTACGAGAGTGAGCGCGTGCTGCAGATCGAGAGCGCCGGCTTCAAGACGCTCGGCGGCCTGCTGGACATGTTCGCGCAGGCGGTGGTGACGGACACGCCCAACCGGGAGGAGAGGAAGCTGCGGCAGCTGCTGCCCCTGGAGCTGTTCCAGCGGCCGGACAAGCCGCTGACCAGCGAGGACATCGGTGATGCGCTCGCGCGGCTGTCCATGTACCAGCGGCTCTTGTGCGTCACGGACTACATCTCCGGGATGACGGACGGCTTCGCGGTGGCGCTGTACCAGCGGCTGTCCGGCATCAAGCTGCCGACCTAGCGGGGTGCCCGGTGTCGCTCAGGCGTGCAGCCCTTCCGAAGGAGCGCTCGTGCGCGCCTGCCGTCCCCGTCGCTCCATCAGGGCGAGCGAGTCGTCGATGGCCAGGATGTTCCCCGACGGGTCCCTGAACCACGCCGACTTGAAGTCGCCCATGGTCGCGATGCCGTTCTTCGTCTGGATGCCCATCTCGGGGATGTCGTATTCCTCGAGCTTCACGCCCGCCTGTCGCAGCTCGTCCACGCTGGCCTCCACGTCCTCCACGGCGAAGGAGCACGCAGTGGCGGTGGAGCCGGACGGTGACGAGCGCTCGTAGACGAGGAGGAAGGACTCACCGCCCACGCGGTACATGGCCGCGCCCTCCTCGGAGATCTCCTTGACCTCGTCGAACCCGAGCACCTCGCCGTAGAAGCGCCGGGCCGCCTTCAGGTCCGTCACCGCCAGCGTGGGCACCGCCTTCGTTCTTCCCAGTCCCATGTGTCAGTCCTCCTCGGAGGACAAGTGGGCACCGGCCGGGCGACTCGCAAGCGAGGGTGCGTCGCGGCTGCCGCCTCCCGGCTCGCGTGGATGGACATGGGTGGCGCGGTGCGACTCCGCTAGACTCGGGGCACCGTGACGCCGATGGAAGAGACACCTGCCCCCCTGTGGCGGCGAGCGCTGGGGCTCGTCGCGGTCTGGAGCGTGCCGGGGACGCTGTCCGCGCTGGAGACGTACTTCTTCAGCCTGTCGTCGCCCCGGCCGATGGAGCCGTGGCGCGCGTTCCTGTCGCAGCTTCCCGGCTGGTATGTGTGGGTGCCCGCCACGCCGTGGGTCTTCGCGCTGGCGCGGCGGCTGCCGCTGGGGCGGCCGTTCCGCGCGGGGGCCTGGGCGGGGCACGTGCTGGCGTGCCTGGGCGTGAGCGGGCTGTTCGCGCTCGTGTACACGGTGTGCCAGCGGGCCTTCGGCGCGGGAATGGGAGGCGCGTCCTTCGGGGGGATGCTGGCGCGCTATGCGCTGGGCTGGTTGCCGATGATGGCGATGACGTACGTCGCGACGGTGGGGGTGGCGCAGTCACTCGCGGCCCGGCGGCGTGAGCGTGAGCGGGAGCGGCAGGCCGCGGCGCTCGCCGTCGAGCTGGCGGAGGCCCGGCTCCAGGCGCTCCAGGTGCAGCTCCATCCTCATTTCCTGTTCAACACCCTGAACGCCATCGTCGTGCTGGTGCGGGATGGGGAGAAGGACACGGCCGCGAGGATGCTGGTGCTGCTAGGGGACATCCTGCGCCGGCTGCTCCAGCAGGGCGCGACGCAGGAGGTGTCCCTCCGGGACGAGCTGTCGGTGCTGGAGCGGTACCTGGAGATACAGCGGCTGCGCTTCCAGGACCGGCTGCGGGTGGACTGGGATGTGGACGAGGCGTTGATGGACGCGCGGGTGCCGCACCTGGTGCTCCAGCCGTTGGTGGAGAACGCCATCCGGCACGGTGTGTCGGCCCGCACGGCGGCGGGAGCGCTGCGCATCCGGGCCCGGCGCCACGGCGAGGCGCTGGAGCTGATGGTGGCGGATGACGGTCCGGGGTTGCCTGTCGGCTTCGATGTGGAGCGAAGCCCGGGTATCGGGCTGTCCAACACCCGGGCGCGGCTGTCCCAGCTCTACGGGGCGGCGGGGCGAGTCAGCGTGGCGGCGGCGCCGGAGGGCGTGGGGACCGTGGCTACGGTGTGGCTGCCCTTCCAGCGCGAGGACGCTCCTTCAGGGCGGGGGGCCGCGCATGGCTGAGCTCAGTGTCCTCCCAATGGGTAGCGGAGGCATGAACGCCGTTTCTGAAACGCGGCCGCGCGTCGTTGGGCACAGCGTCCTCCCGAGAAGGAGCGTTGGCATGGGCACGGCGCCAGAGGACGGAGGCGCGCATCGCGGGGCCATGGTTTTCGGAGCGGAGATTTCGCGTGGCTGAGCTCGCCGTCCTCCTGGTGGATGACGAGCCGCTCGCCCGACGTGGCCTCCGGCAGGCCCTGTCGCGGCATCCGGACGTGACGGTGTGCGGCGAGTGCCGCGACGGGCGCGAGGCGGTGGACTCCATCCACGCGCTGAAGCCCGCGCTGGTGCTGCTCGACGTGCAGATGCCGGAGCTGGACGGCTTCGGGGTCATCCGCGAGGTGGGCGTGACACGGATGCCCGCGGTCATCTTCATCACCGCGTTCGACTCCTTCGCCGTGCGCGCCTTCGACATGCACGCGGTGGACTACCTGGTGAAGCCCTTCGCGGACGAGCGCTTCGACGAGGCGCTGAGCCGGGCCCGGCAACGACTGCGCCAGGACGAGGCCTTGGCGTTGGGACGAAAGCTGGCGGCCCTGCTCGCGGACACGGGACACGCTCCTCCCACGGAGCGCGAGTCTCCGCCAGGGGACGAGCACCCGAGCCGACTGGTGGTGAAGGTGGGGGCGCGCTCGGTGCTCGTGCCGGTGTCGGACCTCGACTGGATTGGCGCGGACGACTACTGCGTCACGCTGCACGTGGGCGACAAGGAGCACGTGCTGCGCGAGAGCCTGGCGTCACTGGAGGCCCGGCTCGACGCGGAGCGCTTCGTGCGCATCCATCGCTCGGTCATCGTCAACGTGGAGCGCATCCGCGAGCTGCATCACGACTCGGCGACGGAACTCGTGGTGGTGCTGAGCACCGGCCAGCGCCTGCGGGTCAGCCGGAGTCGACGCGAGGAACTGGAGCGCAGGCTCGGACGGGCTCGCTAGACGTCCCGTCGATACGCGGGAGGAATCTGCTCTCCTTCGAGTGTCACCCGCGTCCCGACACCCCGCTCGCCGAAGAGGATGCGCCGGATGACGTCGTTGAAGTCCCTCAACCGGATGTAGAGGATCCACGTCTCATCCAGGAGCCACCAGCCGCCCTCCGCCGTCACGAAGAGGATGGCGAAGTCGCTCGTGGCCACATCCGTCGATGCCATCCGCCGCATCGCTCGCGCCGAACTTCAGGTGGCGATGGTCGACCCCGCGCACGTCGAGCCCGTCCATGAACGACATCACGGCCTGGGCGTAGTCGTGGACCTGGTAGCCCAGGCCCGCCAGCTCCGCGCACACGGTGTCGATGGGCACCGTGCGCGACTGGAGGACGCCGCGCTGCTGGAGGAAGTCCCGGACCTTGGGGTCGAGGACTCCCATCCACGGCGGAGTGAACAGCGTCGTGTCGTTCATGACGGATGCGCCCCCGTGTGTTCTTCTCCATCCTCGCACACGCGCTTCACTTCAGGGCTTCACCTCGGAGACCACGGCGTTCTGCTTCTCCACCGCCGCCGCGAGCGCGGACACGTCCGTGGCGCCCAGGTGCATGCCGAAGACACGGGCCACCTCCAGCCGCTCACGCGCGATGACCTCCATCGTCTCGGAGACCTGTTGCACGTTGAAGAAAGTCCCGTCCGGGCGAGGCTGGACCAGGTCGCTGGTGTAGAGCAGCCGGTGCTCGGGAAGCGCGACGAAGAGCATCCGCTCCCCGGTCTCCGTGCGCACGGGGACCAGCTCCAACCGGTTCTTTCCGGCGCCGAGCTTCACGCGTTGCCCCACGTTGACCAGCGAGGCGGCCCGAGGCGCACGGGCGAGCGCGTCCGGCGCGAGGGTCCGAGGCGCCGTGAGCACCCCCTGCAGGAGCGGCCGGTTGAGGTCCAGCACGTGAAGCGGGATGCCGCGCGCGGCGTACTCCCGGACCCCGCCCACGTGAGGCCATGCATCGCTCGTGGACACCACCGCCTTCACCTTGACGCCCGGGAAGCGACGCTGGGCCTCCTCCAGGATTCGCGCCGAGTAGCCCGAGGAGATGGGCGCCTCGATGATGACGAGCCCATCAGCCTGCTTCACCAGCGTGACATCCCACGCGCCAGGCAGATGCACGACGCCCGGCGCCAGCTCGACGGCCGGACGGTCGGGGCGACCCAGCGGCAGGTCATCCGCGGTCATCCGCCCCCGCGCCGCGAAGCCCTTCTTCACGTCCTCGGGAATGGCGAAGTCCTCCTCGGAGACCTTCGGAGCCAGCTCCAGCCGCGTCACGGTGAAGCTGTGGTAGGCCTGCCCCTTGCGCTCCCACTCCCAGTGGCGTGGATGGCGCAGCCCGCCCGGCTCCAGGGACCACGCCTGGAAGAACAACCGCGTCGTCACATCACCCCAGACACTCCAGAAGAAGTCCGACGGGTGCGCGTCCAGCGTCTCCACCATCGTGGGCAGCCGCGTCCGCGCGTTGAGATACAGCTTCACCCGCGCGTGGCCATGGCGGAACGCCACCACGTGGTGCGGCACGTCCTGCAGCCGGGTGTCCGCCAGCGCGCGCAGCTCCGGCGCGGCCAGCGCGGTGAAGAGAATGCGCTCGGGCGCGAAGTCGAGCCGCTCGTTCAGGTCCTGCAACTGGGCCCCTCCCGCGGGACGTCGCTGGCCGCCGCGCTCCATCATCACCACACCGTCGGACAGCACCATCGTCGCGCCCTGCCAGTCCTCGAGCCCCGGGGAGCCACGGCCCTCGGTCTTCATCCGCAGCCGACGCTGTCGCAGGTCTCGCACCTCGTCGACCTGCTCGTAGCTGACGAGCCACGGTGGGGCAGGGCGCTCGGACTGCTCCATCAGGTTCCAGTGGCCGATGCCCTGGATGCGCAGCGCGCAGAGGGCCTGGAGCTTCGCTTCGCCCCCCATGGCCTCCAGCGAGGCCCGCAGGTGGGCACGCGCGACGTCCTCGGCCGCGAGGGCGGAGGACGCGAGGAACAGGCCGAGGAGCACGAGCAGCGGAGTGGTTCGTCTCATGCCCCCAGGATGCCGAGGCGCCCGTGGGCTCCCGGTGCCTTTGCAGCCAATGGCGGGACGGGCGCGGCGAAGTGCGCGCCCGGAGCGGCGAGTGGTGGAGCGCCGGGCTCAGTCGCCCGCGACCGCGAGCTGCCAGTCCCCGTCCTTGTCGATGCCGACGCGCAGGCCCAGGTAGCTGCCCAGCTCCTTGCGCATGCTCTCGAGGTCGGCCTTCGGGTAGACGCCGGCGAGCATCTTCACGTCCTTCTCCGTCTTGAAGCCGGTGATGTGCACGGAGGGCCAGTAGTAGAGGTCTCCCTCCTGGGCGTAGGGCAGCTCCAGCACCTGGACGATGCGCGCGAGGGTAGGCTCGCCCTTCGCCTCCTCCTGCTTCCAGAACGCCACCGCGTCCTCGTCGGGGCCGAAGCTGAAGCGCACGCTCTTGCCCTTCTCGTCCACCAGCCTGCCCAGCTCCGCGTAGTCACACGCCCGCGCGGCGGCGATGATGCGGGTGCGCATGCTCTCCACCGCGGGAGGCAGGGGCGGCTTCGGCGCGGCCTTCGTGGAGGCCTTCAGCTTCGCCGCGGAGCAGTCCGTGCCACCCGAGGCCCGCGCGAGCTCTCCTGCGTCACCCGGGCCCGCGTCATGCGTGCCCGCGTCGGCCAGGTCCACCGCGTCCCCCGCCGTACCGGGAGCGACGGGAGGGGAGTCGGGGACGACAGGCTGGGAGGGTGCCACCGCCGAGGCGGGAGCCCCCGCGTCCAGGGGCCCGGCGGGAGTGGCGGTGCGCTCGGTGCAGGCGACGAGCGAGGCGGCGACGCAGACGGACAGGCGGGTCAGGCGGTTCATGGCCCGCGTATGTAGTTCAAGCCGCCCGGCCCGTGTCTTCCCGGGGCGCCTCTTCTGGTGACTCGAGGACGAACGTTCATTCCCGGGCCCCTCGCGCACCGCCGGACGGCGAGCGAGCGCCGGTGCCACGCATGAGTTGCTTGGGTCCGCCTCCGGACGAGGTGATACTCCCCACCCATGTGCGGCCGTGTCACCGTTCGGACCTCTCCTGATCAGCTCGTGGTGGAGCTGGGCCTCGCCGGCATTCGCATGGCGGTGGACCGCCCCCGCTTCAACCTGGCGCCCACGCAGCTGATGCCCGTGGTGCCCAATGACGGAGCGCGGATGCTGGACGCCTTCCGCTGGGGGCTCATCCCCTCGTGGGCGAAGGACGCGAGCATCGGCAACAAGCTCATCAACGCGCGCGGGGAGACGGTGGCGGAGAAGCCCAGCTTCCGCAGCGCGCTCAAGCGTCGTCGGTGCCTGGTGCTGGTGGACGGCTGGTTCGAGTGGAAGCAGTCCACGAAGCCGAAGACGCCCTTCTACTTCCACCGCGCGGACGGCAAGCCCCTGGCGCTCGCGGGGCTGTGGGAGGAGTGGACGGCGCAGGACACCGGCGAGGTGCTGCGCACCTGCACCATCATCACCACCGGCCCCAACGCGTTGATGGCGCCCATCCATGACCGGATGCCCGTCATCCTGCCGCCCCCGGCCCAGGAGGTGTGGCTGCGCCCCGAGCCCCAGGAGTCCTCCGTCCTGCTGCCCCTGCTGGTGCCCGTGGCGGACGACGGCCTGGACGCCTACGAGGTGGCGCGCGTGGTCAACTCCCCCACGAACGACGTGCCGGCCTGCGTGGAGCGGGTGGCCGCGTAGCCGCGGGAAAATAAATCCCCTGTCGAAATGCGCGGGCCCCGTTCGTTCGCCTCCTGAAGTCGAACACATCGGAGGATTCGCGATGAAGGACCGGGGTCGGGAAGGTCTCAGCCGCCGTTTCATCCTGGGGGCCGGGGCCGCGTGTGTCGCGAGTCTTGGACTCTCTTGCCGGGGACACGCCATGAACACGAAGCCGCAGCAGGGTGGCTACGCCACCGTCGACGACCTGAAGGTCTATTTCGAGGTCCACGGAGGCCCGCTCGAAGGAGGCAAGACGCCCCTCGTCCTGCTGCCGGGCGGAATGCTGGCCATCGAGACGGCCTTCACGAAGGACCTGCTCCCGCGCTTCGCCCGGAGCCGCCCCGTCATCGCCATGGAGATGCAGGGGCATGGCCACACGGGAGACAGGCCGGGCCCCATCCAGCTGGAGCGCATGGTGAAGGACGTCGTGGGCGTGCTCGCGCACCTCGGCGTGAAGCGGGCCCACCTGCTGGGCCACAGCCTGGGCGGGATGATCGCCACGGGCGTGTGCGTCCACCATCCCGAGGTCGTGGCCAGCGCCACGCTCCTGAGCGTCACGTACACGCTCGAGGGCATGCTGCCCGAGCTGGTGAAGATGCAGCGAGACCCGACGCACGTGCCCTCGCCCGAGCTGATTCCGCTCCTTCCCACCGAGGCGGACTTCGTGTCGTGGAAGGCGAACTTCGACAAGTACAACCCGGACCCGTCCAGCTTCGAGTCCGTGCTGGCCCGACTCAACACCCTGCTGACCGAGTGGAAGGGGTGGAGCACGGCGCAGCTCAACGGCATCCGCGCGCCGGTGCTGCTCGCGCTCGGCGACAACGACTTCACCCGCCTGGAGCACGCGGCGGAGATGTACCGGCTCATCCCCGGCTCGAAGCTGGCCGTGCTGCCCAACACCATGCACATGAACATCATCGAGCGCGGTGCCTGGCTGGAGCCCATGGTCCAGGAGCTCATTTCGCGCGCGGAAGGCGCCTGAGCGGAGGCGTCCGCCCGCGCCGCGCCGTCCCTGTCGACGCGCGGCGCGAGCCTGCGACTACTGGAGGTTCGGCGGCCCCGCGTCCGGAGTGCCCGAGTCCGACGCTCCCGCATCGGAGGTGCCGGCATCGGACGGGATGAAGATCGTCGTCTTGGAGCAGCCCCCGTCGCAGAAGCCGCAGTTGAGCTGCGAGCATCCCGTCGGAACGGCGACGCAACCCGTGGGAGGAGGGCACCCGTTCCCGCCCGTGCAGGTCCCCGTGCAGATGATGGTCCCCTCGCCTCCGGGAATCACGACGGGAGGCACGTTCGAGGCCGAGTGCGAGGCGGTGGGAAACTCCACGCGGACGGAGAGGGTGGAGATTCTCTTCCCGTCCTCCTCGTGGTTTCGCGCGGCCCCGAGCGGCGTCAGCACCGCGCCCTCCAACCGCCGGGCGACGTCGGGCGGCGTGTTGTCGACGAAGGCGCACGCCGGTGCATCCGTGGACGCGGCGGCGTCTATTCGAGACGCCGCCTTGGGCTCGTCACCACAGGCCCAGAGTGCCGCCACCGCCAGGACCACCGCCACCACGACACGATGCAAGGGATTGAGAGAGGTCATGGTCCCGAGTCTGGCTGGGACGCCCCGTGCGGGCTGACGTCCTCGGGACGGATGTCCAAGCCCCGACACTCAGCCCCGGCTCGGACTCCAGTCCCGCGCCAATCTTCCCATCCCGCCGTTGCTCCTCCTGCGTGTCCGCACCTCCCCTCGTGAGACATGAAAGGCTCCAAACGAAGGATTCCATGACAGGCGTTCATTCCATGCCTCGCCACGAAACAGGCCGGGCATTGCACCAACCAAGAGGGGCATTGCATGAACGAGCAGCGAAGGTCGTCGCGTGGCTGGCGTCTGGGCTCGGTGTCGGGAGTGATGCTGGGCGCGCTGGCGTGCGGAGGTGTCGCGGAGCCCGAGGTCGCCGCCCCCGAGGCCACGGGAAGCACGGCGCTGGTTGAGCGCGTGCGGGACACGGCGGAGCTGGCCCGGATGAAGGCCTACGCCGAGTCGCTCTATGACGAGAAGGACGTGGTGCATCGCTTCACCAGTCGCGGCGGCGAGGCCATCGACTGCGTGCCGCTGTACGCGCAGCCCGCGCTGCGTCAGCCGGGCATGGAGAACCACCGAATCCAGCTGGCGCCGGGCACCGAGCCCATCGCGCGTCCGGAGCGGCCGGTGGCGCCGGGGGACTCGCTCGCGGCGAAGTGGCGCGCCGAGCCCGCGACGCTGGAGGGCCGCGCGGACGAGCTGGACGCCACGGGCGCGCGCAGGCGCTGCCCGGAAGGCAGCGTGCCCATCGTCAAGCTGACGCTCGACACGCTCAAGCGCTTCGAGTCGCTGGACGACTTCCGCCGCAAGATTCCCAGCCACCTGACGGGCAACGTCTCCGTGGAGACGGGCAAGCGGCGCTCCGAGCAGGCGCCCACGCCGTCCCTGCGCGCGGGCCCCACGGACCTGCACCAGTACGCGCACACGTCCCAGTGGGTGAACAACATGGGCGCGGAGGCCATCTTCAACCTGTGGAGCCCGTACACGGAGCTGAGCAGCGAGTTCAGCCTGTCGCAGATGTGGGTGGTGCGCGGCTCGGGCGCATCGCTGGAGACGGTGGAGGTCGGCTGGCAGCGCTACCGCGACCTCTACGGCGATGACCGCTCGCGCCTCTTCATCTACTTCACGCCGGACAACTACGGCAGCGGGGGTTGCTACAACCTGAGCTGTGGCGCGTTCGTGCAGACGAACACGTCCGTCTTCATCGGCGGAGGCTTCGACAACTACAGCGTCGCCGGCGGCGCCCAGTACGAGTTCAAGTTGATGTGGTTCAAGGACGGCACCACGGGCGCCTGGTGGCTGAAGTTCCAGGACACGTGGGTGGGCTACTACCCGCGCGCGCGCTTCGACGCGGCGGGCCTGGCGGACCGGGCGGACGTCATCGATTTCGGCGGCGAAATCATCGACAACCGCAACCTCAACCTCCACACGTCCACGGACATGGGCAGCGGCGCGTACCCGGGCGCGGGCTGGAGCCACGCCGCGTACACCCGCAACATCCTCTATGTGGACACGGGCAATGTCTATCGTGAGCCCACCTCGCTGAGCGCGTGGCGCAACGACAGCAACTGCTACGACATCAGCCAGTCCAGCAACCCGGGCGGCTGGGGCCGGTACTTCTACTTCGGAGGCCCCGGCTACAACGGCAACTGCACGTAGCCCACGTCGTCAGCGCCGGGTGGGAGGCGGGGACAGCTGCTCCCCGCCCGGGCTGGCTCAGGACGCGCGCTTGGGGGCGCGCAAATCGGTAATCGGCAGCGGGTGGCGGGTGCCCTGGGGCGAGACGAGGGCCGCGGCGAGGACGAAGTCCTGGCCCATGCGCAGCTCCAGGGTGGTGGGCCCCTTGTGCGTGGTGCGCCAGTCCAGGTCGATGCGCACGGTGCCGAGCAGCTCTCGGTCCACGGTGGTGGTGTCGAGCGACTCGAACAGGGCGACGGAGATGGGGCCGGGGATGAGGGGCAGCTCCAGCGTCACGGACTTCGTCGCGGGCACGGGGGTGTTGGCGGGGATGACCTCGTGCTGGGCGCCGCCGGGCACCATGATGCCGATGGGCATGGGCACCACGTCCGACAGGCCCGTGATTCCGCGCGCCAGGTTGCGCCCGAGGATGGCCGCGCCCACCGCCACGCCCAGCTCCGGGTTGACCTCCTTGTCGGAGGACAGCCGCTTGAAGTGGGAGAAGCGCTGCCGGATGACGGGCATGCGCGTCTGGCCGCCCACCAGCACCAACTCGTCGATGTGCTCCGCCTTGAGCCTGGCGCGCTCCAGCACGTCGTCGCACGCGGACGCGGTGCGCTCGATGAGCTGGAACACCATCTCCTCCAGCTGCTTGCGCGTCAGCGTGTAGTCGAAGTCGATGAAGCCGCCGTCCTTCTGCGCGATGCAGGGGACGCGGAGCACCGTGGACTCGCGCGTGCTGAGCGCCATCTTCGCGGACTCGGCGGCGAAGACCAGCCGCTGCATCACCACCTGGTTGCCGCGCAGGTCCAACCCGTGCTGGCGCTGGAAGTCCGCCACCAGCAGCTCCACGATGCGCTCGTCGAAGTTGGCGCCGCCCAGGAACGCGTCGCCGCCCGTCGCGAGCACCTTCACCACCCGGTTCTGCACCGCCAGCAGCGTGGCGTCGAACGTGCCGCCGCCCAGGTCGAACACCATCACCGTCTGCTCGGGGTTGCGCAGGTTGGCGTAGTAGAGCGCCGCCGCCGTCGGCTCGTTGATGATGGCGCGCACGTTGAGGCCGCACATCTCGGCGGCCTGCCGCACCGCCTCGCGCTGGCGGATGCTCGCGTGCGCGGGCACCGTGAGCACGCACTCCTTGAAGGGCTCGCCGGCCGCGTGCGTGGCCAGGGTGAGGATCTGCTTGATGACCAGGTGGGTGACGTCCGTCAGCGACGTCTGCTTGCCGTACATCGTCACCGCGGTGTACCCGTCCGGCGCCTCCACCAGCTCGAAGGCGTACTTGTCCTTGTGCTGGGTGACGTACTCGGATTGGTAGCGTCGGCCCAGGAAGCGCTTGGCGCCGAACACGGTGTGCCGCGGGTCGTCGATGATCTGCCGCCGGGCCGCGTGGCCGACGATGGCCTTGTCCGCCGCGTGGAACCACACCACCGAGGGCAGCGTGAAGCTCTTGTCCGTCACCGGCACCAGCCGCAGCTTGCCCGCCTTGTCGAAGAAGGCCGCCGACGTGTTGGTGGTCCCGAAGTCGATTCCGAGGATGGGGGCCGTACTCATGCGCCCCGGAGTCTCCCATGTCTGGCCCGGCGGTTCAGCTCCGAGATTCCAGGGATTCGGAGTCGCGGTTCACCCGCCTACACGTGCTCCATCACCATGACGGCGACGGTGTGGGGGGCGAGGGCCTCGTAGAGGTGGGGCACGTCGCCGGGGAAGGTGGCGTAGTCGCCCGGGGCCAGCTCCACCGGGTGGTCCGAGGGGCCCGCGCGCAGCCGTCCCTTGCTGACGATGAGGTGCTCGACGCTGCCGGGGATGTGGGCCTGGGCGTGGCGGGCGGAGCCGGGCTCCAGGGTGATGACGTAGAGGTCGCGTCGTGCGCCGGGCGGGCAGGCGGACAGCATGATGCCGGTGAAGTGGGCCTGCTCGGAGCGGATGGCGGCGCCCTCGCCCGCGCGGATGACGCGCACCTCGCGAGCGGGCGGGTCCACCAGCCGGCTGAAGGGCACCCCCAGCGCCACGGCCAGGGCCCAGAGCGTCTCGATGCTCGGGTTGCCGGCGCCCGACTCCAGCTGCGACAGCGTGGACTTGGAGATGTCCGCGCGGCGCGCGAGCTCCGACAGGGACATGTCCGTGCGCTCACGCTCCCGGCGCAGGGCGACGGCGATGGCGTCCAGCGGACGAGGGGGCTTGGGTGTTCGTTTTAACGGCATGGTCGTTCTTATTGACGAACGGGTGGCTTCTGTCCAGATTGAGATGCATGGCGAACGTGGACCGGGTGTTGGTGCGGGACGTGGGGGCGGTGGCGCTGGCGTCGGGCGTGGTGGGGGTGTCGTTCGGGGCGCTGGCGGTGGCGGCGGGGATGTCGGTGTGGATGGCGCTGTTCATGTCGGTGGTGGTGTTCGCGGGCGGCGCGCAGTTCGTGGTGGTGGGGATGGTGGCGGCGGGGGGCAGTCCGGCGGCGGCGGTGGTCGCGGGGCTGTTGCTCAACGCGCGGCATCTTCCCTTCGGGTTGGCGGTGGCGGACCTGTTGGGGAAGCGGTGGTCCACGCGGCTGCTGGGCGCGCACCTGATGGTGGACGAGTCGGTGGCCTTCGCCCTGTCCCAGCGGGAGCCGGGACGGCGTCGGGCGGCCTACTGGTTGTGCGGTGGCATGTTGTTCGTGGGGTGGAACACGGGCGTGGTGCTGGGCGGCTGGGCGGGGCGCGTGGTGGGCAGCTCCGAGTCGCTGGGGCTCGACGCGGCGTTCCCCGCGTGCATGGTCGCGCTGCTGTTGCCATCGCTGTTGCCGCCCCGGGAGCAGGACGCGGAGGCGGGCGCGAGGGAGCGGGCGGCGAAGGCGCGCCAGGTGGCGCTGGTGGGCGCGCTCATCGCGTTGGTGCTGACGCCGTGGCTGCCCATGGGGCTGCCGGTGATTCTGTCGATTCTCGCCGTGGGAGTGGCGCTGCGATGACCTTGCTGCCGATTCTGGTGCTGGCCCTGGGGACGTATGGCTTTCGCGTGGCGGGGCCGCTGTTGAGCGAGCGGCTGAAGCTGTCGGCGCGGGTGCGGCAGCGGATGGCGCTGGCGACCATCGCGATGCTGGCGGCGCTCGTGGCCACGTCGACGCTGCTGGCACAGGGAGGCCTCGCCGGGTGGGCCCGGCCGACGGGGGTGCTCGTCGGCGCGGTGCTCGCGTGTCTGCGGCTGCCCTTCATCGCGGTGGTGGTGGCCGCGGCGGCGACCGCGGCGGGGCTGCGCCTGCTCGGCGTGCCGTGAGCACGTCGAGCAGGGCCGAGGTCAGCCGTGCTCGAAGCGCGTGAGGTTCAGGGACAGGTGCTCTGGTTGTAGGTCTTGGGGTAGGGCGTCAGGCTGCCCTCGAAGACGGGCGCCGCGCGCAACGTCGAGGGCGGGATTCCTTCGGGCGCTGCGTGTATTTCTTCACGTCCCGGTCGGCGGATGTCGACGCACCGTGAGGCGTGATAACCGCGACGGATGCGAATGAATCAGCGGTGGCTCGAGGTGACGCTCCTGGCGACGGCGCTGTGTCTGTGTGCCTGCGGCTCCAGTGACTCGAAGGACGATGCGGGCAGCCCGGATGCCGGCGGTGGTGACGCGGGGACGCCGGACGCGGGCACCCCGGACGCGGGGCCCGAGGTGCCCGCCTTCGAGCAGGGGGACGGTGTCTCTCGCGAGTCCGCCGTGGTGGGGGGCGTCGACGTGGACCGCTACACGTGGACGGACTCGAAGGGGCGCCCGAGGACGTTGTCGCTGAAGCGGCAGACCGCCGCGGGCAATGGCGGGTACGCGGTCCAGATGACCTATCAGGTCGCCGCGGGCGCCGACTGGCGCACGGTGACGGTGGATGGCACGGGCGGCGGCGAGCGCGGCTTCGGCTACTTCGTGGGCCATGAGCTGTACCGCCAGTTCGACAACGGCGCGTCCGGCACCATCGCGGGGCTGAACGGCGAGGACGACTCGCCGCTCGGGTATGGCTTCGCGGTGCGGGGTGTCCCCTCGTCCATCCTCCCGGCGAGCACCTCCGCCAGCCACACCTTCACGACGACCTATCCGAAGTGGGGCACCCGGGTGGCCATGGCGGACGTCACCGCGGCGACGCCGGCCGCCACCGCGTCCCACCAGAAGTTCCTGGTGCCGCTCACCCTGCGCTGGGTCTTCCAGAAGGGCGTCGACTTCCCGCGCCTGGACATCCGGCTGGACCTGGGCGAGGCGACGGCGGGGCAGTTCTCGTTCGACATGCGAGGCCCCTACGGTGTCGTCGAGTTCGCGGACGCCGACCCGCAGGCGCCGCTGAGCAACGTGCAGTGGGGCGACACGCGCAACCACTTCACCACGCAGGCACCGGTGGCGGGTGTGCTGACCACCCAGGCGAACTGGACGTGGAACGAGCCCATCGGCGCCACGCGCAAGTACCACGCGCTGCTCGCGCGCCACTCGGGCACGGGCGTGTTGTACGAGCTGGGCCTGGTCGAGCTGAAGCTGGGCCAGGACGCGGGGTTGGTCTACGGCGGCTACAGCACCAACAACGGCGCGACGAAGGCCGCCACGGGGCGGGCGCTGCTGAGCGACGGCTTCTCCGCGGGCGAGTGGCCGTTCCAGTCCGCGCAGTACAGCGGGCTCAACGCGGCCACGGGCGTGACGGGCAAGAAGTTCGCCTGGGGCTCCAGCCCGTTCTACGGCTCGGCGTTCACCTCGGTGTACTTCAACAACGACTTCGGCACGGCCATCGACGCCTTCCCCGCGAGCAAGGCGCTGCTCTACCGAACGTGTCTGGTGATGGGCGTGTCCCCGTTCACCGACGCGAGCCGCAAGTCCTTGACGCGTCAGGTGGCGGAGAGCGCGTCGCCGAGCTGCGCGACGGCCGACCCGCTCTGAGCCGTCACTCCAGGGCCCCTGCCTCGCGTGGGCAGGGGGCCGTCACGCGCGTCTCATGGGGGGACGACACGCCCCAGGATGTCTGGGCACCGAGGCAATCCCTGCCGCGCCATCCCACCAGGAGGGTGCGGCCCTCGTCCGCGTAGAACTGGAGGCGCTCGCTCTGGCCGGACGCCAGGAGTGCTCGTCGCGGGGCGCGGGGGGCCTCGGGGGGCGCTTCCACGAGGAGCCGCTCGAACACCGAGCGATGGACGTTCCATTGCTGCGAGGGGTGCGGCTGACATTCCGGGTGGAGGCGGATGCGCGCCCCTCCCACGGGCTCCGGCGCCCCCTCCACGCATTCCCCCGTCGCGGCGCTCTTCAGCTGGATGCCCCGGAACCCCGGAGGCGGAGGGGCGCCGGGTGTCTCGAACGGGGTGATGACCCATTGCTGCTCGAGACTGTCATCACAGGGCGCGGAGACCAGACGTCGCCCGCGAGCACCCAGACAGAAACTTCCATTCCGGATGCGCTCCCGGTGGGCCTGGGTTCCCCGCACCGGCTCGAATTCCCAGTCGAGCCCCGAGGCATGACAAGGCGCGGCGCTGACATTGCCGCCGGGAGTCCCGATGGCTGGCTTCATGCAGTATTGCTGTTGTTGTTGATGCAGGACTGTCAGGGGGCTCACATCCGCGGGGACAGACGCGCAGAGCGCCAAGGTCGCACTCCGGGCGACAACGCGAATCGTCACGCGACCACGGGGGTGATTGCGCACGGCTCCTCCACGAGGGACAGGGATTGCCGACAGGGTGCGTTGGCCCCGTCGGGCGCGTCTATCCCAGAAAAGTGGGGAATTCTTGTCTGGGCTGGATATTGTCAGGGAATGGTGACGCGTTCCCGGATGGAGCGAGAGTTGTTGGGCGCCTTGCGTGAGCTGTCCGAAGCGGAGCTCCCCTTGGGGGAGTTGTTCACGCGGCTGAATGTCTTGCTTCGCGAGCCCCTGGGAGTGGATGCGAGTTGTTGGCATGGCACGGACCCGGCGACGGGGCTGGTGACGTCGACGGTGATGGAGAACCTGGACCCGCGGGGGTTCGAGCGGGCGGCGTATCTGGAGTTGTGGGCGCCGGAGCCCTTGACGTTCGCGGGGCTGCGGGCGTCCGGGCAGCGGGTGGGCTCGTTGCGGAGGGCGGCGGGGGAGAAGCTCGACGAGAGCGCGCGCTACCGCGAGCTCATCGCGCCCTTCGGCTTCGGGGACGAGCTTCGGGTGAACTTCGACTTGCCCTCGGGGTGTTGGGGCGCGGCGACGTTCCTCCGCGCGACGGACCGGGGGCCCTACACGGAGCGGGAGCTGGGGATGATGGAGCGCTTCTCCGCGCACATCGGGCAGATGTTGTGGCGCTCGTACCAGGGCACGGTGCCGAAGGGGGAGGGGCAGCCGCTGCCGGGCATTGCGGTGCTGGGGCCCCGGGGGCAGTTGATGTCGGCGGACCCGAGGGCGGAGGCGGTGCTGGCGGAGCTCGCGGAGACGTCACCGTCGTCGACGGGGGTGCCGTCCGGGGTCATCACCGTGGCCGAGCATGCCCGGGGCCTGGGCGCGGCGGGGCGCAGGGACGTGCCGTCGCGCTCCAGGGTGAGGACGCGCACGGGGCAGTGGCTCACGCTGCATGCGTCCCTGCTGGAGGGGCGTCCGGACGGGCAGGTCGCCATCGTCGTGGCGCCCGCCACGCCCGCGGAGGTGTTGCCCATGGCCCTGATGAGCCTGGGGCTGACGGCCCGTGAGCAGGACGTGGCCATCCTGGTGGCCCAGGGGCACACCACGGACACCATCGCGCGGACGCTGGCCATCACTCCGGCGACGGTGCAGGACCACCTGAAGGCCATCTTCACCAAGGCCAGGGTCCGCAGCCGCCGCGAGTTCATCGCCCAACTGGTGGGCATGTCCGCGGGGCCCCAAGGCGTCGCGCGAGGGGCTTGAGACAACAGTGTGTTTGGAAATGTTTCAGCATGGTGGCGCTGAAACATTTGTGACGACGCTTGGGGTTACGTCTCGGATTGGCCGCGCCGGAGGCCCAGGGCCTTCATCTTCTTGTAGAAGTGGCCCCGCTCCAGGTCCAGGAGCCGGGCGGCCTCCGTGACGTTGTCGTGGGTATGGGCCAGCACGTAGAGGATGATCTCCCGCTCGGCGTCCTCCACCTGCTCGCGGAAGGTCTTGTCCGCGCGGGGCTTGAAGCCCACCACGGGGGCCGGTGCCGACGTCGGGGGAGGGGGCGCCACCAGCGCGTGCGCGGGCGTGCTCGCCGCGGCCACCACCGCCGAGTCCAGCGTGGGCGCCGGCGCGGCCACCGTCTCCATCGGAGGCGGCACGACGCCGCGTCCCCGGGGCAGCAGCTCCAGCGCGTCCGCGCGCGTGACGACGGGGCCCTCGCACAGGATGGCCAGCCGCTCGACCAGGTTGCGCAGCTCGCGCACGTTGCCGGGGTAGTCGTAGGCGCTCATCACCGCCAGCGCGTCCGGGGACAGCGTCAACGGCCGCCGCCCGTTCTTCGCGCAGGCCTCGCTCAGGAAGGTGCCGATGAGGTCCGGCAGGTCCTCGCGCCGCTCACGCAGGGGCGGTGAGTGAATCTGCACGACGTTGATGCGGTAGTACAAATCCTCGCGGAAGCGCCCCGCGCCAATCTCCTGCTCCAGGTTCTTGTTCGTCGCGGCGATGACGCGCACGTCCACCTTGAGCGTCTCCGCGCCGCCCACCCGCTCCAGTTCCCCCTCCTGGAGGACCCTGAGCAGCTTGGCCTGCATGGCCGGCGGCATGTCGCCAATCTCGTCGAGGAACAAGGTCCCCTCGTGCGCCAGCTCGAACTTGCCGCGGCGCACGCTCACCGCCCCCGTGAACGCGCCCTTCTCGTGGCCGAACAGCTCGCTCTCGATGAGCTCGTGCGGCACCGCCGCGCAGTTGAGCTTCACGAACGGCGACGCCTTGCGCCGCGAGTTCTGGTGCAGCGCCCGGGCGATGAGCTCCTTGCCCGTGCCGTTCTCACCGGTGATGAGCACCCGCCCCTCGGACGGCGCCGTGCGCTGGATGAGCGAGAAGATGCGCTGCATGGCCGGGCCGCTGCCCACCATGTCGTAGCGCCCCAGCTGCTCGCGCAGCTCGCGCAGCTCCTCCATCGCCGCCTGGTGCTTGAGCACGTTGCGCAGCGCGACCAGCAGCCGCTCCCGCGCGATGGGCTTCTCCAGGAAGTCGCGCGCCCCCAGCTGCGTCGCCTTCACCGCCGTGTCGATGGTGCCGTGCCCCGACATCATGATGACGGGCAGCTCGGGCCGCAGCTCCGTGAGCCGGGCGAGCGCCGTCAGCCCATCCATGTCCGGCATCTTCACGTCCATCAACACCGCGTCCACCGGCCGCGCGCTCACCACGTCGAGCGCCACCTGCCCGCTGGCCGCCAGATGTGTCTGATATCCCGCAAGCTGCAACGACTGGCTCAGGGTCAGCAGGATGTTCTTCTCGTCATCGACGATGAGCACGGATGCGGGCATGCGGGGCGCTCCCGGCCCGGGGACCACGTCACGCGGCCGCTCCCGGGCAACAGCGACAATCTCACGGAAAATATTTGGACATTCAAGGGTTTCGGGGCGCGGAGGGGTGTCTCGAAAGGGACAAAAGCTTTGACTCACCCCGGCGACTGAGACTACACGCGACCCGACTACCCGTCCCCTGCGGGTGCTTCTTTCGTTTCAATGATTTCGGGAGGAATGATGCGTCGGATTTCTCTGTGGGCGGGTCTCGGCCTCGCCATGGCCGTGCTGACCGGCTGCCCCCCCAGCTACCCCAACTGCAAGGACGACTCGACCTGCTCCGAGAAGGGCGAGGTCTGTGTCCAGGGCACGTGCCAGGAGTGCGCGACCGACGCCAACTGCAAGGAGGGCTTCTCCTGCCAGGGCAACAAGTGCGCGCCCAAGCCGCCCGAGTGCACCGTCGACAACCAGTGCGGTGACGGCCGCATCTGCGAGGCCGGCAAGTGCGCCGAGGCCCAGTGCAAGGACGACTCCTCGTGCCCGTCCGGTGGCAAGTGCCAGGGCGGCCGCTGCCAGGTCCCCACGGACACGTGCGCGTCCAACTCCGACTGCGGTGACGGCCAGGAGTGCAGCGCCGGCCGCTGCGTGACGGCCTCCGCGGACAAGTGCGACTGGAGCCCCATCCGCTTCGGCTTCAACGAGTCCTCGCTGGACTCCGAGGCCCAGCAGCGCCTGTCGGACCTGGCCAACTGCCTGAAGACGGGCCAGGCGGGCAAGCTGACCCTGGCGGGCCACGCCGACGAGCGCGGCACGGAGGAGTACAACCTCCAGCTCTCCAACCGCCGCGCGGCGGCCGTCAAGCGCTACCTGACGGACCTGGGCATCAAGTCCAACACCGTCACGACGGTGGGCTACGGTGAGACGCGCCCGGTGAACAACGCCTCCTCCGAAGAGGCGTGGAGCGAGAACCGCCGGGTCGAGTTCCAGCGCTAGTGGAGGCTGAGGTAGGCTTGGCGCCACATGGCCGTCCACGAGCCGGAAGCGCGTCAGTCCTATCTCGTCTTCGCCTGCGGTAGCAGCTGGTACGCGGTACCCGCGGACAGCGCGGCGGAGGTCGTCACCTTCCCCGAGCTCACGCGGGTACCGGGGGCTCCAGCCCACCTGCTGGGTGTGTTCGCCCACCGGGGAGAGGTCATCCCGGTGGTGGACATGGGCCTGCTGGTGGGCGGCGCCAGCCAGTCCTCGCGGCGGGCCGTCCTCGTGCGGCTGCCGCGCGGCACCCTCGCCCTGACGGCGACCACGGTGGCCGGCGTCTCCCCGGTGACGGGAGCGCTCGAGCCCCTGGGCTCCGCGGGCGTCCAGGTCCACCTGAGAGGCCCCGCCAAGAGCGGCCCCCGGGATGTGGCCGTCATCGACCCCGAAGGGCTCTTCGACCACCTCAGCCAGGGCGCCTGAGTCATGGCCCCGGCAGGCCCCGTGCGGGGCATGTTGTTGTGTCACGCGGGCCCGCATCGGCTCGCGTTCCTGGCCCATGAGGTGCTCTCCATCACCTCGCCGGGGGAGGAGGACGCGGCCTCGGCCCGGCTGGCCTTCCAGGCGTCCGCGGGCGCCCAGCGCGTGCTGGTGGCGACGTCGGGCGGGGCGGTGGGCGTGGACGCGCTCGAAATCGAGGCGGAGGCGCACCCGGTGCTGACCGCGCCGCCGGTGGCGGTGAGCGCGTCGGGTGGTTGTCTGCGCGGCTTCGTGCTGGCGCGCGGGGTGCTCTGGCCCTTGTTGGGGCTGGCGGACTTCGAGCGGTTCCTCCGGCGGCGGATGGGGGGCGCGGCGTGACGGGGCCTTCAGACGTGCGGGGGCTGGCGCTCTGGGTGGCGAGGCCGGTGATGCCGGCGAGCACGGTGGGCATCTGCCTGGCGCTCTTGCACGGGTTGCTGACGGATGCGCTGCCCCGGGAGGCGTGGCTGCGCTTCCTGGGGCTGGTGGTGGTGGTGACGGCGCTGTCCTTGTGGCTGGTGCGGCTCAACGCGCGGCGCTCGCTGCGGGTGCTGCACGCGGTGGGGGAGGGGGCGCTGCCCGCCTCCGCCGAGCACCTGCGCCAGGCGCTGCTGGAGGCCCGGGCCTTCCCCGACAGGGTCTTCTCCTTCGCGCTGCGCAGCTGGTTGTTGGGCGCGCTGGTGGTGGCGTTCATCTTCATCCCCTGGACGGACGCGTCGCTGGGGCTCGCGCCGCGAATCGTCCTGGTGGGCGCGTGTCTGGGCTCGCTGACGGCGCTGCTCATCTACCTGCTGGTGATTCGGCGCTGTCGTCGGGCGGTGGAGCTGGTGGCGGCCCGGGGGCTGTCCCCGCTGGACGTGGTGGCGGCGGCGCCCCCCCGGCGGCTGCACATGCGCCGGCACATGGTGCTCTTCACCGCCATCGCGGTGCTCACCCCCTCGCTCTTCATCCTCGACGCCACCGTCACCGGCACCTCGCGGGCCATGGACGAGGTGGTGCGCGCGAAGTCGCCCCAGGAGCGGGACATGGCGGTGCGGCGGGTGGACGACGAGCGGGGGTTGGCCGTCGCGGGGCTGGTGGCGGTGCTGGTGCTGTTGACGGCGCACCTGGGCGGCACCGTCATCGCGGGGCCCCTGCGCGCCATCACCGAGGAGGCCACCCGCATCGCCCAGGGAGACCTGCGGCCTCCGCGCGTCATCCCCGCGGAGGACGAGGTGTGGGCCACCTCGGCGGCCTTCGCGCAGATGCAGGCGCAGCTCGGCCAGGCACTCACCCAGCTGCGCCGCGCGGGCCTTCAGATATCCACCACCACCGAGCAGCTGGTGGCGACGTCCGGTGAGCAGGAGGCGGGCGCCGACGAGCAGGCCAGCTCGCTCAACGTGACGAGCGCGACGACGGAGGAGCTGGCGCGCTCGGCGCAGCAGATCGCCGGCAACGCGGAGTCGGTGTCTACCATCGCCGAGTCGACGTTCTCCGCCGCGCAGACGGGCCAGCGCGGCGCGGCCGCCTTCCTGGGCGCCATGCAGCGCATGAAGCAGGACAACCAGGCCATCGCGGACGCGGTGGTGCGGCTCAACAAGCGCGTGCAGCAGATTGGCAAGGTGGTGGAGTTCATCAACGAGATCGCCGACAAGTCGGACCTGCTGGCGCTCAACGCGGAGCTGGAGGGGACGAAGGCGGGCGAGGTGGGGCGGGGCTTCTCGCTGGTGGCCGCGGAGATGCGCAGGCTCGCGGAGAACGTCATCCGCTCCACGAAGGAGATTGAGGGCCTCATCGAGGAGATCCGCGACGCGACGAACGCGGCGGTGATGGCGACGGAGGCGGGGCTGAAGGCCATGGACGCGGGCACGGTGCTGGCGGCCGAGGTGGACGAGAGCCTGAGCCTCATCCTGGAGCTGGCGCGGCAGACGTCCCACGCGGTGCGCAGCATCTCGCTGGCCACGCAGCAGCAGCAGACGGGCACCGACCAGCTCGCCGCGGCGATGGGAGACATCCTGCGCGTCACCGAGCAGAACTCGGCGGCCACCAAGCAGATGGCGGTGGCCAACGCGGACCTGTCCACGCTGGCGAGGGATTTGAAGCGCGTGGTGGAGCGCTTCCACGTGGTGGCCGGGGAGGACGCATGAGCCCGCGTGCGAGCTCCAGGCGGACGTCCTTCACCCGTCATCTGATGCTGCCCGTGCCGCTGACCAACCTGGTCGGCGTGGTGTTCGGGCTGCACTACGCCTGGCTCACGCTCTCCGACGCGCCGGGGATGGCGGGCCGGATGGAGCTGTTCGTCCGGTGGGCGTGCGGGATGGGGGCGGTGGCCATCATCCTGGGCGCGTGGGTGTCGCTCGCGCGGCTGCGCACGGTGCGGGCGCTGGAGCTCGGGCGCGTGGCTGCGACGCCGGAGGTCTTGAAGGCCGCGGTGACGGAGGTGACGCGCTGGCCGGACGAGGCGTTCCTGCGCTCGCTGGGGCTGTGGCTGTTCACCACGCCCCTGTTGGGCTTCGCGGTGTGGTGGACGGCGGGCGTGGACGCGGACGCGGCGCGGCGCATCGCCGGGTTGGGGCTCTTGTTCGGTCCGCTGACGGCGCTGCTGGTGCACTGCCTGGTCATCCTGCGCTCGCGCAAGGTGGTGCTGTGGCTGGCGGAGCTGGGCATGACGCACGGCCAGCTCATCGCGGCGATGCCGAGGCGGGCGGAGATTCGCGCGCGGCTGGTGGCGTTCGCCTTCATCTCGGTGGTGACGCCGGCGGTGTTGTCCGTGCAGCTCTCCTCTGCGCTGGGAGAGCGTGCGCTGCGGCAGCTCATGGCGCATGCTGCGCCGAGCGCGGAGCTGGCCTCGCGGCTTCGCGTGGAGGCGCTCGTGTCGGGCGGGCCGCTGGTGCTGCTCGTCTTCGCGCTGGCGCTGACCACCGCGTACCTGGGCGGCACGCTGCTGGGGCGGCCCCTGCGGGAGCTGTCGAGCGAGGCGCGGCGCATCGCCGAGGGGGACCTGGCCAGCCCTCGCGTGGTGCCGACGGAGGATGAAATCTGGGACGTGTCCGCGGCCTTCACCACCATGCGGACGCACCTGGCGGACGTGATGTCCCAGCTCCAGCGCGCCGGGGCGCAGATTTCGGCGACGACGGAGGAGATCCTCACCACCTCCGGACGCTACGAGGTGGGTGCGACCGAGCAGGCCAGCTCCCTGGACCAGACGAGCGCGACGACGGAGGAGCTGGCGCGCTCGGCGCGGCAGATCGCCGAGAACGCGGGCTCGGTGGCGCAGATTGCCCAGCGCACGCTGGGCGCGGCGCAGCAGGGCCAGCGCAGCGCGGAGTCCTTTCTGGGCTCGATGGAGCGCATGAAGCAGGACAACGTCGCCATCGCCTCCTCGGTGGTGCGGCTGAACAAGCGCGTGCAGCAGATCGGCAAGATTGTCGAGTTCATCAACGGCGTCGCGGACAAGTCCGACCTGCTGGCGCTGAACGCGGAGCTGGAGGGGACGAAGGCGGCGGAGGTGGGGCGGGGCTTCTCGCTGGTGGCCGCGGAGATGCGAAGGCTCGCGGAGAACGTGCTCGAGTCCACGAAGGAGATTGAAGGGCTCATCGAGGAGGTGCGCGAGGCCTCGGCCGCGGCGGTGTCCGCGACGGAGGGCGGCGTGCGCGCGGTGGAGTCCGGGACCACGCTGGCGCAGCAGGTGTCGGAGTCGCTGCGGCAGATCACGAAGCTGGCGGGGAAGACGTCGGACGCGGTGCGGAGCATCTCGCTGGCCACGCAGCAGCAGCAGACGGGCACCGACCAGCTCGCGGAGACGATGGCGGACATCCTGCGCATCACCCAGCAGAGCCTCAACGCCACCAAGCAGGTGAGCACCGCGAACACGGACCTGCTCGTGCTGGCGCGGGACTTGAGTGAGGTGGTGGAGCGCTTCCAGATTGGTCAGGAGACGCTGCGAGGGGAGGAGGGCGGGTGAACCCGAGCGAGCGCCTGCTCAGGCAGTTCCGGGACCTGGTGACGGTGCGCCTGGAGCGCATCAACCGGGCGCTCATGGAGCTGGAAGCAGGGGCGAGCCCGGATGCGGGACGGGGTGCGCTGCGCGAGCTGCACGGGCTCAAGGGCGAGGCCCGGATGATGGGCTTCGACGATATCAACGTGCTGGTGCACGAGATGGAGGAGCTCGTCCGCTGCGTGGAGCCCCGGCGCTATGCCTTGTCCGCGGACTCCGCGGACGCGCTGCTGAGCGCCGCCGACGCGGTGCTGTTGCTCTCGGGGGCGCAGCCGGGGGCGGCGTCCTCGCCCGAGGTGGTGCGGCTGGTGGGCTGGCTCCAGGCCTGTACCCGCGCGGAGACCCGGGACGGTCCGACGGGAGAGAGCGCCGGGGCGTCCTCGAGCGCGAGGGTCGATGGGGCCGAGTCGTTGGCGCGGACCGTCGCCGCCGCGTCGGTTGGGGCCGGGGCGCCGCGTGGTGCGACTGGCGACATCGGTCGCGAGGCTTCTGGTCCACATTCATCGTCACGAGGTGACGATGACTCGCGGAGCGGGGGGCACGCGGCCGACGCTTCCTCGCGAGGCGACGGGAGGGGGAGGAGTGGGGCGACCGCTGCCGACGCCGCGCCCCGAAATGGCGGGAGCGGGAAGGACGTGGCCGCTGCGGCCGATGCCGCAACCCGAAGTGACGGGCGAGAAAGAAGCGGGAGCTACGCTTCTGATGCCGCATCCCGAAGCGAAGGCGATGCGCGGAGCCATGCTCCTGCCGCCAATGCCGCGTCCCGAAGGGATGCCGATGCGCGGAGCCTAGCCCCGGCTTTCACCGTCGCGCCTCGCGGCGAGGCGCATGCTCTCGATGGGACCTCGCACGGCGAGGCGCGCGTTTCCGACGTCCCGTCCCGAAGCGGAGGCGCCGTCCCCGATGCGCCCCTCTGGCTGGAGGGCGGTGTCGCCGAAGGGCCTGCTCGCAGCGGGGTGCGCACGGCTCCCGGTGGCAATCCGCTCTGGCGGGTCTCAGGGACGGGGATGACCCGCGTGTCCACGGTGGCACCCTCCGAGCCTCCACTGCGCGGTGGCGCCCCACCTCCCATGGGAGGCATCTCGACCGTCGCGCAGAATCGCGGTTGGCCCTCCGCGCCACGTCCCGAGACGAGCCCCGCCCGCCCCTCAACAGGAGCGACTGGCGCGAGTCCCTCGCCCACGCCTGCCCCGGGCCCTCGCGTGGCCGCGCCAGGGCAGGGGACCTCGACGTCGCCCCGTCAGCCCGAGACGCGCATGGACGCGGTCCGCATCGACGTGGCCAGCCTGGACCTGTTGACCAGCGCGGTGACGAACCTGGCCCAGGTCGCCCGTCGCCGGGAGCGCGCCAACGCCCGCCGCCTGGCCCTGGCCCGGGAGCTGGGAAAGCTGGCCCGCGAGGCCGAGGACCTGGGCCCCGCCGCCGCCGCGCTGGTGGCCCGGCTGGGCACCGCCAAGGAGCTGGCCGCGGACCTCCATCGCGAGTCCAAGCTGCTCTCCAACGAAGAGCTCCGCGACCTGGGAATGGTCGTCGAGGAGGTCCAGGGCCTGCGCATGCTCCCCCTGTCCGTCCTCTTCGAGCCCTATCCGCGCATGGTGCGAGACCTGTCGCGCACGCTGGGCAAGGAGGTGGAGCTCGTCGTCGACGGCGAGGACACCCGCGCGGACCGGGCGGTGGTGGAGGCCTTGCGCGAGCCGCTGATGCACCTGGTGCGCAACGCCCTGGACCACGGCCTGGAGACGCGCGTGGACCGCGTCACCTCCGGCAAGCATCCCCGGGGCTGTCTCACCCTGCGCGCCGCGCGCGAGGGCAGCCGCATCATCCTGCGCGTCGAGGACGACGGCATGGGGCTGGACCCCGTGGAGCTGCGCCGCGTGGCCGTGCGCCGGGGCGTCCTGGACGAGAGCGCCGCCAACGCGCTGTCCGACGCCGCCACCCGCGAGCTCATCTTCCTGCCGGGCTTCACCTCCCGGGAGGTCGTCACGGACCTGTCGGGTCGGGGCGTGGGCCTGGACGCCGTGCGCGCCTCCATCCAGGGCCTGGGGGGCGACGTGGGCGTCGAGTCCGCGCCCGGCTGGGGCACCATCTTCGAGCTGCGCGTCCCCGTGTCCCTCACCGTCGCGCCGCTGCTCTTCGTCCAGGTGGGCACGGAGACGCTCGCCTTGAGCGCCACCCACGTCTCGCGCGCCCTCAAGGTGGAGCCCCTGCACCTGTGCGAGGTGGCGGGCCGGCCCGCGCTGCTCGTGGAGGGCCGCGTGCTGCCGCTGGCGTCCCTGGGCTCGCTGCTCGGCCTGTCCCCGGAGCGCGAGGTCCGGGAGGGGGAGCTCGTCCTGGTGGTCCGCAGCCAGAGCGGCGCCGCCGCCGTCGTCGTGGACCGCGTGCTCGAGGAGCGCGTCCAGGCCATCCTCCCCCTGCGCGGCGTGCTGGCCCGCTTCGGCCACCTCACGGGCGCGACCTCCCTGGCGGACGGCCGGCTCGCCATGGTGCTGTCGGCGGCCTACCTCACCGCCAGCGCCCACGGGACGTCCCCGCTGAAGCTGCCCCGCTCGTCGGCCCCGGAGACGGAGTCACGGCGCCGGCGCATCCTCGTCGTGGACGACTCCCCCCTCACCCGGGAGCTCATCTCCAACCTCCTGGAGGCGGTGGGATATGACACCGTCATGGCCGCCGACGGGGCGGACGCGCTGGACGTCCTGGAGGGCACCCCGGTGGACCTGGTGGTGACCGACCTGGAGATGCCGGGCATGGACGGCCTGGCGCTGACCCGCCGGCTGAAGGAACTTTCCGCCCGGCCCAGGCTGCCCGTCGTCATCCTCACCACCCGTGGTGGAGAGGAGGACCGGCGGCGTGGGCTGGCGGCGGGGGCGGACGCCTACGTCACCAAGGGGGACCTGGTGCGCCAGGACCTGGTGGATGTGGTGGGGCGACTGTTGTCCTGAGGGCCCCCGCTCAACCTCCTGAGGACAGGACGGAGCATTGGCTATACTCGGCGCCTCGCGCACGGGGTATGGACAGGGCATGGGCAAGAAAGTGTCGGTGCTGGTGGTCGATGACTCACTCATCTGCCGACAGCTCATCTGCGAGGCGTTGAGCAAGGACCCCGACATCGAGGTGGTCGGCTCGTGCGCGGACGGCAAGCAGGCCGTGGAGATGACCAAGGAGCTGCGGCCCCACGTCATCACCATGGACGTGGACATGCCCGTCATGGATGGGTTGACGGCCACCGAGCACATCATGGCCGAGTGCCCCACGCCCATCCTGGTGCTGACGGCGGACCCGCGCTCGCAGGCGCCGGAGCTGACGTACCGGGCGCTGGAGCTGGGCGCGCTCGCGCTGCAGATCAAGCCCGCCATCGACGCCGGCCCCGAGGCCTGGAACCTGGTGCGGGAGATCAAGCTGCTCTCCTCGGTGCGCGTCATCCGCCACCTGCGCCGTCCCCAGAAGGGCATCACCCCGCCCCGCGTGACGACGTCGGTGCTGCCCGCCGTGTCCATGGGCGTGGTGGTGGTGGCCGCGAGCACGGGCGGGCCGCAGGTGCTGTGCCGGATGCTGTCGGAGCTGCCGGCGGACTTCCCCGCGCCCATCGTCATCGTCCAGCACATCAACGCCGCCTTCGCCGAGTCGCTGGCGGGGTGGCTGGGCAACACCAGCCGGCTCAAGGTGCGGCTGGCGCAGGATGGCGAGCCGTTGATGCCGGGCCACGTGCTCATCGCGCCGCCGGGGCAGCACACCATGATTCCCTTCCGGGGACGGGTGGCGCTCAAGGCGGGCGTGGAGCGCGACGGGCACATGCCCTCCGGGACGACGCTGCTGGAGAGCGCGGCCCGGACCTACGGCCGGCGCGCGGTGGGCCTGGTGCTGACGGGCATGGGCGCGGACGGCGCGGAGGGGCTCCTGGCCATCCGTCAGGCCGGAGGGCTGACGCTGGCGCAGAACGAGGAGTCCTGCGTGGTGTTCGGCATGCCGGGCGCGGCGGTGGAGCGCAAGGCGGTGGACCACCTCATCCACGGCGACGAGGTCGCGGCGACGCTGTCGCGGCTGGCGCGGGGTGAGTCGTTGGCCGTGGGGCGCTGAGCTGGCGGTGCGTGCTCCGAGCGCGCCATGGGCTTTCGTGCGCGCCTTCCTCACGGCGCGTACGGGCATGGCCTTGAGCGGGCCCCAGATTCGTCGGCTGGATGACCGGCTGGCGGAGCGGTGTCGCGGGCTGACGCCGCACCAGTACCTGGCGTTCCTCAAGTCGCCCACGGGCGCCGCGGAGCTGGAGGGGCTCATCTCCGCGGTGGTGGTGAACAAGACGGACCTCTTCCGGGACGAGGTGCAGCTCACCGACTTCCGCGAGCACGTGCTCGGGCCGCTGGTGGAGCGGGCGAGGGGAGGGCCCCTGCGGGTGTGGAGCGCGGGGTGCTCGACGGGCGAGGAGGTGGCCACGCTGCTCGTCCTGCTGGCCGAGGCGGGCGCGAGCCCCGGGAGCACCGTGCTGGGCACGGACATCTCGGAGGCGGCGCTGCGGCGCGCGCGCGGGCTCTCCTTCTCCGCGGAGCAGCTGCGTCGGGTGCCGCCCGCGCTCCGGGAGCGCTACTTCGTGTCGACGGGCTCGCGCCAGGCGCTGGTGGGCGGGCTTCGCGAGCGGGCCAGCTTCCAGGTCCACAACCTGATGGACGTGCCCTATCCCCGGGCCCCGGCCGAGCGCGGCTTCGACGTCATCTTCTGCCGCAACGTCCTCATCTACTTCACGGTGGAGTCCTTCCACCGGACCGTCGCCACGCTGGCGGAGAGCCTCGCGCCCGGGGGCACGCTGGTGCTGTCGTCCTCGGAGCCGCTGCTCCAGGTGCCGCCCACCCTGCGCGTGGTCCGCACGGAGTCGGCGTTCTTCCACGTCCGGAGCGACGCCGAGCGCCTGGCGCTCGTGGAGCCGACGCGAGGCCCGCCCGCCTCCGTCCCGACGGGACCTTCCAAGGGGCCCTCCCGGGGCACGGCGCCGTCCTCCTCGGCGACCCCGCTCGAGGCCCCTGCGCTGGCGCCCGCCTTCGCCGAGGCGGACCTGCTCTTCGCGTGCGTGCTGGACGGCGCCGCGTCGGGCGTGTCGGACGCGGCGGCGGAGCGGGACCTGCGCCAGTGCCTCCAACTGGACCCCGACCATGCGGCCGCCCGCTACCTGCTGGCCCTGCTCTTGGAGCAGTGCCGCCGCCCCCTCGAGGCGGCCTCCGAGTACCGCCGCGCCCTGGTCGCCCTGGAGGAGGGCCGCGCCCGGCCGGTGCCCTTCTTCCTCAACCCCAGCCGCCTGCGGGTGGCGTGCGCGCACGCGGCCGGCCGCCTGGAGCCCCTGGGCGGGCCCCGCTAGCCGCCCCCTTGGCGAGAAGTCCGGACGACGCGCCGATTTGGCCCTAAGATGCCGGCCCCATGCGAAGGCTCGTCCTGTTCGCGCTGCTGGTAGCGCTCCCTGGCTGTTTCTATCCCGCGGACCGCGGCCGCGCCCTCGAGGCGAAGGTCGACCGGCTCGGCACCGACTCCGCGCAGATGCAGACGGAGTTGAAGGAGGCGCGCGCGCAGCTCGCCATCGTCCTGCCGAAGATCGACGAGAAGGTCGCCGAGGTCACCAAGGCCCTGGACGGCCTGGACACCGCCGCGCGCCGCAAGGACGCGGACATCGGCATCCAGCTCCAGAAGACGATGGAGGACCTGTCCCAGCTGCGCGGCCAGGTGGAGACCTACCTCCATAAAATCACCGAGCTGGAGACGGCGCTCGGCGCCCAGGACCAGAAGCTGCTCGCCATGCAGGGCGCCGCCGCCGTGAAGGAGGCCGAGGCCAAGAAGAAGGCCGAGGAGCTCCAGCGCCCCACCAACCCCAAGGACTTCCTCGCGCTCGCGCAGGAGCGCGCCAAGGCCGGCGAACTGCTCGTGGCGCGCCAGCTCTTCAACGAGCTGATGAAGAAGTGGGCCAAGGACGCGCTCGTGGGCGAGGCCCACTACGGCCTGGGCGAGACGTACTTCTCCGAGTCCAAGTGCCGCGAGGCCCTCTTCGAGTACGGCAAGGTGGTGCAGGACCACCCGAAGACGCCCTCCGCGCCGGATGCGTACCTGCGCTCCTCCGAGTGCTTCGCCCAGCTCAAGATGAAGGACGAGTCGCGCCTGGCGCTCGAGGAGCTGGTGAAGAGCTACCCCAAGTCCGCCGCCGCCAAGACGGCCAAGGAGCGCATCGCCGAGCTGGACAAGGCGAAGGCGCCCGCGAAGAAGGGGGGCAAGAAGTGAGCCTCCGCCTGCCCGGGCTCGCCCTGCTGGCCGCGCTGCTCTTCCCGCTCGTCGCGGGGGCCGCGCCCAAGCAGCTCGTGCTCCTCTTCACCGGAGACAACGGGGGCGAAGTCGCCCCCTGTGGTTGACGACACAACCCGTCTGGCGGTCTGGCCAGAAGAAAAGTCACGATAGAGAAGGAGCGCGCGAAGGGCGTGCCGGTCCTCGTGTTGGACGCGGGCAACGCGCTCTTCAAGAGCCGGGACAGCGGTGAGGCCCCGGATGCCCGCGCGCGCGCCGAGCTGGTGTTCGCGCAGATGAACGCGCAGGGCACCACCGCCATGGCCGTGGGCACGCGCGATTTGTCGCTGGGCGTGGACTTCCTGCTCAAGCAGTCGCGCAAGTCGAAGCTGAAGCTTTTGTCCGCGAACCTCGCGGACGCGCAGGGCAAGCTGCTGTTCCCCGCGTCGATGGTGACGCAGGTGGGGGGCCTCAAGGTGGGCCTCGTGGGCGCCTCGCCCGCCACCGAGCGCCCGGAGCCCATGGAGCCCTTCGCCCAGGGCAAGGCCGCGGCCGTCCAGCGCCAGGGGCTGCCCGTGCTCCCCGCCGTCACCGCCGAGGTGAAGCGCCTGCGCGAGCAGAAGGTGGACCTGGTCATCCTGCTGGCCGCCGTGCCCTACAACGACCTGCTCCAACTCGCCGGTGAGCTGGAGGGCGTGGACTTCGTGATGCAGTCGCACGAGGGGCGGGGCTCCGGCATCGCCCAGCGCGTGGGGCTGACCACCGTGGTGCCTCCGGGGGAGCGGGGCCGCCAGGTCGCGAAGCTGGAGCTGTCCATCGACGGCCCCGGTCGCTTCGTGGACGTCTCCGAGCGCGAGCGCACCCGCGACAGCCTGCGCATCGTCGAGACGAACCTCGCCCGGGCGAAGGAGCGGCTGGGCCAGATGAAGGACGAGGCGCAGAAGCGGGCGCTCGAGGCCTCGGTCGCCAGCCTGGAGACCCGGCGCCAGTCCCTGGAGAAGACGTTGGCGGGCGGCGCAACGCCCTCGGCCCGGACGCATCTATTGTCGTACATCCAGCTCGGCAGCGACGTACCGGCGGACCCGGTCGTCCAGAAGGCGGTGGAACGTGTCGAGCCCCCGGGCTCGGCGGCCCACTGAGCCGCGCTGGTCTTGTGCCCCGGTCGGCGCGCCGTTATAAGCGCCGGCCATTACAGTGCCGGACCTCCCTGCCGTGGGCGGCTGGGGGCAAGGCACCCTGGAGAGCGTCATGAAGCCGGAAGTGCATCCCGTCTATCCGCCGTCCCGCATCACCTGCGCGTGCGGCAACATCGTCGAGACCCACTCCACCCGCGGCTCGTTCTCGGTGGAAATCTGCTCGAACTGCCACCCCTTCTTCACGGGCAAGTACAAGCTCGTGGACACGGCCGGCCGTATCGACCGCTTCCGCAAGAAGTACGCGGCGAACCCCACGGAGACCGCCGCCGCCGAGGGCGCCATCGCCGTCCCGGCCGCCAAGGGCAAGAAGGCCAAGGCCTGATTCCAGCCGTCGCGCGCTCGCCGCGTGACAGCCATTCGCAGCACCGTCGAGCAGGGTGTCGGAGGGCCTCACTGGAGGCGCTCCCGCCCTGCTCGAGTCGTTTCCACGGCAAGCCCCCCGGGTCAAATTTCAGGGTGCTACAGGCCAGAAATTAGACGTAGCACTCAAGTCACCGCACATTCCGCCGCGTCCCACGACGAAGAGTCCGACGGAGGCGTGATGTTGGCTGAAGCTGCTCCCCCTGACCTGAAGATTGTCCGGCGCTCCCTCAACGAGAGCGTGCACGCGAAGGGCGACGCCTGGACGCTCCTGCACGGGGACAGCCTGGAGCTCCTGAACCGGTTCGAGCCCCAGACGTTCGACATGATCTTCGCCGACCCGCCGTACTTCCTCTCCAACGGCGGCACCACCTGCAAGGGTGGCAAGCGCGTCTCGGTGAAGAAGGGCAACTGGGACGTGTCGCGCGGGGTGGAGGAGGACCACGCCTTCACCACGGCGTGGCTCGAGGCCTGCCAGCGGCTGCTCAAGCCCACCGGCACGCTCTGGGTCAGCGGCACCCAGCACGTCATCTTCAACGCCGGCTTCGCCATGCAGAAGCTCGGCTACAAGCTGCTCAACACCGTCACCTGGTTCAAGCCCAACGCCAGCCCGAACCTGGCCTGCCGCTACTTCACCCACTCGACGGAGCTGCTCATCTGGGCCTCGCCGAAGTCGGGCGGCAAGCTGCAGCACGTCTTCAACTACAAGAAGATGAAGTCGGACAACGGCGGCAAGCAGATGCGCGACGCGTGGGTGCTGCCGCCCTCCGGCGACGCGGAAGTCACGGACGACGGCGAGGGCCGGCTGTGGACGCTCACCGTCCCGCGCGGCGGTGAGGAGAAGGCCCACGGCAGCCACCCCACGCAGAAGCCGGTGGCCCTGCTGGAGCGCATCATCGAGGCGAGCACCCCCGAGGACGCGCTGATTCTCGACCCCTTCAACGGCAGCGGCACCACGGGCGTGGCGGCCCTCAAGCTGGGCCGCCGCTACGTGGGCATCGACATGGACGAGAAGTACCTGGACCTCTCCGAGAAGCGCCTGAAGGCGCAGTCGGCGAAGTAGTCCGTCGTCGTCCTCCTCCCCGCGCCTTCCTCAGGCGCGGGAGAGGATGAGCTCCACGCCCTGCCGGGCGATGGGGTGGTAGCGCTCCTGGTGCTGCTGGAAGAGCGAGCGCGCCAGCGACTTGTGCTCGCGCGACGCGCTGAGCACGCCGTACAGGGGCTTGAGGTACTTCATGCGGCCCACCTCGCCCAGGAAGACCTCGGTGCGCGCCACCGCCGGCTCCCAGCCCGCGCGCAGGGCCGCCACCAGCCACGCCACCAGCACCTCCGAGTTGCGGCTCTTCGTCAGCTCGAAGCGCTCGTCCAGCTGGCGGAACAAGTCCCGCGGCGCGTCCGACGGCAGCCACTCCAGGAAGAGCTGCCACTCCGCGGGCGTCCAGTCCTTCACCGCGTCCTTCGACGGCACGGTGCCACGCAGGCGCAGGAGCGTCTCCAGCCGGCTGGAGCGAGGGGAGGGCGCGCCGCCGGGGATGCCGGGCCGCTGCAGGTACGCGTCCGCGTCCACCTTGGCCAGGGCCCCGGGCAGCTCGCGCTCGGTGAAGGCGATGAACTCCTCGGTGGTGAGCGCGCGGAAGCGGTACGTGGCCAGGTAGCGGCGCAGGAAGCCGTCGAACGTCTCGCGGCCCACCGCGTCCTCCAGCGCGCGCAGGAACAGGTAGCCCTTCTCGTACGGAATCTGGGAGAAGGCCTCGTCCGGGTCCACGCCCGTCAGGTGCGTGCGCAGCGCCGTCAGGTGCGGGTGCTCGCGGAAGTGGTGCATCGCCTCTTCCAGCGCGCGGCGCCCCAGCGCCCCGTGCAGCGCGGCCACCTCCTTGCCCGCCAGCGCCTCCAGGATGCGGCGCTCGGCGAACACGGTGAAGCCCTCGTTGAGCCAGAAGTGCTCCGCGGACGCGTTCGTCACCAGGTTGCCGGTCCACGAGTGCGCGAGCTCATGCGCCACCACGTTGACCAGGCTCTTGTCGCCGGCAATCAGCGTGGGCGTGAGAAACGTCAGCCTCGGGTTCTCCATGCCGCCGTACGGGAACGACGGAGGCATGGTGAGCAGGTCGAAGCGCTCCCAGTCGTACGGCCCGAAGAGCGACTCGGCGGCGCGCAGCATGTCGTCCACGCCGGAGAACTCCTCCGCCGCGTCCTCGAGCAGCTCCGGCTCCGCCCACACCCGCGAGCGCGGCCCCAGCTCCTTCGGCGCGAGGCTGCCCACCGCGAAGGCGAGCAGGTACGGGGGCACCGGCTGCGGCATCTCGTAGTGCTCCTCCGCCTCCACGCCGTGCTCCTCGCGGCCGACGAAGCTGGCGGCCATCACCGCCTTGAGCGCCTTGGGCACGCGCAGCGACGCGCGGTAGCGGATGCGGATGCGCGGCGTGTCCTGCAGCGGCACCAGGCTGCGCGCGTGGATGGCCTGGCACTGGCTGTAGAGGAACGGGTGCTGCCCGCCCGCCGTCTGCGAGGGCGTCAGCCACTGCAGCGCGCTCGCGGTGGGGGACGTGCGGTAGTGCACCGTGAGCTGGCGCACGCCCTGGGGCAGCTCCACGCGGAGCCTGCTCCCCAGGATCGGCTCGGGCGGCGCGAGCATGTAGGGCAAGGGGCGACCATTGCCGTCTACGACTCTGAGAATCTCCAGGTCCCGGGTGTCCAGGTCGAGGGGACCGGCGGACGCTTCCTTCAGCGTCAAGGTGGCCTCGGCGTGCAGCCTTCGCGTGCGGAAGTCGACGCGGGCCCTCCAGTCCAGGGTTTCCGTCTCGGGCTGCGTGCTGTCGTTGTACGAGTGCGGGTCGGGGCGAGCCATGGAGGTCCGGTTTGTAGTCCCTGGCGCGCCGGGTGGCGAGTGCTCCCACCCGCTGAACCGATTGACTTTCGGGTCAATCGCCTACATTTGTGCAGTCCCCTCCTTCCCACAAGAGCAAGGGAGCCTTCCCCAATGACGACGCGGATCCGCAAGGTAGCTGTGCTGGGCGCCGGAGTGATGGGCAGCGGCATCGCCGCCCATCTGGCCAACTCGGGCGTGCGCGCGCTCCTCCTGGACATCGTTCCGCCGAAGGCCGCACCGGGCGAGGACACCTCGACCAAGGCCTTCCGCAACAAGTTCGCCCTCGGGGCGCTGGCCAACATGCGCAAGCAGAAGCCCAGCCCCATCATGTCCGAGCAGGTGTTCACCGCCATCGAGGTGGGCAACTTCGAGGACGACCTGTCGCGCATCTCCGAGTGCGACTGGGTCATTGAGGTGGTGAAGGAGGACCTGGCCGTCAAGCAGGCGCTCTTCGCCAAGGTGGAGCAGCACGCCCGCAAGGACGCCATCATCTCCTCGAACACCTCCGGCATGTCGATTGTCGGGATGACCGAGGGCCGGGGCGAGGCCTTCAAGAAGAACTTCCTCGTCACGCACTTCTTCAACCCGGTCCGCTACATGAAGCTCCTGGAGCTCGTGGCCGGCAAGGACACGGACCCGGCGGTGATGAAGGCCATCCACCGCTTTGGCGAAGAGGTGCTCGGCAAGGGCATCGTCTACGGCAAGGACACCACCAACTTCATCGCGAACCGCATCGGCGTGTACGGGATGATGCGCACCATCGCGGCCATGGGCCCCGCGGAGCTGTCCATCGAGGAGGTGGACAAGATCTTCGGCCCGGCCATGGGGCGCCCCAAGTCGGCCGTGTTCCGCACCGCGGACATCGTCGGTCTGGACACCTTCGTCCACGTGTCGAAGAACTGTTACGACACGCTGACGCAGGACGAGGAGCGTGAGGTCTTCGCCATCCCCGGCTTCCTCCAGAAGATGGTGGAGAAGGGGATGCTGGGCGACAAGAGCGGCGGCGGCTTCTACAAGAAGGACAAGAGCTCCGGCGGGAAGGAAATCCTGGCGCTCGACCTGAAGACGCTCGAGTACCGCCCGCAGGGCAAGGTGCGCTTCGAGTCGCTGGGCGCCGCCCGCGAGGTGGAGAACGTCAAGGAGCGCGTCGCCGTCGTCATGAACGGCACGGACAAGGCCGCGAAGTTCGCCGAGCAGGTGACGCTGGACGTGCTGGCGTACACCAGCCGCCGCATCCCCGAGATTGCCGACGACGTGGTCAACGTGGACCGCGGCGTGCGCTGGGGCTTCGGGTGGGACCTGGGCCCCTTCGAGGTCTGGGACGCGTACGGCGTGAAGAAGGGCGTCGCGCGGATGAAGGAGCTGGGCCTCAAGCCGGCGAAGTGGGTGGAGGACATGCTGGCCACGGGCCGCGAGTCCTTCTACGGCGTGGAGGGCGGCAAGGACACGTACTGGGACATCCCCACGAAGTCCGTGAAGGTGGTGCCGGAGAACGCGCGCACCCAGCGCGTGGAGTACCTCAAGCGCGGCAACAAGAAGGTCGCCGGCAACGACTCCGCCACCCTGTGGGATTTGGGCGACGGCGCCACGCTGCTGGAGTTCCACACGAAGATGAACTCCATCGATGACCAGATCATCGAGATGATGCACACGGCGCTGGACGAGACCGAGAAGAACTTCAAGGGCCTCGTCATCGGCAACGACGGCGCCAACTTCTCCGCGGGCGCGAACATCGTCGCGCTGGTGTGGGCGGCGAAGAGCGGCCAGTACGAGGACATCCGCAAGCTGGTGACGTCGTTCCAGGCGGCCAACCAGCGCATGCGCTACAGCCCGGTGCCGGTGGTGACGGCGCCCTTCAACCTCACGCTCGGCGGCGGCGCCGAGGTGACCATGGGCGGCAACGCGGTGCAGGCGAGCGCCGAGCTGTACATGGGCCTCGTCGAGGTGGGCGTGGGCCTCATCCCCGGCGGCGGCGGCAACATGCAGCTGCTCCGCAACGTCTACGGCGCGTACTCCACGGACAAGGACTTCGATCCGTTCCCCTTCCTCAAGAAGGTGTTCCTGTCCATCGGCACGGCGAAGGTCGCCACCAGCGCCGAGGAGGCGCGCGAGGCGGGCTTCCTCTCGCAGGCGGACGGCATCAGCGCCAACCGCGACTTCCTCCTGTCGGACGCGAAGGCGCGCGTGCTGGGCATGGCGGACGCGGGCTTCCGCGCGCCGCGTCCCTCGCGCTTCCGGCTGGGCGGCCCCAGCGGCTACGCCACCATCGACATGATGCTGTACGACATGGAGATGAACGGGCAGGTCAGCGCGCACGACCGGAAGATCGGCCAGAAGCTGGCGCGCGTGCTCACGGGTGGTGACACCAGCACCTCGGCGCTGGTCACCGAGGAGAAGCTGCTCGAGCTGGAGGCCGAGGCCTTCCTGAGCCTGTGCGGCGAGGAGAAGACCCAGGACCGCCTGACGCACATGATCGAAAAGGGCAAGCCGCTGCGGAATTGACGGCCGGCCGGTACTCATTGGCGACGACATAAATTTCGCTGCATGCCCGGGTGTTACCCGGGCAAGGAGACATCAAGATGCCTGGTCGAGTCGTGATTGCCAGCGCGGTCCGCACGCCGTTCACCCGCGCGCACAAGGGAGAGTTCAAGGACACGCGGCCGGATACCCTGGCGGCCGTCGCCATCAAGGAGGCCGTGGCGCAGGTCCCCGGCCTGAAGCCGTCGGACGTCGAGGACGTCGTCCTGGGCTGTGCCATGCCGGAGGCCGAGCAGGGCATGAACGTGGCGCGTCAGGCCACGCTGCTGGCGGGTCTGCCGGTCGACGTCCCGGCGATGACCATCAACCGCTTCTGTTCGTCCGGGACGCAGGCCATCGCGCAGATTGCGGCGGCCATCCAGGCGGGCCACATCCAGGTGGGCATCGGTGGTGGCACCGAGTCCATGACGATGGTGCCCATGGGCGGCAACAAGGTCAGCGCCAACCCGGACATCATGGCGAACCACCCGGAGATCTACAGCTCCATGGGTGTGACGGCGGAGAACATCGCCTCGCGTCACAACGTGTCGCGTGCGGACTCCGACAAGTTCGCCGCCGAGAGCCAGCGCCGCGCGGCGACGGCTCGGGAGACGGGGAAGTTCAAGGAGGAGATCGTCCCGGTCACCACCACCGTCTACGACGAGGAGGGCAACGCGCAGACGGTGACGGTGTCGGTGGACACCATCCTGCGTCCGGAGACGACGGCCGAGGGCCTGGGCAAGCTGCGCCCGGCGTTCAACGCCAAGGGCGTGGTGACGGCCGGCAACGCGTCGCCGCTGACGGACGGCGCGGCGGCGGCGGTGGTGATGAGCGAGGAGAAGGCGAAGGAGCTGGGCGTCAAGCCGCTGGGCTACTTCGTGGACTTCGCCGTCGCGGGCGTGCCTCCGGAGGTCATGGGCATCGGCCCCGTGCCCGCGGTGCGCAAGCTGCTGGCGAAGAACAAGCTCGAGGTGAAGGACATCGACGTCTTCGAGCTGAACGAGGCCTTCGCTCCGCAGGCGCTGTACTGCATCCGTGAGCTGGGCATCCCGGAGGACAAGGTGAACCCGAACGGCGGCGCCATCGCCCTGGGTCACCCGCTGGGCGTGTCCGGTGCGCGGCTGGTCGCGACGATTCTGCGCGAGCTCAAGCGCCGCAACGGCCGCTACGGCGTCGTCACCATGTGCATCGGTGGCGGCATGGGCGCCGCGGCGCTCATCGAGCTGGCGAAGTAATCGCCGCGCGCTCCTGAAAGTTCACGGGCCCCGGGGAAGCGCTTCCCGGGGCCCGTTTTCGTTCGGGGACCTCAGAAGAGGCGGGTGATGACGAGGACGGAGGGGCCCGCGACGGAGGTGACGCCCTGGGGCGTCGAGCATGCGAGAAAGTCCGTCTGGAGCAGGGTGGAGGTGACGACCACCGTGGCGCCCACGAAGCGGCCCTCGGTCACCGTGGACTCCGTTGCGATGACAACCTCTCCCAGGGGCGCGGCGCGCAGGAGGGCTCGACCCTGCCCCGTGCTGTAGGTCCCGTCGTTCCACTTCAGTGTGAGGGACAGTTTTCCGTTCTCGAGCAGGCCACACGAAAGTGGGGTCTGCGCGAACGTATCGAGACTCGCGGACACGAGCCCCAGGGGGAGCCCCGTGCAGGGGCCGTAGAGCGCCTTCGAGTCGACGGTGATGAGCCGAGGGGTGTTCGAGAGCCCGGGCGCGTAGTTGACCCTCAAGGTGCCCGGGCAGGTGAGGGCCACGGGCTGCGCACGGCTGGCCGGGGCCAGCAAGAGGGTCGCCATGAACAGGGTGGACAGGACCGCGTGGAGCGCGTGGTTCATCATCAGTTCCTCCATGGACCGTGGCTAGAGCGCCACGTGAGCCGATGATGGTCGGGCGCGGGAGCGGTCGTGCGATGGGCACGCGGAGGCGGAGCTCGTCCGACATGATTCGCGCCAGCGGGTGCTCAGCACCTCACGAAGGGATTGGACTCGAAGACAGGGGCCGGACGCAGGGCAGGCGGTGATGGCGAGCAGGGGCTGCGCGCCCGGAGAACGGGCGGCGGGGTGGAGCGGGCCTACTTCCGACGCTCGGGCGCCTCGGGGTCGTCCACGGGGACACCGGCGAGTCGCAGCACGCGCAGCGCGTTGGTGGTGTCCACCACGCCTTCCCGCAGCGTGTAGTCGAACACCATCTGTCCCTCCTCCAGGTGGTCCCTGAAGTGGACGTTGCGGACCTTCGCGTTCGTGGTCTCCTCGGCGAGCGAGGTGAGCGACAGGTCATGCGTCGTCACCGCGCCGCTGGCGCCCGTGGCGAGCAGCAGGCGCAGCACCTCGCGCGAGGCGAGCTGGCGCTCTCGCGTGTTGGTGCCCAGCAGGATTTCGTCGAGCAGGAACAGGGCCTGGCCGTTCGCTGCGCGCGCCGCGTCCAGCACGGCCTTGATGCGCTGCACCTCCGCGTAGAAGTACGAGACGCCGCGCTCCAGCGAGTCCTTCACCCGCATGCTGGTGAGCACATGCAGCGGTGACAGGCGGAACGACGCGGCGGACACGGGCGCTCCGGCGAGCGCCAGCACCACGTTGGCGCCCACCGCGCGCATCAGCGTCGTCTTCCCGCTCATGTTGGAGCCGGTGATGATCAACGCGTGCGCGGGGCCCGGGAGGGACACGTCGTTGGGCACGGGCGCGTCCAGCAGCGGGTGTCCCAGCTTCGTCGCCTCGACGATGGGGCCCTCCTTCACCAGCGTGGGCCAGGCGAAGGCGGGGCGGTCATGCGCGAGCCCGGCGACACAGGACAGGGCCTCCAGCTCCGCGAGCGCCTCGAACCAGTGCCGCACGCGGGTGCCGTGCTTCTCGCGCCAGTTCTCCAGCGCGAACAGCGCGTGGATGTCCCAGAGGGTGAGCCAGTGCACGATGGGGTGGAACTGGTGCCGCTTGAACTCGATGAGCGAGAAGAGCTGGCTGAAGCGACGGAAGTGCGAGGACACCGGCGGCTCGCCCTGCTGTTGGAGGCCCGCCTGGAGCTGGCGCAGCAGGGGATGCTCGAAGCGCTGGCTCTCGATGCGCTCGAAGAGGGGGGCATACCGCGCGAAGCCCCGCTCGCCCTTCTCCACGTTGTCGTCCATCCGCTTGAGCGTCTTGCGGGTGGCGGCGGCCAGCGCGAGCTGTGCGATGAGGCCCGCCCAGACGGATGCGCCGGGAATCACGCCCACCTCGCCCAGGATGAAGAGCGCGAGCGTCACGAAGGGCAGCACCACCGCCAGCGGACGGGACCAGCGGATGGCGTCGAGCGAGGAGCCGGCTTCCGCCCATTGGATGAAGAGCGCGGGGTCCGCCTTCTCCTTGGCCACCGTGCGCGCGTCCACGCAGAGGTCCTGGCGGAAGTCCACGCGCGGGGCCAGCTCCTGGGCGGCGCCCTGTCGGGCCTCGACGACCTCCCGTGAGGCAGGGGACGACAGCCACGCGGCGAGCCGCTCCTCGCCGGCGCGGGTGGCCGTCTCGTTGAGGAGCTGGAACAGGCTGCCCTGGCCGAAGACGTCCAGGTCCGGCGTGTAGAGGTGGGAGGGGGAGGCGAAGCGCTCACCCTGCTCGGTGAACTCGTGCCAGCCATGTCCCAGGCGCGCCAGACCCCGCTCGTTGAGCGTCACGTAGAGCCGCTGGCGCTCCTCGCGACGGAACACCTGGTGGTGCATGACGGCGAGGATGATGAAGACGACGACGAAGCCGAGCGCGCCCCACCACCACGTCTTCGGCAGGCGTCCGGTGAGGATGAGGCCCGAGATGATGGCCGCGGCGAGGACGGCCACGGTGCGCAGGTTGGCGTAGCGGGCGCTGATGCGGTCCAGGACGGACAGCTCCGCCTGGGCGGCGGCGCGGCGCTCGGTATACGTGTGGTGGGGACTCGGGCGGGTGGCGTTCACGGACACGGTGGCCGCGCATGCTGTGCTTCCGGCCCGCCCAGGGCAAGAGGCCCTTGTCGTCGGGTGCCATCGGGACGACGAAGCCCCACCCGGGCCTTCAGCCCCACAACTCCCGGGGCGGCCAGAACAGGGTGTTGCCCTCGAAGAGCAGGCCCGGCTCGCGGTCCTTCGCCAGCAGCAGGGGACCGTCCAGGTCCACCACCTCCGCGTCCTGGGCCACCAGGGCCGCGGGGGCCATGGAGAGGGACGTGGCCACCATGCAGCCCACCATGAGCTGCAGCCCGTGCCCTCGCGCGTCCCGGGCCAGGGCCAGGGCCTCGGTGAGCCCTCCCGTCTTGTCGAGCTTGATGTTGAGCGCGTCGTACTTGCCCACGAGCGCCGCCAGCCCGTGCCGGTCATGCGCGGACTCGTCGGCGCACACGGCCACCGGGCGCCCCAGGCCCCGCAGGGCCTCGTCGTCCGAGGCGGGCAGGGGCTGCTCCACCATCACCACCCCCAGCTTCGCGCACGCATCCAGCAGGCCGGGCAGCTCCGCGGGGCTCCAGCCCTCGTTGGCGTCCACGATGAGCCGGCTGGCCGGGGCACCCTCACGGATGGCCCTGAGGCGCTCCAGGTCCTCGGTGCTCCCGCGTCCCAGCTTCACCTTGAGCAGCGGTCGGTGCGCGGACTTCACCGCGGCCCGGCCCATGGCATCCGCCGTGTCCAGGCTCAGCGTGTACGCGGTGACGAGCGGCCGGGGCTCGGGCATCCCCAGCAGCGCCCAGACGGGCCTGCCGGTCCGCTTCGCCTCCAAGTCCCACAGGGCGCAGTCCAGCGCGTTGCGCGCGGCCTTGGGCTCGAGCACCTCGGAAACCTCCTCCCGGGACAGCCCTCCCTCGATGCGCGCCCGCGCGGCCTCCAGCGCCTTCAGGACACCCGGCACCGTTTCGCCATAGCGGGCATAGGGCACACACTCGCCGCGCCCCACGGCGCCGCCTTCCTCCAGCGTGACGACCACCACCTCGGCGCTCGTCTTCGAGCCCCGGGAGATGGTGAAGCTGCCGGCGATGGGCCAGCTCTCGTGTCGGACGGTGAGCTTGCGCATGGGCCTTCAGCTCCGGACGGGGAAGCGGCGAGAGAGCTCGTCGACGAGCGGCCCGACACCGGTGCGGATGGGGTCCACGCAGGGCAGCCCGTGCTCGCGCCCGGTGCGCTCCAGCAGCGCCAGGGCCTCGGCTTCGTCCAGGTGCTCGGTGTTGATGGCCAGCCCCGTGCACTGGATGGCGGGGTTGGTGAGCTGTCCCTCCAGCACGGTGCGCTCGATGACGGCTTGAATCGAGGGCAGCGCGTGCTGGACGCCACGCATCTTGGTGCGCGTGGGCTCGTGACAGACGATGAAGGCATCCGGCTGCGCGCCATGCAGCAGCCCCAGCGTCACGCCCGCGAACGAGGGATGGAACAGCGAACCCTGTCCCTCCACCAGGTCCCAGTGGTCCGCGTCGTTGGCGGGGGACAGCCACTCGGCCGCGCCCGCGACGAAGTCGGACACCACCGCGTCGATGGCCACGCCCCGACCCGAGATGAAGATGCCCGTCTGTCCCGTGGCCCGGAAGTCCGCCTTCAGGCCACGCGCCCGCATCTCCTTCTCCAGCGCGAGCACGGTGTATTTCTTTCCCACCGAGCAGTCCGTGCCCACCGTCAACAGGCGCAATCCCTGACGCTTGGTGCCCTTGCCCGTGGCGAAGTCCTGGTCGGGAATGCGCACGTCGTGCAGCGCGCGGCCGTTGCGTCGGGCCGCCTCGGCGATGGCGGGGAACGAGGACAGCCTCTTGTGCAGCCCCGTGGCGACGTCCATCCCCGCGTCCAGCGCATCCACCAGCTTGCTCACCCAGTGCTCCGGCAGCACTCCGCCCGCGTTGGCCACGCCGACGATGAGCGTCCGGGCGCCCTTGGCCTTCGCCTGCGCGATGTCCAGGTCCTCGAGGCCACAGTCCGCCTTGCAGCCCGGCAGCCGCAGCTGCCCCACGCACCAGTCCGGCCGCCAGTCGACGATGCCGTGCGCCGTCTTCGCCGCGAGCTGGTCGGGGACATCCCCCAGGAACAACAGGTAGGGCTTCTGGATCTCCACCAAGGTCCTCCCCGGGCCCCAGGCAGGGGCTGTGGCGCGCTTTTCAGCACGGCCCCTCGAAGCCCGCAAGGACAACGCGGACCCCGCCAGGATTGGCGTCGGAAAGGGCCCGGAACCACCCCTCACGTAGGCCCTTGCGGCGCCCCGAAAATGTCAGACCCACCCCGTATTCTTCCTCTCGTCACGGCACACGAGGGGAGCCAAGAAATGGGCAAGTCCGTCGTCGATAATCGCGTCGAGATTGTCTTCAGCTTCGATACCACCGGCAGCATGTATCCCTGTCTCGCGCAGGTCCGAAAGAAGCTGCACGGCACGGTGTCCCGGCTGATGAAGGAGATTCCGGGCATCCGCATCGGCGTCATCGCGCACGGCGACTACTGCGACGCGCGCTCGACGTACGTGACGAAGATCCTCGACCTCACGGACGACGTGAACGCGGTGGTGCGGTTCGTGGACAAGGTGGGGCAGACGGGCGGCGGCGACGCGCCGGAGTGTTACGAGCTGGTGCTGCACGAGGCGCAATCCCTCTCATGGTCCGCGGGCTACAAGCACGCCTTCGTGTTGATTGGCGATGACGTGCCGCACGCGCCCTCGGACAATCCGAAGCGGCTGGACTGGCGCAAGGAGGTGGACGCGCTGGGTAGGCTGGGCATCCCCGTGTACGGGGTCCAGGCCCTGGCGCGCCGCCACGCGACGCCGTTCTACCGGGAGCTGGCCCAGAAGTCGGGCGGCTTCCACCTGAGCCTGGACCAGTTCTCCCACGTCACCGACATGCTGCTGGCCGTCTGCTACAAGCAGGCGTCGGACGCCCAGCTCCAGGCCTACGAGGCGGAGGTCTCCCGCGAGGGCCGCATGAGCCGGAGCCTGAGCGGCCTGTTCAGCACCATGCTCGGGCGCGCGCCCACGTCCGTCTACGGCGAGGCGGACCTGCGCGCCGTGCCTCCCGGCCGCTTCCAGTCGCTGGAGGTGGACGCGGACATGCCCATCAAGACCTTCGTCCAGGAGAACGGCCTGGGCTTCAAGACGGGCAGGGGCTTCTACGAGTTCACCAAGACGGAGACCATCCAGGGCCACAAGGAGGTCATCCTCATGGACCGCAAGACGGGGGACTTCTTCAGCGGCGAGCGCGCGCGGGAGATGCTCGGCCTGCCCCCGGGAGAGACGGTGCGCATCCGGCCCGCGAGCCTGGAGAAGTACGTCGTCTTCGTGCAGAGCACCTCCGCCAACCGCAAGCTCGTGAAGGGCTCGCGCTTCCTCTACGAGGTGGAGGACTGGGACGGCGCCAAGGCGCTCGCGGCCTGAGTCCCGACGACAGGGGCAACGGCCCGGAGTGCGTGTTGCGATGACGGTGACTGTCGGTCAGGTGATGGTCGACATGAGCCATTGTGTCTTGGGAGCGGCCCGGGCGAATCCAAGGGTTGAAGAGGTGGCATCGGGTCGTTAGTTCCGAGGGTCGTGAGACCCTGGCTCCCATCGCTGCTGCTCCTCTCGGGCTGTGGCGCGTTCGAGATGCACCCGTACGAGGTTCGCGGGGGCGAGCGGGACTCGAATGCGCGGGCCGTGGAGCGGCTCCAGCAGCGGATGAGCTCGGGGCCCTTCCGCTTCGCGGTGATTGGGGACATCGGCATCTTCCAGGGCTCCTCGGAAGCGGCGGTGCGGGACCTGGCGCGGCGGGAGGTGGACTTCGCCGTGCAGATGGGGGACCTGACGGAGTTCGGCTCGGCGGACGAGTACAAGTGGGTGTCGAAGCTGCTCAGCGACGCGTCGGTCCCCACGATGGCGGTCATCGGCAACCACGACATGGTGGGTAAGGGGACGGAGCTGTTCCTGGCCCGCTTCGGTCCGACGTTCCTGTCCTTCGAACATGGCGGCAGCCGGTTCGTCCTCTTCGACTCGAACTCCCGCGAGTACGACTTCCCCGGCGACGTGCCTGACCTGGCCAGGCTCGGGCAGGCGCTCGCCGATGCTCCGCCGGACGGCCACCTCTTCACCTTCTCGCATGTGGCGCCCGGGCATCCGGACTTCGACCCGGTGCTGACCGGGCCCCTGGAGGAGCTCCAGTCGGAGCGGGGCGTGACGGTGTCCTTCCACGGCCACGCCCACCGCTTCCAGAGCGATGAGCGACAGGGCGTGCGCTACTTCGTCACCGACGCGCTCGACATCCGCAGCTACCTGCTGGTCTCCGTCGAGGGGCCGTCGGTGGATGTCGAACAGGTCTTCTTCTGATGTCGCGCTCCGGGCTCGCGGGAGGACTGCTGGCGTCGCTGCTCCTGGCGGCGTCCTCGGCGCGCGCGGAGGAGCAGGAGCTGCACGAGGACGTCTCCGAGTCGAAGGGGGCGCCGTGGTACGTGCCGGACCATGCGGCCGTGCAGTTCGCGGGCTCCATCGGGATGCTCGCGGCGGGGCCCGGGTGGGCGTTCCTGGACGAGCAGGTGGACCTGGAGGTGCTCGTGGGCTGGGCGCCGCAGGCGGTGGCGGGCTCGGACTTCGTGACGCTGACGCTCAAGGCGCAGTGGCATCCGTTCCGGGTGCGCCATGGGGAGTGGGACCTCCGTCCGCTCACCCTGGGCGCGGCGTTCAGCTACACGTTCGGCGATGACTTCTACCTGACGCTGCCGGACCGGTACGAGTCGGGCTACTACTGGTTCAAGACGGCGCTGCGTCCGGCGTTCCTGCTCGGAGGGGGCGTGGGGCGGCCGGCGAAGGTGCTCGGGTTCGAGCGGCTCGAGGGGTACTACGAGCTGGTCGCCACGGACTACCGCATCGTCCAGTTCCTCCGGAACCCGGACACCGTGAAGCTGGGCCTGTTCTCGCTCGCGCTCGGCGCCCGCGTCCGCTTCTGAGTCACGGACGCGTGCCTCAGCGTGGCGGCTGGGTCGCGGTTGCGGGAGCCCCCGTGGGGACGGGCCGGGGCGTGGGCTCGGAAGCTTCGCTCTGCGCGCCTCCGCCGCGCAGCCTGCGGAGGATTCGCGGCGCCTCGGCCGCGAAGCGCTCCTGCGCATCTGGCAGCGGGCGGTCCCACAAGTCACTCAGCTCGGTGCCGGGCAGGCCCGCGCCGAAGCGCACCTTCAGCTCACGTCCGATGAGCGCGTAGCGAGGCTCCCAGCCGATGGTGGTGAGCAGGTAGCGCCGAGGGTCCGGACGGCTCATCGGAATCCCATCGCCCAGTTGCTCCGGCGTGTGCGTGTCCCCCAGCAGGTCGAACAGCGTGGGCACCAGGTCGATGTGGCCGGTGACGGCTTCGACCTGGCCCGGCGGCAGGCGCTCATCGAAGACGAGCATGGGCACATGCAGTTGCAGCTCGGTGACGTCGCTGGCGTGGCCCACGCGGCCGTGCTCGCGGAACTCCTCGCCATGGTCTCCGGTGAAGACGACCAGGGGGCGCGTGCCGCGCACGGCCTCCCACTGGGACAACAGCTCCTCCACCTTCGTGTCCACCTCGTAGGCGGAGTTCCACGCGCGGGCCTTGAGGTGCTCGGCGGGCACGCGCGCGGTGGCGAGACCGCCCTTGCCGTCCCACGCGGGCGAGAACACCGCCGAGCGCGGCGGGTAGTCGTAGTCGAAGTGCGTGCCCGCGAAGAACACGAAGGTGAACAGCGGCGTGTCCACGGGCGTGGAGCGCGCCAGGTCCAGCGCGTCCTTCACCATGGCCGCGTCGCGCAGGTGGCTCTTGCCCTCGTAGTCCGTGCGCAGGCCGCCCTGCACGTCGCGGAACACCGTGTCCTTCAGCCCCATCCAGTCCACCGAGGACGCGGCGAAGAAGGCCTGGCGATAGCCGTTCTCCCGCAGCGCGGGGAAGAGCAGGGGCGCGCGGCCCGCGCCCACCACCGCGTCACGGCGCTGGGCCTCCAGGCCGAAGAAGAGGCTGAAGACCGAGTAGTCCGTGGAGCTCGCCGCGCTGTGGTGGTGCAGGAAGCGCGTGCCGTGCTCCGCGCGCTTCCACAGGTGGGGCATGACGTCCGGACGGAAGAAGTCGTCGCGCAGGCTCTCGACGAGGATGAGCAGGATGTCGGGCTTGCGCGTGAAGCGCACGGCGGCGGGGTCGATGGTCGACGCGGGCACGCCGGCCTCGGGGCTCACGCCCAGGCGCAGGCCCGACGCGGGAGGCCGGCTCGTCAGCCGCATCAGCAGCGTGTTCATCCGCACGGGCGGCTGGAGGGGCAGGGTGGTGGCCGCGTGCAGCACCGCGCCACCATGGGCGAACACGAGCCACGCGCTCGTCAGGCGCTCCACCGCGGTGGTCAGCACGAGGACGGCGACCAGCCTCGCCACGTGCCGGGGCCGATGGACGCGGCGCAGGAACTGGACGCCCACCCAGACATCGAGCGACAGCACGGCCAGGGTGCCGACCGCGAGGAGCGCGAGTTCGTGCGGCGCGAGCCCCGTCTCCGCGAGCGCGCGAGGCTGCATGGCCACCGCGAGCACCAGGCCGTTGATGTGGAAGCCCAGCGAGGACAGCACGAGCGCGTCCACGCCCAGCATCGCCACGCCGAGCGCCACGGCGATGGGCAGGGCCACCGCGTAGCGCCGCCCGAGCAACATCAGCGGCAGCGTGGCGACGAAGGTGAGCAGCCCCAGGAACAGGGCCTGGATGACGCCGCCCGCCAGCAGCACGGGGCGCAGCGAGGCGGCCAGCCGCTCCACGGAGGCGAGCAGGGGGGCACCGAAGAACGCCAGCGCGAGCAACCCGTGCAGCGTGCACCACAGCAGCGCGGGGCCCATCAGGGGCGTGGCGCCGGCCAGACGCTGGCGGAGCCCCTGGGCGGGGAGGGTGTCGGAAGGCGTCCGGGACATCGCGCCTTCTGCTAGCCCGCCCCCGGCGCATGTTCAAGCAGCGACGCGCGCCCGACTGCTTCCTCGCAGTGGAAGCGCGCCCGGCGTCTCCAGAGTCCTCGTGCCGCGTGTGGGAGGGGTGCCAGGATGGGGAGCATGCCGCCACGCAAGCTGGTGCGACATCTCGTCTGGCTGGAGTCCTTCACCGCCGCCGTGGAGGCGGGCAGCATCGAGTCCGCCGCCGAGCACCTGGGCGTGGCGCGCTCCGTGGTGAGCGAGCACATCCGCGCGCTGGAGATGGCGCTGGCGGACGGCGCCACGCTGCTCGAGCGCGGCCCCGGGCGTCGACTCCAGCTCACCGCCCGGGGGGAGCGGCTCTTTGCCGGCACCCAGACGCCCCTGCACCAGCTCGACATGAAGCGCCTGAAGGACCTCGCCAGCGCCGAGCCCGTGGTGCGCCTGGGGCTCAATCCCACGCTGTCCCTCTCGCTGCTCGGCAAGGTCGCCCAGAACGCGGCGGCCACGGGGCTCAAGCTGGTGCTCAGCTTCGGCGGGCCGCACGAGCTGACGCGCCAGGTGCAGACGCGCCAGCTGGACCTGGCCCTGGACTTCACGCCCCTGCCGCCACACGAGGGCGTGGAGTCGGAGTCGCTGCTGCGCATGCCCTTCGTCGTGCTCGCGGGCCCCGGGAGTTCGCTCGCGACAGCATCCACGGCCCGGCGCACGCTGCATGTGAGGGACCTGGCGGGCCAGCCCTTCGTCGACTGGCTGCGCGATGACCCCTACGGTGGCGCGAACAGCGCGCGCTTCGCGGAGCACGGTGTCGCGGTGCAGGAGGTCGCCCGCGTCGAGAGCTTCCTGCTCCTCTACGAGCTGCTGCGCGCGTTTCGCGCCTGCGCGATCACCCCCGACCTGCGCCCCATGCACCCGTTCCCAGAGGACATCCACGCCTGGCCCCTGAAGGAGGAGGAGCCCCAGGCCGTGGAGGTCGTGGCCCTCTGGCCCTCCGGCTCCCTCAGTCCCGGGGCCGCCAGCGTCCTCGACGGACTGCGTCAGCGCGTGTGAGTTCTCGTCGATAAAACGACGAAGGCGTCGGATTCTGTCGGTTTTCCGGAGCCGACTGCCGTCAGTATCCTCTCCTGATTGGAAGTTTTCACCAGGAGTACTCGGATATGACGCCAACGGAACTGACGATATCCCGCCTGCCCGCGCATCTGCGGCGCTACGTGGTGAGCCAGGACTACGACGCGTACACGCCGAGGGACCACGCGGTGTGGCGGCACATCCTGGGCAAGCTGCGCGGACATCTCTCCGAGCGGGCGCATCCGGTGTACCTGGAGGGCCTGTCGGCGACGGGCATCAACCTGGAGGCGATTCCCAGCCTCGACGAGATGAACGAGCGGCTGTCGCGGCTGGGTTGGGCGTGCGTGGGCGTGCGCGGGTTCATCCCGCCGGCGGTGTTCACGGAGCTCCAGTCGATGGGTGTGCTGGCCATCGCGTCGGACATCCGCACGCACGAGCACATCGGCTACACGCCCGCGCCGGACATCGTGCACGAGAGCGCGGGGCATGCGCCCATCATCGCGAACCGGCGCTACTCGGAGTACCTCAAGGCCTGCGGCCTGGTGGGGTTCAAGTCCATCGCGAGCCTGGAGGACCAGGCGGTGTTCGAGGCCATCCGCAACCTGTCGGTGGTGAAGGAGGACCCGGACGCGAGCGAGGACGAGGTGGCGCACGCGGAGGCGCGGCTGGCGGCGGCGAGCGCGAGCCGGCGCTACGTGAGCGAGAGCACGCGCGCGAGCCGCCTGTACTGGTGGACGGCGGAGTACGGCCTGGTGGGCGACCTGGAGCGGCCGCGCATCTACGGCGCGGGCCTCCTGTCGAGCATCGGCGAGGCGGAGCATTGCCTGACGCCGGCGGTGCGCAAGCTGCCGCTCACGGTGGCGTGCGCGGACACGGAATACGACATCACGCGGATGCAGCCGCAGCTCTTCGTGGCGCGCGACTTCGAGCACCTGTTCGAGGTGCTCGCGGAGTTCGAGTCGACGCTGGCGTTCAAGCGCGGTGGGGACTTCGGGCTGGAGGTGGCGCGCGAGGCTCGCACGGTGAATCACCTGGTGCTGGCGGACGAGCGCGAGGTGACGGGGCGGGTGATGGAGTCGGTGCTCGCGCCGAGGCCGGTGGCGCCCGGGCTCACGTCCGCGCTGGTGCGGATGGAGGGGCCCATCATCGTCTCGCGCGGTGGCAAGGCGGCGGACGGGACGCGGCCGTGGAATGGCTCGGCGTTGGTGGCCTTCGGCGCGGGCGGGTTGCCGGAGCGCGGGCCGTTCAAGTTGTCGCTGTCGAGCGGGTTGGAGCTGGAGGGCTTCGCCGCCGGTGGGGGCGAGGTGCTGGCGCTGCGCGCGCGGCTCGCGGGTCGGGTGTTGGAGGTGCCCGCGGTGACGAAGCTCTTCGTGAGCACGCACCTGCCCTCGGTGGCGGGTGGGCCCGCGGACCCGGCGACGTGGGACCGGTGGTTCGGCGAGCTGGAGGCGTTCGCGGAGGGCGACGGCGAGTCGAAGGCGCGCGAGCGCAAGTCGCTGGCGCTGCATCCGTCACTCGCGGCGCTCTACCGCGAGGTGCGCGGCTTGCGTGAGTCGGGGCGCGCGAAGCCGGAGCGTCTGGCGCAGATCGCCGCCGCCGCGACGGACTTCCAGGATGACTGGCTCCTGCGCGCCGAGGTCGAGGAGCTGAAGGCCCGCGTCTGAGTCGTGACGGGGCCGCGGGTGCAGAGGCGGTCCCGACGGACCCCCAGCACGCGCGTGGGGTTCGCGTGACGCGGCCTCTCGTGGCAGGCGCGAGTCCCACGCCGCAGGTCCCCTGTCGGCGGACGGTTCCGTGGGTCCGCGCGGACAGACGGCTCGACTCGCGCGAGCGGCAAGTTTCTGGCCGCGCTCATCCCGTCGAGCGTTCGCTATCTCGCGCGGCGCGGGACGGATTGAACGAGTTGAACGGAGAGGTTCACTCGTCGGCGTTCGGTGGGCACCGGGCGTTTCGTCGAGTTCGTTCCCTCAGCCCCGCACTGGAGCGGGCTTCGTGGGTTCCACGACAGTGGAAATCACGCCCACATCGCGGCTTGTCCGATGGCCACGGACGTCCACTTTCGAGCAGCCCGGCCTCCGGATTGAACGAGTCGATCATCCGCGCATCCGGGAGCGCATGAAGTCGCCCGCACCGGAGTTGGAGCCATGCCGGGCGATCCTTCACGCCTCGCGCATCACCCCAGAAAACGACGCGGGCCCGGCCACACGCGAAGCGCATGGTCAGGCCCGTCGTTGAACGCTGCTTCGTCACACCCGCGAGCGCGGGCCGTGGCTCACTTCTCCTTCGAGGCGATCTTGCGCAGGGCCTTCTGGTCGCGCACGCAGAGGATGCGGCCGACGTTGCCCAGTACGCCCTCGCGCTTCATCTCGTTGATGAGCGTGGACACGAACGAGCGCGAGGCGCCCACCAGGTCCGCCAGGTCCTGCTGCGTGATTCCGCGCAGGTCCGTCTCACCGCCGTGGGGGCAGCGCTCACCGTGCGCCTCCACCAGCGTCAGCAGGGTGTCCGCCAGACGCGCCGGGACCTCCTTGAAGGTCAGGCCCAGCACGCGCTTGCGCAGGGCACGCACGCGCTCGGCGTAGGCGCGCACCACGTCCACCGCCAGGGCCGGACGCGCCTCGAGCTGCGCGCGGAAGTCACGACCCTCGATGCTCCACACCTCGGCCTCACCCGCCGCGATGGCCATCTCCTCGATGGGCGTCCCCTCGGGGCGGAACAGCTCGCCGAACAGGTCGCCCGGGCGCAGGATGGACACCACCGAGCGGGTGCCGTTCTTCCCGATGCGCATCAGGCGCACGCGGCCGGACTTGAGCAGATAGACGCGGTCCGTGTTGTCGCCGGGGCGGTAGATGGTCGAGTTGTGCGGGAAGGACTCGACCTTGAAGTACCCCTTGAAGTCGATGGCCTCCTGCCCCGGAACGAGCTTGTTCGCGGTGACCATCATCCCGGAGCTGGTCGCCTGGAGCGGCGCCACGACGTTGGAACCGATAGGGCCGAGGGGGCGATTGAAACCGTGCATGGCATTCACTCCGTGGAAGGCAGTCGGGGGTAGAAGCGGCCGCCTGCTTCGGCGGCAACGGGGCTTTCCAGTTCCAAGGAACGTGCCAGCGGGGAATGAAGTGCTCCAGGGGGAACACATCCAAGAATGCCGGGTACTTAGCGCTAGAGGTCCGTAGCACCCACCCTTCTGTGTCCAAAACCTGAAACAGAACGTTCAAACAGTCTGATCAAGTTGAACGAAACGTTAAATCCACCAGGGCCTTTGTCGCGGCCCGGACAATGTTCACGGGTCGTCTTTCACGGGGAACCCCGGCCCTGAAGGGTTCTGTCCCTGTGAAAGATTGTACTTCTGCAGTTTGCGCTCGAGGGTCGGGCGACTGATTCCAAGAATCTGGCAGGTGCGACCCTTGTGCCCCTTGGTGACGGCCATCGCACGGGCGATCAGCATCCGCTCCGCTTCGTCGAGCGTCGGAATCTGGCTGGCGTCGTCCACCGCGGGCGCGGTGAACATGAGGCTGTTGCTCGGGGGCCGTCCGTTGTCCGGTGAGGGCTGGGTGTCGAGTGACGGGAGATCATCCCCGCGGAGCACATCCCCTGGCGCGAGGACGACAGCGCGCGTGAGCACGTTCTCCAGCTCGCGCACGTTGCCCCGCCACGGCAGCCGGGTGAGGCGCTCCATCACCTCGGTGGGCACGCGCGTGACGCGCTTGTGGACCTTCTCGTTGATGCGCTCGAGCAGGTGCTTGACGAGCAGCGGGATGTCCTCGCGCCGCTCGCGCAGCGGGGGAATCAGGAGGGTGATGACCTTGAGGCGCTGGTAGAGGTCCTCGCGGAAGCGCGTGGCCTCCACCTCCTCGGCGAGTGTGCGGTGCGTCGCGGCGATGACGCGGGCGCGCAGCTTGATGCGCTTGACGCCGCCCACGCGCTCGAACTCTCGCTCCTGCAGCACGCGCAACAGCTTCGCCTGGAGCATCAGCGACATGTCGCCAATCTCGTCGAGGAAGACGGTGCCGTCCTCGGCCAGCTCGAACTTGCCGGGCTTGCCCGCGGTGGCGCCGGTGAAGGCGCCCTTCTCGTGGCCGAACAGCTCGCTCTCCAGGAGCGTGTCGACAATGGCCGAGCAGTTGATGCCGATGAAGGGCCGGGGCTCGTCGTACGAGTAGTTGTGGATGACGCGGGCGATGAGCTCCTTGCCGGTGCCGCTCTCGCCCGTAATCAGCACGGTGGCGTGGCTGCCCGTCACCTTGCCAATCTCCTTCACCAGCTGCTGCATCAGGGGACTGGTGCCCACGATGTCGCCCAGGCGCACCGCGGCGTTCTCGCGGTTGACCTCGTCCGCGCGGCGCGACAGCTGGCGGTACTCCAGCGCGCGCTCGACGACGAGGTCCAGCGCGGCCGGGTCCGGGAAGGGCTTGTGGATGTAGTCGAAGGCTCCGGCCTTCATGGCCCGGATGGTCGTCTCCATGTCGTGGTACGCGGTGACGAGGATGATGCGGGCATCGCCGCACAGCCCCTTCATCTCCTCGATGATCTCCAGGCCCGTGCGGTCCGGGAGCATCATGTCGAGGATGACCACGCTGGGCATGGTCTCCTGGGCGGCGCGCAGGCCCGCCGCGGCGCTGGTGGCGGTGGCCACCTGGTAGCGCGGCTGGTTGTCGTGCTCGATCTCCTCGAAGTGCATCTTCAAGGTCTCGAGGAGCGACACGTCGTCGTCGACGATGAGGAGGGTCTCCATGGCGTCCCTCTCAGGTGGCGAACGTCAGCGTGAACACCATGCCGGGCTCCGCGCTGCCCTCGGCGGCCACGTCCCCCCCTTGCCCCATCATCACCCGGCGCAGGGCCGCCAGCGACAGGCCCGCCCCCCGGGCCAGCCGCGAGCCGAAGGGCTCGAACAGGGTGCCGCTCTCCTCGGGAGGCAGGGCGGCGGCGGGGTCCTTGAGCACCATGAGCACGCGGCCCGGTCCGCCCCGCTTCAGGGCGACCTCCACCGGGCTGTCCTCGGGGCGGCCCATGGCCACGTTGAGCAGCACCTGCGCCAGCACGGGCCGCAGCCGGTTGGGGTCCACGCGCACGCGCGGCAGCTCCGCCTCCTCGTCCACGCGCACCTCGATGCGCCGCTCGGCCAATTCCAGCGCGACCATGCCCTGGGCCTCCTGGAGCACCGAGCGCAGCGCGTGCGCGTCCAGGTTGGGCGTGGTGTCGCGGCCGTACTCGGACAGGAGCCACAGCATGCGCTCCATGGTGCGGATCTCTCGGTTGGCGATGGTCAGCCGCCGCTTGTCCCGGTCCGACAGCGCGGTGTTCCGCGCGAGCGTCTGCACGGCCATCTTCACCGAGGACAGGGGGTTGCGGATCTCATGGCTGAGCGACGAGGACAGCCGGGAGATCTGCACCGGCGGCGCGCCCTCCAGCAGCACGTTGAGGTCCTGGACGCACGCGCAGGCCTCGCCGTCCTCCTGACCGAGCGTGAGCCTCAAGGGCGTGGCGTCCTCTCCGCCCAGGTGCGCGGAGACGAACTCCACGGCGCGGCGGTCCTCGCGCGCGACGCGGTCCAACTCGCGGGCGCGCTCCTGGGAGATGCCCAGGGCCACGTGGAGCGGGCGGTCCACGAGTGACTCGGCGGGGTGGTGGAGTATGGCGGCGCAGTCTCCCTGCGCGCGGGTCACCCGCAGGCCTGGAGACCAGGCGAGCAATGCGGCTTGCAGGAGGTGGGCGTTCATTGGTGGGTCCCGAACATAACGAGTAAGGTTCCGCGCTGTCCCCTTATGTCCCTCATCGCGCGTTTCCCGAAGAACCTTGTGTCGGCCCTCCTCTTCCTGTCGGGAGGCACCGCGCTGGTCTACGAGCTGGTCTGGTCCAAGTATCTCGGGAACGTCCTGGGCAACAGTGGTCAGGCGCATGCAGTGGTGCTCGCCACCTTCATGGGCGGCCTGGCGCTGGGTGCATCTGTCTTCGGGCGGACAGCGGACCGGGTGAAGAGCCCGCTGGCCCTCTACGGCGTGCTGGAGCTGGGCGTGGCGCTGTACGCGCTGGCCTTCCCCTACGTCCTCGACGCCCTGGGGGCCCTGTGGCTGGCGGTGGCGCCCAGCGTGCCGGACGGGTGGCGGGTGGGGCCCCGGCTGCTGGTGGCCGCGCTGTCCCTGGTGGTGCCCACGCTGCTGATGGGCGGCACGCTGCCGGCGCTGGTTCGTCATTTCGCGGACAGTCTGTCGGGGGTGCAGCGGGAGCTGGCGCGGCTGTACGCGGTCAACAGCCTGGGCGCGGCGCTGGGCGTGTTCATCGCGGGCACGCGGCTGGTGCCGGTGCTGGGGCTGTCGGCCTCCGCGAAGCTGGCGGCGGGGCTGAACATCCTGTTGGCGGTGGCGGCGTTGCTGCTCGCGCGCAGGCACCCTCCGGCGCTCGCGCCCGGACAGGCGGCGCCGGTGGCGGAAGGGGCCCAGGACGTGGCCTATCCCCGCGTGGCGGTGCGCGCGGCGCTGGTGGGCGTGCTGCTGTCGGGCTTCACGTCCATGCTCTACCAGGTGACGTGGATCCGCCTCTTGTCCATCGTCCTGGGCGCGTCCACGTACGCGTTCACGCTCATCCTGACGGCGTTCATCCTGGGCATCGGCCTGGGCAGCTTCTGGCTGATGACGCGGGCACAGAAGGTGGACTCGCTGCGCGTGTACGGCTTCACGCAGGTCGCGCTGGTGGCGAGCCTCTGCGTCGCGCTGCCCCTGTACGTGCGGCTGCCGCACCTGTTCCGCTCGGCGCAGTGGATGATGACGCGCTCGGTGGACACCTGGCCCTTGTTCCAGTTGCTCACGTTCGGCTTCTGCTGCCTCGTGCTCCTGGTGCCCACGTTCTTCATGGGCGCGGCCTTCCCGGCGGCGGCGCGTGTGGCGACGGCGAAGGTGTCCGAGGTGGGGCGCGAGCTGGGGAGCGTGTACCTGTGGAACACGGTGGGCACCATCACCGGCTCGGCGCTGGGCGGGCTGGTGCTGATGCCGTGGTGGGGCATGGAGGGCAACTTCGTGGCGGGCGTGGTGGCGAACCTCGCCGCCGCGGCGCTGGCCTTCCACGCGCTGTCGGGCCGTCCGCAGAGCCCCGTGCGCGCGCTGTGGCCGGTGGGCGCGGCGGCGCTGTTGGCCGTGGTGGTGCTGGGCAGCATGAGCGGCTGGTCCGTGCGGCTGTCGGGCATCGCCTCCATCCGCTCGCACCAGAAGCCGCCGGACAGCTACGCGAAGCTGGTGGCGGACACGGAGAAGAACTTCCAGCCCGTGTTCTACCGGGACGACACCTTCGCGACGGTGCTGGTGGCCGACTACCCGAAGGACCACCTGCGCTTCATGAAGCTCAACGGCAAGATTGACGCCTCCAACGGCAGCGACGTGGAGACGCAGGTGATGGCCGGCCACCTGGGCGCGCTGCTCCACGCGCGCGAGCCGAAGAACGTGCTCCTGGTGGGCGCGGGCGCGGCGATTACGGCGGGCAGCGTGCTGGCGCATCCGGTGGAGCGGCTGGACATGGTGGAGATCGCCCCGGCGGTCATCGACGCCGCGCGCCTGTTCAAGGATGACAACCGCAACGCGGTGGATGACCCGCGCACGCGCGTGCACATCGACGACGCCAAGACGTTCATGGCGCTGGCGGACCGCAAGTACGACCTGGTCGTGAGCGTGCCCTCCAACCCGTGGGTGGCGGGCGTGTCCGGCCTCTTCACGCGGGACTTCTTCCAGACGGTGGACCGGCACCTCACCGACGACGGCGTGCTGGTTCAGTGGATCCACACCTACGAGAGCAACGACGAGCTCATCCGGCTGGTGGTCCGCACCATGCGCGACACCTTCCCGCACGCCACCACGTGGCTGGGGCCGCAGGACCTGGTCATGGTGGCGAGCCGCAAGCCGCTGGCCCTCGATGTCGAGCGGCTGGCCCGGCGCATGGCGCTGCCCGAGGTGCGCAAGGACCTGGAGCGGGTGGGGCTCACGGACGTGTTCTCGCTGCTGTCCAAGCAGGTGCACAGCGAGGAGGGGCAGCTCGCCTTCGCGGGCCCGGGGCCCATCAACACGGACGACCACAACCTGCTCGAGTACGCCTCGCCCATCGCCTTCTTCGTGGCGAACCTGGATGTGCGCGTGAAGGACGAGCGGCGCTCCCCGGACGGAAGCTCACGGCTGTTCATCGAGGACTACCTGCGCCAGCACCCGCCCACCCCCGAGCAGGCGGAGCGGCTCTACCGGAACATGGAGCGCTACCACGCCGCGAATGACCCCCTGGTCCGGGGCGTGGCCTCGCTGTGGCGACAGGTGGCGCCCGACAGCCGCGGGGCCGCCGTGGCCCTGGCCCGCGCCGCCCTGGCCCAGAAGGACTTGTCGCTGGCCGCCTCCCTCCTGGAGCCCGAGGTGCGAAAAGGTGGGCGTGAGCCGGAGCTGATCGCCGCGTACCTGAAGCTCGTGGCCGAGCAGGCCTGGGCCACGCGCACGGTCTGGACGCCGGTGGATGCCCGGGAGGCGCTCGCCCTGGGACGGCAGGCCGCCGCCGAGCACCCCCAGGACGAGGAGCTGTCACGGGCGGTACGGAACCTGTGCGATGCTCTCCCTGCCTCCGCGTGCACCCGGGATTCTCCGCCCGTTGCGGCCCCGGTCGGCCCCTGAGCGGGCCTCCAATTCTCAAGAAGTGAGCTATTCGCCCGGAATCACAGGAGATTACCCCCATCCTCCCGATGACGGATGGAGGTGCAGGTGGGATCTCCTTTAGGGTGCGTTTCAACCCCGAGTAACAGGGTGTCTTTCCCGTCTGAACCCCAGGAGACTTCCATGAAGGCGATCTCGAAGAAGAACCAGCTCCGCAAGGCTCGTGGTCAGGGCATGACCGAGTACATCATCATCGTGGCCCTCATCGCGATCGCCGCCATCGGCGTTGTGACGCTGTTCGGTGACAACATCCGCAAGCTGTTCGGCGCCTCCGCGGCCGCCCTCGCCGGCAACTCCGACGTGGACAACGACGGTCAGTCGTCCAACGTCGCGCTGAACAAGAAGACGATGAAGGACTTCGGCAAGAACAACGCCTACTGAGTCCCTCGGGTCTCGTGAGGAGTCGCCTCGCGGCGCTTCCTCCGAATCATGTGGCGGGTGTCCTCCTCACGGAGGGCCCCGCCATGTTTCTTTGTGCGCTTCAGGCTCGGCTGCGGTGCGAGGGGCCTGACGACGCTGACGTCCAGGATGCCCTCCTTGAGCGAGCCCATCTCGGTTGAGTCCGCCACGCTGCGACGTCGGGTGGTGTTGTACCGGACGCTGTCGCTGGTGCTGACGGTGTTCCTGGTGGCGGTGCTGTTCGCGGTGAAGCGCGCGATGACGGTGCCCGAGGACCCGGAGGTCGAGGTCTTCGACGTGCCCGCCGTCTTCGAGTCGCTGGCGAAGAAGAACCCCGACGCGGCGGACATCTCGGACACGTTCTTCTTCGCCGACGGCGCGACGGTGCACCTGCACGTCATGGGGCGAGGGCAGGCGTGCCCGCTGCACATCCACCGTCGGACTCATGAGGCCACGGTCATCGTCGCGGGCCAGGCGGAGGTGCAGCAGATCTGGGGGCAGGATGGGGCGCTGACGGAGCGACGCGGGACGCATCCGCCCGGGGACTTGATTGCCTCCGAGCCTTTCACCGGACACGCGTGGTTCAACCGCGCGGAGGACCAGATGCTGGGCAACCTGGTGTTCGCCGCGCCGCGCTTCGATGGGAATCTCTACATCGACGCGGAGGACGCGCGGATGCAGCGGGGGCCGGAGCCCTTCACGTTCACGCCGTTGCAGGCGCTCGCGAAGCTGGCCGAGGGGGGCGGGGAGTCGGTGGTGGTGAAACTGCCCGCGTTGGAGGGGCGGATGTCCAGCGTGGTGCTCGCGCGGGGGGCGCATTCGCTGGAGGCGACACGCGCGGAGCCGGTCATCGTCTACGTGGCGGAGGGCTCGGGAGTCCTTGCAGCGGAAGAGGAGAAGCCGGTGAAGGTGGGCCAGTTGTGGGTGCTGCGTCGGGGCGCAATGGTGCGCGCGACGGAGGGCTCGCCGTTGATGCTCTATGTCTTCCGTCCACCCATGGACGCTCCGGCGAGCGTGGCGCGCGGCGATTGAAGCAGAGGGCTTGCGAGCCTCTCGGCGGAGGGCTCACCGCTGTATCCCAACCTCTTTCTCCTGCACACGACCCCTTCCGCGAATGGCGCGGGGCCCTGCTGGCAGCCTCGATGGCCTGCGGGGAAGCAGCCGTGTGCTCCGTGCACACCTGGGGTTGACCCTCACGCGACGTGAGGCCTTAGACATCTCATCCGAGGTGGAGAGAGATGGCCCTTACAGTCAGCCAGGTGGCCCGTCTGGCGAAGGTCAGCGTCCGGGCGTTGCATCACTATGACGACCTGGGCCTGTTGAGTCCCTCGGGGCGCAGCGAGGCGGGTTACCGGCTGTACACGCAGGCGGACCTGCGGCGGCTGCAGCAGGTGCTCTTCTTCCGGGAGCTCGGCTTCCCGCTGGAGGAGATCCGCCGGATCCTGGGCGACCCTCACTTCGACCTCCGCGCGGCCTTGCTCATGCAGCGGCAGTTGCTGTCCGAGCGGGCCTCGCGACTGGACGCTCTCCGGCGCACGGTGGACCAGGCGCTGGAGGCACTCGAGCAGGGGAAGCACATGGACAACGAGATGATGTTCGAGGCGTTTGGGGACTTCGATCCGTCGAAGTACGAGGCGGAGGTGAAGGAGCGCTGGGGCGACACCGAGGCGTACCGGGAGTCGTCTCGACGGACCTCTCGCTACAAGAAGGAAGACTGGAGCGCCATCAAGGCGGAGCAGGACGGCCTCCTCGGGTCGTTCGCGAGGCAGCTCGAAGCGGGGCGCGCGGCGACGGACCCCGAGGTGCTGGCGCTCGCGGAGGCGTATCGCCAGTTCATCTCGAAGTGGTTCTACCCATGCTCCCACGTGATGCAGCGAGGGCTCGGGGAGATGTACGTGGGGGACTCGCGCTTCACGGAGAACCTGGACGGCGTGAAGCCGGGGCTCGCGCGGTACCTGCGAGATGCCTTCGTGGCGAACGCGGAGCGGCACGGGGTGACGTCGTGAGTCACGTCACGCGCGGCGTCTCGCCCTGAGCCACACGAAGCCGAGCCCCGCCCAGCCGAGCAGTGACAGGGCGAGGCCCAGGCGGAAGCTCGTGGGTGCGTAGTCGAAGTGGACGCGGTGGGCGCCGGGAGTCAGGCGCACGGCGCGCAGGGCGTGGTTGGCACGGTGGATGGGTGTGTCCTTCCCGTCCACCGTCGCGCGCCACCCGGGGTAGTAGCTGTCCGAGACGACGAGGTAGCTGTCGTCACACGCGCTGACGGCGAGCTCCAGGTGTTGAGCGGTGCTCTTCTCGATTCGCACGGAGCCTCCCGCGCACTCGGGCTGGTCCAGTGGCTCGCCGGTGGCGAGGAAGGCGATCTCCCGGAAGGGGTGGTCCTCGTCGAGGACAGCCTCCAGTGCCTCTTCGTCGGAGACGACGCGGGCACGCTGGACCAGGAACGCGCGAGGCAGCGCGGTGCGCGAGCGCGACAGCGTGGTGCCGTCCTCGGCCTGGTGGAGCAGCTCGAGGTCCTCGAAGGGGGGCGGCCCCTTGCGGATGTAGTGCGTGACGCCCGCGAGGTCGTATGCGCCGCGCTCTCCCGCGAGGTGGAAGACGTCTGAGCGCAGCGGCTCGGGGGCACCGTAGCCTTCGAGGGCAGGGAGGCGTTCCTCGACGAAGCGATTGGGGATGAGGCGGTCGAGGCTGCGCTCGATGGTGTTGGTGATGCCCACGCGCGTCGGGTCCTCGGGTCCTTCGATGTCCGCGCTGATGCGTCCCTGGAAGGGCTCGGGCAGGAAGGCGCGCAGGGAGAAGGGCTGTTTCAAGGCCTCCCAGGGCGTGTAGCGGGGAACGCCGAGCAACGAGTGCGCGGCCGCGAGCTCCAGCACGGCGAGCGCCGCGAGTCCGTGTCGCACGCGGCGCGGTCGGGCGAAGGACCACGGCAGCAGGAGCACTGTGACGACGGCGAGCCCGAGCGCGAAGGGCACCCAAGGGGCGCCTGCTTCAGCGGAGGCGCGCATGGGGAGCATGCGGACCAAGGGGCCACTCGCGGCGATGGCGGCGCCCATGAGGACGAAGGCCACGGCGGCCTTCACGCGTGAGGGAGGCAGCTTTCGTGCGAGCCGGCCCAGCGCATCCAGTCCGAAGGCCGCGAGCACGGAGAGGCAGAAGGCGGTGCCGACGAAGTACTTCGCGGGATAGCGGAAGAGGGAGAACGGCGGCACGGACTGGAGGACCCAGGCCGCGGGAGGGAAGTGCCGACCCAGGCTCAGGAGCACCAGGGCGAGCGCGCCGATGAGGAAGGGGCGAGCGCGCCGGGGACCGTGGAGCCCACCAACGATGGCGAGCGTGCAGGGCAGGGTGCCGAGGAACAGGTTGAGGATGAACCACTGGTCCTTGCCCCAGTACCTGTCACGAGGCCAGTCCGCGAGCGGCCACACCGACGAGAGGACCTGCGGCCACGACACAGACCACGCGAGCTGCTCCGACCAGCCACCCTGCGCGCGCAGCGAGTTGAGCGCGAACTCGGTCGTGGGCAGCAGGACCACGGAGGCGAGGATGGCGGAGAGGATGAAGCCACCCGCGATGGCCGCCACGGCACGAATTCGGGAGCGGGCTCCGCTCAGCGAGGCCCGTGATGAACGGGGCTCGGCGGTGATGACGTGGAGCGCCTGCTCCGGCTCGGCAGTGGTGCTGGAGGCGACGTGGGACTCACTGTCGAGGGCGGAAGCGACCTGCGAAGAGCCCGTGGGGCGAGGCGTTGTGATGGGAGGGTGAGCGGAGGCCTGTTGCGCGACCTGCGCCGAGGCGTCGCGGGATACCACGACAGCGTGAGGTGTTCCCGAATCGCCAGGGCGCGCGACCTGTCCGGTGGCTCCAGGTGTCCTCGTCGCACCGACGAACCCAGCCACGAGCACCGCGATGATTCCCTGCCACAGCGTGGTCTCCGGCGAGCCGGCGAACAGCGACAGGGTGGAGAAGATGGCGAGGCGGGTCAGCGGTCCGCGCCCGGGCTGGAGCGCGAGGTCATACGCGGCCAGGAGGATGAACCCACTCCAGGCCGCGGCATCCACGACGTTCTGCTGGATGCCCAGGTCCGTCATCATCGGCGACAGGCCGAACATGGCGCCCGCGACGAGCGACGCGGGCCACGAGGCGCGCAGCCTCCTCGCGAGCAGGAACACGCCCACCGCCGCGAGCGCCGCGTGAGCGATGTGCATCACCGTCATCGAGACGATGTGCCCGGAGACGAGCACGGCCACCCAGCGCGGCGGGTAGAACACCTGCGAGTAGAGCGTCGCGGCGAACGGCTGCCCCAGCCGCATGTACGGCGTCCACAGGGGCAGCTCCCCCGTGCGCAGGGACTCGAGCAGGAACGCGGAGTCGGGGAAGAAGATGCGGAACACGTCGCGGCCCGCGAGCAGCTCGCCGCGCAGCACGGGGCTGTAGTCGAACGCGAGCAACGCCACGAGCCCGACGACGGCGAGCGCGACCTTGCGTCCCTCGAGTCTCCGCGTCGTCATGGGTGGCCCGTCGCGGTGGGACGCTCGCGAATCCACAGGACGTAGTTGCCGTCCCGAGCCTCCTCTCGCCAGCCCCCGAGCACACGGAGGTTGTCGAGCAGGATGTTCCCCGGGTTCTCGATGTCCCAGAGCAGGTAGTCCGGGTCATAGCGAGCCAGCGCGTCCTCCCAGCCGGGCTCACCCCAGACGAGCTTGTCGTAGTCCTCGTGGATGGACATGGGGAACGGGTCATTCCGGCTGTCGATGAACACCTTGTAGTCGGCGCCCGCGAAGAACGAGATGGGTCCGCCGATGACGAAGGGGTTGAGCACCTTGCCCGGCGGGTGCTTGCGCAGCGCCTCGAACACGGGGATTGGGATGACGGAGCGCTTCACGCCCTGGTCGAAGGGCAGCGGGTGCTGGGCGTGAATCACGACGAGCCCCAGCAGCGCGAGCGTGGGCCAGAGTCCGCCACCGGCCCTGGCGCTCCACCCGGCCGTCCACGCATCCACCCGACCCCAGAAGCGCTTCCAGGCACCGAGCCCCGTGTCCGTGGTCTCGCCCGCGACACGCGTCAGCGCCGCATGCTCCAGCAGGGCGAGCGCGAGCAGCACGGCCGCGAAGGGAGCGTGTCGCTGGACCTTGATGGCGGCGAGTCCCAGCACGAAGGCGGGCAGCAGGATGGCCACCTTGCGGACGCGGGACTGGCCGACAGCGAAGCAGGCCGCGCCGCCGAGCGCGAGATAGGCCCAGCTCGACGCGAGGTCGAGGTTGAGGGGGCGCCACTCGACGATGGTCTGCGTGGAGGCCAGGAGCGAGTGGTGGATGGGGTACAGGTAGATGTTGATGCCATCGGGCCCCAGTCCCGCGGCGAGGAACGCGGCGACGCTGAAGCCGACGGCCTTCAGTGATCGCCGGAGCGACTCCGGGGTGCGCTCGTCGAGGTACTGGCCCACGGCGGTGGAGCCGAGGAGCGCGGGCCCGAGCAACCAACTGCCGTGAACGTTGGCCCAGATGGCGCCGAGGAAGGGGAAGACCCAGAGGATGCGGTCATTGCCCGCGCGCCACGACTGGATGGCGAGCACCGCGAGGGTGAAGAGCAGGTGGCCCAGGTGGTACGGCCGCTCCTGGGGCCAGGTGGGGCCGTAGACGACGAGCAGGGCAGCGAGCGTGGCGACGGCCAGCAGGCCGCGTCGACCCGAGGCGGCGCGCTCGAGGACCTTCCACAGGAGCATGAGGTTGAGCGCGACGAGCCCCGCGACGAGCAGCGCGGGACCCGCGGCGCCGAGCAGGCGGATGAGGCCGATGCAGAGCACGCCGAAGCCCCACTCGTGAGGCACCCAGCCCGCGGTCCCCGTGACGCTGAAGGGGTCCACGCGGGTGAAGCCGTTCTTCAGGACGAACTGGCCCCCGGCGAGGTGGAAGAAGAGGTCGAAGTTCTTGAGCGGCGACATCCCGAGCCGCACGGTGAGCACCAGTGCCGCCAGAGCCGCCGGTCCTGGGAGGAGGAGGGACCGCGTTCTCATGTGGGCCGCAGCCTACAGTGCTCCCGGGCCTCCTGCGAAGGCGCGCTCACCGTGGACGGCCCAGCTCAGGCCGCCTGGAGGCAGATTTTGGGTGCTCAGCGGCCGTCGGTGGGGGGCTCTTCCAGCTCTGCCGCAGTGTCTCGACCTGCCAGGTGCAGTCTGAACAAAGGGCCGGGCCCGCGTGTCCGCAGAGCACGCAACCGGATGAGGCGGTAGCCGGGACCACCAGGCCCGGGCTCAGGCACTCGGAGCACACTGTCGCCCTGGGGCCGATGACGAACCTGGGCACGCTCACATGTTGATGACACAGGTCGCATGTCAGGGCGTGGTTGCTCGGAAACATTCGAGTCAGGAGCACGGCCCCACAGTCGCGAGGCACAATTCCTCTCCATTCCCAGAGGCCGGTCGCTTCGAGAAATCGTTGTAGCCGAGCCGTCCTCTCTCTCATGCAGAGGAGGGTCAGTGCCACATTGCAGCGCTCCTCGGCAGGAGCCCCTCGTTCGATGGCGCGCAGGATGGTTTCGAGCTCCTCGTCACTCATGCGGGGCTCGTACGCTGTGAGGATCCCATCTACGGCGCCTATCCGTCCTTCCGCCATGCATTGCCAGAGATAGGGGATGAGGTCGTCTGGCGGGTGCTTCAAGTCCACCAGTGCCTGCACAGCCCGATTCTCAATCACCGGGGAGCGCGTCGTCGCGCGAATGCGCCGCCAGACCTGGACCTGCAGGAGGCTGGGGTAACGAGAGAGTGCCCCGGAGTCCGCGAGGCCCTCCTCCGAGTTGAAGAAGAAGTCGACCGCTTCGGCGGGCGCCTGCCTGGCTTGCCGCAGGAGTCTGACGACGGCTCCGGGGCGCGAGACGATTCTCAGCAGTTTTCGCAAAGCCTGCTCTCCTCGCGTTGGCCAGCGTCCGCCGAGCAAATCACAGTCAGAAAGACGCCTCGATGCATACGTGACGGGCCCTCCGAGGAGCTCGCGGGCCCTGCACCGAGTTGCCCGCGTCTGGCAAGTCCCCATATCGGCCCCAGGATTCCCCGACTTGTCCTGCTCCCCCCTCGGGGAAGCCGTGCTATGACAGATGCCGGACATGGAAGGTCGCCTGCTGCTGAAGAACTGCGCTGTGTTCCGAGCGGACGGTCGGGTCCGCCGTGGCATGGCCGTGGTGGTCGAAGGTGGCGTCATCCGTCGCGTCGCTCCCGACGCCCAGGTACCGGTGCTGCCAGGTGACTGGGAGGTCGCCTGTCGCGGACGCCTCGTCGCTCCGGGCCTGGTCGACAGCCACTCGCACCTCGTCAACGGGCAGCTGTTGCCGCCCAATGGCCAGTTCCTCCTCCTGCCGCCTCGCGAGCGACTGGAGCGCATGCGCCGCGTGGCCCGCCTCGTCTCCTCCGAGGACGTGGAGGCCCTCACGCGCTTCGCCGCCGCGCGGGCCCTTCGTGACGGCGTCACCCTCGTCGTCGAGCACCTCGCCTGCTCTGATGTCGCCGGTGGTCTCGCCGCCCAGGCCCGCGCCTCCGAGAGTGTCGGCCTGCGCCTCGTCACCAGCCATGCCACGCACAGCATGGACGGCGCCTCCCAAGCGGACGCGTGGCTCGACGCCAACGCGGACTTCGCCCGCCGTCATGCGAAGCACCGCCTCGTGCGCGGTGCGCTCGGCTTCCACGCCTCGTACACCTGCGAGGACTCACTCCTGTCGCGCATCTCCCGCCTGAGCGCGGAGCTCGACGTCCCCACCGTCTTCCACCTCGCCGAGAACGAGGACGACCTCAGCACCACCTACGCGCGACATGGTCAGCGCGTGGTGCCCCGGCTCGACTCGCTCGGGCTGCTCGGCCCTCGCGCCATCGCCGGCTATGCCCGCGCCCTGGACAGTGCCGAGGCCACCCGCCTGGAGCAGACCGAGACCTTCGTGTCCCTCGCGGCGCGGGGCGTGCGCACCCTCGAGCGTGGCACGGACCCGATGGAGGCCATCCTCCTTCGCCTGCACCTGCTCGGCCTGGGCACTGGCGGCCACGGGACTCTCCAGGACGAGCTGCTCGCGGCCCTCGTCGGTGTGCTGCGCATCTCCCGTGCGGGTCACCTGCCCGACGTGGACAGCACGCTCGCGCACCTGCTCGTCAGCGGGCCCGCGGAGCTGTGTACGCGCCTGTTCGGTCTGCCCTCGGGCACCGTCGAGGAGGGCAGCCTCGCCGACCTCGTCGTCTACGATTCGATTCCCGCCGCGGACCCCGAGACGGGCTACTCGCCCTATCTCATCGGACAGCTCGCTCGCTCTCCCGTCGCCTGGACTATCGTCGATGGCCGCGTCCGTGTGCGTGAAGGACAGCTGCTCGGCACCGACTACGTGGACCTGTCCCTCGCCGCCACCGAGGCGCTCGAGCGCGTCTGGTCCCGCGCGCGGCTGGGAAGCTGATACAGGGAGGGCCCATGCCCACCCTCGTGGACACCCTGCGGACCGCGCAGGCCCGGCGCGGCCCCCTGCTCGACGACCCTCGCACCACCGCCTTCCGCGTCCTCAATGGCGAGGCGGACGGCGTCCCCGACGTCACCGTCGACCGCTTCGGCGGGCTGTACGTCGTCAGCCTCTACCGCGACCTCTCCGCCTCGGAAGAAGAGTCCCTCCTCGACGCCGCGATGGCCGCGTGGGCTCCGACGAGCCTCTATCTCAAGCGTCGCCCCCGGGAGGCCCGTGTCCTCGCCAACGTGGCGAAGGAGACGCTCGCACCGGAGAGCGCCGCGCGCGGTGAGCCCATCGAGTCCCTCACGGCGTTCGAGAACGGCCTGTCCTTCCTCATCCGCCCCGGACAGGGACTCTCCGTCGGCCTGTACCTGGACATGCGCGAAACCCGCGCGTGGCTCCTGAACGAGGCGCGCGGCCTCACCGTGCTCAACCTCTTCTCTTACACCTGCGCGTTCGGCGTCGTCGCCACCGCGGCCGGCGCGAAGCGGGCGCTCAACGTGGACGCGAGCCGCCGCGTGCTCGAATGGGGCGAGGAGAACGCGCGCCTCAACGGACAGTCCGCGGACCGCTATGACTACGTGGCCGGGGACGTCTTCGACTGGCTCAAGCGATTGGCGAAGAAGGGCGAGGCGTTCGACCTCGTCATCGCGGATCCTCCGTCCTTCTCCAACACGAAGGAGGCCCGCTTCTCCGCGGCGCGCGACTACGCCCGACTGGCCGAGGCCGCCGCTCGCGTCGTCGCACCGGGAGGCCGGCTGGTCGCCTGCTGCAACCATGCGGGCCTGCCCCTGAAGCGCTTCGAGACGATGGTGGCCGAGGGCATCGCCCTGGCCGGACGACAGGGGAGGGGGCTGGGGTCGACGGGGCCTTCTTCCCTCGACTTCCCGAGCCCTCCTGGCCAGGAGCCGGCCTTGAAGGTCCACGTCGTCCAACTTCGTTAGCGCGAGGTGCCCTGGCGCGGGTTAAGGTCCAGGGTCCATGTCTCCCGCCGCACCGCAGCAGCGCGAAACCGGTCGCTTCGGCAAGTACCGGCTCATCGACCGCATCGCCGTTGGAGGGATGGCGGAGATCTTCCTCGCGCACCAGGAAGGTGAGGACGGACGCGAGTCGCCCGTCGTCATCAAGCGCATCCGCCCGCACCTGTCCAAGCACGCGGCCTTCGTGAAGATGTTCCTCAACGAGGCCCGGCTCGCCGCCCAGCTCAACCACCCCAACGTCGTGCAGATCCACGACCTGGGCAAAATCGCGGAGAGCTACTTCATCGCCATGGAGTACGTGGCCGGCCGCGACATGCGCCGCGTCGTCCCCAAGGCGGAGGCGCTCGGCATCCCCTTCCCGCTGGTCTACGCGGTGAAGATCGCCTCCTGCGTCTGCGCGGGCCTGCACCACGCGCACACGAAGGTGGACCTCTACGACAACCCGCTCAACATCGTTCACAGGGACGTGTCGCCGGAGAACATCGTCGTCGCCTTCGACGGCTCGGTGAAGATCCTCGACTTCGGCATCGCCAAGGCGGCCAACCAGGTCAGCCAGACGCGCACGGGCGAAATCAAGGGCAAGCTCAGCTACATGAGCCCCGAGCAGTGTCTGGGCAAGGCGCTGGACTGCCGCAGCGACGTGTTCTCGCTCGGCGTCGTGCTCTACGAATGGCTCACGGGCTTCAAGCTCTTCACGGGCGAGTCCGAGGTCGCCGTGATGCGCAGCATCACCGAGGGGAAGATCTACGCGCCCTCGTACTTCCGCGAGGATCTGCCCGAGCGCGTCGAGGTCATCCTGATGAAGGCGCTCGAGAGGGATCGCGAGCGCCGCTATCAGACGGCGGCGGAGATGCAGAAGGACCTGGACGCGTTCCTGGACGCGTACGACTTCACGCCCACGCCGCTGCACCTGGCCAACTTCATCAAGCAGCTCTTCGAGGAGGAGCTCCAGGAGGAGCAGCGCCGCCAGCGCGCGCGCCAGGCCACCGCGCCCACCTCCGAGGAGGCACTGGAGCTGTCCGAGGTCGTCGGCGCGCTGGACACCGCTCCGCCGCCCGTGTCCGAGCCTTCCCCCGCCGTCACCACACCCCTGACGATTCCGCCGGGAATCGCCGCGCTCGCGCCCGGTGGTCCCGAGGAGCGCACCGAGCCGCGCATGCTGGCCGTGCCGCTCACCGTGGAGCAGTTGGAGGCGCTGGAGGCCGTGGCCCGCCGCAACAACGTGCAGCCGGGCCGCATGGTGGCCGAGCTCCTCGAGTCCTGGCTCAAGTACCGCTGACATGCCTCGGCTGAAGCTGACGCTCGAATACGAGGGCACGCGGTACGTGGGTTGGCAGGTGCAACCCAATGGCCGCGCCCTCCAGGCCGTGCTCGAGGAGTCGCTGGGGAGGTTGCTTGGAGAACAGGTGTCCGTGCGCTCCGCCGGGCGCACCGATTCGGGCGTGCACGCGACGGGGCAGGTCATCTGCTTCGACACCGAGCGCGCGCTGCCGCTGAAGGCCTATGTGCAGGGCCTCAACAGCTTGTTGCCGGAGGACGTCGCGGTGGTGAGCGCGGTGGAGGCCCCGGATGGGTTCGACCCGAGGCGCTGGTCCCGGGGCAAGCGTTACCGTTACCGGGTGAACAATCGCCGCACGCGCTCGCCGCTCTTGCGCACGACGCACTGGGAGGTGTTCGCGCCGCTGGACGTGGAGGCGATGCGGAGGGCGTCGGCGCACCTGTTGGGCCGGCATGACTACTCCGCGTTCCGGGCGTCGGACTGCCAGGCCAAACACGCAGTCCGCGAGGTGCGCCGGCTGTCCGTCGAGGGCGAGCCGGGTGGGGCCATCAGCTTCGTGGTGGAGGGGACGGCCTTCCTGAAGCACATGGTCCGAAACCTCGTCGGGACGCTGGTGGAGGTGGGCAAGGGCCGTCGGTCCGAGGCGTGGGTGGCCGAGGTGCTGGCCTCTCGGGACCGGAAGAAGGCCGGGCCCACGGCGCCTCCCCAGGGGCTGGTGCTGGAGGAGGTCTTCTACGCGGACGGCCCGCCTCCTCGCTCACCGGGGGGCGAGGCGGACGCGGACGAGGACGAGGGCTGAAGTGGAGTAGGCTGCCGGCCGTGAGCCCCAAGACCAGTGCCCTCGAGCCGTTGCGTGTTCGAATCCGCCGTTTCCAGTTCATCGTGGGACTGGGTTTCATCGCGCTGGTCGCGGGCTCGACGCTGAGCGTGTCGCTGACGCTGCGGCTGAGCCAGCGGGTGCAGTCGCTGTCCTTCGGGCCGCTCAAGATTTTCATCGCGGTGCTGCTGGAGAACCTGTGGGTGCTCGCGGTGCTGCCGGCGCTCTGCTACGGCGCGGGTCGGGTGATGGAGCTGCGGCCGTGGAAGACGGCGGCGGGCGCGGCGGTGTCCGGCGCCACCTTCGTCCTCGCGCTGGGCTTCGTGCAGGGCGGTGCGGATGCGCTGTGGCTGGGCGGTCTGGGCTCGGTGCTGAACGTCTTCGCCTTCGCGGGCGGCGTGGTGCTCAGCGCCCGTGCGCTGAAGCTCGGCCGGGACGCGGCGGCGAAGCAGACGGAGAAGACGCAGGCGAAGTCCGAGGCCCGCAAGTCCGAGTACGACGAGTTCCTCCGCGCGGCGGAGCAGGGGGGCGCCCGACTGGAGCAGCGCGAGGCCCAGGTGGCCTCCGGCACCGCGACGGCGGCGACGCCTTCTCTCGAGGGCACTCCAGCCGCGGAGGTCTCCTCGGCGGTGGCGCCTGTCTCCGCCTCGGAAGCGGCTGCTGTGGTGCCAGCCCCGAGCGCGGTGGAGACCCTGGGGGCCTCGACGACGAGTGCTACGACAGCAGGGCCCCTCGGTGAGGCGCTCCCCGGGCAGGTGATTCGCCTGCCCGAGCAGTCCCTGACCGCCCAGGCACCGGAGGCTCCGGAGTCACCGAAGCCTCCCGTGCCCTGACGTACTTCACGTCCCGACGGCGCTCGTGGGCGTCGACGGTGCGGCGGGCGAGGAGGTGTGGGCCTCGGCGGCGTCGGCCTGGGCGATGCGCTCGTCCAGCTCCGCGGTGAGCCTCGCGAAGGCCTCCTTGCCGATGGTCGCCGACTGGTACGCCTTGAGCAGCGACTCCTTCTCGACGATGAGCACGCGGCGGATGGCCTCCTGGTGCTCCTCCTCGTGGAAGCGCATCGACTGCTGCTTGAGCTGCGCCAGCTCCGCCTCCATCACGCGCTCCTTCTCCTGGTAGTCCTTCTCGACCTGGCTCACCACGTCGCCGGGAATCTCCCGCGAGCGACGCATCGCCTCGAGCGCGGCCATCGCCGCGTGGATGGCACCCAGTCGACCGCGCGCCAGCTCGTACTGCTCCTGGTACTCGTCCTTGAGGCCCGTGATGCGCAGCTTGCGCAACAGCGGCGCCATGGTGAGGCCCTGGAACACGATGGAGAGCACCACCACGCCGAACGTCATGTTCACGAGCAGCTCGCGGTGCGCGAAGTCCGCCGGAAGGCTGAGCACCAGCACCATGGAGATGGCGCCGCGCAGGCCGGCCCACGTGAGCACCGCGCTCCAGGACCACGGCATGCGCTCCGACGTGAGCTTCAGGATGGCGGACACGCCGTACACCACCACCGCGCGGCCCGCGATGACCGCGAAGTAGGCCGCCAGAATCGGCTTCCACGACGCGAGCAGCGAGGTGAGGTTCACCTCCAGGCCGATGAGCAGGAACACCACCGAGTTGAGCGCGAAGGACCAGTACTCCCAGAAGCTCTCCACCGCGACGCGCGTGGTGGGGCTCATACCCTCGTGCGTGGCCCAGTTGCCGCACAGCATGCCGGCCACCACCGTCGCGATGACGCCCGAGTAGTGGAAGTTCTCCGCGATGACGAACGAGCCGTACGCCGCGATGACGGTGCAGGTGATCTCCACCATCGCGTCATCCACCTTCTTGATGACCCGCGCGGCCACGTAGCCCACCGCGCTGCCCACCACCATGCCCATGCCGGCGACCTTGATGAAGTCCATCACCGCGCCGCCCACCGTGAACTGGCCGCCCATCGCCACCGCCACCACCAGCGTGAACAGCACCACGGCGGTGCCGTCGTTCAGCAGGCTCTCACCCTCCACCAGGATGAGCAGCCGCTTGGGTGCGCCCAGCGACTTGAACAGGCCCACCACCGCAATCGGGTCCGTGGAGACGATGACCGACGCGAACACCATCGCCGGAATCATCCCGAACCCCGTCACCACGTTCATCCCCTCCACCCAGTGCGACAGGATGAACGCCGTCAGGCCCGCCGACGCCGCCACGCCCGGAATCGCCATGGCGTGGATGGTCAGCTTGTTCTTCCAGAACTTGCGGAACTCGAGGTGGAACGCCGCCTCGAACAAGAGGCCCGGCAGGATGATGGCGAAGAGCAGCTCCTTGGTGAGGTGCGGTGGCTCGAACAGATGCACCGCGCCCAACGACAACCCCGCCACCACCAGGGCCACCGTGTAGGGAATCTTGAAATACCGCGCCGCGATGGCCACCGCGGTCGCGACTGCGAAGATGAGGACGAAGGCCAATTCGAAATGCATCGTTCCTTGCCTGGTTTGACGTCAAAACTTCAAAGGAACGGACCATAACCCAGATGCCCCGCGTGGCGGGGCACCCAGGTGCAGATGGCGTGGCGGGTGCCTGTCTACCCGGTCCCCAGCAGGGGCTCGAAGAGGGCGTGAGGGTCCAGCCCCGGAGGCAGGCCGGAGACGCCGCCGTCGTTCACCTCGATGACGGCCCAGCCGCCGTCCTGGAGCATGGCGACGTCGAGGGTGAAGAAGGGTGAGTCGATGCGGCGTCCCAGCGGCTCGAAGGATGAGAAGTCGGGGACCTCGACGTCGAACTCATGCTGAGGCTCGGCGGCGAGCAGGCGGCCGTGGCCGAAGAAGAGGCGGAACTCCAGGTGGGCGGGGCCGGTGGGCGTGCGGCCGTAGACCTTGAGGGGCAGGTACTTGCGCACGACGAGCCCCCGCTCGAAGCGCTCGCCGCGCTCCTCCACGAGGTTCTCGCACGTGCGCGAGAAGTCCTCGAGCGTGGCGCCGGCGGGCACGTGGCAGGCCTCCTCCCAGCGCTCCTTCGCGGACTTCACGTGGTCCTTGAGAATCCACGGCGGAGGGCCGAGCACGCGGGCCGCTTCGCTCCAGGCCGCGCGGGCCACCGTGCCCTCCGTCCAGATGGAGCGCGCGGTGTAGCGCGCGAGGCGCGGGTACCAGAGGGGCAGGTACAGCGCGGCGGCGTACTGCGTGGGCGTGGTGGTGAGCCGGTGGCCGCGCTCGGAGAGGGCCTCGTCGAGCGAGGTGTACTCCTCCTCGGTGAGCATCCAGCCCCGGTAGAGCAGGCGCAGGGGGCCTTGGTGCGGCACCGCCTCGAGCGCCAGCTCGACGTTGCCGTTGAGCAGCGCGGCCAGGTCCACCTGGTACGTGTCGAACCCCAGGGCCTCCGCGGCCTCGGCTTCCACGTCGAAGGTGTCGTGCTGGGAGGGATTGCGACCGAACAGCAGGGCGCGTGCAATGCGAGCCATGGCTAGTTCCCTCCCTGTCGCTTCGAGTCGTCCTCCGCGGCCCCGAGGTCGAGGCTGGCCAGCAGCCCTTCGGGAATCCGTCCGCCGAAGAGGATGTCCAGCGCGTGGCGCGGGGTGGGGGACTCGAGCGGGCCAGCGCAGCGGATGCAGGCGAGGGTTTCACCGACGCAGCGCTCGCACCAGAAGCGCCGGCAGGAGGGGCAGTGTCGGTAGTGGGTGGCGAAGTGCTCCGGCTGGGCCGCGGCCACGGGATTTCCCGCGGGGTCCACCGAGAGCGAGATGACGCGAGGACAGCCTCCAGCACATTCAGCGATGGGCATGCGCGGCCTTTCGTCGAGAGCAGGGAGCAAGGGCGCAACCCGGACGCGGGCACATGGAGTGCCTGACGTGCTGGCGGAAGATTCTCACGCGCGAGCGCACGCACGACTTTCGACGAAGGCTGGAGGCTTCCACGTACGCGACTGCGTGGCACGGTGACTCCTGACAAGCGGCCCGCAACAGCGCCCGCAGCAGCGGGAGGTGGATGTCGCCGTGTCCCCAGGTTCAATGGTCCGCGCGCGCGTGCGGCGTGACAGTGGCACCGGGTCGACCGCGGGCCTCGGGTCCACCCGAAACCCCATTCCTGGAGCATGCATGAGCACGCTGACGCGTCGTCTGGGTGTCTGGCTGTCGAAGAGTCTGTTCTGTGCGGCGCTGGTGGCGCCCGCGGGCGCGGTGCTCGCCGCGGAGCCGGTGAGCGTCATCTGTGAGCTGGGGACCTCCACGCGGACGTTCTCCCCCGCGGCGACGATGACGCCCCGGGACATCGACGTGACGACCTCATCGGCCTTCAGCAACTGCCTGACGGTGCTGGGACAGGTCGTCCTCAACGGCAACGTGACGACGGGGCCCTATGAGCGCACCGGGCTGACGTGCTCGAACCCGCTGGCCACGGGGGCCGGTGAGGCCACCATCACCTGGAACACCGGGGAGTTCTCCCGGTTCGACTACACGTCCGTCGACGTCAGCGTCGCGGGCCTGACGACGGTGGTGACGTATGCCGGGACGGTGCTGCACGGGAAGTACTACGGCGCCACCGCGACCTGGACCATCGCCTACACGACGGCGCTGTTGAACCTGGCGTGCATGAACCCCGCGGGCGTGTCCTCGCTGGGCGGCGTCGCCCAGCTCACCATCACCCGCGTGCTCTGAGTCGTGAGGCCGTCGCGCCCGCCACCGGGAGGATTCGGGGTGGGCGCGGGCTTCGTCACGGGTAGCAGGCCGCCTGGCGCAGGCCGGTGTCCTCGGGCAGGCCCAGGGACACGTTGAAGTTCTGCACGGCCTGGCCGGCCATGCCCTTCACCAGGTTGTCCAGCGCGGCCATGACGGCGACCGAGCGGCCCTTCGTCGCGACGGAGATGTCGCAGAAGTTGCTGCCGGTGACGGCGGCGATGCGCGGGGTGCCCTCGACGATGCGCACGAACTTCGAGCCCTCGTAATAGCGGCGGAACTTGTCCGTCAGCGACTGCGTCACCACCGCGCCGCCGTGCTCGGGCCACTCGAACTGCACGGTGGCGAAGATGCCGCGCACCATGGGCGCCGAGTGCGGCACGAAGGCCAACCGGTGGCGCTGCGCGCCGTGGGCCACCAGCATGACCTCCACCTCCGCCTCGTGCTGGTGCTCGAGCGGCTTGTACGCGCGGAAGTCGTGCGCGCGGGTGGGGTGGTGCGTGCCCTCGCCCGGCAGCGAGCCGGAGCCGGACGAGCCCGTCACGCCCGACACGGCCAAGAGGCCCAGCCCCGGCGTGGACGCGATGGGCAACAGGGCCAGCTGCACCGCGGTGGCGAAGCAGCCCGGGTTGGCGATGCGCTTGGCGCCCTTGAGCGCCTCGCGCTTCCACTCGGTGAGGCCGTACGTGAAGGTGCCCAGCAGGTCCGGCGCGGGGTGGGGCTTGCCGTAGGCGCCCGCGTAGCGGCCCGGGTGGTCCAGGCGGAAGTCAGAGGACAGGTCCACCAGCAGCACGCGCTCGGCGAGGCCGACCTCGGCCCACTTCTTCTCCAGGCCGAGGAACTGGGTGGCCAGCTCCCCGTGGCCCAGCGCACTGAAGACGACGGGCTGCTGCGAGTCGGCCAGCCAGCGCCAGTCCGGCTCCGCCTCGAACTTCGCGTCCACCAGTCCGCGCAGGTGCGGGTGCACCTTGTGGATGGGCTCACCGGCGTGGTGCCGGGACACCACGCGGATGCCCGCCACCGCCGGGTGGCCGGAGAGAATCCGCAAGAGCTCGCCGCCGCCGAAGCCGGAGGCGCCCAGGATGTAGATATGTGCCCGCGTCATGACTTCCTCCCCACGCCCAGCTTCGGCGTGAGCTTCTCCAGGATGAGACCACCCAGCGCCGCCGCGTCCGCGCGGGCGTTGCGCGCCGGAACCCCGACGACCTGCTCCACGAAGCGCACGCCCACCGCGTTGTCCGTCGCCGGCCCCGCCAGCACGTCCACCTCGATGCCGTACGTCTCCTTCAGATGCCGCACGCCGCCGGCCGCGCCCACCGGGTCGTTCGCGCACATCACCCACGCGCCCGCCAGGCCCTTGAGCTCCGGGTCCGCGAGAATCGCCTGCACGCCGTACTCACCCATGATGCCGTCGCCCGTCTCCGCGACGATGACGTCCACGTCCGCCGACGCCAGCTCGCTGAACAGCACCCGCGCCACCCGCGCCGCCGTGCGAGGCCCCGTGCACACGATGCCCGCGTCCGTGAAGTCCATCACCACGTCCGCGCCGGAGTCCTGCATGCTCAGCGTGTCGCGCATCAGCGACACCCCCGTGAGCTTCGCGCCGCCCACGCGGTAGCCCGCCTGCGCGAGCTTGCGCACCATGGCGCTGGCCGCGTACGTCTTGCCCGCGTTCATGCACGTGCCCACCACGTAGACGACGGGGCACTTCACCATCGTCCCCGTGCCCTTGAGCGCGCCCGAGGAGATGTGCGCCGGCTGCCCGTTGCGCGACAACAGCTCCGGGAACTCCAGCACCCGGCCCAGCACCTCCGCCTCGAAGGGCATGCCCACGCCGGGGTTGTGCGAGGTGCACTTGCCGATGACGCCGCCCATGTTCAGCACATGCAGCCGCTGGCCCACGGTGACGGACTCCGGCACCACGCCCTCGTAGCCGTGCAGCGCGTTGCGGTGCCCCAGGGCGCCCACCATGATGTCGCCCGCGTGCAGCGTCACGAGCCGGCCGTGGCAGTCCTCCAGCTGGTTGTAGACGCTCTTCTCGCCGTGGATGCGCACGGCGACGACGGCGCCCTCCTCGGCCTTCACCTCGGGCGTCAGGTGCACCGTGCGCCCCAGGCCCAGGTTGCGGGTGACGCTACCGACCTTGTCGACGAAGACCTTCATGTCAGCCTCCCTTCGCCTTGTGCGAGAGCATCTGCGCCACGCCGTACAGCTTGGCGAAGCCAGCGGCCTCCGAGCCCGTCCACAACACGTTCGCCTCTCCGTACGTCGCCACCTTCGCGTCCATCAGCGAGTACGGCGAGCGCACGCCCTCCACCACCAGCGTCCGCGGGTGCAGCACCAGCCGCACCTCGCCCGTCACCCGCTCCTGCGAGGAGGTGAGGAACGCCTCCAGGTCCTTCACGAGCGGGTCGAAGAAGTGACCCTCGTGGAGCAGCGAGCCGTAGAGGTTGCCCACGGTCTCCTTCCAGAACAGCTGCTTGCCCGACAGCACCAGCTTCTCCAGCTCGCGGTGCGAGGTGATGAGCAGGTGCGCCGCGGGCGCCTCGAAGCCCACGCGGCCCTTGATGCCCAGGATGGTGTCACCCAGGTGCACGCCGCGGCCGATGCCGTACTGACGGCCCAGCACGTTGAGCGCCTCCACCAGCTCCACCGGTCCCAGCGCCTTGCCGTCCAGCGACGTGGGCACGCCCTTGTCGAAGCCCACGGTCAGCGTACGGGGCTTCAGGTCCGTGGGAATCTCGCCGGAGGGGAACGCCGCCTCGGGCAGCGCGCTCCACGAGTTGAGCGTCTCGCTGCCGCCCACGGACGTGCCCCACATGCCCTCGTTGACCGAGTAGGAGCCCAGCTTCGGCGGCATGTGGATGCCGCGCTCGGCCAGGAACGACAGCTCCTGCTGACGGCTCAGGCCCAGCGTGCGGATGGGGGTGAGCAGCTCCAGGTCGCCCGCCAGCGAGCGGAACGCCACGTCGAAGCGCACCTGGTCGTTGCCGGCGCCGGTGCTGCCGTGCGCGAGCGCCTGCACGCCCTTCTCGCGCGCCACGCGCACCACCTCCACCGCCTGGCAGGCGCGCTCGGCGGAGACGCTCAGGGGGTAGACCTGGCCGCGCAGCACGTTGCCGGCGATGAGGTAGCGCAGGTAGCCCTCGAAGAGGGGGCCGCGCGCGTCCACCTTGATGTGCTCCACGGCGCCCAGCTTCGCCGACAGGGCCGCGATGTTCGCCAGCTGCTCGGGCGGGAAGCCGCCCGTGTCCACCGTGACGGTGGTGACGTTGTAGCCCTGCTCTCGCAGGTACACCGTGCAGAAAGCGGTATCGAGTCCGCCGGAGAAGGCCAGCACCACGTTCTTCTTGCTCATGTCGTCACTCCTCGCGGGGAATCGTCGTCACACATCCCAGACGCGCTCGGCCGCCGTGGCCAGGGCGCGGTGGGTGTCGTCGAGCCAGGCGCGCCAGGCGCCGAGCTCCTCACGGGCCTGGGCCAGTCCCAGGTTGCCGGCGCCACCCAGGTGGGTGGCCGTCAGGGCCTCGCGGTCCGGGTGGAACGTGCCGTCCGCCAGCTCCCGGCCCACCTGCCGGTACGCGTCGCGGAAGGCCTGTCCCCCAGCCACCAGCGTGTACGCATGGTGGGCCGCGTAGAGCGTGTCGTCACAGGCGGCCAGCGCCGCGTCCGCCTTGACCTGGAGCACCGGCACCAGCCGGGACAGCACATCCAAGAGCGAGCGGCTGGAGGACAGCGCCGCCAGGGTGGGGCGCTTGAGCAGCTGGAAGTCACGGTGGTAGCTGGACGGCAGTCCGCTCGCCACGGCCTCCACCTGGTGCAACAGCCCCCGCAGCTCGCGGCACCGGCCGCGCGCCAGCTCCACCACGTCCGGGTTCTTCTTCTGCGGCATGATGGACGAGCCGGTGGTGAAGGCGTCCGGGAGCCCCAGGAAGCCGAACTCGTCCGTGCTGTAGAGCTGCACGTCCCACAGCCACTTCTCCAGCGTGCCCGCCACGCTGCAGGCCCATGTCAGCACCGCGGTCTCGTGGCGACCGCGGCCGTTCTGCGCATCGATGGGACTTCTCTGCACGCGACTGAAACCGAGCAGCGACGCGACGTATTCACGGTCGATGGGCAAGGGCACGCCGAAGCCCGCGGCCGCGCCGAGCGGACACCGGTCCAGCCGGCCCCACACGCCGCGCAGCGCCTCCAGCTCCTCGAGCAGCCCTTCCGCGAAGGCCATGGCCCACATGCCGAAGGTGGAGGGCATGGCGCGACGCAGGTGCGTGTAGCCCGGCAGGGCCACGTGCTGGTTCGCCTGGGCGAAGTCGAGGAACGTCTCGGCGAGCTTCACGGCGCCCGCGCCGAGCGCGAGCACCTCCTCGCGCAGGAACAGGCGCACCGCGAGCAGCACCTGGTCATTGCGCGAGCGCGCCAGGTGGATGCGCTTGCCCGGCTCGCCCACGCGCTCCACCAGCGCCGCCTCCAGCGCGGTGTGGCCGTCCTCCTGCTCGGGGCGGATGGTGAACTGGCCCGCGCGGGCCTCGTCGTGCAGCGTCTTGAGCGCGCGCACGAGCACGCGGGACTCCTCGGCCTTCAGGAGCCCCACCTTGCCCAGCATGCGCGCGTGCGCGGCGCTGCCCAGCGCGTCGTGCGGCGCGAGCGACAGGTCGACGATGGGGTCGTCGCCCACGGTGAAACGGTGGATGACCGCGTCCAGCGCGGCGCCCTTGCCCCACAGGGTGTCAGCCACGGGCCACCTCCTCGAAGTAGCCGCGCAGAAGGCGCGTGTAGAAGGCGGCGCCGGCTTCCAGCTCCGCCCGGGTGATGTACTCGTCCGCCAGGTGGCTTCGCAGCGTGTCCCCTGGGCCCACCTTCACCGCGGGCAGCTCGCCCAAAAACGCCCAGTCGGACGTGGTGCTGGAGCCCACCGGCGCCTCGCCCGACGCCGCAATCGCCGCGCGGACGATGGGCTGATGGTCCGCCGTCGCCTTCGGCAGGTAGCGCGCCGAGTGCACCTTCACCTCGCTCTGGAGCGCCTCGCCCAGCTCCTTCGCCACCTGCGCGTGGTCCATGCTCGGCGTGGTGCGCAGGTCCACGAAGAACTCACATGCGTCGGGCACCTGGTTGCGCGCCAGGCCCCCGGTAATCTGCGTCACCTGCGCCCGCGCCTCACCCAGCAGCGGATGCGACGGGAAGCGCAGCTCCGCGAGCTTCGAGATGTCCCCGGCCGCCATGTGGATGGCGTTGACCGCCTGGGCCTTGTGCGCGTGCGCCACGTGCGCGCTCTTGCCGTGCGCGGTGCAGCGCAAGAGCAGCATGCCTCGCTGGGCCGTGCAGGGCTTCAGGCTCGTCGGCTCGCCCACCACCGCGGCGTCGAGCGGCCCCAGCTCGGGCAGCAGCGTGCCCAGGCCCTGGCCTCCGGTCTCCTCCTCGGCGGTGAAGGCGAAGACGACTTCGCCGCCCTGGGGCGCGCCTTCGGCGAGCAGGGTGCGGGCCGCGACGAGCATCCCCGTCACGCACCCCTTGGCGTCGTTGCTGCCCAGGCCGTACAGGCGGTCCTCGCGCCACTCGGGCGCGTGGGGCGCGTACGTCCACCCGGCACACGGCTTCACCGTGTCCAGGTGCGAGTTGACGAGCAGGCGCCGGGGGCCGCTGCCCACGGAGAACCACACGTTGTGGCCCTTGCGCTGGACGCGCGCACCCCAGCCCTCCGCCCACCCGGACACCGTGTCCGCGATGAGACGCTCGTCACCCGACACGCTGGGGATGGCCACCAGCGCCTGGAGCAGCTCCGCGGGCTTCATCCCGCGTTCCCGGCGGCCGTCTTGGGCGCCTTCTCGCGGACGACCATGGTGCCGCTGCCCTCGTTGGTGAAGACCTCCTCGAGCAGCGCGTTGGGCGCGACGCCGCTGACCAGGTGCACGCTGCCCACGCCACCCACGAGCGCGTGGCGGATGGCGTGCGCCTTGGGACGCATGCCGCCGGAGATGGCGCCCGTGTTCTCCATGGTCGCCAGGTCCGTCAGGTTCGCCAGCGTCACCAGCGACGTGGGGTCGTTCAGGTCCTTGAGCAGGCCCGGCACCTGGACCAGGAAGAAGAGCTTCTCGGCCGACAGGGCCACCGACAGCGCCGCCGCCACGGTGTCCGCGTTGGTGTTGTACACGGCGCCGTCCACGCCACCGGAGAGGGGCGCGATGACGGGCACGTAGTCGGCCGAGCGCAGGTGCTCGACGACGCGCGTGTCCACCGCCTCGATGTCACCCACCAGCCCGTAGTCCACGAGCTTGCCCTCGGTGGCGCCGGGCTCGGTCACCATGACGGGAGGACGCTTGCGCGCCTTGATGAGGCCCGCGTCCACGCCGCTCAGGCCCACCGCGGGCACACCCGCCGCCTGCAGGTCCGCGAGCAGGTCCGTGTGCAGCTTGCCGGCGAGCACCATCTTCGCCGCGTCCAGCACGGGCGCGGACGTGACGCGGCGGCCCGCCACCTTCTCCACCGGCAGGTGGAGGGCGTCACAGAGCGTGTCCAGCTCCGGGCCGCCGCCGTGCACGACGACGGGACGGATGGAGAAGGTCCACAGCAGGGCGATCTGCTCGCACGCGGAGCGGCGCAGGCGCGGGTCGCTCAGCATGGCGCCGCCGAGCTTCACGACGAACGTCTTGCGACGGAACTGCTGCACATAGCGCGCGGCGTTGCGAAGCGCGGAGTACGGGTCGGGCGACAAGGGCACGGGAGACCTCGAAAGGAAGAAGGGTGACGGGCACGCCTCGAAGGGCGCCGCTTTTCAGAGGGACTGCGAGCGCATCCAGTGCAGGAGGGCGCGCTGGACGTGGAAGCGGTTGCCCGCCTCGTCCACCACGCGGCTGCTGGAGTGGTCCAGGACCTCGTCGGCGACCTCCACGTTGCGGCGCACGGGGAGGCAGTGCAGGAAGGCGGCGTCCTTGGCGGCGCGCGACATGGTGCGCAGCGTGGGCATCCATCCGGAGTACGACGCGAGCAGCGCCGTGACGTCGTTGGGCGAGAAGGCCGCCGCGGCCGTCGGGCCCCAGGACTTGGCGTAGACGGCGCGGCTGCCGGCGAGCGCCTCGTCCTGCTCGTGGGTGTAGGTGATGCTGCCGCCGGTGGCCTTGGCGTACGCCTCCGCCTCCGCGCGCACGGCCGGGTGCAGCTCGAAGCCGGGCGGGTGGGCCACGCGCACCTCGCAGCCGGCCGCGGCCGCGCTGAGCAGGAACGAGTTGGGCACCGCCTTGGGCAGGGGCTTGATGTGGGGCGCCCACGTCAGCGTCACCGGCAGCTTCTTCGTGGAGCCGAACGTCTCGCGCAGGGTGAGCACGTCCGCCAGGCCCTGGCAGGGGTGCTCGCGCGCGGACTCCATGCTGACCACGGGGACGGTGGCCCACTTGCGGAACGCGTTGATGATGGGGTCGACCTCGTCCTCCTCGTCACCGCCGCCCTGCGAGAAGGTGCGCACGCCCAGCATGTCCACGAAGCGCGACAGGACGGGCGCGGCCTCCTTGAGGTGCTCGGCGCGGTCCAGGTTCATCACCGCGCCCTCGCGGTGCTCGAGCTTCCACACGCCCGCGCCCACGTCCAGGATGATGGCGTTGCCACCCCCGCGCAGCATCACCGCCTCGAACGAGGTGCGCGTGCGCAAGGACGGGTTGAAGAACACCATGCCCAGGATGCTCCCCGGGAAGAGCGCGCCGGGGGCCTTCTTCTTCCAAGCCTCCGCCTGAGAGAGGACGGCCTCCACACCCGCGGGGCCGAGATCCTTGATGTGGGTGACGTGCTTCATGGGCCTGCGCTCCCCGGCCTGGACCGGTGCATAGGTGGATGAATATGCACCTTCATGCGTGCATTTCCGCGAATGGGGCGCGGATATTATGCAGAAGGACGCGGCGCGCAAGAGTATTGTTCCCGCAATCTTTCATGCGGGTTCCTTGCATGGAAATTCACGTGCATGCATGGTGGAAGGAATGAACCTGGACGACGAAATCCTTCGGCTCATCTCGGAGCGGGAGATCAGCGATCAGGCCGTCTTGCAGGAGCTGTTGGAGGCGGAGGGGCAGGCGCCGAGCCAGTCCACGCTGTCGCGGCGGCTCAAGAAGCTGGGCGTGCAGAAGGTGGGCGGGCGCTATCAGCGCGCGTCGCTGACGGAGCCGGTGGCGACGCCGGAGCGGCCGCGCGTGAGCATCGTCGAGGCGCCGCCGAACCTGCTCGTGGTGAAGACGAGCCCCGGCTACGCGCCGGTGCTGGCGCTGGCGTTGGACCGTGAGCCGGAGGTGCCGGGGCTCGCCGGCACGGTGGCCGGTGACGACACCATCTTCGTCGCGGTGACGGACCCGTCCCGCCTGCGTGAGGTCCGCTCCGTCGTGGAGCGCTTGATGCTGCGCAGCGCCTGAGCCTCGAGGGAACGCTGGATGCAGGGCTGTGCGCGCGGGAGGCTGGCCCGGGGCGAGGCTTGCGCTCGCGTTCCAGGCGATGCAACCTTGGAGGGATGTTCAAGCAGGGACAACCCAGGACGTCAGACCCCCGCGCTACTTCGTGGGCATGACCATGGAATCGGGGTGGGGCGTCGGGGTTTATCGGAGTGAGGGCACCGTGGAGAAGAAACCGGCCACCTATGCGGACCTGGAGGCGCTCCCCGAGACGGTCATCGGGGAGCTCATCGACGGCGTGCTGCATGCCAGTCCCAGGCCGGCGCTTCGGCATTCGTTGGTGTCATCGCGTCTGAACGGTGAACTGAGCGGTCCCTATGACAAGGGGAGAGGCGGCCCCGGTGGCTGGTTCATCTTGTTCGAGCCGGAGCTCCATCTCTCCGGCGGAAACGTCCTCGTCCCGGACCTCGCTGGATGGCGGCGCGAGCGGATGCCGGGGATTCCCAGCGGGGTCGGCTGCACCGTCGTTCCGGACTGGGTCTGCGAGGTGCTCTCCCCGTCGACCTCGCGGCTGGACCGCTTCGCCAAGCAGCCCATCTATGGTCGTGAAGGCGTGAAGCACCTGTGGCTCATCGATCCGAAGGTCCGGACCCTGGAGGTCTGGCGACTGGAGGGCGCGGGGTACCAGAAAGTCGCCCAGCATGAGGGGCTGGCCAAGGTGCGCGCGGAGCCATTCGAGGCCGTCGAACTGGAGCTGGGTTTCCTCTGGGACGAGGGGTAGCGCGGCACGCGGTTACAGGGCGGTTACACCTTTCACCAGGGCTCACTCGTTACTGTCCCAAGCGTGCTCACCAGGGCACCGCCGTACGAAAGGACACACGATGAAACCGGCCCTCAAGCTCCCCATCATCCTCGGCTCGGCCGCGGCGCTCGCGGTCTCCGCGCTCCTGTTGGGCAAGCCGTCCACGGACAATGCTCCCGCCCCCGTTGTCGCGACGCCTCCGGTCGCTCCACCTGCTCCCGTCGCGGTGGTGCCCGCGGCTCCCGTGGCGCCTCCCTCGCCCCAGTTCGTGGACCCGAAGGCGGCGCCGGTCATCCAGATCGCGCTCCTGCTCGACACGAGCGGCAGCATGGACGGGCTCCTGGACCAGGCGCGCACCCAGCTGTGGAACATCGTGAATCGCTTCGCCAAGGCGAAGCGTGGCGGCGTGGCGCCCCGGTTGGAGCTGGCCCTCTACACGTACGGCGACACCACCCCCGGCGCGAGCTCGAGCGAGATCCGCCAGGTGACGCCGTTCACCTCGGACCTGGATGCGCTCTCCGAGCGGCTGTTCGCCCTGCGCACCTCCGGCGGCTCGGAGCACGGTGGCGAGGTCATCCAGGAGGCCACCCGGAAACTGGAGTGGAGCCCGAAGGAGGACTCGATGCGGCTCATCTTCATCGCCGGCAACGAGACCTTCATCCAGGGGCCGGTCGACTACCGGGAGGCCGTGGCCGCCGCGCGCAAGAAGGGCATCACCGTGAACACCATCCACTGCGGTGACTACGAGCAGGGCATCGCGGACCACTGGAAGGATGCGGCCACGCGCGCCGACGGCAGCTACATGAACATCGACCAGAACCAGCGGGTCGTCGAGCTCGCCGCTCCGCAGGACGATGAGATCGCCCGGCTGGGCACCGAGCTGAACAACACCTACGTGGTCTACGGCGGCGCCGAGGCGAAGGAGAGCCAGCAGCGACAGGCCACGCAGGACAAGCTCTCGCGCGGCGTGTCGCTGTCGAACATGGCTTCGCGTGCGATGGCGAAGAGCTCCGGGAACTATTCCAACGAGAGCTGGGACCTGGTGGACGCGGTGAAGAAGAACAAGGTGGACCTGGGCTCCGTCGCGGCGGAGGAGCTGCCCGAGCCCATGCGCAACCTGGACGCGGCGGGGCGCAAGGCGTGGCTCGCGGCCCGGGAGAAGGAGCGTGAGGCGCTCCAGCAGCGCATCCAGCAGCTCGGCAAGGAGCGCCAGCAGTTCCTGGCGGAGGCGCGCAAGAATCAGGCGACGAAGGGGGATGACACGCTGGACGGCGTCATCGGCCAGGTGGTGCAGCGCGAGGCGAGCAAGCGAAGCTTCACCCTGGAGTAGGATGCGTCATGGCCGCGCGCCGAGTGCTCGTCGTCGAGGATGACCCCGCCATCCGGCGCGGAATCGTGGATGCGCTTCGCTTCGAGGGCTACGAGGTCCTCGAAGCGGGCGTGAAGGAAGAGGGCCAGCGCGTGGCCGAGCGCACGCCGGTGGACCTGGTGCTGCTGGACCTGGTGCTCCCTGATGGTGACGGGTTGGACCTGCTGGCGGCGGTGCGCAAGAGCCGGCCCACGCTGCCCGTCATCATCCTCACCGCCCGGGGCCAGGAGGAGGACCGGGTGAAGGGCCTGAAGCTGGGGGCGGACGACTACGTGGTGAAGCCCTTCTCGGTGCGGGAGCTGTTGGCCCGGGTGGGTGCGGTGCTCCGACGCTCGGCCGAGCGTCCCGTGGGGGCCTCCCGCGTGGACTTCCCTGGCGGGCACTTCGTGGTGGAGCGCCGCGAGCTGAGCTTCGATGACGGCACGCGGATGGACCTGTCGGAGCGAGAGGCGGACGCGCTGCGCTACCTGGGGGAGAACCCGGGGCGAGCCATCTCCCGCGAGGAACTGCTCGAGCGCGTGTGGCACCTGCCCGCGCGCGGACTGCAGACGCGCACGGTGGACATGACGATGGCGCGGCTGCGCGAGAAGCTGCGCGATGACTCCGCCGAGCCCCGCGTCATCCTCACGGTGCGCGGCAAGGGGTACATGTTCTCCCAGCCGGGCGGCGCCCGATGATTCGCTCCTGGCGTGTCTGGAGCGTGGTGAGCGCCTGTACGGTGCGCGGCAAGGGCTCCATGGGCTCCCCGTCGGGCGGCACTCGATGATTCGCTCCTGGCTCGCGGTAATCGCCCGTGCGGCATGCGGCAAGGGCTCCATGTTCTCCCAAATGGGTGGAGCCCGATGATTCGCTCCTGGCGAGTCTGGCTCGCGGTGAGCGCCTGCCTGGCGCTGGCGCTGGCCGGCGTGGTGTGGCTGTCCGTCTTCGCCCTGCGCCTGGACCGCGCGGACCGTCAGGCCCGCCTGAGCGCGGCGCGCGAGGAGAACGTGCGCCTGGCGCTGTGGCGGCTGGACTCGGAGCTGTTGCCGCTGGTGGCCCGGGAGAGCGCGGTGCCCGCGGAGGCGTATGCGGCCGTGGCCCCCGTGCCCGGTGTGCTGGACGCGCGCAACGCCCCGCTCCCCGAGGGGCAGGCGTGGATGGCGTCTCCTTTGCTCGCGGGTCCGCCGGAACATGTCCTGCTCCACTTCCAGGTGGACACCGCCGGGAACGTCACCTCTCCGCAGGTCATCGAGGCGTCGCTGCGCGCCTCGCTCGGAGTGGCCCCGCCCCGCGTGGGGGAGGAGGTCCTGAGGGCGCGCCTGGAGCACGTGTCGCGTCAGCTCGGCGGCCTCCGGCTGCGCGAGGCGCTCGCGGCGCGGGATGCACCCGCCTCGACCGGCAGCCCGTTGTCACGCGTCCAGAGCAAGCTGTCGTCCTCGTTCCAGGAGCTCAAGAACGCCAGCGAGTACGACGCCCGCTCGCGCAGCGCGCGCCAGGCCGCCAGTCAGAATGTCGTGACCTACCAGGCCCAGGAGCCATCGGCGGCCCGCGCCTCCCCCCGCGCGGAGATGCGGGCGCTCTGGGTGGGCGACGCGCTCCTGCTGGGCCGGCTCGTCCGGGTCGATGGCCAGGAGGTCCTCCAGGGCTGCTGGCTGGACTGGCCCGGGTTGAGCCGCTGGCTCCAGGGCCGCGTGGAGGACCTGCTCCCGGGCGCGACCCTGGAGCCCGCACGGGGCGACGTCACGGCGACAGGGGAGGGGAGGCTCCTGGCGGCCCTGCCGGTGCGGCTGGTACCGGGCTCCACTTCGGGCGAGGAGGGCTCCTCGGGCGCCCTCTCGTCCCTGCCGCTCGTGCTCATGGTGGCCTGGAGCGGCGTGGCGCTCGCGGGCGTGGCGGTGGTGGCGCTGCTGGTGGGCGTGATGGCGCTGAGCGAGCGTCGGGGCGCCTTCGTGTCGGCGGTGACGCACGAGCTGCGCACGCCGCTGACGACGTTCCGCATGTACACGGAGATGCTGTCGGCGGGCATGGTCCCGGACGCCGCGCGGCGACAGGAGTACTTCGACATCCTCCACCGCGAGGCGGAGCGGCTCAGCCACCTGGTGGAGAACGTGCTCGCCTATGCCCGCATCGAGCGTGGGCGCGCGCCGGCCCGGTTGGAGCCGGTGGCGGTGGACGCGCTCGTGTCGCGGCTGGAGCCCCGGCTCGCCGAGCGCGCGCTCCAGTCCGGGCTGGTGCTGAGCGTGGACGTGCCCCCGGACGTCACCGTGCTGACGGACCCGTCGGCGGTGGAGCAGGTCCTCTTCAACCTCGTCGACAACGCGTCCAAGTACGCCGCCGGCGCCACCGACCCACGCCTGCACCTGGAGCTGGAGCGGCGGGGCCGCCGGGTGGGGCTGGTGGTGAGGGACCACGGCCCGGGCGTGGACCCCGCCACGGCCCGCAGGCTCTTCGAGCCCTTCTCCAAGTCCGTTCAGGCCGCGGCCCGGTCCGCGCCCGGCGTGGGCCTGGGGCTCGCCCTGTGCCGCCAGCTGGCCCGGAGCATGCGCGGGGAGCTGCGCTACACCCTGGCCCCCGAGGGCGGCGCCCGCTTCGTGCTCTGGCTACCCACCGCGTAGCCCGCCTCCAGGTCGACCCAGGACCTCGGGGCCGCCCACCCTCCAGGGCGTCGTGGGAAGCCGAGGCGTGCCCACCCCCCATGCGCGGGGCCCCGAACGCTTCCTCGCTGGCACGTGCGCCAGTCGTCTTTGGAAATGTGGATAAGAGCGAATAGCCAGCGAAGTTGGTGATCCTGCGTTGCGCCAGGACGACCATGAGAGCAGCTTGGCCATCCCGGCGGGCAGGGAATTGTCGGTATTTACGAAAACAATTCTTTGTTCTCAAGATTTGCGGGGGATTTCGTTCGACAGGCTAGGCAGGCGTGGCGAAGCGACTCGATGGGATGTGAGACCCAGGAGGACACCATGGGCATGTCGGGGAAGACATCGCTGCTGGAAGGCGCTCGCAACGAAGGAGGAGAGGCCCGGGATGCCCTTCAGGGGGTGGCGTACCAGGAGCTCCGCGAGATGACGCACGCGGCCATGAGCGGAGAGGCCTCGCGGGCCACGCTGCGTCCCATGCTGCTGCTGCGCGACATCTGCGGGCGGTGGGCGGGGGAGTCCGCGGACATGGAGCGACGTCGCCATGTGCTGGGGGTGGGGGCCCAGGCGATGCGTCGGGCGTTGGTGGAGGCGGTGCGGGTGCGCAACGCCCACCGTCGGGACGCGCTGCGTGAGCCGTTGTACCTGCACGACGAGGTGACGGAGTCCCCCGTGGGCGTCGACATCGACGTGCTGGGGTTGGAGCGGGTGCTGGTGGAGCTGGAGTCGTTCAAGCCCCGGCTGGCCCGCCTCGTGGAGCTTCGTTACTTCGCGGGCCTGGGCATCCAGGAGACCGCCGCGGTGCTGGGCGTGGCGCCCGCCACCGTGCGCCGGGACTGGGCCTTCGCGCGTGGCTGGTTGTGCGAAGGCGTGGGGCACTGACGCTCCCCACGTCGTCGTCCTGGTGCGTGTTGCCTCGCAGGCAACGTCCTGGTTCGCCGTGTTGTCTCCGGGTCCTCGCGGGGTGGTCGCGTCGTCACGCGCCCCCGAGTGACACGCGCCGCGGCACAGCACGTGCTCTGGGGTCCGGCGGGCCGTGCCCGAAGCCGGCCCTCACCAAGGACGAAGCTTCATATGAACCAGGGGAAGAAAGTGGGTCTGTTGGGGAGCCCGCTGCGTTGGGCCGGAGTGTCGATGACGCTGTTGTCGGCGCCCGTGAGCCTCGCGGAGGACTGCCCGACGCCGTCGCTGCAGCAGTGCGTGGACGTCGACTACCGCTCGAGCAAGTGCGGCGAGGCCCACGACGGATATTGCCAGCAGATCATCGAGACGGAGTGGAGGGCGCGCTGGGACAACGCGCCCAAGCGCACGGTGCTGTTGCCGGAGGAGTTCGGCAGCGGGACGGCGACGGTGGCCACCCAGCCCGTGTCGCTGGGCACCACGCGCGTGAGCGGCATGGACCAGGGCCTGTCGGGCCAGGTGCTCAAGGGGCAGATTCTCTACCGCAAGAAGCTGGAGAAGCTGACGAAGGCGGAGCTTGCGTACCTGGGGCAGCTGCAGGCCTGGGACAAGAACGGGACGCAGGTGACGTCCTGCCAGGAGTACGTGGACGAGAAGTACTACGACTACAGCCGCTTCGAGCGGCGCTCGGGCGTGCACGGCGACGACTACCGCGCGCTGTTCCAGTCGGCCTACGGGGGCGACGGCATCGCCCACCGCACGCTGTACAGCCGCGACGGCAAGAAGCTGGCGTCCATCTGGGGCGAGACGCGGGTGGCGAAGAACGCGTACTTCGCCTTCACGCCCGGCCCCTACCCGAAGGGCGTCAAGCCCTACGAGTTCACCACCGACGCCGCGCGGCTCGCCAACAACCCGGAGGCCCGGCAGTGGGCGGTGGCCTCGGACTCGTGGCACCAGGAGATGGCCGAGCAGCTCGCGCACATCCCGGATGACGAGCTCACCGTGCGCCAGGAGGAGCAGGAGGGCTTCATCGCGCTGCTCGCCCAGCGCGCGGGCATCTACGCCGACTGGCAGAAGGCGTACGCGCTCTTCCTGAAGAAGGACCGCGACACGAAGGAGCTGAACGCCACCACCGCCGAGCGGCTCTACGCGCTCGACAAGGTCATCGAGGAGCGCCTGGTCCAGGCCGAGGGGCAGGGCTGCCTCGACTCGAAGTACGTGACGTCCTGCGACTGGAGCCCGCGCCGCTACAAGCTGGAGCTGGACGCCGCCATGGGGCCGCGCCGCGCCGCGGACCTGCAGGCGTGCTTGTTCCTGACGGGCAACGACTTCAGCGAGACGAGCTTCGTGCGCAACGCGCACCTGCTCAAGATCTCCACCCTGAAGGAGAAGGACTACACCCTCAACACGACGATGCTGGCCCAGTACGTGCTCGCCTACGGCCAGTACATCCAGGCGCAGCAGGCGCCCACCAACCCGTCCACGGGCCTGGTGCGCCATGGCGGCGAGGCCGGTGACAGTGGCTACGCGGGCGACAGCTTCATGGGCGCCGGCTACGACTACAACGGCGGCTGGGAGGTCACGGCGCCGGGCGCTTCGAGCGCGCGGATGCAGGCGAATGGCTTCGGCCTGACGGGCCCGTGGTGCGAGTACAACGCGCGCATCTACGGCGAGTTCAACGCCTACGCGAACCTCTTCAGCCCCACCCGCATGGAGGTCATCCACATCGACGGCTCCGCGGGCACCGAGGGCAACGGCATCCGGCTCACCGTGGGGGCCCGCTTCCTGGGGCAGTCCGTCTACACCCACGACCAGACCTATCCGCTGCGCGTCACCTTCGCGCAGACCAAGCCCGTGTACGCGTTCGACGAGGCCCAGACGTCCTACACCTTCATGGTCTGGTACATCCCCGTCACGCTGACGGCGGGCGTGTCCGCGGAGACGGGCGTCAAGTTCGACATCGGCGGCGCCATCACCCGTGACTGCGCGGCGGACCTGCTGGGCGTGGACCTGTTCGGCATCCTCACGCCGTACCTCTCCGTCAATGGCTTCGCGTCGGTGGGCATCGGCCTGCCGAAGGTCCAGGTCGCCGTCCGCGGCACGGTGGTGCTCACCCGCGCCAACCTCCCGCTGGAGACGGACATCGGCATCTACCTGAGCTCGCCCTCGCACCCGACGGACCCGAACACGCTGTTCCTGCGCCTCACCTCGAAGCTGGACATCGAGACGCGCTTCCTCGACGGGCGCATCTCGCTCTTCCTGCAGCTGTTCGACCTGAAGGCCGAGTTCCCCGTGTTCTCGTGGAGCGGCTTCGGCTTGAAGCACAACATCTACACCGAGACCAAGACGGTGCCGCTGGCGCGCATCTTCTAGTCACACGGCGGGGCCGCTCCGGCGCTCACGTGTCGGGGCGGTCCTCCTGGGGCGCCATGGCCTTCCATCGCCATGGCGTCCCGCCCCAGTCCCTTCCTTTCGAGGTCCTTCATGCGTCGCCCGAGGCTCGCCGTCCGTACGGCCGTGCTGTCCACCCTGCTGCTCACCGGCTCAGTGTCCGCCTGGTACTTCACGCGCCCCACCGTCGTCGCGGGCGAGGCCGCCCCGGTCGTCGTGAGCGACTCCCGCCTGCCCCTGTTCCAGTGGGCGCCGGGAGAGGAGCGCATCTATCGGTTCGCCTGGGATGACCTGCAGCGCGTGGAGCTCCCGATGCCCGTCCCGGGGGGCGCGACGTCGTCCGGCGCGGTGGAGGGCACGCTGCACCTGGAGGGCTCGCTCGCCCTGCGCGCGCTCGAGGTCCGCCCGGACGGCACGAGGGTGCGGCTGTCCCTGAAGTCCCTGGAGCGGCACGACGCGGTGCTCTCGGGGCAGCAGCTCTTTCCCGACGCGGCCTCCGTGGCGGCGCAGCTGCCCGAGTCCGCGTCGGCCTGGGTGGAGCTGGACGCGAAGGGCGCGCTCCTGGCGGTGCGCTTCTCGGAGTCGGAGCCCGCCATGTTCCGCCAGCTGGCGCAGACGCTCGCCGCGGAGCTGTTCCCCACCACCCTGCGCGACGCGGCCGAGTGGGACGTCGTCGAGTCCAACCAGACGGGCGAGGTCCAGGCCCGCTTCCAGTTCGACGGGGACTCCGTCCTGACGCGGCGGCGCACGCGCTACGTGACGCTGAACGCCGCGGGGAAGGACCGGCCGTTCCAGCAGGAGCTGCGCTCGCTCACCCGCTTCGAGCGCGCGCCGGATGGCCGGATGGCCGGGGTGTCCCACGACGAGTCGCTGGACGCGACGCGGACGGATGGCGCCCCGCTGATGTCGCGCCGGATGCGCCTTCGCGTGACGTTCTCCGCGCGGAGCATGGCGCCGCTGCTGGCGACGAACGAGGACAAGTCCCTCATCCGCAAGCCCGAGCAGATCGTCTTCGAGGGAGACAAGGAGACGGCGCTCCTGCGCAGCCAGGCGGACGGCATGACGGTGGACGAGGTCCTCCGCGTGCTCGCCGCCGCCACGCGCCCGGAGTCCATCCCGGAGCTGGACCGCTTCGTGCGCCGGGCCATCGCCGCGCTCAAGCTGGAGCCCGGCAGGACGCGGGAGCTCGCGGCGTCCTTCCTGCGTCCGGGCGTGAATCCGGGACTGCGTGAGCTCACCATGGACGTGCTCGCGGGCACGGGGCATGGAGAGGCCCAGGCGCTGATGCGCGAGCTGCTCCAGGCCCCCGTGGCGCGCGAGCACGAGACGTCCTACGGGCTGATGCTGCAGCGCGCGGGCTTCCTCGAGGCGCCCGAGCCGGAGACGGCCCGGATGCTGACCACGCTGCGGGAGCGGGCCCGCGCGGGCAACGACGTGGCCACCCGGCGCGCGTCCGAGTACGCGCTGGGCGGCGTGGTGTCGAAGCTCCCCTCCGGGGACCCCAACGTGGCGACCTACCTGCGCCCGCTCCAGGACTCGCTGCGCGACGCGAAGGACCCGCAGGACCGCATGCACGCGCTGCGCGCGCTGGGCAACACGCGGCAGGAGGCCGTGTTGGATGCGGCGCAGCCCTACCTGCGCGACGACTCCACCGAGGTGCGCGCCGCGGCGGCCGAGTCCCTGCGCGGCGTGCCGCAGGAGGTGGCCACACGCATGCTGCTCGACTCGCTGGTCCAGGAGCCGGAGCGGTTGGTGCAGGCGGCGCTGCTGGACGCGCTGGACGCACGCAGGCTGGACGGGGCGGACCTGGAGCGGCTGCGCGCCTGGGTCGTCTCGGGGGGGATGGTCTCCGGGGTGGAGGCCACGCTGCTCAACCTCATCACCCACCGCATCGAGGGCGGCGGCGCGCCGGTCCTCCAGATGCTCCAGGCGCTCGCGCTGCGCCCGGGCCAGCACTCCTCCACGCGCGCCCGCATCATGTCGCTGATGGCCCAGTCCTCCGCCGAGCTGGGGGGCTGAGTCCCGACGCGGCCTTCACTTCACTCCCACAACACCTCCGAGAACCTCATGACACGCATCCTCAACGGGCTGGGCCTGGTGGTCCTGCTCGGCCTCATCCTGGCGCCAGTCGCCCACGCGGACATCGTGGACGACGTGTGGCGCGGCACGAATGTCCGCCTCAACGCCGCGCGCATCCACGTGCGCGGCAACGACTACGCCACGGGCTACTGGCTCTTGCCCAAGTCGGCGGGCACCCTGAACCTGCACGTCCCGGCGCGCACCTTCGGCGTGAACTCCGACCTGGTGCTGAACCTGTGGGGCTCGCGCAGCGGCAACGTCATCACCTGGACCTTCGACGACACGCTGCCCTCGCCGTACTACCTGGGCGACGCCAACAGCGTCACGCGCGTGCGCGGCACGCTCAAGGCCTTCGCCCGCCAGGTGCGCGGCGCGGATGACCCCTACTGCGAGAGCGCCTCGTGTCCCCACAACGTCGAGCTGGTGCTGACGGGGGGCAGCCAGGTCTGGGTGGACGGCTACACGGACATCGTCTTCAAGTTCTACTGGACGGAGCCGGTGCAGGTGCGTCAGTTCGTCGCCTACGCGGGCGTGCCGCGTCCGCGCCTGGCGGCGCTCCGGGTGCTGACGTCCACCAACCGCTGCCCCTCCTCGAGTGCCACGGAGCTGTCGGGTGAGGTCGTCCTGAGCAGCCCCGCGCCCGCGGGCGGAACGCTGGTGGAGCTCTTCAGTGTGGACGCGAGCGTCGGGGTCCTCAACGTGCGCGTGCCCGAGGCCCAGCGCACCGCGCGCTTCGCCATCCGGCTGCCCCCACATTGGGGCGGGCCCACCGTCATCCAGGGCTCCTCGGGCGGCATGCTCCAGTCGCAGCGGGTCGCCCTCAACCGGTGCGTCACCCAGGTGTTCGACTTCAACCGGTGGCGTCAGCTCCCGGAGGTGGCGATTGCCCGCCTCATCACCAACGAGGGCGCGGTCATCGGCCGTCTGGCGAACGACGAATCGGACAGCCTCATCACGAGCAGGTCCACCGTGCAGTCGCTGCGCGAGGCGCTCGGCGTGGACCGCGTCGACGTGAAGGCCGTCAGCGCGAGCGGAGACCTGTTCGGCACCGCGTACTCGTACAAGGGCCTGTCCGCGTTCCGGATGAAGGCGAACGAGGTGAAGGCGGGCGCGCAGCTGTGGGTCGACGGTTACGAGGCCCTGGTGGGCAACGCGCACGGCACGCCGCTGGTGCGCTGGCCTGATGACAAGGACGTCGTCTACGTCGTCGACGAGGTCGGTCCCGCGAAGCGCGAGGCGCTGACGGGGCTCGGCTCGGGGCGCCTGTTCTTCAACGCGCTGGGTGAGTCGGCGGCCGTGGTGCAGACGCAGAGCGGCCCTCGCGCGGCGCTCATCGCGGGCAAGGAGCGTCACATCCTCCTTGAGCTGGAGGCGGACATCGCCGCGCTCAACGACGTGGGCACGGTGCTGGGCACCGCGCGCGTCTCCGGCAAGCACAGCCAGCCCTTCCGGTGGACCCGCGAGAAGGGCGGCGAGCTGCTGCCCCTGCCCGAGGGCGCGCTGTCCGCGAGGGCGGGGGGGCTCAACACCAGCAACTGGGTGGTGGGGACGGCCACGGCGGAGGACAAGTCCCAGCGCGCGTTCATCACCCCGCCGGACGGGGAGAAGAGCTACCCGCTCTCCGAGCTCGCGCCCGAGGAGCTGGAGAAGGCGGGCCTGCGCGTCGTGGAGGCGTTGTCCATCTCCGACAACCTCGAGGTGCTGGTCCGCGCCGTGAATGGCGACGGCAAGTCCGTGCACCTGGTGCTCAGTCCGTGAGCGGCGCGGAGCCGGTGCACCCCATGTCCTTCCAAGCAACGAGGAACCCCATCGTGAACCTGAACTCGCCCCTGAGGGGGCTCCTGATGCTGTGCATGGTCGTCATGGCGGGCTGCGGAAGCTGCCAGGGCGGCAACTCCGGATGCGACCCCAGTCAGTATGGAACCAACGGCTGCGCGTGCCGGACGGACTCCGCGAGCTGTGACACGGGCCTGGCCTGCAACAGCGGCACGTGCGTGCCGTGCGGCGGCGAGGGGCAGGATTGCTGTGTCGCCGCCTCCGCCACGTACTGCGGCGGCTCGCTGATGTGCGTGATGGAGTCGGGCGGGGAGACCTGCCGCAACTGCGGCGACGTCGGCGAGGCGTGCTGCAACTCGTCGGGCAGCCAGGTCTGCAACGCCAGCAGCAACTGCGTGGGCGGGACGTGCCAGTCGATTGCCGCCACCGCGTGTGACGCGGGCGGGACGGTGTTCTCCCTGGGCATCCAGAGCAAGCAGTTCTGCGCGGTGCGCGTCGTGGAGGTGCGCGCGACGTCGGCGCAGAAGGCGATGGAGTGTGCCACCGCCAGCGCGCTGTTCGACCCGATGATGGAGGTGCTCACCGACACGCCCAACCTCCCCATCCAGGACATCGAGGTCTGCGTGGAGACGGCGGCGGAGGGCCGGCGCACCACCACCGTCCGGGCCTTCGGCGAGTTCGAGGCCCAGCGCTGCGCGCGCTTCACACGCTGCGGGAACGACGGCTGCCTCTCCGTCCGGCTGGGGGCCTGCCGGTAGCGTGCGAAGGAGAACTGGAGCGAGGCCGCCTTGGGGGGCGACCTCGCTCCCACGGGCCGCGGCGAGGGTCATCGAAGGCCCTCGTCGTGGCCGTGGTTTCAAGGGCTCAGGGCTTGCCCAGCAGCTCCAGCGCGGACGTCGTCAGCGCGGTGACACCCGTGCGCAGCGTGCGCTCGCGGTCCGGGATGAAGCCGGAGGAGTGCAGGGACGGGAGCGGCTCACCCCCTGAGCGGGCCTGGAGGAAGCGCTGCGGCTCCACCGCGCCCAGCCACAGGAGCGCGGCGGGGACTCCGGCGCGGCCGTACTCGGAGAAGTCCTCGCCGCCCATGACGGGCTGGGCCTCTCCGACGTTCTTCTCGCCGAGCACGCGCACCACGGCCTCGGTGAGGCGGCGGGTGAGGGCCGGGTCGTTGTAGGTGGCGGGCGTGCCCTCGGTGACGTCGACCCTGGGCGGCCGCGTGGCGCCGGAGGCCAGGGCCTCCGCCTTGGCGATGCGCTCGATGCCCGCCAGGAGCGCCTTGCGGACCTCGGGCTTGTAGGAGCGCACGGTGAGCTGCAGGCGCACGTCGTCCGGGATGATGTTGTGCTTGGTGCCGCCGTGGATGGAGCCCACCGTCACCACCGCGGGCTCCAGCGGGTGCTTCTCCCGGCTGACCAGCGTCTGGAGCGCGAGCACCGTGCGCGCGGCCATCAGGATGGGGTCCACCGTCGTGTGCGGGTACGCGCCGTGTCCGCCCTTGCCGAAGAGCGTGATGTCCACCGAGTCCACGTGGGCCATGGCGTAGCCGGACACGTACTCCACGCGGCCCGCGGGCGCCGCGGTGGTGTTGTGCAGCGCCACCGCGAAGTCGGGTTTGGGGAAGCGCTTGAAGAGTCCATCCGCGAGCATCTTGCGCGCGCCGGCCCCAATCTCCTCCGCGGGCTGGCCCACCATCATCAGCGTGCCCTTCCACTGGTCCTTCTTGCGCGAAAGCAGCGTCGCCGTGCCCATCCACACCGTCATGTGCACGTCATGCCCGCAGGCATGCATCACCGGCACCGTCTGCCCGTCGCCGCCCTTCACCTGCACCTTGCTGGCGTAGGGCAGGCCCGTCTTCTCCTCCATGGGCAGCGCGTCCAGGTCCGTGCGCAGCATGACCGTGGGCCCGGGGCCGTTGCGCAAGAGCGCCACCACGCCCGTGCCGCCGACGCCCGTGGTGACGTCGAAGCCCAGCTTGCGCAGGCGCTCGGCCAGCTTCGCGGCGGTCTTCTCCTCCTGGAAGGACAGCTCGGGGTGCTGGTGCAGGTCGCGGTACAGCGCGTCCAGGTCCGGATAGAGGCCGTCGAGTCCCCCCAGCACGGGGGACGGCTGCGCACGTGCGGCGGACGCGGTCAGCAGGACGACGAGCACGGCCAGCAGGGAAGGTCGGTTCACCAGGAGGTCTCCGGTCCGTTTCGAGGGCCGGGCTACTACAGCACATCGCGCGAGGCCCCGGCGTCCACGCCCCTTGGTCGCCGGGTCATCCCGGACGCACCGACGCGAGTCGCGCCCGCTCCACGTCCGGCGCGAAGCCCGTGCCGCGCAGGAAGTCGAACCAGCGCTCCAGCACCGTCTCCACCGGCGGCAGCTCCACGCCCATCCGCCGGGCCATCGCGAGTGCGGGCTCCACGGGGTAGCGGGCGGTGTCGAGAAAGTCGAGTGACTCGGTGGCCGCGCCCAGCAGCCGCTCGGGCAGCCAGCGCACCCACGACACGGGCAGTGACAGGCGAGGCGCGCGTCGGCCCGAGCGTCGCGCGGTCCAGCGAATCAGCTCGTGGAACGTGGGCGAGCCCGGGTCCATCAGCGTGTACTCCTGCCCCGCGGCCTCCGGAACCTCCACCACGCCCGCCATGAAGCGCGCCACCGTGTCCACCGCGACCACGGGGACGAAGGTGTCCTTCGAGCCCAGGAGGACGGGCATCTTCCCGGCGTGGACGTGGGCCACGGTGTCGCCGAGCCCCAGGCTCTGCACCGTCGCGCCGGTGCGACTGTCTCCGATGACGGAGGAAGGGTGCACGGTGGTGATGGGGACGCCCAAGCTCCCGGCGGTCTTCACCGCCACCTGGTGGGACAGCGCCTTGGAGGCCTCATAGGCGCCGGAGTCCTCGAAGCTCAGCGGGGGGGCGGGGACGATTCGCCCCGAGGCGTCGAGCCGCGGTCCGATGCGATAGCCCCCCACGAGCACGAGCCGGCGCAGCGCGGGCAGCTTCGAGGCCAGCTCCACCACGGCGCGGGTCCCCTCCACGTTGGTGCGCTGGGCCTCCTCGGGCGACAGGTGCCAGGCGAAGCGCGCGCCCAGCTGGAACACGTCCCGCACGCCCTGGAGGGCTTGGGTGTCCGCTGGCGTGAGCCCCAGGCCCGGCGCGTCCAGGTCTCCTTCGAGGAACACGAGCCGCTCGGGTGCGCCTCCGAGCGCCGCCACCCAGTCCCGGTAGGGCTGGCTGCGTCCCTGGGCGTTGCGAGCGAGCACGGCGACGTGTCGCCCGCGCCTCGTCAGCTCCGGCACGAGCCAGCGCCCCAGCAATCCCGTGGCGCCGATGACGAGCGAGTCCGGTGACGAATCCTTCATGATGACGACCTCTGTATCTAGACCAGTCTACATATTCTGGAGTCGCGCCGACGCGGCCCATCCGCGCACGGCGTGGGCCGTGCTCAGTCGAGTGAGAGCAGGCGCTCCAGTTCCTTGGAGAGCTCCTCGATGGGAGCCCGGCTGCGGTGGGCGCGCATGAGCAGCAGCGCGCCCTCGATGGAGCAGAGCACCAGGGCGGCGCGACGGCGCGACTCGGCGGCCGTGAGTCCCTCGGTCCGGAGCCGCTCGGTGAGCAGCTGCTGCCAGGACTGGAGCGCCTGGGCGGCGGCGGCGCGGACCGGCTCCGGCGTGGCGCCGGAGGACAGCACCACGGCGGACACGGGGCAGCCCTTCTCGAAGCCGGAGGCCTCCGCGCGGTCCGCCAGCTGCGCGAGCGCGCGACGCAGCCCGGTGACGAGGCCCTTGGATGAGGCGAGGTGCTCACCGAGCAGCCGCGTCACCTCCGCGGACGAGGCCTGGAGGGCTTCGATGGCGAGCTGCTCCTTGCCCCCCGGGAAGTGGAAGTAGAGCGAGCCCCGAGGCGCCTTGCCGGCCTCGAGCAGCTCGTTGATGCCCGCGCCGGCGTACCCCGAGCGCTCCAGCATCTCCGCCGCGGCGGCAATCATCCGCCGACGAGTGTCCTCTCCCTTGCTCACGACCGGATGAATATACCGGTCGTCATATTCTGTCGAGCCCTTCGACGCCGGGGCTCAGCGGCGGCCCTTGCCCAGGCGGGCGATGAAGAGCACGTGGCGGGGGCCCTTGGTGCCGTGGGCGTGGGGGTGGAGGACCTCCACGGTGAAGCCGCACTTCTCCAGGCGCCGCTCGAAGCCAGGGGCGGGGCCCGCGCTCCAGACGCCGAGCGTGCCCCCGGAGCGCAGGGCGCGCGCCGCGTTGGACAGACCAGGCAAGCCGTAGAGGCCCTGGTTGTCGGGGTGGGTGAGCGCGGTGGGCCCGTTGTCCACGTCGAGCAGGATGGTGTCGAACGTCTGCGGGTTGCGGGCCATGACGCGGCTGACGTCGGCCTCGACCACGGAGACGCGCTTGTCCTCCAGCGGCGCGCGGGCGAGGGGCGACAGGTGGGGCCCACGGTTCCAGGCGACGACGGTGGAGAGCAGCTCCGCCACGGTGACCTGGACCCCCGGGCCCACGGCGTCCAGCACGGCGCGCACGGTGTAGCCGAAGCCGAGTCCACCGACGAGCACCCGTCCGGTGCCCCGGCTCGCCAGCTCCTCGCAGCCGGCCTTCGCGAGCGCCTCCTCGGAGCCGTGCATGCGGCTGGACATCAGCGTCTGTCCGCGCACGCGCAGGACGAGCTCGTCCCCTCGGCGGACCAGGGTGAGCTCCCCCACGTCCGGGACATTGGCGCTCTCGAGTGTCTCCCAGGGCTTCATGCGCCCGGCTCATCGCCCGGAGCGGGCCTGGGGTCAAGCACTCCGCGCGGCACGCCCGGCCCTCGTGCCTCTGCCTGTGTGCAATGCCCTGTCCCGTCCTCATCCATATCCCCGCGAGGGCGCCAGGTCGCGGCGTCCCACCGGAGGAGGCATCCAGGCCATGAACGAGCGCGAGGCTTACCTGCAGAAGATGGACGCCGAGAAGCAGCGCATCGACGCGCGAATCGCGGAGGTCGAGGCACAGGCCGACATCCGTCAGGCACAGGACGAGGTAAAGGAGCTGAGGGGCGTGAAGCAGCGCCGCGAGGCGTTCCATCGCAAGCTGGAGGAGCTGCGCCAGCGCGGCACCGAGGACTTCGAGCGGGGCAAGCAGGAGCTGCTGCGCGCCTGCGACGACACCCGCAAGTCGCTCGACGACGCGGAGGAGCAGGCGGGCCAGCGCCGCGCGGCCTACGAGCGCAAGCGCGAGGCGGAGCTGCGGCAGTTGGGGGCCCAGTTCGACGGGTACGAGGCGGACATCTCCCGCTCCCGCGCGGAGGACTCGCTGCTCACGAAGGAGGAGCTGCGCTTCCTGCGCTCGTCGTTGTCCAGCACGGGTGAGTCGCTGCGGCGATTGATGAAGGCCCGGGGCGGCGAGTGGGCGAGGCTGCGGGGGGAGTACGAGGCGTCCTGGCGCGAGCTCGTCGAGAACTCGCGCAAGATTCGCGCGGACAGCCCCGATGCGTCGCAGACCCCGCCGTCTCCGTCCTGAGCTCGCGAGGGAACCCAGGACGTCCCATGCGGGTGGAGGACGTGCGCCGGCGTGACGCGGCCCTCATGGCGCGACACCCGGCGCATCCTGTCGGCACTGGAGACGGGCACGGTACATTCCGAGTCTCCCCCGGAGGCATCGAATGGGCGTGTTCGTCGAGCCGTCACAGTCCTCGCGCGAGTCCACCTCCGCGTCCTCGGCGGGAGGTGGCGCCATGGAGGGGGGCTCGTCGCGCACGAAGTCGCTGGGCGCGCTCCAGCAGGCGCTGGACTCCTCCCCGAGGGTGGTGGCGCAGGCGAAGCAGGCGCAGACGCTCCAGCGCCGTGCCTCGCCGCGCAACGACACGGGCCTTCCGGACTCGCTGAAGTCCGGCGTCGAGTCCCTGTCCGGCATGTCGCTGGACGACGTGCGCGTGCACTACAACTCCTCCGCGCCCGCGCAGCTCCAGGCCCTGGCCTACACGCAGGGCTCGGACATCCACGTGGCGCCGGGCCAGGAGAAGCACCTGGCCCACGAGGCGTGGCACGTCGTGCAGCAGAAGCAGGGACGCGTGCGGCCCACGGCCGAGTTGCAGGGCGCCGCGCTCAACGATGACTCTGGCCTGGAGCACGAGGCCGACGCCATGTCCGCGCGGGCCGCGAGGCTCCCGGCGGAGTCCACGCATGACGTCGCGACCGCGCAGCTCAAGGCGGCTCCGAGCACCGGGGCCGGGGCGAGCCTCCCCATCCAGCGGGTCGCGGTGCAGCTTGGCGCGAGTGCCGCGGGGCGCATCAACCAGGTGAACGTGGGCGGGCGCGCCGGCTCGTTGTGGCCCACGGAGCGCCACCACACCACGCCGTGGCAGACGTACCTCGACACCCTCGACCGCGCCCTGCTCGGCCGGACGCCTGCCACCGCCATCAACAACATGAACACCCTGGACAACCACCTGCACCAGCTACCGGGCTGGGACCTGGTCGACAGCCTCACGGACGACAGGCAGGAAGCCCTCCGGGAGGAGATCGACCTGCTGGCCGCCCATCGCGATGCCGCCAACAACGCGGCTCCAGGGACGATGGCCCAGGGATTCTCGCTCCAGGCGTATGTCCAGCAGTGGCTGGTCGTCCGCAGCAAGCTCCCCCTGTCTCAAGCCAACTTCGGAGGCGGCGCGGGCAATGTCGCGAACGACGCCGCCGTCGCCCGAGCGGGTAACGCGGCCGATGGTGGTGGCGTCACCAACGACGAACTCCGGGACGCGCTGTTCAGCCTCTTCGACTTCGATACCGTCCAGAACCTGCATACGAACGAGGACGGAGAGAACGACGAGGGCGAGTACGCCGCCCTGGGGCTCGACCCCGACCAGACGAACGAGAACCTGGACGAGCTGCGCGCCATGCTCTTCGAGCAGCACGCCCGCTCCGTCCGGTTGGCCTATCCGGTGGCCTTCGGAAGGCTCTACGCGAACGTCGACGCGATGGTGGCCGCCATGGAGGCGCACTGGGGCGTCGGCGACGAGTCCGAGGCCGAGGAGTCGGAGGACTCCGAGATGACGGAGACCTCCGACTCCGATTGAGCCCATCCATGAAGAAGCCCCCCGCCCATCCACGAAGGACGGGGCAGGGGGCTCCGAGTGCTCCCGCGGCCGTGTCTACGCCGTGCGCTTCACGTTCTTCGACGCGTCCACCAGCACCTTGGCGAAGGTGAGCCCGTTGGGGCCCGCGTCGGCCTGGATGGTGTCGCCCGGCGCGAAGTCGCCGTTGAGGACCTTGATGGCGAGCGGGTCCAGCAGGTTCTTCTGCACGGCGCGCTTGAGCGGACGGGCGCCGTACGTCGGGTCGTACCCGCGCTCCGCGAGCAGCTCCCGGGCCGCGTCCGTCAGCTCCAGCGTGAGGCGCTTGTCCGCCAGCAGCTTGCCCAGCTTCGCCAGCTGCAGGTCGACGATGCGGTAGATGTCCTTCTTGCGCAGCGGCTCGAAGATGACGATTTCGTCCACGCGGTTGAGGAACTCCGGACGGAAGTGCGCGCGCAGCGCGTCCAGCACCTCGTCGCGCGTCTTCTCGTCCAGCTCGTCCTTGCCCGCCATGCCCGCCTGGATGTCCGCGGAGCCCAGGTTGGACGTCATGATGAGCACCGCGTTCTTGAAGTCCACCGTGCGGCCCTGGCTGTCCGTCAGCCGGCCCTCGTCGAGAATCTGGAGCAGGATGTTGAAGACATCCGGGTGCGCCTTCTCGATCTCGTCGAAGAGCACCACGGTGTACGGCCGGCGGCGCACCGCCTCCGTGAGCTGTCCGCCCTCCTCGTAACCGACGTAGCCCGGGGGCGCGCCGACGAGCCGCGCCACCGCGTGCTTCTCCATGTACTCGGACATGTCGATGCGGACCATGGCCGAGTCATCGTCGAAGAGGAACTCCGCCAGCGCCTTGGCCGTCTCCGTCTTGCCCACGCCCGTGGGGCCCAGGAAGATGAACGAGCCGATGGGCCGGTTGGGGTCCTGCAACCCGCTGCGCGCCCGGCGCACGGCGTTGGACACGGCCTCGATCGGGCTCCTCTGGCCAATCACCCGGTTCGCCAGCCGCTCCTCCATGTGGACCAGCTTCTGGACCTCGCCCTCCATCAGCCGGGAGACGGGGATGCCCGTCCACTTGGCCACCACGGACGCGATGTCCTCCGAGTCCACCTCCTCCTTGAGGAACTTGTGGTTCTTCTGCAGCTCCATGAGCTTGGTGTTCTGCGTCTGGAGCTCCTTCTCCAGGGACGGCAGCACGCCGAACTTCAGCTCCGCGGCGCGGTTCAAATCACCCTGGCGCTCGGCCGCGAGCTGGTCGTTCTTCACCTTCTCCAGCTTCTCCTTCAGCGTCCGGATGCCGGCGATGGCGCCCTTCTCCGCGTCCCAGTGCGCCTTGAGCCCGTCGAAGCGCTCGCGCAGGTTGGCCAGCTCCCGCTCGATGGTGGCCAGACGCTCCTGCGAGTGCAGGTCCGTCTCCTTGCGCAGGCCCTCCTTCTCAATCTGGAGCTGCGTCATCTTCCGGCGCATGTCGTCCAGCTCGGTGGGCATGGAGTCGATTTCGATGCGCAGGCGGCTGCCGGCCTCGTCGACCAGGTCGATGGCCTTGTCCGGCAGGAAGCGGTCCGCGATGTAGCGGTGGCTGAGCGTGGCGGCGGCCACCAGCGCGCTGTCCTGGATGCGCACGCCGTGGTGCACCTCGTAGCGCTCCTTGAGGCCACGCAGGATGCTGATGGTGTCGTGCACGCTGGGCTCGCCCACGTACACGGGCTGGAAGCGGCGCTCCAGCGCGGCGTCCTTCTCGATGTGCTTGCGGTACTCGTCCAGCGTCGTCGCGCCGATGCAGTGCAGCTCGCCGCGCGACAGCGCCGGCTTGAGCATGTTGCCCGCGTCCATCGCGCCCTCGGCCTTGCCCGCGCCGACAATCGTGTGGATTTCGTCGATGAAGAGGATGACCTGGCCCGCGGAGTCGGAGACCTCCTTGAGCACCGCCTTGAGCCGCTCCTCGAACTCACCGCGGTACTTGGCGCCCGCCACCATGGCACCCAGGTCCAGCGTGATGAGCTGCTTGTTCTTCAGGCCCTCCGGCACGTCGCCGTCGACGATGCGCCGCGCCAGGCCCTCCGCGATGGCCGTCTTGCCCACGCCCGGCTCGCCGATGAGCACCGGGTTGTTCTTGCTGCGCCGGCTGAGCACCTGGACACAGCGGCGGATCTCCTCGTCGCGGCCGATGACCGGATCCAACTTGCCCGCGCGCGCGGCCTCCGTCAGGTCGCGCCCGTACTTCTCCAGCGCCTGATACGTGGACTCCGCGTCCTGGCTCGTCACGCGGCCGGAGCCCCGGACCTCCTTGAGGCTCGACAGCACGCGCTCGCGCGTGACGCCCGAGGCCTTCATGATTTCGCCGACGGTGCCCTTGTCCTGCGTGAGCGCCAGCAGCAGGTGCTCGGAGGAGATGAACTCGTCCTTGAGCGCCTTGGCCTCGTCGTCGGCCTTGTCGAAGGTCTTCAGCAGGCGCTGGCCGAGCATCGCGCTCTCACCGCCCTGCATCCGCGGCAGCTTGCCGAGCGCCTCGCCCAGACGGGACGCGAACAGCTTCACGTCCGCGCCAATCTTGCGAAGCAGCGGGTCGACGAGGCCGTCCTTCTGACCCAACAGCGCGGCGGCCAGGTGCTCCGGCTCGTACTGGGGATTGTCGGCGCGGCGGGCCAGCGTCTGGCCCTCTTGGATGGCTTCCTGGGCCTTCACCGTGAACTTATCGAGTCGCATACACTCAACGTAAGAGTCGCGGAGGCCTTGGCAAGTTGGTGCGGTGCGTCACGAGTCGTGCCCGGGGCTGCGCCGGAAGCGGAATACTTTGGACTCCTGGTAGCGGCTGGCTTTTCGAGGTGCCTGGGTTGCCACGAGGGACGTGGCTCGGTTATAGGCGGCGCGCACCCGCGGGGGGCTGAACCTGGAAGCGCACGGCGGCTATCTCATTCGACTCGAAAGCTTCGGCGGGCTGGAGTTGCTCCGGCAGGCCCGCGAGGCGCTGCAGCTGGACGGCGCGTCGGGCGCCACCGGGCTGCAGGTGTCGGTCAACCGTCGCCGCAAGGTGGTCCGGCTGGCCTACGTGGCGCCCTTCACCCAGGGCCGGCCCGGCGCCCACTGGTACGCGGCGCACCATGCGCTGCCCCGGCTGCTGTCCCGCGCGGCCAACACCACCGTGCACGCGTACGTGTACGACCCGGACGAGGGCGAGGAGGTCATCGCCTACGGCAACGGTCGGCGCGTGGGCGGCGAGCGGGTGGTCTACGACAACGTGGACCTGCCGGAGGGCCGTCCGGAGGATTTGGACGAGGCCGCCTTCCTGCACATGCAGTCACGCTGGCCCATGGGGCACCTGGCGCACGTCTTCGGGCTGTCGCGGCAGGCGCTCCTGAAGCTGCCCGTGACGGGGCAGGTGCTGGGGCTGGAGGACTCCACCGCGGACGTGGAGGCGGTGCTGGAGTCCCTGCTACCGGGCTCCGTGGCGCCCCACGCCCACTGAAGGACGGCTAGCCGTCGACGGCGCCGTCCTGGGTGACGAGCGCCTGGCGCACGGACTCGCTGCGGAAGAACTGGCCAATCACGGCGAAGGTCCCCGCGATGAGCGTGGTGCCCGCCACAGTCATGCCCAGGGCGAGCCAGGGAGCCACGGTGGTGACGGCCTCGGCGGCGGAGGGGTCCTGATACTCGGGGCGCTGGGCGAGCGTCTGGGCCAGGGTGACGCCCACGCGTCGAGCCACCACGGCCCACTGGGCGCCGTCGATGGTGCGCAGCACCGCCACCGTGACGGCGGCGCGGCCGAGCATCCGGCCCATGGCGCCCCGGGGCAGGTCTCCGGGGCGGAGCATGCGCAGGGCGGACACGAAGACGAAGGCACACGCCACGGCGAGCACGCCCATCAGCGCGGCACGCGGCTCACGCATGGGCTCGAGCGCCTGGTACTGCGTCTCCAGCAGGTGCTGGAGCACGGCCGGGTCATTGCCGAGGAGGAGCGGCGGGCCCTTCTCCAGGTGCTGGGAGCGCACCTCGTAGAAGTGCGCCAGCTCCGTGGCCTCGTTCAGGGATGCCCAGCCCGTCAACGCGGCGAGGATGCAGGCCACCAGCGCCGCGAAGCGGATGTGCCCGGGCAGCGAGCCCGAGCGGGGAGCAGACACCGTCACCGCTTGCTTGCCTCCACGAAGCGCAGTCGCAAGTCGGCGAGCAACCCGTCGAAGAGCTTCTCCTCTTCGGCCGTCAGGTTGCCCCGCGTCTTCAGCCGCAGCATCGACAACAGGTCCAGGTTCTGCCGGGCCAGCGGCAGGTCCTTCGTCGTCTGGCCCGTTTCGGGGTTCGGCGCATCACCCAGGTAGATGAGCACCGCGGTGCCCAGCCCCATGATGAACGTGGTGAAGCCGATGGGCTCCTCGGACGCGGAGCGCGCTTCCCCCCGCATGACGAAGGTCTCGCCGCGCTTCTCGTCCGCGGGGCTCATGGATTGTTCGGCTCGTCTTCGGAGGAGGCGACGGCGGCCAGGTCGGCCTCGTCATTGTTGGTGACGGGGGCCTCGTCGTCCGCCTCGTCGGCCTCATCGGACTCGTCCACGTCGTCCGTCTCGTCCTCGTCGTCGTAGTCGTCCTCCACGTCGTCGAGCATGAAGGTCTCCACCGGGACGGACTTGTCCGCCACATCAGGCAGGCTCTCGAGGTAGCGCTTGTGCGCCTTCTCGTCCAACTGGCCCGAGCGCAGGTACCGCTCCGCGGTGCGCTTATCGAGGTGCTTGGGGTCCACCGTGTCCGCCATGTTTCAAATCCTCAGAATTGCTTGGAAAACAGCGCGCCACCTTATAGCAGAGGGGCCGCCTGTCAACGCCGCCGTCCCGTCTTCCCAGTGCCGATGAACGTCCCGCCCCGTCCGCTGCTTCCCCCCGGCCTCTATCTGTTGTGCGACGACACCGTGTTGCCGGGCATTCCGCTGGTGGCCAAGGCGGAGCGCCTGCTGGCGGGCGGCGCGCGGGTGGTGCAGCTGCGGATGAAGCGCACGCCCGTCCGCGAGGCGCTGGAGGTGGCGCGGACGGTGGTGTCGCTGTGCCGGAGCGCGGGCGCGGTGTGCCTGCTCAATGACCGGGTGGACCTGGCGCTGTTGTCGGACGCGCACGGGGTGCACGTGGGGGATGAGGACCTGCCAGCCCGGGATGCGCGGGCGCTGTTGGGGCCCGGCCGGCTGGTGGGCGTCACGGTGCGGGATGAGCGCGGCGCGCGGGAGGCGCTGGAGGCGGGCGCGGACTACGTGGGCGTGGGGCCGGTCTTCGGCACGACGACGAAGGCAGTGCCGGCGCCGGTGCTGGGGTTGGAGGGGCTTTCGCGCGTGGTGAAGGGCAGCGCGTTGCCGGTGGTGGGGATTGGCGGCGTGGGGCTCGCCAACGTGGCGAGCGTGGCGGCGACGGGCGCGCATGGCGCGGCGGTGGTGTCGGACGCGCTGCTCGCCCAGGACATCGCCGAGCGGGTGCGGCTGCTCGCGGGCGCGTTTGAACGAGGCCGTGTGGGGGGGTAGGTTCGTCCGACGGACTCCCCCATGAACAATCATCCGCGACACCATGGTCAGCCGCCCCGGCGGCCCAACATCGGCATCACCCCGGACTGGAGCCAGCCCGAGGACCAGCCCTTCGCGAGGTACGAGCTGAAGGTGCCCTACGCGGAGGCGGTGCTGCGCGCCGGAGGGCTTCCCTTCGTGTTGCCGTACGCGGACGACCCCACGTGTGTGGAGGCGTATCTGGACCGGGTGTCGGGGCTGCTCGTCACCGGCGGCGCGTTCGACATCCCGCCCGAGGCGTACGGCGAGACGGCGCGCGAGGGACTGGGCGCGCTCAAGGAGGGGCGCACCGCGTTCGAGGCCGCGCTGATGCGTGGGGCGCTCAAGCGGAACATGCCCGTGCTGGGCATCTGCGGCGGCATGCAGCTGCTCAACGTGGTGCTGGGCGGCACGTTGTTCCAGGACATCGGCCGCGAGGTGCAGGGCGCGCGCGAGCATGAGCAGAAGCACGACCGCACCCAGCCGCAGCACCCGGTGGACGTGCGCAGCGGCTCGCTGTTGGCGGAGGCCGTGGGCCATGGCCAGCTGATGGTGAACTCCACGCACCATCAGGCGGTGCGCACGGCGGGCAAGGACGTGAGCATCTGCGCGATGGCGCCGGACGGCGTGGTGGAGGCCATCGAGTCCACCACCCACGCGTTCGCCGTGGGCGTGCAGTGGCACCCCGAGTACATGTCCACGACGATTCCCGTGCACGTGGGGCTGTACAAGACCTTCGTGCAGAAGGCGCGTGAGCATCGGCGATGAGCCCGAGGGTGGTGCTGCTCGCGGGGCTGGAGCCGACGGGGCGGGCGGGGCTGCTGGCGGACGTGGCCGCGGTGCGCGCGCTGGGTGGGCAGCCCGTCGCGGTGCCGCTGGCGCAGACGGCGCAGGGGCGGCGGACGTTCTCCTGGACGGCGTCTCCTCCGCGCGTGGTGACCGCGCAGCTCACCGCCGCGCGCGAGCTGGGGGAGGTGCACGCGGTGAAGTGGGGGATGGTGCCGGGGCTGCCGCAGCTGGAGGCCGCGAGCCGCGCACTGAAGAGCGCGAAGGCGTGGTGGGTGGTGGACCCGGTGGTCTTCACGTCACGGGGGCAGCGACTGTCGCGCCTGTCCGCGCGGCGCTACCTGGCGCTCGCGGGGCCGCGGGTGGTGCTCACGCCGAACCTCGATGAGGCGGGGTGGCTTCTGGGGCGGCCCGTGCCAGAGGACGTGGCGGGTGCGCGCGCGGCGGCGACGGAGCTGCTCTCGCATGGTTTCGGCGGAGTGCTGGTGAAGGGCGGGCATCTGCCCGACACGGGGGCGCTGGCGGACGTGCTGGCCACGCCTGATGGCGTGCTCGAGGTGAAGGGCCAGCGGCTCGCGCGCTCCCCGGAGAAGCGCGGGACGGGGTGCCGGCTGGCGTCGGCGCTGGCCACGGAGCTGGGACGCGGCCAGTCGCTCGAGGCGGCCACGCGCACCGCGCGCAAGCTGGTGATCCGCTACCTGAAGACAGGCCGCGAGTAGGGCTCCACGGGTCGCGCTGGTTGCGGCGGAGCACTGGCGGCGTCGAGGTGAGGTCGGGCCGCGAGTAGGGCTCCACAGGTCGCGCTGGTTGTGGCAGAGCACTGGCAGCGTCGAGGTGAAGCCGGACCGCGAGCAAGTGCATTCCTCGGGGCCGCGCTGGCTGCGGCAGCGCACTGCCGACGTCGAGGCGCGTGCGGCGGCGTCGAGGTGAAGCCGGACCGCGAGCAGGCGCACGCCTCGGGGCCGCGCTGGCTGCGGCAGCGCCCTGCCGGCGTCGAGGCGCGTGCGGCGGCGTCGAGGTGAAGCCAGACTGCGCGTAGGTTCGCTCTTCGGGGCCGCGCTGGCTGCGGCAGCGCACTGCCGGCGCCGAGGCGCGTGCGGTAGCGTCGCGGTGAAGCCGGACCGCGAGCAGGCCCACTCCTCGGGGCCGCGCTGGCTGCGGCAGCGCACTGCCGGCATCGAGGCGCGTGCGGCAGCGTCGAGGTGAAGCCGGACCGCGAGCAGGCCAACTCCTCGGGGCCGCGCTGGCTGCGGCAGCGCCCTGCCGGCGTCGAGGCACGTGCGGCAGCGTCGAGGTGAAGCCGGACCGTGCGTAGGGTCGCTCCTCGGACCGCGCTGGCTGCGGTGCGCGGCCCAGGGCGTCATCACGCACTCACTGGCTGCGCGACTCGCGCAGCGGCGCCGAGCCCCGCGGCGCCATGCGCCGTCGTGAGTGCGGCTCCGCCCGAGGTCCGGGCGTGGACCTACTCGCCGCGGCTGCGGCTCTCGAAGCGGGTGTACTCGGCGAGGAACACCAGCGGGATTTCGCCGATGGGGCCGTTGCGCTGCTTGGCGATGATGAGCTCGACGGGGATGACGGTGGTGGCGCCCGTGGACGGGGGCGGAGCCTCGCCGCCTTCCTCCACCTCTTCACGGTGGATGAACATCACCACGTCGGCGTCCTGCTCGATGGAGCCGGACTCACGCAGGTCCGACAGCATGGGCTTGCCGCCCTTGCGCTCCTCGACCTTACGGCTGAGCTGACTGAGGGCGATGATGGGCACCTCCAGCTCCTTGGCCAGCTGCTTGAGGGCACGGGAGATTTCGGCGACCTCCAACTGACGGCTCTCCACCTTGCCCTTCTGATGCATGAGCTGGAGGTAGTCGATGATGAGGAGCGACAGGCGCGGGTCCTTCTGCTTCACGCGCCGCGCCTTCGCGCGCAAGTCGAACGGCGACAGACCGCCGGAGTCGTCGATGTAGATGGGCGCGTTGTAGAGCGCGCCTGCCATCTCCTGGAACTTCTCCTCGTCATGCGGAGAGAGCCGGCCGCCACGCAGCTTCTTCATGTCCACCCGCGCGGTGGACGCGAGCAGACGCATGAGCAACTGGTCGGCGGGCATTTCCAGACTGAAGATGCCGACGGCCTTGTTGTCCTTGAGCGCCGCGTGCACCGCCATGTTCATGGCGAACGACGTCTTGCCGACACCCGGACGGGCCGCGAGGATGATGAGCTCGCCGGCGTGCAGGCCCGTGAGCTGGTTGTCCAGGTCGATGTAGCCGGTCGACAGGCCGGTGATGCCCGTCGCCGCCGACTTCATCTTGTCGAGCAGGTCGAGCGTCTGCTCCATCAGCTCGCTGACCGGACGCAGATCTCCTTCGCGCTTCTTCTCCGCGAGGAGGAACACCTTGCGCTCGGCCTCGTCGAGCAGCACCTCCAGCTCGCCCGTCTCCTGGCTGGCGAGCTCTTGAATCTCCCGGCCCACGTTCGCGAGCCGGCGCCGCAGCGCCTGGTCCTTGACGATGTTCGCGTACTGGACGGCGTTGGAGGCCAGGGGGACGACCTGGTCCAGCCGCATCAGGTACGCGGGCCCCCCCACGGCGACGAGCTGCCCGAGGACCTTCAGCTCCTCCGCCAGCGTCAGGTGGTCGACCTGCTTGCTCTGGCCGTCCAGGCGGATCATCGCCGCGAAGATCTGGGCGTGCGCCGGGCTGGAGAAGTCGTCCGCGTGGACGACTTCGCCCACCGCGGCGATGAGTGAGTTGTCGGCGAGCACGGACCCTAGGACCGCGCGCTCGGCGGCGAGGTCCTCGTGGACCTTTCGCCCATCTCTGACGTCGAGGGAGTTGTCCATGGCTGCCCGCCCACTCTACAGGCGGCTCTGACATCCCCCTATTTTTCCGCCACAGACCTGTAGCAACGGGTGGGCACAAGGCGTCCTCCACCCCACCAGGTCACCCCTCCAAGCCCCAGCGCCGCAGGAAGGCTTCACGCCACGTGCGGCTGAGGACCACCGTCGTGCCGTTCTTCAGCACGAGGATGCCGTCGCCGTGCGTCCAGGGCTCCAGCCGGGCCACGGCCTCCAGGTTGATGATGTCGCCCCGGTGGATGCGCACGAAGCGCTCCGGGTCCAGGCGCTCCTCCAGGGCGCGGAGGCTCTGGCGGACCAGGTGCTCGCCGCCGGCCGTGTGGACGCGCACGTACTTGTCCTCGGAGGACAGGCGCCACACCTCCTCCAGGCGCAGCGGCACCCAGGCCTCGCCGGACTTCACCACCAGCCGCTCCAGCGCGCGTCGGGGGGCCGCGGTGGCCACCTCGCGCAGCAGCGCCTGGAGTCGCTCGGCTTCGCCCCCACCGCCGAGGAGCTGGGCGTGGGCCTTGTCCAGGGCGCGGGTGAAGCGCTCGCCGTCGTAGGGCTTGAGCAGGTAGTCCACCGCGTGGGCCTCGAAGGCCCGGAGCGCGAAGTGGTCATAGGCCGTGGAGAAGATGACGGCGGGGCCCGGCTCGGCGCCGAGTGCATCGAGCACCTCGAAGCCCGTCAGCCCCGGCATCTGCACGTCGAGCACGACGAGGTCCGGCCGGAGCGCCTCGATGCGCTCCAGCGCCTGCGTTCCATCCTCCGCCTCGCCCACCAGCGTGAAGCGCGTCTCGTGCTCGAGCAGGCGCTTCACCTTCGCGCGGGCGGGCGCCTCGTCATCCACCACGAGCAGTCGGAAGGTCGTCATGGCGTGAGGCTCCGTCCCTTCGTCCGGGCGCGGCTCGCGGCATCCGTCGGCACGCCGCGAGACGACTCCCTCGCCTCGCGGGAACCTGCGCCTCGTCGACCACCCATGCGGGTCCTCATGGCATGCCGCTCCGGGGCAGCGTGAGCGCCACGCTCGCGCCGCCCTCGGGCCCGCGTCCCCGCTCCAGTCGGGCCCGTCCACCGTGCAGCAGCGCCAGCGCCTGCTCCAGGTGGGAGAGCCCCACGCCCGGCCCCGAGGCCGGTGAGCTCTCGCCGAAGCCTCGCCCGGTGTCCTCCACCTCCAGGCGCAAGTCACCACCGCTCTCGCGAGCGCGGATTCGCACCTCCAGCGGCTCGCGGCGGTCCTGGTTGTGCTTCACCGCGTTCTCCACCAGCGTCTGCAGGGCGAAGCAGGGCACCCGCGCCGAATCGAGGGCCGGCGCCACGCTCCAGCTCACCCTCAAGCGGTCCCCGAAGCGCGCGGACAGCAGCGCGATGAAGCGCTGCGCATGGGCCCGCTCCTCCGCCAGCGTCCACGTGGGCTCGGCCCGCTCCAGGCTCGCGCGCAGCAGCTGCCCCAAATCACTCAGCAGCCGGTCCGTGCGCGCCAAGTCCTCGTACATGACGGAGCTGATGGTGTGCAGCGAGTTGAAGAGGAAGTGCGGATGGAGCTGGCCGGTGAGGGACTGGAGCTGGGCGGAACGCAGCTCGCCTTCCAGCTCCGCCGCGCGCAGGGCCCGAGCCTGTCGCTCACGCCACGAGGCCAGCAGGATGACGAAGGCCGCCGTCAGTCCGTAGACGAGCACGTCCTTCACCATCTCCATCGGCAGCCGGAAGCCCAGCGGTCCGTAGTCGTACCGCCCCCAGCCGAGCAACACGTAGAGCGGATGGCGCGAGCCCATCATGAAGAGGATGTGCGCCGTCGTGTAGAGCGCGAAGCACACCGTGTGCAGCCCCACGAAGCGGACCCAGCCCGATGCGCGGGGCGACGGCGCATTGAGCGCCGCGAACAGGATGACGGGCGCCGCGAGCCACCCGGAGAGCGCTCCGGTGATCTCCCACAAGTAGGCCCGTGACGCGGGCAGGGAGGTGAGCCCGTTGGCCAACTGGTCCAGCCGCACCGCGGTGCCATACGACAGGCCGATGAGCAGGCTGAGGCCCAGCGTCACGAGCACCGGACGGACACGGAGGTGTGGCCAGCGCCAGGCGGGCTTCACGAGGGTGGGGGCGTCCATGAGGTCCTCGTCACGCAGTATGCCCCGGAGCCGCCGCACCCGGTGCGTGCACCCGGAGTGACGCACGGGCCTTCAGCCCGAAGAGCGGCCTCAGCCAGGGCAGGCGAGCGACTCCCTCGCTCAAGCCCCAGGAGAGCAGGAAGGACACCACGAGGACGCAGCCGAACAACGCCCACGGCCCCACCGGCAACCTCAAGAGCGCGAAGCCCACCACGATGATGACCGTCTGGTGGACGATGTAGAACGGGTAGGAGAGTTCCTGCGCGTGCCGCAGCCACGGGCGCGAGGTGGTGATGGAGCGCCGCGCCCAGCCCAGCGCCGTGAGGATGAACAGCCACTGCGAGGCCACCCGGCCCAGCGTCTCCGGAACGCGCGGGTACTCGTTCGGAGGCACCATCACCGCGAAGAGCACGGCCGACAGCCCCAGCAGCGCCCACCTGCGCTCCACCAGCGCGTCCCACAGGCGCGGCGTCCGCCCCATCAGGTGGCCCACCAGGAACAACAGTCCGTAGTGGCCGAAGGTCAATGGGTCATCGAACAGGCCGTGCGTCACCGGATGCCCGTGCAGCAGCACGTCGTTGAGCGCCAGTGGCACCACCAGCCACAGCACGTTCAGGCCCCGGCACAGCCACGCCTCCAGCCGCTCCACCCACGCGCGGGCGCGCGTGCTGCCCAGCCACGCGAACAGCGGCAGCGCCAGCATGCAGTAGACGAAGAGGTAGACGACGAACCACAGGTGATGCCAGCTCAGGCTGCCGCCTCGAGGGTAGGGCACGAGCTGGAACACGGAGGGGTAGAAGTCCGCGTAGCTCCCCTGGAAATGCCCCTGGAGCACGCGCTCCACGTAGATCTGCGGCGGGACGACGACGAGCATCCCGAAGAGCACCGGCACCAGCAGCCGACGCACCCGGTCCGCCGCGAAGGCCCCCGTCGAGCGACGCCGCAGCGCCAGCGCCGTGCCGATGCCCGAGATGACCATCAACAGCGGCATGCGCACCAGGTGGAGCACCTCCATCGTCGGCTCCAACACCGGCAGCGCGACGGGCGACTTCACGTGCCAGTCCCACCTGTTGAACATCATTCCCGTGTGGAACAGGTGCAGCACGAGGATGGCCACGACGCGCAGCCAGTCCAGGTCCGGGTGATGGGCTTCGGAAGACGTCGTCGGTGCGGGCGTGCTCATGGGCGAGCCTCCTGTCCCCACCGGGATACGCACCCCGCGCTGGCCCCTCCACGCGTCTGTCGTGGGACGGACCGGCGACGGCGCCAGCCGGACAGGGCAGGGGGCCGGAAATGAAAAGGCCGCCCGGGTTGCCCCGGACGGCCTCTTCGATGCGACGAGGGTGAAGGCGACGCGCCGTTACTCGGCGGCGACCTCGACCTTGATCTTCGCCGTCACCTCGCGGTGCAGGCGCAGCTCCACCTCGTAGTTGCCGAGCGTCTTGATGGGCTCGGGCAGGTGGATGGCGCGGCGGTCCACCGTCTGGCCCTGGGCTGCGACGGCCTCCGCGATGTCCAGCGCCGTGACGGAGCCGAACAGCTTGTCCTGCTCGCCCACCTTGCGCTTGATGGTGACCTTGATGGAGCCGACCTTCTTCGCCTGCTCCTCCGCGGCGCCCTTCAGCTTGGCGTTGCGGGCGGTGATGACCGCCTTCTCGTGCTCGAGCTGACGGAGGTTCTGCTCGCTGGCCAGAACCGCCTTCTTGCGCGGCAGGAGGTAGTTGCGGCCGAAGCCGTCCTTCACGGTGACGAGCTCCCCGGACTTGCCGAGGTTCTCGATGTCCTCACGCAGAATGACCTTCATGTTCAGTCTCCTGTGCGGACCGGCGCTCAGCCGACCACCGCGTTGTAGGGGAGCAGCGCGATGCCACGGGCGCGCTTGATGGCCGTCGCCACCTCGCGCTGGTGCTTCGCGCAGTTGCCGGAGATGCGGCGGGGGATGATCTTGCCGCGCTCGGTGACGAAGTACTTCAGCGTCGCCTGGTCCTTGAAGTCCACCGAAGCGTCCTTCTCCGCGCAGAAGCGGCAGACCTTCTTGCGACCGAAGCCACGGCCACCGCCGCGCTTCTCGTCGTCACCACCCATGCCGCCGCCGCGATCACCGCGGTCGCCACCACGGTCCCCGCGGTCGCCACCACGGTCACCCCGCGGCCCACCGCCGCCGAAGCCGCCACTGCGGCCGCCCGACGACGCGCCCGTCTTGCTGTCCGTACCGTTGCTCATGAAATTTCTCGTTTCCTGGATAGGGCCCTAGAGAATGTCCCGGGTGGCGCTCAGGCCTCCTCGGACGACTCCTCCTCCGACTCGCCAACGGCCTCCTCGCCGCCATCGCCGCGGAAACCACCCTCGCGGTCGGCGGGAGCCCCAGGACGCGTCTCCTCCACGTCGCCAGCCAGCTTCAGGTCCTCGAGGACCGGGCGCGTGTCGGGGTCCACCTCATCCGCCTTCTTCACGGAGATGTAGCGGGTGACCTCATCCAGGTTCTTCAGGTTGCGCTCGATCTCCGCCACCAGCTTCGAGCCGCCCAGGTAGCTGGCGTGCACGTAGATGGCGCGGGGCTGCTTGGCCACGGGGAACAGGGTCTTCTTCTTGCCCCACACCGTGAAGCGGAGGACCTTGCCACCCTCGCGGTCGACGATGCCACGGACGCGCTCCTTGAGCTTGTCCACGTTGTCGTCCGTCAGGTCCGGCTTGACCAGGAAGATGGTCTCGTACTCACGAAGCCGCTTGGCGGCCTGCGTCTCTGCCATGTTTTCTCTCCCCTTGGGGTCGAGTGCCCCTCGGACCATCCGAGGAGCGGGGAAACGGCGAGCGGCCTGGAGGGCCACCACCGGGGACGGGAAACCGCGCGCCCGTCACCTTCGCGCTACGTCCCGTGCAGAACACGGGAAGCTGGAAAAGAACATCCCGCCAGAGCAGCCTCCAGCGAGTGAACGGGCCTTCTAGGAGGCGTCCCAGGGCAAGTCAAGCACCCGGAAAGCCAGCCCGGCCGCTTCCCGGGTGGATCAGGCCTTCCGGTTGAACCGGTTCATGGCCACCGACAGCCCCTCCCGCACCCAGCACTCCGTCATGTCCAGCGCCCGGGGGATGAGGTCCTCCAGCTGGCGGCGCTCCCCGTCGTCGAAATTGGACAGGACGTAGCCGGCCACCCGCTCGCGGGCGTTGGGGCCCTCCGGCTTGTCGATGCCGAAGCGCAGCCGGATGAAGGCCTCCGAGCCCAGGCTCGAGACGATGCTCTTGAGCCCGTTGTGGCCCCCCGAGCCGCCGCCCGCCTTGAGCTGCAGCCGCCCCATGGGCAGGTCCAGCTCGTCGTGGATGACGAGCACGTCCTCGGGCGGGACTTTGTAGAACCGCGCCGCCTCGGCCACCGAGCGGCCCGACAGGTTCATGAACGTCTGGGGCTCCACGAAGAGCACGCGCTCGCCCGCGAGCGTCCCCTGGCCCACCCTGGCGGCGAACTTCTCCTGGTTCAGCTCGGCGCGGGCGCGCGACAGCATCGCCTCCACCACCATGAACCCGATGTTGTGCCGGTGCCGCTCGTACTCGCGCCCCGGGTTGCCCAGCCCGCAGATGAGCTTCATGGGAACTCCAAAAAGAAACGGGGCCCGCCTCCGACGAGGCCGGCCCCGTGTCCAGGGTACACCGGAAGAGGACTACTTCTTCGCGGGAGCCTTGGCCGCCGCCGCGGGGGCCGCCTTGTCGCCGGCCTTCGCCGCCGCCGGAGCCGCCGCGGGAGCCGCCGCCGCCGCCGGAGCCGCCTCGGCAGACTCGGGCGCGCTCAGCACGGCCAGGGTGTAGTTGACGTTCGTCTTGATGGAGACGCCCGTGGGCAGCTTCACGTCGTTGACGTGCAGCGCCTCGGCGATCTTCATCGCCGTCACGTCCACCTCGATGCGCTCCGGGATGGCGTTCGGCAGCGCCCACACCTCGAGCTCGCGGCGGGCCTGGGTGAGCAGACCACCGTCCGCCACGCCCTGCGCCTTGCCCGTCAGCACGAGCGGCACGTTCACCTTCACCTGCTCGTTCTCACGCACGCCGATGAAGTCCACGTGCAGGATCTCACGCGTGACGGGGTCCATCTGGTAGTCCTTCAGGAGGACCTGCTGGTCGCCACCGGCCAGCTTCAGCTGGATGAGCGTGTTGAACTTGTGCGGCGTGTTGATGGCCGCCTTCACGCTCTTGGGGTCCACGGCGATGTGCACCGGCTTCTCCAGGTGCTTGCCGTACACCACGGCGGGGACCAGACCCTGGCCGCGCAGACGGCGGGCAAAGCCCTTGCCGGAACCTTCACGCGCCTTCGCCTCGAGGGTGCTCTTGTCGGTGGACATGGAAATACCTTTATTGGGGGATGCAACGACGGTTGCCAACAACCCCCGGCGCCCTCGGCATCCCGCCCCATTGGCGGGCCCCGAAGACGGCGCCCATGGAAAGAGGCCGTTGGAGGAGGCCGGACATGCCAGCCCCCCGACATGGAGTCAAGTCGCCCGACGGCCGGGCGACGGTCTCCTCAGACGAACAGCGAGCTGAGCGAGTCGGCCCGGTGGATGCGGGCGATGGCTTCCCCGAAGAGGCGCTCGGTGGTGAGCACGCGGATCTTCGAGCAGGCCAGGGCCGCGGGCGACAGCGGCACCGTGTCCGTGAACACCACCTCCTCCAGCACCGAGTCCTGGATGCGCTGGATGGCGGGGCCGGAGAGGATGGGGTGCACCGCGTAGGCGACCACGCGGCGGGCGCCCTTGGCCTTGAGCGCCGCGGCCGCCTGGGTGAGCGTGCCGGCGGTGTCCACCATGTCGTCCACCAGCACCGCGTCCTTGCCCGTGACGTCGCCGATGAGGTTCATCACCTCGGAGGCGTTGGGGCGCGGGCGGCGCTTGTCGATGATGGCCAGGCCCGTGTTCAGCCGCTTGGAGTAGGCGCGCGCGCGCTCGACGCCGCCGGCGTCCGGCGACACGATGACGAGCTCCTGCGACTCCGGGAAGCGCTTGCGCAGGTCCTCCAGGAACACCGGCGAGCCGTACAGGTGGTCCGAGGGGATGTTGAAGAAGCCCTGGATCTGCCCGGCGTGCATGTCCATGGACACCACGCGCTCGGCGCCCGCGACCTCCAGCAGGTCCGCGATGAGCTTGGCGGTGATCGGCGTGCGCGGCGCCACCTTGCGGTCCTGGCGTGCGTACCCGTAGTACGGAATCACCGCCGTGATGGAGCCCGCGCTCGCCCGCTTCAGGGCGTCGCACATGATGAGCATCTCCATCAGGTGGTCGTTGGCCGGCGGGCACGTGGACTGGAAGATGAAGACGTCGTGACCGCGGACGTTCTCTCCAATCTCGACGTGGATCTCACCGTCGGAGAAGCGACCCACCTCGGCCTTGCCGAGCGGACGCTTGAGGTACTCGCAGATTCGGTGAGCCAGGCCGGGATTCGAGCTCCCGGCGAAGATCTTGAAGTCGCGCGGCTGCATGATGGAGCCGCTGACTAACCTGGACACGCGCCGATGTGAAGGCCGTTAGTCGAGATCCGCTGGCATCGGACCGAGCATCCCGGCTTGCGCCTGATGGAGGTGCCGCTCGTACTCCATGAGGATGACGCGCTCCATCTGACTGCGCGTATCCGCGTTGAGCGGGTGGGCTATATCCTTGTACGTCCCATCTTTCCGCTTCTTCGCCGGCATCGCGATGAACAGCCCCGAGGAGCCGTGGATGACCTTCAAGTCGCGAATGACGAAGCAGTGATCCAGGGTGATGGTGACGTACGCCTTGAGCTTGTCCTCTTCGACCGGAAACACCCGGACGTCGGTGATGTTCATGGTCCCCCCCCGAACCCGAAAGGTCGGAGCTGGCGGGAAGCCTGGGACATCCCGGGTGCAAAATGCAAGTGTATGGTGATGGCTTCGTGTTGCGATTGTTCCACTCGCTCACAGTCCGACAGGCGCGAGCGGGACTACCCGAGGGCTCCCGGCCAGTGCAGGACCAGGTGGGTCAGAAAAGCCAGATGGTAGACCACGATGATGCCGTACACGACGGCGCCCGCCCGGATGGCGACGCGGCTGGCCCTCAGCCGGCGGTGCAGGCACAAGAGCCACAGGCCCGCGTTCACGATGAGCAGCTTGGAGAACATGAAGAACATCGGTGACTGCTCGTAGGCCAGGCGCATGAGCGGGTTGAGCTCCTCCGCCACGCCCAGTTGCAGGAACAGCAGCGTGAACAGCCCGTCCATCAGGTTGAGCATCAGCAGCGCCACCGACGCCGGTGACGCATAGAAGGAAGCCCGACCACCCTGGATTGCGCCCTGAACCTGCTCCACCGTCGTCGTCGCCACGCCCCACCTCCCCGCCCACGCCTGCGTCCGGACCACTCCCTTTCAAGCGGCTTGCCAGCGCTCGAAGGCGGCGTGGAGGGGCAGGCGGGCGGACGGGCGGGGAGGACGTGGCGGGCCGTGTCACGGCACGCGGATGGCGGTTGACTCCAGCGGGGGGGTGACAGACTATCCGCGCCCCTCCGCCCCCAGGCCAGGCGAGCTAACTTGCACCAATTCCCCAAAGATATCGGGTGGATAGAGGTCATCTGCGGTTCGATGTTCTCCGGTAAGACGGAGGAGTTGATCCGCCGCGTCCAGCGTGCCGTGTACGGCAAGCAGAAGGTGCAGGTGTTCAAGCCCCGCATCGACAACCGGTACGACGAGACGTCGGTCGTCAGCCACTCCAAGCTCCGGGTGACGTCCACGCCGGTGGAGCGGGCTGAAGAGATTTTTTACCGGTTGGCGCCCGACACGCAGGTGGTGGGCATCGACGAGGTGCAGTTCTTCGGCACCGAAGTGGTCGCGGTGGTGGAGGCGCTCGCCAACAAGGGCCTGCGGGTCATCTGCGCGGGGCTGGACCAGGACTACCAGGGGCGCCCGTTCGAACCGATGCCGCAGTTGATGGCCGTCGCGGAGTACGTGACGAAGGAGCTGGCCATCTGCGTGGTGTGTGGGAATCCGGCCAATCGCTCCCAACGCATCGTGTCCAGTGGTGAGCGGGTGGTGGTGGGCGCCGCGGGCGCGTACGAGCCGCGCTGCCGCAAGTGTCACGTGCCGGAGCCCTCCGAGGGCACGCCGCCGCAGACGCTGGAGTTGTTCGACTGACAGCAGCGTGGGCGCCCGGAGGGGCGCGGGCGCGAGAGGAACCGACCGGATGCGCGACACCCTGTACGCGAACGTGCCCTTCAAGCTGAACGAGATGACCCACCACTATGGACCCAACGTCCACCTGGTGGGCAATCCGTTCCTGCTCTCCCAACTGGCCACCCTGTGCGCCAAGGGCGTCATCCAGCCGCAGATCAACCGGCTGGTGGAGACGCTCTACATCGACCTGGTGAAGACGGTGGTGAACGCGGAGTTCCCCCGGAAGATGGTGAGCCTGCCCACCCGGATGATCGACTCCACGCCGCAGGGGCTCTACCAGGGTGAGGTCATCGACCCCCAAGTGCGGGTGGTGACGGTGAACATCGCGCGGGCGGGCACGCTGCCGTCGCAGGTGACGTACGACCTGCTCAACGCGACGGTGGACCCGTCGGTGGTGCGTCAGGACCACATCATCATGAGCCGGATGATCGACGCGGCCGAGGCCGTGGTGGGCTCGCAGATCGGCGGCGCGAAGATTGGCGGGGACGTGGATGACGCGTTCGTGCTCTTCCCGGACCCGATGGGCGCCACGGGCGGCAGCCTGTCCACGGCCATCACGCTTTACAAAGACAAGGTGCCCGGCACACCCCGGCGCATCATCACCCTGAACCTCATCGTCACGCCGGAGTACCTCAGGCGCATGACGACGGACCACCCGGACGTCATCATCTACGCGCTCCGGCTGGACCGGGGGCTGTCCCCGCCGGAGGTGTTCGGCACGGCGCCGGGCGCGCTCTGGGAGAAGGAGCGGGGCCTGGATGACAGGCAGTACATCGTCCCCGGAGGCGGCGGCTTCGGGGAGATCATGAACAACGCCTACGTGTAGCGCGGAGGAGACCTTGGCGTTCTACGAGCAGGAAGTCGGCGTCCTGATTCCCGAGGACAAGCTGCAGGCGCGCGTGAAGGAACTGGGTGCCGAAATCACCCGGGACTACGCGGGCAAGGAGCTCACCCTCGTCTGTGTGTTGAAGGGCTCCACGTTCTTCGCCATGGACCTGGCGCGCGCGGTGGATCTCCCGCTCACGCTGGAGTTCCTGGGCGTGTCCAGCTACCAGGGCGGAACGGAGACGACGGGCGAGGTGCGCATCACCACCGACGTCAGCAAGCCGATGGCGGGCAAGCACCTGCTCATCATCGAGGACATCATCGACACGGGGCTCACCATGAGCTTCCTGTTGGAGAACCTCCGCGCGCGGCACCCGGCGTCGCTGAAGCTGTGCTCGCTGCTGGAGAAGCCGTCGCGGGCGCGCACGAAGATCGACATCGACTACAAGGGCTTCGTTATCGACGACCTCTTCGTCGTCGGCTACGGCCTGGACTTCGCGGAGAAGCTGCGCAACGTGCCGTTCATCGGCGTGATGAAGGGCAAGTAGGCCCAGGCGGGACCCGGTCGTGTGGGAGGAGGCCCGTCCTCCCGCCGGCTCGAGGGTGGCGGCGCCTCGGGCGCTCCGCGTGACAACTGGTCTCCGAGCATGGAGCGGGGTGGCGCTTTGTCACCGGAGCGTGCGTGCACAGCGTCCCGGTTGGGACTGCTGGCGCCGCGAGGCGCCGGGCGCGAGTGTCCGTGTCCGGCAGGAGCGCGGCGAGAGAGGATTCGCATGCGTTCGCCGACGGACAGAAGGACCCCGGCTGCGGTGTCAGCCGGGGTGAATGAGGGGATGCGGAAGTACCTGGCCGAGTTCATCGGGACGTTCGTCCTGGTGCTCGGCGGCGTGGGAGCGGCCGTGCTGGCGGGGGACCGCATCGGTTTCCTGGGCGTGTCGTTCGCCTTCGGGCTGTCCTTGCTGGCCATGGTGTATGCGATTGGCCCCATCTCCGGCTGCCACGTGAATCCGGCGGTGACGGTGGGGCTGACGCTGGCGGGCAAGTTCGAGACCAAGCACATCCTGGGCTATGTGGTGGCGCAGTGCCTGGGCGCGGTGCTGGCGGCGGGCGTGGTGCTGCTCATCGCCAAGGGCGTGCCCGGGGGCTACCAGGCGTCGGTGGCGGGGCTGGGCTCCAACGGGTACGGCATCGCGTCCCCGGAAGGGTATGGCGCGGGGGCGGCGTTCCTGGCGGAGGTGGCGCTGACGTTCCTGCTGGTGCTGACGGTGCTGGGGGCGACGGACGCGCGGGCGCCGGTGGGCTTCGCGGGGCTGGCGATTGGCCTGGTGCTGACGCTCATCCACCTGGTGGGAATCCCCGTGACGAACACCTCCGTGAACCCCGCGCGCAGCCTGGGGCCCGCGGTGTTCGCGGGCGGGCAGGCGCTCAGCCAGCTGTGGATGTTCATCATCGCGCCGCTGTTGGGCGGTGGGCTCGCGGCGGCGGTGTACCGCTCCGTGTTCGCGCCGGCCGCGGAGATTTCGGCGCGCACGGCGGAGCGCTCGCTGGACGCCGAGCGGGCGGAGCGCATCGCGCAGGACCGGAGCCGCACGCGCTCGCCGGTGTGAGCCCGGAGTCGCGGTGCGCGTCAGCGCGTCGCTGAGTCAAGGGCCCGTCGCCGGGAGGTTCACGGTGGCGGGCCTTGCTCGTTGGTGGAGTGGCTCGCGCTCCAGGCGCCTTCAGCGGAGGAGCGCGGCGCCCAGCAGGTAGACGACGTAGCAGGCCCAGGGCAGCGCGAAGGCCATCATCAGCAGGTTGAGGCTCGCGGCCCAGACGGGCACGCGCTCGCGCTGGTTGCGCCACGGGAGCATGACGAGCGAGCCGCCCGCGAGCACGGGCAGCGGCAGCAGGTTGGCGGCGGCCACCTTGGCGCTGAGCAGGCCCCAGGCGCGCAGGAGCTCTCCGTCGCGCAGCACGGCGACGAAGCGCTCGATTCGCTCCGGGAGGAGCGAGACCTGGAAGGGCAGGGCGAAGCCGGTGACGAAGTGGCGCAGGCCCTCACCAGGGCCCAGGCAGGCCATGGCGACTCCGACGAGCACGGCCCACGGCAGCACGATGGCGGCCGCGTGCAGCGCGACGGGCAGCTGGCGCAGGCGGTTGTCGGCCGGCGCCTTCGAGGACGCCGCGTCCTGCGTCGGGTCCTCGAAGCTCACCGCGCTGCCGAAGGGGACCAGGGGCCGCAGCGCCCACTGGATGCCACCGAGTGACAGGGTGAAGAGCCGCGGGCCGACGCCCAGCTTCACCAGCGTGGGCCGGACGCCGAATGAGCTGGCCACGGCCGCCTGACTCAGCGCCCACAGCGCGTTGACGGTGAAGAAGAGCATCCAGAGCCAGAAGAGCAGGGCGGCGCGGTCCATGGTGTGCCCCCTTTCTATCACGTGACACCCGGGGGATTCACCGCGGGCGCGCTCCGCCGATGGACACCCGCCCGTGCTTCGTCGACGTGCCGCCGATGTCTCGGATTGCGTCCGGAGGTGATGCGTGGCGGCCATGCTGGTGCAGGGGCTGGCGCGCGCTCGGGGTCTCCTCAGGGGCGGCAGCAGGCGCTTGCTGAGGTAGGCATGGAGGTCGGAGTCGAATGACTCGGTGATGACGCCCTGTCCCGGCAGCTCGATGCGAGTCTGGTTGTCCCAGGCGTCGTGGTCATAAGTATAGGACTACCAGGTGTCGCCGCTCGTCCAGCGCGCGTGGGTCTTCAAGTCCCACGGGGGCGCGTCATGGGTCATCCGCTCCCAGCTTTGGGCGATGGCCAAGCGCGGCTCGAGGCCCTGTGTGCCTGGAGGCACCGTCAGCTCGATGGAGCAGGCGGCGCAGCCGCCGGGGTCGATGAGCTTTCCAGTGCTGACGGCCATGGTCACCTCTTCGCGGAGCAGGGCTTCGCCGACGACAGCGACGTGTCGGGACACGGCGTCGTGCGCCATCCGCTGGATGGTGATGGATGTCTTCTGTTTGAGCTGTCTCTTGTGGGGGGATTGAGGGTTCAGCGCAAGTCGAGCCGAAGTGGCCTTTCGGGACCGCCGTACGTGATGGGGGTCTTCTGTCTCTCGACCACGTCGTGCCCGCGGGGGCGTGGCATCGCGACGTCAAAGACAACCGCCCGGGTGGGGTCTGTTTCGACGTGCCCGGAGGTCTCGGGTCGTTTCGGGATGCGAGGCGCCAGGAGGTGCGCCGTCAGCCTCTACCGAGACGCCTTCCCACGAAGAGCGACGGGCCCGGTCGTGCTCGGGCCCGTCGTCGAGACGACTCAGAACGTCGCGTCGAGCACGACGTCGCCCGCGGCGCCCACGCCCACGGCGACCTGGTAGGCGGACACGCGGCGCTCGAAGAAGTTGGTGAGCTCCTGCACGTCCTGCAGGTCCATGAAGGACAGCGGGTTCTTCGTCTTGAACACCGGGGAGAGGCCCAGCATCTGCAGCCGCTGGTCCGCCGTGTACTCCAGGTAGCCCCGCATCTCCTGCACGGACAGGCCCGCGACGCCGCCGCTCAGGAGGTCCTGCGCGAACTGCGTCTCGCACTCCACCGCCTCGCGAATCATCGCCTCCACGTCGCGCTCCATCTTCGCGTCGAAGAGGTCCGGCTCCTCCTTGCGGGCCACCTGGATGCACTCGAAGGCGAACGCCATGTGCGCGCTCTCGTCGCGGAACACCCAGTTCGTCCCCGCCGCGAGCCCGTTGAGCAGGCCCTTGCTGCGCAGGAAGTACACGTACGCGAAGGCCGCGAAGAAGAAGAGCCCCTCGATGCAGCCCGCGAAGCAGATGAGGTTCAAGAGGAACCGCCGCCGGTCCTCCTTCGTCTTCAGCGCGTCCACGTCGTGGATGCTGTCCATCCACTTCATGCAGAACTGCGCCTTGCGCTGGATGGAGGGGATGTTGTCGATGGCCGCGAACGCCTTGGCGCGCTCACCCGGGTCCGGCACGTACGTGTCCAGGAGCGTCAGGTAGAACTGGACGTGCAGCGCCTCCTCGTAGAGCTGACGCGACAGGTACATCCGCGCCTCGGGCGCGTTGAGGTGCTTGTACAGGTTCAGCACCAGGTTGTTGCCGACGATGCTGTCGCCCGTCGCGAAGAAGGCCACCAGCCGGTGGATGAGGTGTCGCTCCGCGTCCGTCATCTTCGAGCGGAGGTCCACCAGGTCCGTGGAGAAATCCACCTCCTCCACGGTCCAGGTGTTCTTGATGGCATTCCGGTACATCTCGAAGAAAACCGGATACGCCATGGGACGCAGCGTCAGGTTCAGGCCGGGTTCGAGCAGCATGGGCGCGATCCATACCATGCAGGCTGCTGCGTGGATCCTCCGCGACCACCGATTCCCGCGGCGGTCGCACGCCTGACAACTCTTGCTTACGTGCGCCTTCATGCGGGTTCCGCACCGTGCGTGACACACCCGCACAAAACAAAACGAGCACGCGTGAGAACGCGTGCTCGCCAGGACGAAAAGTCTGTGAATCAGGACCTCTTTACTGGCACGCCTCGCAGGCCTCGGGGTTCTCCAGCGAGCACGCCACGGCCTCCGCGTCCGTCACCTTGGCGGCCTTGGCCTCGGGGGCGGGCGTGACGGGCGCCGTCGCGGTGGCGCCGTTGCCGGCGATGGTCGCCTTGGCGATGCGCGTGGCCGGACGCGAGCGCAGGTAGTACGTCGTCTTCAGCCCCTTCTGCCACGCGTAGAAGTACATCGAGGAGAGCTTGCCGATGTTCGGCGTCTCCACGAAGAGGTTGAGCGACTGGCTCTGGTCGATGAAGGCGCCGCGGTCGGCCGCCATGTCGATGAGCGAGCGCATGGGCAGCTCCCACGCCGTGCGGTAGACGGCGCGCAGGTTCTCCGGCAGCTCCGTCAGGTCCTGCACGCTGCCCTCGGCCAGCTTGATGCGGTTGCGCACCGACTCGTTCCACAGCCCCAGCGCCTGGAGGTCGCGCACCAGGTAGCGGTTCACCTGCAGGAAGTCACCGGAGAGCGTCTCGCGCTTGAACAGGTTGGACACCTGCGGCTCGATGCACTCGTAGCAGCCCGCGATGGACGCAATCGTCGCCGTGGGCGCAATGGCAATCATCAGCGAGTTGCGCAGGCCGTGCTTCAGGACGCGCGCCCGCAGGGCCTCCCACCGCGCCGGGTCCTCCGGCGTCACGCCCCAGCTCTCGAACTGGAACTCCCCCTTCGCCGCCCGCGTCTCCGGGAAGGACGGGTGCGCGCCGAACTGCTCGGCCAGCTCGCACGAGGTGGTCAGCGCCGCGAAGTAGATCTCCTCGGAGATCTTCCTCGACAGGGCCCGCGCCTCGGGGGCGTCGAACGGCAGCTTCAGCTGGAAGAAGACGTCCTGCAGGCCCATCAGCCCCAGGCCCACCGGGCGCCAGCGGCGGTTGGAGTCCGCCGCCGTGGGGATGGGGTAGTAGTTCAGGTCGATGACCCGGTCCAACTGCTTGAGCGCGAGCTGGGCGTTGGCGCGCAGCCGCTCGAAGTCGAACTTCCCGTCCACCACCATGCGGCCCAGGTTCAGCGAGCCCAGGTTGCACACCGCCGTCTCACCCTGGCTCGTCACCTCCAGGATTTCGGTGCACAGGTTGGACAGGTGGATGACGTTCTCCGGACGGCCCGTCTGGTTGCTCTTGCGGTTGCAGATGTCCTTGAAGGTCATCCAGCCGTTGCCCGTCTGGGCGAGCGTCTTCATCATCCGCGCGTACAGGTCCCGCGCCTTCACCTTGCGCATCGCCAGGCCCGCGCCTTCCGCCTCCACGTAGGCCTTCTCGAACTCCGCGCCGTACAGGTCCGTCAGGTGCGGGACCACCTTCGGGTCGAAGAGGCTCCAGTCGCCCTCTGTCTCCACCCGCTTCATGAACAGGTCCGGCACCCAGTTGGACAGGTTCAGGTTGTGGGTGCGGCGGGCGTCGTCGCCGGTGTTGTCGCGCAGCTCGAGGAAGTCCTCGATGTCGGCGTGCCACGTCTCCAGGTACACGCAGCACGCGCCCTTGCGCTTGCCGCCCTGGTTCACCGCGGCCACGGACGCGTCCAGCGTCTTGAGCCAGGGGACGATGCCGTTGGAGTGGCCGTTGGTGGAGCGGATGAGCGAGCCGCGCGCGCGCACGCGGTGGTAGCCCACGCCGATGCCGCCGGAGAACTTGGACAGCATCGCGATGTCCGAGTACTTCCGGTAGATGGCGTCCAGGTCGTCCGCCGGCGAGTCCAACAGGAAGCAGCTGGAGAGCTGCTCGTGGCGCGTGCCGGAGTTGAACAGGGTGGGGGAGCTGGGCAGGTACTCCAGCGAGCTGAACAGCCGGTACAGCTCGATGGCCTCGCGCGCGTTGTCGCCGCTGAGCGCGCACGCCACGCGCAGGAAGAACTCCTGCGGCGTCTCCAGCACCTCGCGCGTCTGCGGGTTCTTCAGGAGGTAGCGGTCGTAGACGGTGCGCAGGCCGAAGTACTCGAACAGGTCATTGCGCGACGGGTCGATGGCCGCGTTGAGCTTGCGGGCGTTGGCCTGGACGAACTGCAGCAGGCGGTCCGCGATGAGGCCGTGCTTGTGGCCCGCCGCCACCGACTGGCTGAAGGAGTGGATGTCCTGGTTGCTGACCTCCTTCTGGATGAAGGTGGCGAGCAGCCGCGCGGACAGGCGCGCGTACTCGGGCTCCTCGACGATGAGCGCGGCGGCGGTCTGGATGGACAGGCTGTCCAGCTCGCGCGTGGTGGCGCCGTCATAGAGGCCGGAGATGGTCTTCGTGGCCACGCGCATCACGTCCACGCGCGACAGCCCCACGCAGCTCTTGCCCACCGCGCGGACAATCTTGTTCAGGTCCACCGGCTCGGCGGTGCCGTTGCGCTTGCGCACGCGCATGGTGGTGGGGGCGAACTCGCTCTGCGTGGGCTCGGGGGCCGCGACGGGTGCCGCACTCGCGCTCGGTCCGGATTGGCCGGGGGTGGCGGGAGGGACAGGCATGGGCGCGGAGGCGGGCTTCACGGGCGTCTCGAAGTTCACGAGCGGCTCACTCCAAAATGGCGATGGCGTGGCCACAGGGACAAGCGGAGAGCTTGCCCTGGGAGGGGTTTCCCGGGCCACGAAAACAACTGCACGGATGTGTAGGGAACAAGGCCCGCTCTACCGCAGCGGACCTACGGTCTCAAGGCGACCGGAGGGCACAGGCGACATACGGGGTAGATTACTGTGTGTAAAGAAACCACAACCCCTCCCTGAGCCCTTTGGGACGCCACCGGAATGGTGGGGCGTCGTCGACCGGGCACAAGGTATGGGGGGCACCCGTTGGTGTCAACGCGAGATCTAGTGCTTGGGTAGGTCCGTCCCTTGCAATCTATGATCGATCTCCAACGGTCTCCGTCACGTTCTCCTCACAACACTGAGTCCCAGGTCCGGAGACGCTCCGTACGAAGCGCCCCGAATCGGACCTGGGAGGACGGATGTTGCGCGCCCCTCTCAGGGAGTCGTCCCCGAGTCCACGCCCGAATCGACCGGCGGCGTGGGCGAGGCCCCCTCGGGAGCCCCCTCCGGCGAGGTCGGTGTGGGTGCGGGTGGGGGTGACTGGACGGGCTGGGCGGGAGGCGCCGCCTGGGGGACCTCCTGGGGCCCGCTGAGGGTGTGGACGGCGCGGCGGAGGGCCTCCTCGAGCTCCCGGGCGGGCGGGGTGACGACGGTGAGCATCTGGTGGGCGCTGCGCGCGTGGCGCGTCTGGCTCTCGGCGGCGAGCTTGAGCTGGACCAGGGCGTCGCTGACCAGCTTGCGCGCGTCCTCGAGCTTCTGGCGGGCCTGGAAGAAGGCCACCTCGGTCATGAGCTTCTGGAGGGTGAGGCGCTGCTCCTCGGTGACGCCGGAGAGCTTCTCGGCCCGGCGCAGGTAGTACAGGCCCTGCTCCACCTTGGCGGGCTCCTCGGAGTTGATGCGCGGGCGGGCCAGGGACTCCAGGAGGGGGAAGAGGGCCCGGTCCAGCTCGTCACGCTCGGTGTACTTGTTCATCGTCAGCGCCATCACGTCCTGTCCTTCCAGGGGGATGGGGGCGTAGGCGTCCGCGAGCCGGGGGTCGCCGGGGCGGTAGGGGACGGCGCCCATGGGGGCCATGCGGCCCTTCATCACGACGAGCTGCCCGTCCACGGGGGCCAGGGTGAAGGTGCGCGCGTTGAGCTGGGACAGGAGGAAGACGACCACGCCTCCGAGTCCAATAATCAGGAAAAACACGAGCAACCGCGTGAAGGTCCGCCGTGCGCGATAGCCAAAGCCCTGCTGTGCCGCTCCGTTCATGTCGCCTGCTCTCCTGACGTCCGGGCGCCGGGGCCACCGTGTGGCCTGGCGCTTTCCTTGGGGCGCGGAGGCCCACGGCTATACTCCTACCCCCGAACACACCCATGCATCACACATTCCGTCGCATGGGGCCCAGTGAACTGCTGCCCCGCTACATCTTCGCCGAGAGCCTCTTCGCGCGCCGCCGGGTGCTGGAGGTCGACGCGGTGGCCTCCACCGGAGGCGAGAGCGCGCGTTTCCTGCTGGAGCGTGGCGCGCGCGCGGTGGTGGCGTGCGACGCGGACGTGAAGGCGGTGTCGGCGGCGCAGAAGGCGCACGGTGGGCCCACGCTGCGCTACCGCGCCAACATCTACGACGACTTCGAGCCGGGCAGCTTCGACGTGGTGATGGTGGCGGACCTGGCCCCGTACGTCCGGGCCCCGGAGCTGCTCGCGGAGCTGGCGCGGCTGGTGGCGAAGCAGGGCTTCCTGGTGGGCGGCCTGCGCAACATCGCGGGCCTGGCGCTGCCGCAGCTGCTGGAGGCCGAGGAGGGCTCGCCGCCGCCGACGTACGGGCTGCTCCTGGATGCGCTCAACGTGCACTTCCCCCAGGTGGAGGTGGCCACGCAGTCGCCGGTGCTGGGGTACCAGCTGGCGTTCGAGAAGGGGGATGGGCTGCAGGTGGATGGCTCGCTGGTGCAGACCAGCGAGGCGGCGTACTTCGTGGTGGTGGCGGGGCTGGAGCCGGCGCGGGTGGTGGACCCCACGTGGGTGCAGCTGCCGCCGGAGCCTTTGGCCTTCACGCGGGGCAAGCTGGATGAGGTGGTCGCCCGCGCGAAGTCCTGGGAGGAGCGCAGCGGGCGGTTGAAGGAGTCGCTGACGCGGCTTCGCACCGAGCTGACGGCGCGCGAGGAGGAGGTCGCCTCGCTCAAGCCGGTGTTGGAGGAGGCGCGCGAGGAGGTGGCCCGGCTCACCGCGCAGCTGGAGCAGGCGCGGGGCACACCGGAGTCGCAGCGCGAGCGCGATGACCTGGCCGGGAAGCTGCGTCGGCGGGAGCTGGAGCTCCAGGTCGCGCACGAGCGGCTGGGGGACGCGGACCGTCGGCTGACGGCGCAGCGGTTGGAGGTGGAGGCGGCGCAGCGGGCGCAGGCGGAGGCCGGTGTCCAGCTGCTCGCGGGGCAGGAGACGCTCCGGCTGGAGCGCGCGCGCCGTGAGGAGCAGGCCGCGTCCCTGGAGGAGGCTCGGGAGCGGCTGACGGCGGCGTACACGCAGGTGCGTGAGCTGCAGGATGAGCTGACCACGCTGCGCATCGACCGGGAGAAGGACCGGTTGGTGGCGGAGCGCGCCGGGGAGCAGGTGGAGGACCGGCGTCGCGCCGCGGAGGCCGCGCGGGAGCGGGAGCTGCGCATCGCCGAGCAGTACTCGGCGGCCCTGGCGGCGGTGGAGCACCTGAAGATTGGGACGGCTCGGGCCGAGGAGGCCGCGCGCGAGGCGGCGGCGGCCCTGTCCTTGAAGGAAGCGGAGCTGGCGCGCGCGACGCGGGAGCTGACGGAGGCGTCGCTGCGGGCGGCGTCGGCCGAGGGCTCGCGGCGGGACGCGGAGGCCCGGCTGGAGGCGCTCCAGGCCGAGGGGCGCGGGCAGGAGACGGAGCTCGTCGCCGCGCAGGCGCGCGAGGCCCGGCTGACGCGCGAGCTGGCGGCGCTCACCGAGCGCGAGGCCCTGGCCCGGGCGACGTCCCAGAAGCTGGAGGAGTCGCTTCACGAGGCCCGCGTGCGCATCTCCGGATTGGAGGAGGAGCGCGCCCGGGTCGAGGCGGGGCTTGCCGGGACGTTGGAGGCGGAGCGTGCCCAGCTCCAGGCGCGGCTGTCGGCGCTGGAGGGGGAGCTCCAGGTCGAGCGGGGCAGGGTGGAGGTGCTGGGGGAGGAGGCTCGCACCGAGGCCGCCATCCGCGCGGAGACCGAGGCTCGCAAGCGGGAGCTGGAGGACGAGCGTCAGGCGCTGGTGCGGCGGGTGGTGGAGCTGGAGGCGGAGGTCTCCTCGCTCAGTCGTTCCCGTCGTGAGGAGTCGGCGCGCGCGGAGGAGCTGGAGGCGACGCTGCAGGCCGCGCAGGCGGACCTGGAGACGGCGCGGGAGGAGCGGGACTCCACGGCGGCGCTGGCCGCGCGGGTGGGCGGCGAGCTGGACCAGGAGCGCGAGGCTCGCGCCGCGGTCGAGGACGCGCTGCGGGTGTCTCGCGGCAAGCTGGAGAGCGCGACGCAGCGGCTCGTGGAGGCCGAGGCCACGCTGGCGCGGACCCGTGAGGCGCTGGACGCGGAGGTGGAGCGGCGGGCGACGCTGGAGGCTTCGCTGGCGGAGGTCCAGGCGACGCTCGAGGCCGAGCGGGAGGGACGGTTGAAGTCGGGCTCCGCGTTGGAGGTGCTGCGCGCGGAGCTGGAGACGGAGAAGGGGCGCCGGGAGTCTTCGGAAGCGGCGCTCGCGGAGGCCGAGGCGGGGCTGAGCGAGGCGCGACAGGCGCTCGTGCAGAGCCGCGAGGCGTTGGACGCGGAGGCGGAGCGGCGCGCGCGGTGGGAGGCTGCGCTCGGGGATGTGCAGGTCCAGCTCCAGGAGGAGCTCCAGCGGAGGACCCGGGCCGAGGAGTCCCTGGCGGAGGCCCAGGGGCGACTCCAGGGCGAGGGCCAGCAGCGCACCCACGTCGAGGGCACGCTGGCGGAGGCCCAGGCTCGACTCCAGGAGGAGTCCGAGCGGCGCGGGCAGGTCGAGGCGATGCTCGCGGAGCTTCGCGTCGAGCTGTCGCGCGAGAGCGACGCGAAGGCGCGGGTCGAGGCGAGCCTCCAGGAGGAGCGGTCTCGGGTCGAGGCGGCGGAGACGCGTCTGCGCCTGGAGGGCGAGGACAAGGCGCGGGTCGCGGAGTTGCTCGCCGAGGCTCGGGACCGCGCTCAGAAGGAGGCGGAGGACCGGGCCCGTGTCGAGGCTTCGCTCGTCGAGGCGGAGGCTCGTGCTTCCGAGGTCGAGGCGGAGCTCACCGAGACGATGGCGCGCGTCCAGCGGGAGGCGGATGCGAAGGCTCGCATCGAGGCGTCGCTCGCGGAGGCGGAGGAGCGCGCTCGGAAGGGTGGCGAGGACAAGGCCCGGGTCGAGGAGTCGCTCGCCGACGTGGCCGCGCGGGTTCGACGCGAGGCCGAGGACCGGGCTCGTATCGAGGTGGCGCTCGCCGAGGCGGAAGCTCGGGCTCTGAAGGAGGCCGAGGAGCGGGCTCGTGTCGAGGTTGCGCTCTCCGAGGTCGAGGCCCGTGCCCTGAAGGAGGCCGAGGCGCGGGCCCGTGTCGAGATTGCGCTCTCCGAGGTCGAGGCTCGGGCTCTGAAGGAGGCCGAGGAGCGGGCCCGTGTCGAGGCTGCGCTCTCCGAGGTCGAGGCCCGCGCGCTGAATGAGGTCGAGGCGCGGGCCCGTGTCGAGGCGGCGCTCTCTGAGGTCGAGGCCCGTGCTCTGAAGTCGGCTGAGGACCGGGCTCGCGTCGAGGCGTCGCTTGCCGAGGTCGAGGCTCGGGCTCGGACGGAGGCTGAAGAGAAGGCTCTTGTTGATGCTCGGGCACTGAAGGAGGCCGAGGCGCGGGCTCGTGTCGAGGCTGCGCTCTCCGAGGTCGAGGCCCGTGCCCTGAAGGAGTCCGAGGAGCGGGCTCGTATCGAGGCGACGCTCTCCGAGGTCGAGGCCCGCGCTCAGCGGGCGGCCGAAGAGCGGGCGCAGGCCGTGGCTGCGCTCGCCGAGGCGGAAGCTCGTGCTCTGAAGGAGGCGGAGGAGCGCGCTCGTGTCGAGGCGCGTGCTCAGAAGGAGGCCGAGGACCGGGCGCGTGTCGAAGCGGCTCTCGCGGAGGTCGAGGCCCGCGTCGAGACCTCGCTCTCCGAAGTCGAGGCTCGTGCTCGAAAGGAGTCCGACGAGAAGGCTCGCGCCGAGGCGGAGCTCGAGGCGGCGCTGGCCCGCATCGCCGAAATCGAGGCGCTGAAGGCCCGCGCGGACGAGGCGCTGTCCGCGGCGCGGCTCCAACTCGAGTCGGAAGTCGAGCAGCGCACCCGGGAGTCTGCGTCGCTGGTGCAGGCTCGCGAGGCCTTGGAACAAAGTGAACTCCAGTCCCAGGCCTCATTGGCGGAGGCTCGCCGGTTGCTCACGGCGGAGCGAGAGGCTCGCGAGGCGCTGGTCTCCGAGCTGTCCTCGGAGCGAGAGGCGCTGGCCGCCACCCGCGCGGAGCTGGAGATCGAACGTCAGGAGCGCAGTGACGGTGAGGCCGGGCTCGCGCGCGTCCACGAACGACTCGAGGCCGAGCAGCGCGCTCGCGCCGAAGTGGATGCGACGTTGGCTCGCACCCGGGACTCGCTGTCCGCCGAGGAGACGGCTCGCGCCGAGGTGGAAGCCTCGTTGGCCCAGGTCCGTGCGGCCCTCGCGACCGAGCAGGAAGGTGGACAGGCGACTCGTGCGGAGCTGACTCGTGAGCGTGAGGCCCTGGCGCAAGTCCGCGCGGAGCTGGCGGAGCTCACGAGCCGTGAGCAGTCGCTGCGCGAGTCGGTGGAGCGCCTGGAGACGGATCGCGCCCAGGTCGAAGCCTCGACCCTGGCGCAGCGCGAGGCCCTGGAGGCCCGGCTGTCCTCGCTCGAGACGTCCCTGGGCGAGTCCGAGGCCGCGAAGCGCGCCGTGGATGCCCAGCTCTCCGAGCGGGATTGGACGCTGCAAGAGCTGCAGACCCAGATGGAGCGTCTGCGGGAGCAGGTGCGCGAAGGCGAGGCCCAGGCCACGAAGCTCGCCGAGGTCGCCACCGCGCGCGAGGCGGAGCTGGAGAAGACCGAGAACACCCTGGAGGCCACCCGTCAGGAGGTGCTGGACCTTCGCGGTGAGCTGACCCAGCTGATGGCCGCGCGCCAGGAGGTGATGCGCCTGGGGATGGAGCTCCAGCGCGCCATGGCCGCCCTCCACGAGCGTGGGGCGCATCTCGCGCGTCTCGACGCGGAGTTGGTGGACGCGCGCGAGCGACTGGTGGCCCAGCGCGAGAACGCCGAGCTGCTCATGGTGCAGCTCGAGACGGCACGGCGCTTCGCGGGCAAGGCCACCGCGATGGAGAGCACGCTCGAGAGCGAGCGCGCCTCGCTGGAGGCGACCCGCGCCGAGCTGGCGCGAGTCACCGAGACGGCTCGGACGGAGCAGGAGCGCGCCGCGACGCTGGAGACCCGCCTGCGCGAGACCACCGAGGCGCTGGAGCAGGCGCGCGCGGACTGGGATGCCCGGCTCGTCGACCTCACCGCGCACCTGGAGACGCACCAGACGGCGCGGAGCACCCTGGACGCGCGACTCGCGGACACCACCGCGCAGCTCGACACCGAGCGCGCGGAGCGCACCGCGCTGGATGCCCGGCTCTCCGAGACCACTACACTGCTCGATGCCGAGCGAACCGAGCGGAGCGCGCTGGATGCCCGGCTCACCGAGACCACTTCGCGGCTCGATACCGAGCGGACGGAGCGGAACACCCTGGAGGCCCGACTCTTGGAGGTCGCGTCCCAGCTCGACACCGAGCGCGCGGGCCGCGTCGTATTGGAGTCGCGGCTCGCCGAGCTGGAGTCCAGCACCGCCAGCCTGCGCGAGGAGCGCGATGCCCGGCTCGCGGAGAAGGCCGCCCTCGAGGCCCGCCTGACCGAGGCCACCACCGGCTTCGAGTCCCGCCGCGCCGAGCTCGAAGCACGTCTCTCCGAGCTGGAGTCCGCCGCCACCCAGAGCGCCGCCTCCCTCCAGTCCCTCCAGGAGCGCGCAGCCCGCGCCGAGGCCGAGCGCGAGCGCCTCCAGTCCGACCTGACCGTGGCCCGCGCCGCGCGCGTCCGCCTGGAAGGCCGCATCACCGCCATGGAGACCGCGTCCACCGACGCCGTCCGCATGCTCGACACCGAGCGCGCCGAGCGCACCCGCCTCTCCGAGTCCCTCGACGAGGCCCGCCGCCAGCTCCAGCAGAAGGACGGCTCCACGTCCGACCGTCTCGCCACCCTGCGCACGGAGCTGACGCGCCTCCAGGACCAGGCCCAGGCCCTCACCGCCGAGAAGCAGGAGCTCCTCAAGGACCGCTACGAGCGTGAGCGCCTGGAGTCGCTCGTGAAGGACCAGCAGGCGCGCCTGTCCTCCATCGAGGCCGAGCGCAACGAGCTGCTCGCCGCCACCGAGGCGCTCAAGGCCTCCTCCCAGCCCGAGGCCGTCCTGGAGATGGCCGCGGAGATGGAGCACCTCCAGTCCCTGGTGGACTCGCTCCAGACCCAGCTCGAGGCCCAGGAGACGGAGCTGGCCACCCTGCGCCGCCAGACGGCGCGGACCGGCGCCAACCCCGTCCAGGACATCTACGAGCGCGCCAACGCCGAGCTCAAGGCCGTCAAGAGCGAGCTGTCCCGGCGCACGGGCGTGGTGCACACGCCCCCGGGCGGCATCCCCGTCCGCACGCCCACCATCCCCCAGGTCAAGCCGCCACGCACCGCCGTGCCCGCGCTCGACATGCCCGACCCCTCGCCGCCGAAAAAGGCGGACGAGCGCGAGTGACGTTCCGCGACTAGGATTGCGCTCGTGGACGCACGCGAGCGCATCTTCAAGTACCAGGGTCTGGGCAATGACTTCGTCGTCCTGGACCGTCGCCGGTCCGGGGTGGACATCGACGCCGACACGTCACGCTGGATGTGCGACCGCCGCCTGGGCATCGGCGCGGACGGTGTGCTCTCGCTCCTGCCCTCCGAGCACGGCCTGGCTCGCATGGTCGTCCACAACGCTGACGGCAGCATCGCGGAGATGTGCGGCAACGGCCTGCGCTGCGCGGTGAAGTACCTGGTCGACCACTCCCCGGAGACGCCCGCGCGCATCGACGTGGAGACGGGCGCCGGAGTGCTCACCTGCATGCCCGGCTACGGAGACGGCGGGGTGGTCTCAGTGGACATTTCCATGGGGCCGGCACGGCTCGTCGCCCCGAACCTCCCGTCGGGCGCCACGGGGCGTCCGTTCCTGGACACGCCCCTGCCCGGACACCCCGAGCTGCGCGCGTCCGCGGTGAGCATGGGCAACCCGCACCTGGTCCTGCTCGACAGGCCGCTGGAGGACGCGCCGAGGCTGGGGCCCGAGCTGGAGCGGCATCCCTCCTTCCAGGACCGCACCAATGTGGAGTTCGTCCGGGTGGAGCCGGATGGGCTCACCGTCGTCGTCTGGGAGCGGGGCTGTGGCCTCACCCAGGCGTGTGGCACCGGGGCGTGCGCGTCCGCGGTGGCGGCGGTGCTGGCCGGACGCCTGCCCCCCGAGACCTGGCTGCGAGTCACCCTGCCGGGAGGCGACCTGGGCATCCGCGTGCCCGCCGACCTGTCCGACATCCGCCTCCGGGGACCGGTCGCCTTCGTCTTCGAGGGCGTTGTCGGGCTTGCTGGGGGCCGGTAACCTCCGACCTCCCCCTTCGCACCCGGGTCAGACAGCGCGTGGCCGGTCCCATTCTCGTCGTCGACGACGACCTGTTCTTCCGCCAGCTCGCCAGCGACATGCTGGCCCGTCATGGGCACCGCGTCGTCTGCGTGGAGAACGGCACGGCCGCGCTCGAGGAGGCGGCCCGCACGCCCTTCGACCTGGTCATCACCGACGTGGTGATGCCGGGCGTGGACGGCTTCGCGCTCACCGCGCGCCTGCGCGAGAGGGACCCGGACCAGGAGGTCATCCTGGTCAGCCAGCGCACCGACATCAAGGGCTCGGAGATGGCGCTGCGCTCGGGCGCGGCGGACTGTCTGGCCAAGCCCGTGGACGAGGCGGACCTGGTGCTCGCGGTGGACCGCGCCCTGGAGCGCGCCGCCCTGCGCAAGGAGCGGGCCCAACTGCGCGACGAGAACATGGAGTTCGCGCGCTTCCACAACCTGCACCAGCGCTGCCTGGAGCTCATCTCCCAGTCGGATCTGGAGTGGCTGCAGGAGCGCATCATCTCGGAGCTGTCGGCGGTGTGCGACGCGCAGAGCGCCGCGCTGTGGGTGCTGGATGACCGGGGTGACCTGGTGCTGCGCGCGTACCGGGGCCTGCTCGACAAGCAGTTCCTCGCCGAGCGCATGAGCCCCGAGGGGCCGCTGGCCAGCCGGCTCAAGGACGCGCAGCCCTGGTTCGCGCGGGACGAGCGCTCGGCGGTGCTGTACGTGCCGCTGATGGCCACGGGGGAGATCGTGGGCCTGGCGCAGCTGTCCGACCCGCTGGCCGGGGACTTCCGTCAGGAGCACTCCCGCGACGCGCGCGTGCTGGCGGACTTCGCCGCGGTGGGCGTGAAGAACGGCCGCCGGATGATGGCGCTCCAGCGCCTGGGCCTGAGAGATCGCGAGACGGCGGCCTACAACCTCAGCTACTTCACCGACTACGCGTCCAAGGAGATCTACAAGGCCCGGCGCTACGGCCGCACCTTCTCGCTGCTGACGTTCTCCATCGACAACCTGCCGCTGGTGCGGGTGCGGCAGGGCGCGGCGGACGCGAAGAAGGCGGTGCGCGGCATCATCAAGGCGCTCAGCAAGATCATCCGCGACTCGGACGTCATCGCGAAGGCGAGCGACCAGGAGTTCTACCTGCTGTTGCCGGAGACGGACTTCTTCGGGGCCATGATGTTCGTGCGCCGCGCGGTGGCGGCGGTGCGCGAGGAGCCCGAGGTCCAGGACGTGGAGCAGCGGCTGCCCCTGGCGCTGGTGGGCGGCGCGAGCACCTTCCCCAAGGACGGGGAGGACTTCGACGAGCTGGTGCACCGCTGCCGGCGCCGCATGGACGAGCGCCGCGCGTCGCTGCAGCGGCGGCTGATGCTGGACGGGCTGCCGTTCTGGGACGAGGTGGACCTGCTGCTCGGCACGCCCAACAGCCCCAAGCTGCCGGTGGACGACCGCGCCGAGCCCAGCCGCCGGGGCAAGGTGGCGGACGTGCTCTTCGACGAGCTGCAGGCGGAGATCGCCCGCGAGCTGATGAGAGACCCGGGCTCGCGCGGCCTGCTGTACGTGGGCGGGCCGGAGATCCGCTCGGACCTGCCCATCGCCGCGGGCCTGGAGTCGGCGCCTCCTGACTTGTCCTCGCGCATCTACCTGCTGGGCCGGCGCATGGATCTGGAGTCGCACCCCGCGCTGACGCCCGTGTTCCTGGAGGGCGACGAGCGGGTGGCGCGACACGAGTTCATCCTCTGGCTGTCGGAGAGCGCGGCGTACGCGCTCATCCAGCGGCGGGGGCGCGGGGCGACGTGGGGCTTCCACACCTCGGACACCGCGGTGGTGGACGGGCTCATCTCCAAGCTGCAGGCCGAGTACGACCTGCAGCCCTACTGATACGAAGCGGAGCGTCGTCGTGGCCCAGGTGCGCAAGATCCTCATCGCCGACCCCGACCTCGAGTCCGTGCGCGCGCTGTCCCGCGCGCTGCGCACCAAGGGCTACCAGGTGCACTACGCGCCGGATGGCTCGCGGGCGCTGGAGGTGGCGGTGCTGCGCCACCCGGACCTCACGCTGTTCGACGAGCACTGTCGGCTGCTGGAGGCGCGCACCTTCATCCAGATTCTTCGCACCAACCCGCGCACCGAGGACATCCCCGTCGTCCTCACCACGTCCAGCTTCGACGGCGACCGCTACCGCGGCCTGCGCGACGGCTACCTGCGAAAGCCCTTCAACCTGGACGAGGTGCTCAGCCGCATCGAGCACATCTTCCGGCGCAACGAGGCGGCCAAGGACCTCAAGGTCGAGCAGCAGGAGATCGAAGGCTCGCTCAGCCAGCTGAGCATCCCGGACCTGATGCAGCTGCTCGGCATGAACCGGCGCAGCGGCAAGCTGTCGCTGGAGCGCGGCAACGAGCGCGGGGAGATCCACGTGGTGGAGGGCCGCCCCGTCAACTCGAAGCTGGGCCGCGTGGAAGGGGAGAAGGCCCTGTTCCGCCTGCTGGCCTGGGGCGACGGCACCTTCACCTTCTCGCCGGGCGCGAACGCCGCGAAGGCGCGCATCAACCGCGCCATGGACGACGCGCTGCTGGAGGGCATGCGCCAGTCGGACGAGGTGAACCGGCTCTTGCCGGGCCTGCCTCCGCGTCACACGCGGCTGATGCTCGCGCCGGACCTGGCGCTGCAGCAGGACCAGCACCCGGTGACGGCGCAGGTGGTGGACCTGCTGCGCCAGCCCCGGGCCCTGGGCGAGGTGCTGGACCTGGCACCCGCCACGGACCTGGAAGTGCTGGGCGTGCTGTCCACGCTGATGCAGCGGGGCGTGGCGAAGCTGGCGGACGCGGCGGGCACGGACGCGAACGCGGGCGAGCTCTTGGGCGCCGCCGAGGTGCACGCGCTGCGCGGCCGCATCCTGCGCACCAAGGCGCCGGCGAAGGTGGCCACCGCCAAGATCTTCGTGTGCGGCAGCGGCGCGGCGGCGGCGCGGCGAATCATGGCGCGCGTGCCGGGGCTGGAGGCCCTGTCCGCGGAGCCCACCGCGGTGAAGAGCGGCTTCGGCACGCTGGGGCGGCTGGTGCTCAGCGAGGTGCTGCGGCTGGACTTCTGCGTGCTGCCTCCCGCCGAGGCCGCGCGGCCCCTGTGGCGGCCCTTCAGCGCGGGCGCCGTGGGCGCGCTGCTCCTGGACGTGTCCGAGCCCGCGGTGGGCCTGGCGCACTACCTGGCGTGGGAGGCGCGCATGCCCGTCGTCGTCGTGGGGCTGGACGTGCCCCAGAGTCTCCAGGGCTCTCCGGCCGGCGCGCTGAGCGTGGTGGACGATTTGGGCGAGGCGCTGCGGGCGCTGCTGGTCCAGGCCCTCAACCCGGCGCCCATGTTGCCGGGTGTGCCCCAGGTCCAGCGCGCGAGCGCCTCCGCGGGGTAGCGGGGGACGTCAGGCGGCGGGCTCGAGCTCGATGCCGAGCGCCTCGTTCGCGAAGCGGAACATCCGGGCGCGCAGCTGCTCCAGCGCCTCGAGCGCGTGCCGGCCGGCGCGGTCGGCCGCGTCCTCCAGGCGCTCCTTGCACTGGAGGTCCGCGCACAGGCTGATGCCCACGCGGCGCTTGTTGTTCACGTCGGTGGTGAGCAGGGTCACCTCGCTCGACGCGCCGGAGTGGTGGCACCACTCGCACATGCGGGTGACGTTCTCCCCGCCCATCGAGTCGCGTCGGAAGATGATGCCAATGGGCTGCCGGCTGCCGGGCGCGGAGAAGATGAGGTACACGCGCAGGCCGGACGTCTCGGTCCAGGCCAGGTAGTCGCGGACGAACAGGGGGAAGGAGAGGCCCGGCGGCATCTCCATGACGCGCAGGTCTCTGGGGCGGAAGGACTGGATGAGGTCCCGGTCGGACTCGAATCGGAACACGGCTGCTCCTTGGCGTACGTCTGGACCTAACAGGCAGCGGTTGCTGATTCTACCCGAACCCACCAGGAAGCCAGGCCCCGCTCCGGCCCCAGGCCTGGCGGGTGGCCGCCCCTCGGGCGTGCGGGGGCGCTGACACCGTGCGCGAGTCCACACCCCGGCGGGAATGAAAGAGGCACTGCGTCATGGCCGTCCGGCGAGCGCATGCGTCGCGGGCTGACTCACGCGTGACATGGCGATGAGACAAGCAGGCTCATCGACTCCGGCGTGTTCGCGCCGGCCACACCCCTGTCAGGAGCCCTTCGTCCATGGACCGCGCCGCGCCGCTCTCGAGCAAGGAGCTCATCGCAAGGACCCGTCCCTTCGCCACGCAGGACGTGGCGCGCTCGGGATGGAACGTGGTGGCCACCTATGCCGCGCTCGCGGCGGCGGTGACGCTGGCGGTGGCCGCGCCCTGGTGGCCCCTCAAGGTGGTGGGCGCGGTGCTGGAGGCGCTCGTCCTCATCCGCGCGTTCATCCTCTTCCACGACGCGATGCACGGCGCGCTCTTGCCGACGTCGAAGTGGGCGAAGGTGCTGTTCCACGTGCAGGGCATCCTGACGCTCACGCCCGCGCGCATCTGGAACGACACGCACAACCACCACCACGCGAACACGGCGCGCATCGCCGCGGACTCCGCGGGCACCTTCGTCACGTGGACCACCGAGCAGTGGCGTCAGGCCTCCGGCTGGCAGCGGCTGGGCTACCGCGTGGAGCGCCATCCGGTGACCATCCTCCTGGGCTACTTCACGGCGTTCCTCTACAGCCTGTGCCTGGTGCCCTTCGTGAAGGACCCGAAGCGCTACTGGACGTCGGGGCTGGCGCTCTTCGTCCACCTCGCGCTGTCGGTGGCCCTGTGCGTCTTCTTCGGGCCGGCGGTGTACCTGCTCGCCTTCCTGGTGCCGCTGGTGCTCGCGTACGCGCTGGGCACGTACCTGTTCTATTCGCAGCACAACTTCGACCAGGTGAACCTGCTGCCGGAGTCCGACTGGACGCACGCGGACGCGGCGCTGGAGGCCTCCAGCTACCTGCGCTGCGGCAAGGTGATGGCGTGGTTCACCGGCAACATCGGCTACCACCACGTGCACCACCTCAACCCGCGCATCCCGTTCTACCGGCTGCCGGAGGCGATGGCCGCCATCCCCGAGCTGCAGGCGCCCCACGTCACCACGCTGAGCCCGCGCGACATCCTCGGCTGCCTGCGGCTGAACCTGTGGGACCCGGCGCTGGGGCGGATGGTGCGCTACCGCGACGCGTGGCGGCCGGCCATCGCGCCCGTCGCGACGCGGGAGCACGTGTCCGGCCCCCTCGCGTCAGCGTGACGCGGAGGAGCCGGTGAGCGGAGGTTGGCCCGTGGGCGGCGCGAGCGGCCCGGTGCGCGGCACGGGCTCGCCGAGCACCTTCGCGACCTCCTCGCCGGTGGGCCCCGCGTTCCACTGCCCCGTGCGCCCCATCACCCGCTCGCCCACGGGCTGTGTCTTGCTCACGAGCGTGGCCTCCTGGTCCGGCGGCACCAGGAAGCGGCTGACGTCGGGGCTCACGAAGTCGCTCGACGCCACGAAGGTCCACGGGCGCCTGACCTGCTGCCCGGGCACGGGTTGGGGCTGCCAGCCGATGTGGCCGTCTCCCCAGCGCCAGTCCACCCAGGAGGGCGCCCACTCGTCGTCGGGCCACCACACCCAGCCGTGCGCGGGCGTCACGAACCAGCGGCCGTAGTGGAAGGCCGCCCAGCCCCACTCCAAGTCGGTGTCGAACGTCCAGCCCCAGTCGCTCAGGCGCCACTGTCCGAAGCTGGCGTAGGGCACGAAGTCGCGGCCGACCTGCTCTTCGTACGGCTTCCAGACCCAGCCCACCTCGGGGAGCTCGAACCAGTCGCCGTAGGGGGACAGCAGGTCGCGGTAGATGGACACGCTGCTGCTCAGCGTGGTGGAGCTGCCCTTCACCTGCGGACCGAACTGCTCGCTCCCCGTCGCGCAGCCGACCATGGCCAGCAGCGCGCCCGCGCCGCCCGCGCGCAGCCAGCGCCAGGATGGTTTCCATGTCCGCATCGCCAGCCCCTCCCGTGGGTGGATGTCACCCCGTCTCGCGTGTGCCCTTGGGTTCAACGCGGTGAGCCTCGTGGGTGATGCCCCGGGCGCCGGACGCTGCAATGGCTCCGCCCCCTGGTTGGATTCCGGCCGGGCAGGCGGGGCAGACTGGCGGCCGTGCGCCCGAGACTCCTTGCCCTCCTGTCCGCGCTGAGCCCGTCGGTGGCCCTGGCCGGCATGCCGAACTTCCTGCTCACGGAGCTCGCCGAGCAGCGGCTGGAGGCCATCTCCTTCTTCATCGCCGTCTTCCTGCTGGTGTCCGCGGGCGTGTGGGCGCTGTGGAACCGGCTGAGGCGCGACGTGCCCCGGCTGCCGAGGCTCGGCTACGGCGCGGCGCTCGCGCTGGTGTTCCTGGTGGGGCTGGCCCTCCAGCTCGTCCTGTCGATGATTGCCGGCGGACGCGAGCTGATGACGCCGGGGGCCTGGGAGAAGACGGGCGCCACGTACCAGCTCACGCAGGCGAAGCTCCCCGCCGACACGGAGCTGGTGTCACAGGCTCGACGCCAGCGACTGGAGGAGCTGCGCACGGCGCTGTGGGCGCATGCCCAGGCGAATGGCGGCGCCTTCCCGCTGAACGACCTGGGCACGGAGCTGCCGGCCGCGCGCTGGAAGGTGCTGGGGGACTCCGGGCTGCACTTCATCTACGTGGGAGGACAGAAGGCGGACGCGCCCTCCGCGCCGCTGGCGTACGAGCCGGGCCTGTTCGGCAAGGAGCGCTGGGTGCTCTTCACGGATGGAGACATCCGACGGATGCCCATCGGTGACATCCACCGCGCGCTGGTGCTGGGAGGTTCGCCATGAAGCTCTTCAAGAAGGTACTGATGGGGACCTTCCTCCTGACGATGGTGTTCTTCCTCTTCATCGGTCAGTCCTGGGTGCTGCAGGTGCCCTTCCTGCTCGCCTTCGGGTGGCTGGGCTTCCTCAAGAGCGTGGGCCCGTCGGTGACGTTCCGGTGGGGCGCCATCGGCGAGGCGCTGCTCGTGGCGGGGATTCTCGCGGTGGGCTCGCACCTGTTCCTGCGGTGGCTGTGGCGTCAGCTCCAGCCGGAGCGCGCGCAGGCGTGGCGCGTTCGCTGGAGCGTGTCGCTGCTGCTGCTCCTGGTGCTGTTCTTCGGCGCGACGATGGCGTCGGTGGGCATCGGCCACCACGTGGGCTGGTTGATGGCGGGACGCGAGGCCCTGGTGCGCAGCAACTGGCCGCGCTGGAGGATGGAGAGCGCGTGGAACTCGCGGGGCCTGTGCCACGCGGCGGTGGCGCGGCTGGAGGCGGGGACGCCGCTCGCGGACATTCCCAGGTATCTGCTCCAGGACCCGGAGACGCGCGCGCCCTCGGAGAACCACTACGTGGTGTCGCGCGTGGAGCCCGGCGGTGAGACCGGGTTCATGGTGTTCGCGAGAGATCCGCTGGCGCTCAAGAGCGATGGGGGCGTGCGCTGCTCGAAGTCACAGCGGCCCGATGAGATGGAGTCCCTGGATGCGGAGGCCGTCGCCCGGTGGCTCGCCGGCGCCGAGCCGGTGGTGGGCGCCACGCCCTGACGCCCGTGCTGTCGTCGTCGAACGCGGTTCAACCGAAGGAGCCGAGCATGTCCTCTCGTCGCGCGTCGTATCCGTGGGTCGTCGCCGTGTTGTTGTCCTTCGCCTTCGTCGCGGGGGCCGAGTCTCCCGAGGAGCAGGCCCTGGCTTGTGACGAGGAGACCGGGGCCTCGCTGCTCACGTGCGGGCGCGCCCGTTGCGGCGACGACTGGGTTTGCGCGTGGAACTGCCCCGAGGCCCTCACGGCGGTCTGCGAGGACAACTACTGCGTGTACACGTACCCGGACCCGGGCGGCGGTGGAGGCGGAGGTGGGCCCACGCCCCAGGTGTGCCCTGGCATGCGCTGCGCCGGGGACTGGAACTGCGTCTGCGAGGGGCTCCAGGGGACGTGCGCGCCGAACGGGTACTGCACCTTCTGACGCGAAGGGTTGCCAGTGAGCACTTGGCAGCCGGCGGGTCGTGACTAGCTTCCCGCGCACCATTCGACGCCGGGGCGGACGTCCCGGTGTCGTCACGATAGGAGACGACGGTGCAGAAGCTGCTTCTGGTCGCGGTGCTGGGTGCCATGACGTTCGGCGTGGGATGCCACCGCAACACGCGTGAGAGCGCGAAGAACGATGCCGAGCGCGCCGCGGAGAAGACCGAGGACGCCGCCGAGGACGCGGGCGACGCGGTCAAGGACGCCGCCGAGGAGGCGGGCGACAAGATCGAGGACGCCACCGACAACTAGGTCGGGTGGTGGAGACCCAGGCCTTCCCGGACGCCGCACCGCGTCGGTTCGCGAGCGCGACTTCGGGAAGGTCATGGGTTGCCGACGGTGTGGGGCATGACCGAATAATCAGCCCCATGGGAACGCTCACGCTCAGCGCCTCGGCGCACCTGTGGGAGCAGTTCCTCGTCGGGGCGCTCGACGAGGACGGGGTCGCTGTTCCGGAGCCGCCCCCCATCCTCTCCCGCTGGCAGCGCTCCCGGGCGCTCGGGGCCCCGAGTACGGGGCTGCCGGACGAGGGACCCAGCGTCGGGGGACTCGCGCTCGTGGAGCGGCGGGCCCGGCTGGAGCCGGTGTGGCACGAGGTCCGGGACATGCTGGACGTGCTCGCCGCCGCGCCGCTGCCCTCGGGGCGGGTGGCGCTGCTGGCGGACCGGGAAGGCGTCATCCTCGCCACGCGCAGCTCGGGCGGAGACTTCGCGGGCCATGCGGACTACGTGCGCTTGGTGGCGGGGGCCTGCTGGGACGAGGTGTCCCGCGGAACGAACGCCATCGGCACCGCGCTGGCGGAGTCCTCGGCGGTGGCCGTGGTGGGACCGGCGCACTATGCGCAGCGCCACCATGGGCTCGTCTGCTACGCGGCGCCGGTGAGAGACCCCTTCGGCGAGGTGCTCGGCGTGCTGGACGTCACGGGCCCGGCGGGTGGCGCGGACCCGTTGGTGCTGGTGGCCGTGGCGAGCATCGCGCACTCGGCGGAGGCGCGGCTGCGCGAGGTCGCCTGGGCGCGGGTGGCGGCGGCGGCGCGCGGTGGGCTGGAGGCGCGGCTGGCTCGCGAGGATGGGCCGGTGCTGCTCGTCGAGTCACCGGGGCGGGTGCGGCGGCTCAATGGGGCGGCGCGCGCGCTGTTCGGCGTGGAGTCGTCTTCCGAGGAGGTGTCACCGGGGCGGGTGCTCGGGCTGTCGTGGCGGACGTTGAAGGACGCGGCGCTGCGCGGGCAGGTCCTGGAGGCGAGCCACCGTGACACGGGCGCGAGCTGGCGCGTGCATCCGGAGGCGGTGGGGGAGGGGGATGGGGAGTCGGCGCTCGCGGTGCTGGTGCGGCTGGAGCCCCGACTGACGCGGGCGCAGGCGCGGACGACTCGGGCCTCCGTGGATGCCCGCTTCGAGAAGGATGTCTGGTCCGAGTTGAAGGGCAGCGACGCCGCGCATCGCGCGACGCTGCGAGAGGCGGCCCGGTTCGCGCCCACGTCGGTGCCGGTGTTGTTGCTGTCGGAGACGGGCACGGGCAAGGAGCTGCTCGCGCGCGCGGTGCATGCGGCGAGCGCGGTGGCCTCCGGGCCGTTCGTGGCGGTCAACTGTGGCGCCCTGTCCGCCGCGCTGCTGGAGAGCGAGCTGTTCGGCCATGCTCCCGGCGCGTTCACGGGGGCGCGCTCGCAAGGCGCGGCGGGGAAGCTGGCGGCGGCGGATGGCGGGACGTTGTTCCTGGATGAGCTGGCGGAGATGCCCGCGGCGCTGCAGGTGATGTTGCTGCGCGTGCTGGAGGACGGTGGGTACTCGCGCGTCGGGGAGTCGCGCGTGAGGCACTCGCGCTTCCGGCTTGTCTGCGCGACGTGTCGGGACCTGGAGGCGGCGGTGCGCTCGGGAGCGTTCCGGCAGGACCTGTACTATCGGCTCCAGGGGGCGCTCCTGCGCTTGCCTCCGCTGCGCGAGCGGGAGGACCTGCCGGAGCTGGCGCAGGTGCTGCTGCGTCAGCTCGCGAGCGAGGGAGGCCATCCTCCGAGCACGTTGTCCGCGGCGGCGCTCGCGAGGCTGTGCGCGCACCGGTGGCCGGGGAATGTGCGGGAGCTGAAGACGGTGTTGCGCCTGGCGCTGGTCCGCGCGGATGGCTCGCCCGTCATCGATGTGTCCGCGTTGCCGCCGGAGCTGGGGCGCGCGCGCGTGCCCGTGGAGGCCGGGCCCGCATCGCGCTCAGCGCTGGGATTCGCTCCCGCGTCGCCGATGGATGTCGCGCATGGCTTCGCATCGCGCTCCGATGCAGGGTGGGCGTCGACGTCGCCACGCCATGGCGAGTCTGACTTCACAGCGCGCTCCGAGGTGGTGCGGGCGCCGATGTCGCCCCGCCAGGACGAGCCTGGCTTCGCATCGTGCTCCGAGGCGGTGCGGGCACCGAGGTCGCCCCGCCAGGACGAGCCTGGCTTCGCATCGCGCTCCGAGGCGGTGCGGGCGCCGATGTCGCCCCGCCAGGACGAGCCTGGCTTCGCATCGCGCACCGAGCCGGGGCATGCTCCCGCGACGCCGATGCAGGGCGAGCCTCGGCACGCATCGCGCTCCGCGCCAGGGCGTGTGCCGGGAGCCGAGCCCTTCGCGGCTTCACGCGCCGAGCCCGCAAGCCCCACGGGGCTTCGCGAGGTGGAGGCGAACGCCATCCTCGAGGCCTTGTCGCGCAGCGGTGGGAACGTGGCGCGCGCGGCTCGGCTGCTCGGGATTGCCCGCAGCACGCTCTACCGCATGGTGGAGCGCTTCGGACTGGTGCTGCCGCCACGCTCATGAGCGCCACGGTCGCGGTCATCCACCGCACATCTTGACGCCCGACGGGCCTGCCGCTCACAGCCACTTCAGAACATTCCAGCGAGGCGTGGGACACCCTGCGCGCGACACTGTCGCGGGATGCGCCACGTGTGTCCGCGGGGAGTGTCGCATCGCGGGACACGACGCGGCGCGACGTCGGCGGTGCGGGTGAGTGGCACGGGTGCTGCTCTGGGGCGGAGCGCTTCCACCCGCAGCCCCACCCGCAAGGAGAGCGTCCATGATCTACGCCGCCCCCAACCAGCCCGGCTCGAAGGTGAAGTTCAAGTCCCGCTACCAGAACTTCATCGGCGGTCGGTGGGTCGAGCCGAAGCGTGGCCAGTATTTCGAGAACATCACGCCCGTGACGGGCCAGGTCTTCTGTGAGGTCGCCCGCTCCACGGCGGAGGACATCGAGCTGGCGCTGGACGCCGCGCACGCCGCACGGGTGTCCTGGGGCCGCACGTCGCCCACGGCGCGCGCCAACATCCTGCTGAAGATCGCCGACCGGATGGAGCAGAACCTGGAAATGCTCGCGGTGGCGGAGTCCTGGGACAACGGCAAGCCGGTCCGCGAGACGCTCGCCGCGGACCTGCCGCTGGCCATCGACCACTTCCGCTACTTCGCCGGCTGCATCCGCGCGCAGGAGGGCACGGTGGGCGAGCTGGACCACGACACGGTGGCCTACCACTTCCACGAGCCCCTGGGCGTGGTGGGGCAGATCATCCCCTGGAACTTCCCCATCCTGATGGCGGCGTGGAAGGTGGCGCCGGCGCTGGCGGCGGGCAACTGCGTGGTGCTCAAGCCCGCGGAGCAGACGCCCGTGGGCATCCTGGTGCTCACCGAGCTCATCCAGGACCTCCTGCCCGAGGGCGTCTTCAACGTCGTCAACGGCTTCGGCATCGAGGCGGGCAAGCCGCTGGCCAGCAGCCCCCGCGTGGCCAAGGTGGCCTTCACGGGTGAGACGACGACGGGCCGGCTCATCCTCCAGTACGCGAGCGAGAACCTCATCCCGGTGACGCTGGAGCTGGGCGGCAAGAGCCCGAACATCTTCTTCGACGACGTGATGGCGCACGACGACGACTTCCTGGACAAGGCGATGGAGGGCTTCTCCATGTTCGCGCTGAACCAGGGCGAGGTCTGCACGTGCCCGTCGCGCGCGCTGGTGGGCGAGAAGATCTACTCGCAGTTCATCGAGCGCGCGCTGGAGCGCGTGAAGAAGGTTCGCCCGGGCAACCCGCTGGACACCGACACGAAGCTGGGCGCGCAGGCGTCGAACGACCAGCTGGAGAAGATCCTCGGCTACATCGACATCGGCAAGAAGGAGGGCGCCAAGGTGCTCACCGGCGGCGAGCGCGTGAGCCTGCCCGGCGACCTCAAGGACGGCTACTACGTGGCGCCCACGGTGTTCCAGGGCCACAACAAGATGCGCGTCTTCCAGGAGGAGATCTTCGGACCGGTGGTGAGCGTCACCACGTTCAAGGACTTCGACGACGCGATGCGCATCGCCAACGACACGCTGTACGGCCTGGGCGCGGGTGTGTGGACGCGCGACACGAACACGGCGTACCGCGCGGGGCGCACCATCGAGGCGGGGCGCGTGTGGACCAACTGCTACCACCTGTACCCGGCGCACGCGGCGTTCGGCGGCTACAAGCAGTCGGGCATCGGCCGGGAGACGCACTGCAAGATGCTGGACCACTACCAGCAGACCAAGAACCTGCTCGTCAGCTACAGCCCGAAGGCGATGGGGTTCTTCTGATGAGTGACACCCGTGCCGGGCCCGGCGCGGGGGGGCAGGCGGACTCCACGGTGGCCCGGGTGGCGGTGACGCCCGAGGCCGCCGCGGTCATCCGCTCCCTGCGTGCCACGCATGGGCCGCTGATGTTCCACCAGTCCGGCGGCTGCTGCGACGGCAGCGCGCCCATGTGCTACCCGCTCAAGGAGTTCCGCATCGGTCAGCGGGACGTCTTCCTGGGAGAGGTCGAGGGCTGCCCCGTCTACATCGGCGGCGCGCAGTTCGAGCTCTGGCAGCACACCCACCTGACGCTGGACGTGGTGCCGGGGCGGGGCGCGGGCTTCAGCGTCGAGTCCCCGCTGGGCGTCCGCTTCCTCACGCGAAGCCGCGTCTTCACGGACGAGGAATACGAGCGCATGAAGCACGAGCCTCCGCCGAGGCGCGGACCTCCGGAGTGAGCACCATGCTCCGGGCTCGACCTGGGCCCGGAGCGTATTCACAGACATCGGGCGGCGCCGGGTCGCCCCGCACCCGACCGTAACCCGTCATGTCACAGCACGGGCAATGGCAATCATCCCCCTCGAAATAGACTCACGCGGTGTCGCGAATACACCATTTACACTGCGTGCAAGTACTTATACACAGAGCCCGCCTCCAACCCAGGAGGCAACTCACTATGAGGGGGAAGTCATGACGCTGTGCAAGACTCTGGGAGTCGTGGGAGTGGTGTCTCTGCTGGTGGTCGGCTGCGGTGGGGAGTACACGCCGGAAGAGGCTGCCCAGGACGCGCAGATGGGAGAAACGACGCAGGCCGTGGAGAGCGCGTTCATCGCGGGGGGGCAGACGCGTGACTTCTCGACCTGGCTGTTCGGTGTGACGCCGTTCTATGTGCGGAACATGTCCTCGACGCGGTCCACGCGCTTCAACGCGTACTGCGGCGGCAACAACATCTCCATCCTCCTGGCGCCGAATCAGGTCTATCCCACGAGCCTGAACTGCGCCTGGCCCGGCGCGCGTCTGTATGTCCAGAACCAGGGCCTCAGCCCGACGCTGGACCAGATCTACGTCGAGACGCACTGAGTCGAGGCGCGCCCTTCCCGGGTGTGCTCGGAGAGCCTCCGCGAGGGGGCTCTCTTTTTCGTCGTTCAGCCGTGATGACCCGACACGCAGACTCGGCCCTCCCCGTGGGCGCTCGCCCGGGGCTGCGCTTTGTCGTGAAAGCCATGGGCCGCCATATTATGCTCATCATATGGTGGTCGAAGGGTTCTCGTCACACGGGAGTCGGGTCATGCAGATGAAGAATGCGGTTGCCCTGGTTACTGGCGCCAATCGTGGGTTGGGGCGTGCGTTCGCGCAGGCGCTGTTGGAGCGGGGGGCTCGCAAGGTGTACGCGGCGGCGCGGGAGCCTTCGGGCGTGGACATCCCGGGCGTCATCCCGGTCCGCCTGGACGTCACCCGGCCCGAACAACTGGAGGCGCTGGTTCGCGAGGCGGGCGACGTGTCGCTGCTCATCAACAACGCGGGCATCCTGAAGGGCACGAGCCTGCTGGGGCAGGACGCGCTGGCCGCCGCTCGGGCCGAGCTGGAGACGAACTACCTGGGCCCGCTGGCGACGAGCAGCGCCTTCGCGCCCGTGCTGGCGAGGAACGGCGGTGGTGCCATCCTCAACGTGCTCTCGGTGCTCAGCTGGGTGGCCTTCCCGGGGTCGGCCAGCTACAGCGCCTCGAAGGCCGCCGCGTGGGCGCTGACCAACGGGCTTCGCAAGGAGCTGGCCGCGCAGAAGACGCAGGTGGTGGCCCTGCATGTCGGGTACATGGACACGGACATGGCCCACAAGGTCACCGCGCCGAAGTCGAGCCCCGCGGACGTGGTGCGCCAGACGCTGGATGCCATCGAGGCCGGCCAGGACGAGGTGCTCGCCGACGAGGTGAGCCGCAACGTCAAGCAGGGGCTGTCCGCGGGCGTCTATCTCCAGCGTTGATGGAAGAAGGGGGCGCAGCCGCCATCGGGTCCCGCGCTCAGCTCCTTCGAGGTCCGGGCCCTGGGCGCGCGCGGGCTGGTGGGGGCTGGCGCGGACCAGGTCCAGGTTCTGTAGGGGTGGAATCGCTCAGGGTGTCATCGACACCCCTCGTCGCGTCAGATTCTTTCAATCCGTGAAACAGGCGCGAGGGGGCGGCCTGTGACTGGGGCGCCACCGGGGAGGGGGCGCGAAGTGTGGTACGAGGAGCCTGGATTTTTGAAACCGGAGGCTCGCTTTGACGTTGGTTCGGGTGTGTTTGACTTCGCTGCTGGTCCTGATGGTCGCCTGCGGTGATGGTGATTCGGATCCAGTGGTGGTGGTTCCTGATGCCGGGCACAACGCGCCGGACTCAGGCAACGGGACACCCGACTCGGGGGGAGGAGCGCCGGACTCGGGAGGCGACCTTCCCGACGCGGGGGGGGAGACGCCGGATGCCGGCGGTGAACTTCCAGACGCGGGCGGCGAAATCCCCGACGCGGGCGGCGAGCTTCCGGACGCGGGGGGAGAAATCCCCGACGCGGGTGGCGAAATCCCCGACGCCGGTGGTGAGCTCCCCGACGCGGGCGTGACGCCGGATGCTGGCAACGAGCCCGCCGACGCGGGCAACGAGACGCCCGACGCGGGGGGGGAGCTTCCCGACGCGGGCAACGAGACGCCCGACGCGGGTGGTGAGCTTCCCGACGCGGGCAACGAGACGCCCGACGCGGGTGGAGACGCCGGCCCGGGCAACGAGACGCCCGATGCCGGGACGCCCGACGCCGGTAACGAGCCGTCGGACGCCGGAACGCCCGACGCGGGCGGCGAGACGCCCGACGCCGGTGGCGGCACTCCGGACGCGGGTGGCGAGCCGCCCTTGGTGAGCGTCATCGCGAACTGGGGCTTCGAGGCCTGGTCCGGCTCGCTGCCCGACGCGTGGCTCGGCAGCAAGTCGAACCTCGCCGGCAGCGACGTGCAGAAGGTGACGAGCGGCGCGTTCGAGGGCTCGAACGCGGCCCGTCTGACGAATGCCTCGTCCACGCACCGCCGCTTCACCACCGCGGCGATGACGCTGCCCGCGGGCCGCTACACCTGCACCTACCAGGTGCGTGGCACCGGTGAGGTCCGCAACGCCTTCTTCGACGACGACTACTCCAGCTACACCGGCTACACCTCCGTCGACACCGCCACGTGGCGGCAGCTGACGTACACGTTCAACCTCGCCGGCGACGTCTTCGACACCTTCGAGCTCATCTTCAGCATCCGCAACACCAGCGGTGAGCACCTGACCCTCGACGACGTGCGCTGCACGCGCGCCCCCCAGCCGTGTGACACCGTGACGTGCGAGCCCTGGGCGAAGTGCGACAACACCACCGTGACGTGCGAGCCGCTCGCGGGCCGCTGCTACGACACCGTCGACTGCGACGAGTGGCAGGCCTGCGACGCCAACAACACCTGCGTGACGGCCGAGGACCGCTGCGTCCGCCACGCCGACTGCGCCGGCACGCCCGAGACCCCCGTCTGCCAGCTCTCCACGCACCAGTGCATCCCGGGCGACCCGTGCGCGGGCGTCACGTGCTCCAACCCGGCGACCACCTGCAACCCGACCTCCGGCGTGTGCGAGCTGGCCCCCGGCGCCTGCTTCACCACGTACGACTGCGTGGGCGCGCTGCCCGCGTGTGACTCGGCCACCCGGCGCTGCGTGCCCGCGGACCACGCCTCGAACATCATCCGCAACGGCGGCTTCGAGAGCTGGAACGTCTACTCCATCCCCTACCAGGGCAATCACCTCATCCCCGACTACTGGTACGGCCTGGACAACGGCATCGCGGACCCGGGCACGGAGATCCGCGCCTCGCGCCTGCAGCCCTACACGGCCGCGGTGCACGGCGGCACGACGGCGCTCCAGTTCGTCGTCCCCATCCAGGTGGCCGAGCGCTTCTCCCTGGAGAAGTTCAACGTCCCCAGCGGCAACTACTCCTGCTCGTACCGGGTGAGGGGCCACGGCACCCTGCGCCACCGCGTCTACTCGAGCGCCGGCTGGAGCCCGCAGACGGACTTCATCCTGGTGGACAGCGATGCCTGGCAGCCGGTGTTCTTCAAGTTCACCGGCAACGTGCGCGACTGGCGCCTGTTCTTCTACCCGAGCCGCAGCGAGGCCGATCGCGACCACCTCCAGGTCGACGACGTCGTCTGCACGAAGGACTAGCCCGCACTACGTAGAATCCACGATTCGCCGGACGGGGCCGCGCAGCTCAGGCGGCCTCGTCCAGTATCTCCAGCGCCTCACGGACGCCGGGCAGGGCGGAGAGCAGCTCCAGCTCGGCCGTCTGGAGGACGGAGACGCGCTTGCCGCTGACGCGCTCCATCGTCAGCTCGATGCGGTGCTCTCCCTCCGGGTTGACGCGACGGAAGATGCGCGCCCGCCGCCCCTCCGCCCGGCAGGCGAGGATGTCCTTCTGCAGGCTGCGCAGCCGCCGGAACACCTTCAGCGCCAGACGCCCCTCGGGGGTGTCGAACGTGTGGAAGTGCCGGTTGCGCGACAGCGGCTTGCTGGGGTCATGGAGCCTCTCCACGAGGCGCCGAACGAATGGGTCCATCGACGAGGGAGGATAACATCCGGTACCCTCCGGCTCAGCGATGCCCTGGAGAAAACGAAACCTGCCGTGGACGCTGGCGCTCCTCCTCCCGCTTGCCTGCAAGGAGCCCGAGGCCGCGGCCGTCCAGAACCGTGCTCAACAAGCCCAGAGCGCCCTGGGCGAGGCCCGCGTGCAGCTGGCCAGTGGACAGCCCGCCGCCGCGCTCAACGCCCTCAAGCGCGCCGCCACCGCCGCGCCCGACAGCGCCGAGCCCTTCCTGCTGATGGCCGAAGCCCACCGCATGAACAACAACATGGGCGCGGCCATCATGTCCCTCAAGCAGGCCGAGGCCCTCATCCCCGGCACGGACCCGTCCATCCAGAAGCAGCTCTCCGAGCTGTACCGGAGCAACGGCAACACCCAGGAGGCCCTGGCCATCCTCGTGACGCTGCGAGACTCGGGCCTCCTCCAGGAGCAGGACATCCTGGACCTGGCGCGCTTCCAGGCCCGCGAGGGGCAGATCGACGAGGCCTTCACCACGCTGAACAGCGTGCTGCGCGACAGCCCGGACGACCCCGAGGCCAAGGCGGTGGAGGCGGAGGTCCTCCTCATGAAGGGCGACGAGCTGCTCGCCGCCAACCTCATGGACCGGCTGCTCCAGCAGAACCCCTCGCACACCGCCGCGCGCCTGCTTCGCGCCCGCTACTTCCTGGTCAGCGGCGTGCCGCAGATGGCGGAGGCCGACCTGCAGGCCGTGGAGGGCAAGGACGCCCAGCGCGCGGACGTCGTCACCCTGAGGGCCCGCGCGCTGCTCGCGCAAGGGCGCGCCAAGGACGCCGAGGCCGCGCTCAAGTCGCTGGTCGACGCCGAACCGCAGAACGCCGAGGCCCTGGCGTGGATGGCGGAGACGGTGCTCGCGCAGGGCCGCCGCGCGGACGCGCTGGCGCTGGTGGACCGCGCGCTCACGTTCCGTCCCCGGCTGGCCCGGGGCCTCTACGTGCGAGGCCGCGCGCAGGAGGAGGCCAAGGACATGAAGGGCGCGGAGGAGAGCTACCGCTTCGCCCTCAGCGCCGAGCCGCGCTTCGCGCCCGTGCACTCCCGGCTGTGGCGGCTGTACCTCCAGACGGACCGCAAGGTGGATGCGTTCTCGTCGCTGGAGCGCATGCTCAACCTGGGCGAGGCCTCCCTGGAGGAGAAGGTCGCCCTGGCCCGGCTCTCCGCCCAGCTCCAGACGCAGATGCCCCGGGCCATGAAGCTCATCGACGAGGCGCTCCAGAAGGAGCCCGACAACGCAGAGTACCAGGAGGTGAAGAAGTCCCTGGTCTCGATGGCGCCGAAGCCGAAGAAGAAGCCCTCCGGCCCCGTCATCATCCGCGGCGGCCGCTGACGGCGGCGCCGGGGCTCAGGGGAGTCCCGGGGCCTCGGCCACCACGCGCTCCAGCGCCTTGAGGCCCTTGCGCTGGCCCACCGCCACCACCGTCAGGTTGTCGCGGCGGAAGTAGCGCTGGGCCACCTCGCGCACCTTCGCGGCGGACTGCGAGTCCACCAGGTCCGCGCGGTGGTCGAAGGTCTCCGGCGTGCGGAACAGCTCCGTGCCGCCGAACCACCCGGCCAGCTCCCCCGGCGAGTCCTGGGAGAACTCCAGCAGCATCCGGTGGCGGCGCTTGGCGCGGCTCAGCTCCTCCTCGCCAATCTCCGTGTCGCACAGCTGGGCAATCACCCGCAGGGACTCCTCCACCACCTGCGAGGCCTTCTCCGGGGCGCTCGCCGCCTCCACCTCGAACAGGCCCGCGTCGTGGTAGCCGTCCAGCGAGGCGTGGACCGAGTACGCCAGGCCCCGCTTCTCCACGATTTCGAACGGCAGCCGCGAGGACAGGCCGTCATCCAGCACGCGGCGGAGAATCTGCAGCGCGGGGTAGTCCTCGTGCTGCTCCGGCACGGCGCGGAAGTTGAGGCGGAACTCCGTCTGCGACTCGTCGTGGGTGACGAAGTGGAGCAGCGGCCCGGGCGCGCCGCGGGGCGGCGGCGTCTCGGAGCTGGCGGGGCCTCGCGGCAGGTGGGCGAAGGCGCGCTCGGCCAGCTCCAGCACCTCTTCGCGGCGCACGCGGCCCGCGGCCGTGACGACCAGGTTGCCGGTGACGTAGTGCTGGGCGAAGTGCTCCAGCACCTGCGCGTGCTTCAGCGCGGAGACGGAGTCGCGCGTGCCGGCGATCTTCTGCGCCAGCGGGTGCTGGGGGAAGAGCAGGTGCTTGGACAGGTTGTCCAGGTCGATGTCCCGGCCCTTCTCGTCCACCTCGTCGAGCATCTCCTCGAGGATGATCTGCCGCTCCACCTCCATGTCCGTGAGGCGGGGGCGGGTGAGCATGTCGCCCAGGATGTCCATGCCCACGCGCAGGTGCGCCGGGTGCAGGGGCGTGTAGTAGTAGCCGTGATCCCGGGTGGTGACGCCGTTGAGGTTGCCGCCGACCTCCTCCACGGCCGCGTTCATCCGCACCGTGTCCGGCCAGCTCTCGCTGCCCCGGAAGAACAGGTGTTCCAGGTAGTGGCTGACGCCGTTGTTGGCGGGCGTCTCGTGCCGGCTGCCGGTGCGGACGTAGATGGCGAGCAGGGCGGTGTGGAGGTGGGGCGTCTCGACGGTGACGACGCGCAGCCCGGAGGGCAGCACGTCCCGATACGGTGTGAAGCTCATGCGCGAGGAAGCCTTAACACGAAGGCCGTCCCCTGGCCGGGAATACTCTGGCAGGAGAGCGAGCCCCCGTGGGCCTGGAGGATTTGCTGACTCACCGCGAGCCCCAGGCCGGTGCCGCCCTCCTTGGTGGTGAAGAACGGCTCGAACAGGTGCTGTCGCACCTCCTCCGTCATCCCCTGGCCGGTGTCCTTGACGGTCACCTCCACGTCCTGCTCCACGGGGCGGGTGGCGATGGTGAGCTGGCCGCCGTGGGGCATCGCCTCGCGGCTGTTGCGCAAGAGATTGAGGAACACCTGGCGCAGCTGCCCCTCGTCGGCGAGCACCGGGGGCGTGGTAGGGGCGAACTCGCGCACCACCTCCACCCCCGCGCGCGTCAGCTCCTCGCGGGAGAAGTCCAGCACGCCGTCCAGCACCGCCGTCACGTCGCGCGGGTCCAGGTCCGGCCGCTGGGGGCGGGCCATGCGCAGGTAGTGCTCGGTGACGTCCGCCAGCCGGTCCACTTCCCGCGTGACGGCGGAGAGCAAATCTCTCACCTCGCCGGACTCGTCGGGGGTGGGGAAGGTGGCGCGCTCCACCGCGTCCCCCAAGAGCTCCACGTTGAGGCCGATGGAGGACAGGGGGTTTCGCACCTCGTGGACGATCTGCGCGGAGACGCGGCCCACGGCGGCGAGCTGCTCGGCGCGCATCAGGGCCTCCGCCTGCGCCTTGATCTGCGCCTCGCGGGCCTGGAGTGAGCGGGCCATCTGGTCGAACTCGCGCGCGAGCACGGCCACCTCGTCGTGTCCGCGCACGCCCAGCTGCGCGCTGTAGTCGCCCTTGCCGATGCGCGAGACGCCCTCGATGAGCGTGCGCACGGGGCGCAGCGTGCGGGCCGACCACGCCGTGGCGCCCAGGCCCAGGAGGATGGCGGCCACCGAGAGGCTGATGATGGCGATGCCCGTCTGGCGCTCGCGCTCCTCGGCGCCGTCCACGCGCTCGCGGATGCGGTTGGACAACGACAGGCGCAAGAGCCGCAGCTCGCGGCCGATGGCGTCCTCCATGGTGAGCACGTCCGCGGTGGCGCGGTCCACCGCGGCCTTGTCCGGCGCCTGGGTGCTGAACGCGTCGAACACGCTCTCCGCCGCGCGGCCATACTCCTGGTAGCGCGAGTCCAGCTCCGCGAGCCGGGCCTCCAGTTCACCGATGAAGGGAATCTCGCTCTCGGGGGCCATCTCCCGAAGCTGCGTGGCGCGCTCGCGCGTGGCGGCCAGGCGCTGGGAGATGAAGGCCGTGGGCACGTAGACGCGGGCCAGGCGGATGATGGCGCGGCGGATCTCCGCGCTGTCCTCCTCCAGCATGCGCGCGGTGTGGCGCTGCTGGTTGGCGTGGTTCATCTCCATCTCCGCCGCGTCCTGGGAGAGCTGGAGGTAGCCCTGGCTCACCAGCCGTATCTCCAGCCGGTTGCGGTGCAGCTCGGCCACGCTGAACAGCGACACCAGGCCGAAGGTGACGAGCACCACCGCGTAGCCCAGGAAGATGCGGGTGGCGAGGGAGAGCTTCATGCGCGCGTGGACCGTGCACGGGTCCTGGCGCCATCGCTACGCAACCCGGACCCCGGGCGCAAGCAAAGCCGTCCTCCCGCTCGCCCTCCCGTGGGGCGGGCCGCCATCCAGACCTCCGGAGTCATGGCGCGAAAGGATAGCCCGGCCCCGGGATGGGTGGGGGGCGGGGACGTTTCTGTAAGTCGGTTGCAATCAGCCGCCGGGGTCCGCCGTAAGGCCCTACAGGCCTTGCCCCCTCGCCCGTCCACCCAGGCACCTTGATGAATTCCTCCCTCTCCCTGGGCGCCTTGCTGGCGCTCTTCTCCCTGTCCCCCACGGCCCGGGCCACCGAGCCGGCCGCGCCCCCGAAGCCCCCCGCCCAGGCCCCCGCGGCCGACGCGGCGCAGAAGCTGGTGGGCATCTGGTCGGCGGACCCCGTCTATGGGCCCGAGGTCCAGGGCGAGCTGACGGTGTTCCGTGAGGGCACCACGTGGCGCGCGCGAATCTCGGGCTACGAGGCCACGGGCCAGGTGGAGAAGGGCGCGCTGACGCTGGCCTTGCCGGGCGGACAGGGGACGTTCCGGGCCACGGTGGCGGCGGATGGCCAGGAGCTCAGGGGCCACTGGGTGCAGCCGCGCGTCATGGTGGGTGGCGTGCGGTACGCGACGCCGGTGGAGCTGCGCTCACTGCGGAAGGGCGTGTGGCGCGGGACGGTGAAGCCGTGGGCGGACCGCTTCACGCTGTACCTGGTCGTCTACAAGAAGCCGGATGGCGCCATCGCCGCGTACCTGAGGGACCCGGAGAAGGGCTTCGGAAGGCAGTTCGCGCTGAACGTCTCCGTGCAGGGCAGCGCCGTGAAGCTGGTGGACCCGCGCGGGCCGACGACGTTCGAGGGCACGCTGGATGAGAACTCGGGCCGGCTGTCGGTGCCCATCTTCTTCCTGGGGAACCTCCAGTTCACCCGTCGCGAGCGGGACCAGGCGGTGGGCCTGTATCCGCGCACGCCCGCGCCGGGGGCGTACGTCTACCGTCCGCCCGTGGCCGAGCAGGACGGCTGGGCGACGGCGTCCCTGTCCGACGTGGGCATGGACGCGGCACCCATCCAGGCGTTGATGCAGCGGCTCCTCGACACGGAGGTGGGCCCCGGGCCCGCGCAGCGCGTGCAGGGCGTGCTCATCGCGCGCAAGGGCAAGCTCGTGCTGGAGGAGTACTTCTACGGCTACGACAAGGAGCGGCTCCACGACTTGCGCTCGGCGTCCAAGACGCTGGCGCCGGTGCTGGTGGGCACCGCCATCCAGAAGGGCGCGAAGCTGTCTCCGCAGACGCCCGTCTACTCGATGTTCCCTGGCCATCAGCCGAAGGGGCCCCAGGACGCGCGCAGGGCGGGGCTGACGCTGGAGCACCTGATGACGATGACGTCGGGGTTCGACTGCGACGACGACAACGAGGAGACGCCCGGCAACGAGAACAACCTCCAGAATCAGGAGGGGGACTGGTACGCGTACACGTTGGATTTGCCCATGGCGCGGGCGCCGGGTGAGACGCAGGCGGTGTATTGCTCGGCGGGCATCAACCTGGTGGGCGGCGTGGTGCGCAACGCGACGGGCACGTGGTTGCCGGAGCACTTCGCGCGCACCGTGGCCACGCCGCTCCAGTTCCGTCACTACGCGATGAACCTGATGCCGGACGGGGAGGCGTACCTGGGCGGCGGCCTCTACGCGCGGCCCCGGGACGCGCTGAAGCTGGGGCAGCTGTACCTGTCGGGCGGCGTGTGGAACGGCAAGCGCGTGGTGTCCAGGCAGTGGGTCGAGCGCTCCACCGCGCGGCACTCGGTGATGAGCCCCGAGCGCACCTACGGGTATGCGTGGTGGCGCCACGAGGTGCGCGTGGGCGAGCGCGTCTACACGGAATACGAGGCGGGCGGCAACGGCGGGCAGTACGTCATGGTCATCCCCGAGCTGGAGCTCACGGTGATGTTCACCGGGGGCAATTACGGGCAGTTCAACGTCTGGAAGACCTTCCGGGAGGAATTGCTGCCCCGATACATCCTCGCGGCCGTGCGGCGGTAGGGGCGGGGGAGGGGGCGTCGGGCCCGTGTCTTGGCTCGACGCCCGGGGCGGAACGTGGGTAGAAGGCCGGTGCAATGGAGCCTGTTTCGAAGCCCAAAGTCTCGCTGGTGACCGAAATCTCGAGGGAGTTCACCTTCGAGGCCGCGCACTTCCTCCCCAACGTCCCGCCGGGGCACAAGTGCTCGCGCGTCCACGGGCACAGCTATCGCGTCGAAGTCACCGTGCGCGGTCCGGTGGACCCCCACTACGGCTGGGTGGTCGACTTCGCCACGCTCACCGAGGCCTGGCAGGCGATGCACGCGCAGCTGGACCACCGGCTGCTGAACGACGTGCCGGGGCTGGAGAACCCCACCAGCGAGCTGCTGGCCGCCTGGGTCTTCAGCAAGCTGAGCTTCCCCACCGCGAAGGTGGTGAAGATTCGCGTCGCGGAGACCTGCACGTCTCAGTGTGTCGTCTATCCCGAAGAGGGCTGACTCACTCGCGCAGCAGCAGCCCGCCGTCGAGCACCAGCTCCGTGCCGGTCATCCAGGACGCGCCCAGCAGGTGGCGCACGGCCTCGGCGACGTCCTCCGGATGTCCCAGTCTGCCGAGGGGATGCAGAGAGCGCAGGCCCGCGAGCTGGGCCTCCTGACGGCGGGTGTACTCCTCGGGTGATGGCGTCGCCTCGCCCGGTGCGAGCCTCACCTCGCGCACCATGTCCGTCTCCACGACTCCGGGCAGCACCGCGTTGGCGCGGACGCCCCGGGCCGCGCCCGCCAGCGCGAGGACCTTCATCACCTGGAGCAGGCCCGCCTTCGCCGCGCTGTACACCGCGCTGGTGACGATGGGCCGCGTGGCCAGCGTGGACGCGACGAAGACCTGCGCGCCGCCGGGCTCCAACACCTCCAGCGCCTGCTCACCCAGGCGCAGCGGCGCGACGAGGTTGATCTCCAGCTGGGAGCGCAGCGCGTCCTCACCGATGTGTCCCGGCGGTTGATGCACCACCTGGCCCGCGCTGTGGACGAAGCCGTCCAGGCCGCCCAGCAGCTCCGCGGCCCGACGCAGCAGTCCCTCGCGCTCCTTGGAGGACGACACGTCACAGGGCAGGGCAAAGGCCTGTCCTGGCCACGCGCGTGACACCTCGTTGAGGACGTCCGCGCGACGACCCGTCACGACGACGCGGCCACCCGCGCGCAGCAGGGCCTCCGCCACCGCCCGGCCGATGCCCGTCCCGCCTCCGGTGATGAGCACCTTCCGGGTGCCTGTCGGCGTCATGAGCAGCGCTCCCAGCGCACGTCCACCTGTGCGCGGCGGTCGCTCACGGTGACAGGCGCTCCGGCAGGGCTTGCGTCACGTGGAAGGGCGTCGTTCGAGCGGGAGTCTCTCCTCGGTCCTTCATGCCCGGTCAGGTGCTCGTCCGTTGCCACCGCGCTCATGACCGCGTCCCCGTCGAGGACTCCGAGGCGACCAGCTCATCGTGTGGATAGTAGGAGGTGCCCGTGACGGGCGTCAGGCCCTCGGGAGGGGCCTCGGTCTCCACCTCGTCCGACGGGATGAAGCCGGGCTTGTCGACACAGAGCACGGTCTGCTCGGTGGACGAGGGGTTGTCGTAGCGATGCGGGAAGCCGCGCGGCCAGTGGAACGCCTGTCCCCGGGCCACGGGCCGGTGTTGCAGGTGCAGCCCTCCGCCCAGCACCAGCTCGCTCTCCTCCATCTTCTGGTGCACGTGCGTGGGGATGTGGCCTCCGGGCCTGACTCGCAGCCGGTAGACGCCGTAGCCCGTCCCCTCGTGGATGATGTCCACGCGGCCGAAGGACTTCTCCTCCTTGCCGTAGACCATCTCCTGCGCGCTGCGGTGCACCTGGAGAGAGGGAATCGCCAGCCCGCCCAGCGCGTGGGGCTTGGTGACTCGCACCGTGGCCGCGTGGACCTGAGCGCGCGGCACGTCCTCGGTGGGTGGCGCCAGCACGTAGCGGCAGATGGCCTCGGCGGCGGACTCGAGCAGCTCGAAGCGACACGACTCCAAGAGGAAGCGCAGCTCCCCCGCGAGCCGGCCGTAGTTCACCGTGTGCGAGAGCTTGCCGCCCGCCGCGGAGCGCGTGTCCAGGAACAGCGCCACGTCGACTTGCAGCGGCTGGGCGGAGATGCGCTCCCGATTGAAGATGCCCACGATGCAGTCCACCGTGAGGCCCCGCACCTCGATGACGTCCAGAGGTCGGCCCTCGGCCGTGGTGATGGTGGGGGGATGGAAGGCGTGCTCGATGCTCATGGCTGTCCTGGAATGTAGGCCGCCCATCGTCCGAGGGAAACGCGGACGAGGGCTCCCGTCTCCTCAGTAACAGGCCGGGGCGGTGAAGGCACCGCCGACGGGCTCCCTGGCCGTGCCCGAGCGGCGTCCGGGCCCCCCTGCCTCCGAGGCCCCCGGTGTGGTCGTCCCGAGGCGCTCGTTCCTGTTTCCCGGCTGGAGGTGCAATCCAGTGGCATCGAGTCCTCCAGGTCCTGGCCTTGGGGGCGCGAGTTGCGCGATTCTGCGCGGTACATGCTCCTCGTCCTCCTGGGTGTGCTGCTGTCCGCGAAGCCGGCGCCGGCCGCGAAGGTCTTCGTGCCGTGTCCCCAGACCACGCCCGAGTGGAGCGCGGCCCACGAGCGCCTCGTCGCGCTGGACGCGAAGCTGGAGTCGCTGCCCGACGGAGCCGACGGCAAGCCAGGCGTGACGGCGCTGCGCGAGCTCTTGTCCTCGCGCTGCTTCGAGCTGAGCCGCGAGGTGGACGAGCCGGTTCCCGCGGACGTGTCGCTCCTGGCCCTGAAGGACTGGTGGCGTCGGGGCGGGCGCACGTGGGTGGAGTCCTATCTGGAGCTGGGCAAGCCGGGCGTCCGCACGGTGGTGTTGCCACCGACGGTGCGTGAGGTGCTGATGCTCGACACGGTGAAGCCGGACCACAAGCTCGCGCCGTGGCTGTGCGCCATGGGGGACAGCGCCTGTGTAAGGGAGACCGAGCCCTGGGTCGTCCGGGCCGAGGCGGCCTTCGCCGCCCACCGGGAGAAAGAGGCGAAGCATCTCGCGAGCGTCGTGGATGCGGCCACCGCCGATGAGGGCTTCGGACCCGCGTTCTGCGAGAAGGAGGCCCGCAAGAAGTCCAAGCGCTGGCGATATCCCGCCTGGCGCTTGTGCCTGTCCAACCTCGGGGCCTCGGTGGAGCTGCTCCCGCTGGCGGGCTTGCGAGTCCCCTCGGAGGGCTGGCTGGTGTTGCGCGGGCGTCGCGGGCACTACTCCTTCTGCGACGAGGTGCGCGCCTACCACCTGGGCACGGGCACGGCGTGGGTGTCGCAGAGCTGCAGCGAGCTGGCCCTGTACGAAGACGCGGAGCACATCGGCAAGGTCGACGTGAAGACCACGGACGCGAACCGGAAGGCACGCGTGGCGGCGGGGACGGTGAGTCGCGACGGGCTGCGAGAGCTGACGTGGATGCTCCTGTTGTCGGGCGAACTCGACGACGTACGGCGGCTCGCCCCCATCCGGCAACGGGTTCCCGAGGGCTTCGCCATCGAGTGGCGGGAGCTCCCCGACGACTTCACCACCGTGGGCGGCGTCTCCGGGGGCGTGGTGTGGGGCAACACCGGGCAGACCGTCCTCCGGTGGTCGTGGTTCCCTCCCGAGCGTGGCGAGCCGCTCTCGGGAGACCTGACCTGGCCCGAGGCCTCGGACCCCGGCGATGACCATGCGGATACCTTGGTGGAGGTGCTCGAGAAGACCTTCCAAGCGGGCTGTCCGACGCGCCCCGTGCCCGTGGACCTGCTCGACTTCACCCGTCCGACCACCGTCAGTCGGGTCGACGCCCCCGAGGGCGTGGCCCAGGTCCAGGATGCCCGTGTCACCGCCCTGCGCGAGTGGACGCCGCCCCCGGGCTGCACCGTCCCCGGCAGGTGAGGCCCCGCGAGATTGCGTTGCGCTCCGGGGCGCCGGGCAATTAGTAATGGGATATGTTGCAAATTACCTCGGCGGTGAGGCGCGCCGCGCCTCGGGCGTTCCGTTCATCGGGACGCTGTTGTCCCTCCATGTGTCGTTAGCGTCGTCATCGGACCTCGCGCGGAGGGCCGGGCCATCTCACGGGTCCGGTGCGTCGCGCCGTCGGCTCCGAGCTCCTCGATAGGTACCGCCGTCCTCCCATCGGTGATGCAAGCACCGGAGGGTCGACGTGTGCCTCCACACCCCAGTGTGTCGCCTCCGGCGGCCCTTGCGCCGAAGGGGTGACGTGCGCGTCGTCTCCCGTCCTGTCCGCTTGAGTCCATGACGTCGTAATCCCAGCCACCTCCATGTCCTCCGCCGGCGACCTCGCGCGCCGGACGGCAGACGTCCGTGAAGTCGTAGCCCCAGACACCCCTGTCCCCCGTCGGCGACCTCGTGCGCCGCACGGGAGATGTCCTCGAAGACGCATTCCTAGAGCCACCCCAGTCCCCCGTCGGCGACGTCGCGCGCCGCACGGCGGACGTCCGTGAAGTCGTTCCTCGTCCTGTCACTCAGGGACCGTCGGCGGTGGGCGCGCACGAGCGCGAACGCCACCGGTGTGTCCCGACCCTTGGAAGAAGTCGGAGTCCCCCATGAATTGGAAGCGTGCAGCAGTCGGAGGGGCCCTGTCCCTCCCTCTCGTAATCGGTGGTCTGGTCCTTGCGCGGAGCGAGAGCGCGGATGCGTCCGCTGGTGGTGGTGGCGCGAAGATGGCGGCGGCCCCCGTCGTCGCCGCGGAGGTCGTCACCCGGCAGGTCGCCGACAGCGCCGAGTTCACCGGCACGCTGGCGGCGGTGCAGAGCGTGGAGCTGCGGCCTCGCGTCGGCGGCTACATCGACTCGGTGCGCTTCGCGGAGGGCGGGCTGGTGACGGCGGGGCAGGTGTTGTTCCAGCTCGACTCGCGCACCTTCGAGGCCGTGTTGGACAGGGCTCGCGCGGACCTGCGTCAGGCCGAGGAGCGCCGCACGCTGGCCGACAAGCGGTTCGAGCGCGGCGAGAAGCTGGTCGCCGAGCAGGCCATCTCCCAAAGTGACTTCGACGTGCTGACGGCGGAGCGCGCGGAGTCGCGTGCACGCGTCGAGTCCGCCAAGGCGGCGGTGCGAGGCGCGGAGGTCGACCTGCAGGACACGCGCGTGCGAGCGCCCGTGAGTGGACGGGTGGGGCGGGCGGTGGTGACGCAGGGCAACCTGGTCAGCAGTGGCGCGCTGCTCACGACCATCGTCTCGGTGGAGCCCTTCTACGTCTACTTCGACGTGGACGAGGCCACGTACCTGCGCTTCGCGGGCACGACGTCCGGCGCGCGCGGGAAGGATGGGCGCGTCAACGCGGTGCCGGTGCGCGTGGCGCTGACGGGGGACGAGGGCTTCCCGCGCGAGGCGCGGCTCGACTTCCTGGACAATCAAGTGGTGGCGGGGACGGGCACGGCGCGAGCGCGCGCGGTGCTGCCCAATCCGGACGGGAAGCTGACGGCGGGGCTCTTCGCGCGGGTGCGGCTGGAGACGGGCGCGGCGCGGCCCACGGTCCTCATCCAGGACCTGGCGGTGGGCACGGACCAGAAGGGGCGCTACGTGCTGGTGGTGCGTCCGGACCAGACGCTGGAGCAGCGGCGCGTGGAACTGGGGACGACGGAGGGCGGCCTGCGGGTGGTGCGCTCGGGGCTGGCGGCGGGTGAGAAGGTGGTGCTCAAGGGCCTGGCGAGGCCGGGGATGGCGGTGGCGCCCACGCTGGTCGCCATGGCCGGCTCCGAGCACGCCGAGGGGGCGCGGCCGTGAAGTTCGCGCACTTCTTCGTCGACCGGCCCATCTTCGCGGCCGTGTTGTCGGTGCTGCTCCTGATTGGCGGCGGCCTGTCGTTGTTCCAACTGCCGTTGAGCGAGTACCCGGCCGTGTCTCCCCCCACGGTGGTGGTGCGAGCGGCCTATCCCGGCGCGGACCCGGCCGTCATCGCGGAGACGGTGGCCGCGCCGCTGGAGCAGGAGATCAACGGCGTGGAGGGCATGCTCTACATGTCCTCGCAGGCGACGAGCGACGGCCGGGTGGCGGTGACGATTACCTTCGGCATGGGCGTCAACCCGGACACCGCGCAGGTGCAGGTGCAGAACCGGGTGGCCCGCGCGATTCCGCGGCTGCCGGCGGAGGTGCAGCGGCTGGGCGTGCTCACGGAGAAGTCGAGCCCGGACCTGCTGATGGTGGTGCACCTGGTGTCCCCGGAGGGGAAGCAGGACCCGCTCTTCCTCTCCAACTACGCGGTGCTCCAGGTGCGGGACGTGCTCCAGCGCGTGCCCGGCGTGGGCAGCGTGAACGTGCTGGGCGCGGGTGAGTACAGCATGCGTGTCTGGCTGGACCCGAGGTTGCTCGCCGCGAGAGGCCTCACCGCGAGCGACGTGGTGGCCGCCATCCGCGAGCAGAACGTGCAGGTGGCCGCGGGTGTCATCGGTCAACAGCCGGACGAGCGCTCCGCGTTCCAGCTCACCGTCACCACGCAGGGGCGGCTCACGGAGGAGGAGCAGTTCCGCGACATCGTGGTCAAGGTGGGCGAGGAGGGCCAGGTGACGCGCCTGCGGGACGTGGCCCGCGTGGAGCTGGGCGCGAGCTCCTACTCCGTGCGAGCGCGACTGGACGGCAAGTCGGCGGTGGCCATCGGCATCAGCCAGGCGTCCGGCTCCAACGCGTTGGATGTGTCCGCGGGCATCCGTGCGCGGATGACGGAGCTGAAGGAGGCCTTCCCCCAGGGCATGGAGTACAAGATTGCCTACGACCCGACGCTCTTCGTGCGCGCGTCCATCCGCAACGTGGTGACGACGTTGTTGGAGGCCGTGGTGCTGGTGGTGTTGGTGGTGCTGCTGTTCCTCCAGACGTGGCGCGCCTCCATCATCCCGCTGGCCGCGGTGCCCGTGTCGCTGGTGGGAACAGCGGCGATCATGCAGATGCTGGGCTTCTCGCTCAATACGCTGTCGCTCTTCGGCCTGGTGCTCTCCATCGGCATCGTGGTGGATGACGCCATCGTCGTCGTGGAGAACGTGGAGCGGCACATCGCGCAGGGCGTGAGTCCGAAGGAGGCGGCCCGCAGGGCGATGACGGAGGTGACCGGTCCCATCATCGCGATTACCTCCGTGCTGTCAGCGGTGTTCGTCCCCACTGCGTTCCTGGGTGGTTTGACGGGACAGTTCTACCGGCAGTTCGCGCTGACCATCGCCATCTCGACCCTCCTCTCGGCGTTCAACTCGCTCACGCTCAGCCCGGCGCTCGCGGGTGTGCTGCTGCGCGGTCACCACGGTCCGAAGGATGGCCTGACGCGCTTCATGGAGAAGGCGTTCGGCGGGTGGCTGTTCGGGCCGTTCAACCGCTTCTTCGACCGGGCATCCTCGGGCTACGTGTCCCTGGTGCGCAGGGTGGTGCGCGTCAGCGGAATGGCGCTCGTGGTGTACGGCGGCCTGCTGGTGCTGACGTGGCTGGGCTTCGCGAAGGTGCCCGCGGGCTTCGTGCCGATGCAGGACAAGTACTACCTGGTGGGCCTGGCGCAGTTGCCGCCCGCGTCGTCGCTGGAGCGGACGGACGCGGTGGTGAAGAAGATGTCGGACCTGATGCTGGCGGAGAAGGGCGTGGCCAACGTCGTGGCCTTCTCGGGCATCTCCATCAACGGCTTCGTCAACTCGCCCAACTCGGCCGTCGTGTTCGCCATCCTGGACGACTTCGAGAAGCGACAGTCGCCGGAGCTGTCGGCCGGGGCCATCGCGGGGAAGCTCCAGGGGAAGTTCATGGGCGTGCAGGAGGGCTTCGCGGCCATCTTCCCGCCGCCGCCGGTGCCGGGCATGGGCTCGACGGCGGGCTTCAAGCTGCAGGTGGAGGACCGGGCGGGGCTGGGCTCGCAGGCGCTGTACGAGGCCACGCAGGCCCTGGTGCAGCGTGCGTCCGCGGACCCGCAGGTGATGGGGTTGATGTCGGGGTTCGAGATCAACGTGCCGCAGCTCCACGCGGAGGTGGACCGGGTGAAGGCGAAGCAGCAGGGTGTGCCGTTGGGCTCGGTCTTCGAGACGCTCCAGATTCACCTGGGCTCGCTGTACGTGAACGACTTCAACCGCTTCGGTCGGACGTACCAGGTGAACGTGCAGGCGGACGCGAAGCACCGCATGGAGCCGGAGGACATCGGCCGGCTGCAGGTGAGAAACCCACAGGGCGGGATGGTGCCCCTGGCCTCGCTGGTGGACGTGACGCCCTCGTTCGGGCCGGACCAGGTGCTGCGCTACAACGGGTATCCCTCCGCGGACATCAACGGGGCGGCGGCGCCGGGTGTGAGCACGGGACAGGCGGTGGCCGCGATGGAGCGACTGGCCGCGGAGACGCTCCCCGCCGGCATGAGCTTCGAGTGGACCGACCTGACGTACCAGGAGAAGCTCGCGGGCAAGGAGGGCCTGTTCGTCTTCCCGCTGGCCATCCTGTTGGCGTTCCTCATCCTGGCGGCGCAGTACAACAGCTGGTCACTGCCGCTGGCGGTGCTGCTCACGGTGCCGCTGGCGTTGCTCAGCGCGATTGCCGGGGTGTGGCTGGTGGGTGGGGACAACAACATCTTCACGCAGATTGGCCTCGTGGTGCTGGTGGGGCTCGCGGCGAAGAACGCCATCCTCATCGTCGAGTTCGCTCGGGCGCAGGAGGATGAGGGGATGGGCGTGGTGCAGGCGGCGCTGGAGGCGTGCCGGCTGCGGCTGCGGCCCATCCTGATGACGTCCATCGCGTTCATCATGGGCGTGGTGCCGCTGGCGGTGGCGACGGGGGCGGGCGCGGAGATGCGTCAGGCGATGGGCGTGGCAGTGTTCGCGGGCATGCTCGGCGTGACGTTGTTCGGCCTGGTGCTGACGCCCATCTTCTACATCGTCATCCGGAAGCTCGCGCTGCGCGGCGAGGAGCGGGAGGCCCCGGCCATCCCCGCCGGAGCGACGGGGGCGGAAGGGCACTGACGTCGTTGGAGTTTGTCGGGGGTCGAGGGGCCGTCTTCTCAGGGGGAAGGCGGCCTCTCGTGTTTGGGGCGGGGTCCATGGCTCTGGACGAAGGTGCTGCGCTCGGACACGGCGCTGCTCATCATCCATGAAGAAGCGCGTCAGTGCATGTCATGGCCCCTTCGGTGCGCGAAGGGCGACGCCCAGGGGGCTCTTGGGCGGATGGAGTGGATTCTGTCCATCCAGCCGCACACCCCTCACCCCTCGCGCGAGCAGTTGCCGCAGCAGCTCCAGCCAGGAGTCCTGCGACGCGCTGCCAGCCAGGGGCACGGCCAACAGGTTCCCATCCTCTCCCACGCCGTAAGCCACCAGGGCCGAGCCGCTCTGCACCGTGCGCGCCCACCGGGCGTCCAGGAAGGTGGCGTCCAAGTACAGATAGGGGAAGGGATCGGTGCGAAGGCCCTCCACCTTCTCGTCGAGGGACTTCGTCACGCGGCTCACCCTCGAGCTCCTCGCTGCGCCGCTTGTAGCGGCCCAGGACGGCCTGCGCCGAGCCGCTGGCGCGGGAGCGGGCTGCCAGCGCTCGAAACGACGTGCCCCAGCGGCGCTGGTGCGCCTTGGCGTACTGCTCGGGTTCCGACGCACAAGACGATCTCGAAAGAGATTCAGACGCCGCGTTATGGATCGTCTTGTGGAGGAGGGCTTATTGAGAGGGTGTGGACAACGCGGAGGCCCTGACGGCTCCGACGCTCACCCAGGAGATAAGTGATGCCCCAGGCAAGACTGAAGGCGACCCACGGCTTCCATGCGACGATGCGAGCTCGTCCGGGGCGGGCCGACGCGCTGATCGATGCACTGCTCGCGGGAGCGCCGACGAGCAACGAGAACTGCCTCGTCTATCTCGTGGGGCGCTCGTCGAGCGAGCCCGACGTCATTGACGTCACCGAGGGCTGGACTTCGAAGGAGGCCCACGCCGAGGCGTTCGCGAGCGCGTCGGCGCAGGCGCTGATCGCGAGGCTCGCGCCGCTCGTGACTGACGCCGCGCAGTACCGGGATGTCGTCCCAGTGGGCGGCTCCGTGCGCGGCTGAAGTGAACCCCAAACCCCAAACCCCCAACCCCAACCCCAACCACCGAAGGAGATTTCCATGAGCACCACGAAGACCCTCAAGACTGTTCTCATCACCGGCTGCTCGTCTGGCTACGGCGAGGCGACGGCCCGCTACTTCCACGACCAGGGCTGGAATGTCATCGCGACGATGCGCACCCCTCGGCTCGGCGAGCTGCCGAAGTCCGACCGGCTCCGCGTCCTGGCGTTGGACGTGACGAAGCCCGAGACCATCGCAGCAGCCCTCGAGCAGGCGGGGCCCATCGACGTGCTGGTCAACAACGCCGGCATCGGCGTCGTCGGCGCGTTCGAGGCCACCCCCATGTCGACGATTCGCGAGGTCTTCGAGACCAACACCTTCGGCGTCATGGCGGTGCTCCAGGCCGCGGTGCCTCGGTTCCGCGAGCGCCGGGCGGGCGTGATCGTGAACGTGACCTCGAGCGTGACGCTCGCGCCGATGCCGCTCGCCGCCGTGTACACGGCCAGCAAGCTCGCCGTCGAGGGCTTCACCGCCTCGCTCGCCCACGAGTTGGGCGCCTTCAACGTGAAGGTGAAGCTCGTCGAGCCTGGCTACGGCCCGGGCACGCGCTTCACCGCGAACGGCACCACGCGCATGCAGGGGTTGATCCCCAAGTCCTACGAGGCGTTCGCGCAGCCCATCTTCGCGGCCTTCGCGCAGCCGGGGCTCACGACGACGGCGTCCGATGTGGCCGAGGCCATCTGGCGCGCGGCCAACGATGAGACCGGGACGCTCCGTTTTCCAGCCGGGCCAGACGCCGTCGCGCTCGCGAAGTCGGCGTCGCTCATCAAGGTCGCCTGACGTCGGCACCCACTTCAACCTCAACACCCAGGAGAGAACACCATGTCACAGCTCAACGCGGAACATCGTCTCTTCATCAACGGCACCCTCGTCGAGGCCGAGGGCGGCGCCACCTACGACGTCATCAACCCGGCGACGGAGGAGATCGTCGGCGTCGTAGCCGCCGCCTCCGTCGCGGATGGCGACCGCGCCATCGCCGCTGCCCGCCGCTGCTTCGACGAGTCGGACTGGTCGACCAACACCGCGAGGCGCATCCGCGCACTGACGCAATTGCGTGATGGCCTCAAGGCGGTCAGCGAGGAGTGGCGGCGTCAGGTCGTCGCGGAGAGCGGGTGCCCCCTCGCGTTCACGCATGGTCCGATGCTCGACAGCCCGGTGGCGGACATCGACTACTCGCTGAAGCTCCTCGAGGCCTACGACTTCGAGCGCGAGCTCGAGGACCTTGGCTCGCCCATCGGCGGCCCCGCGCGTCGCCTGGTGTGCAAGGAGGCCGCCGGAGTGGTGGTGGCCATCACGCCGTGGAACGCGCCGGTGCAGACCAACATGCAGAAGAGCATCCCCGCGCTGGCCGCGGGCTGCACGGTGGTCCTGAAGGCGGCCCAGAATACGCCGTGGGCGGCGACCATGCTCGGTCGCGTCGCGGCCCAGTGCCCGGACCTGCCTCCGGGAGCCTTCAACGTGCTGACGTCGACGGGGAGCGGCTCGCTCGGCTCGATGCTCACGTCCGACCCGCGCGTCGACGTCATCTCCTTCACGGGCTCGACGGCCACGGGACGTCGCGTGATGGAGAGCGCGTCGAAGACCATCAAGCGCACGCTGCTCGAGCTGGGCGGCAAGTCGGCGATGATCGTCCTCGACGACGCGAAGTTCCCAGAGGCGCTGACGGGCGCGGCCTTCGTCTGCGCCAACGCGGGCCAGGGCTGCGTGCTGAACACGCGCTTGCTCGTCCCGCGCTCCCGTTACGACGAGGCCATCGCGATCCTCGAGCAGATCTACCGCGACGTTCCCTACGGTGACCCGGCCGACGTGAAGAACATCATGGGCCCGATGATCAGCGCGGGGCAGCGCGAGCGCGTGCTCGCCTACATCGAGAAAGGCAAGGCCGAGGGCGCTCGCCTCGTGGTGGGCGGCGGCACGCCGAAGCACCTCAGCAAGGGCTACTTCGTCGAGCCGACCCTGTTCGCCGACGTCGACAACTCGATGACGATCGCGCAGGAGGAGATCTTCGGCCCGGTGCTCGTCGTCATCCCGTTCGATGACGACGACGACGCGGTCCGCATCGCGAACGACTCCATCTACGGGCTCTCGGGTTCGGTCATCTCGGCGTCGCCGTCGCGCGCGATGCGAGTGGCCCGTCGCATCCGCACGGGCTCGATGAACGTCAACGGCGCCTTCTTCTTCTCTCCGAACGCGCCCTTCGGCGGCTACAAGCAGTCGGGGCTGGGCAGGGAGAACGGCGTCGAGGGCTTCGAGGAGTACCTTGAGACCAAGACCATCGCCGTCCCCAACGACTTCCCGCGCCTGGTCGGATGACATCATGGGACGCCTTCTTCCGCTCGTCGTGTACCTCCCCGCCGGCGTCGCCATCGTCGGCGGGATCCACTACTACCTCTGGGCGCGGCTCGTGCGCGACGTGGGCTTCGGGCCGACGACGGCGTTCGGACTGAAGGCGCTCCTCGTGTTCCTCGCGGCGAGCGTTCCGCTCGGCGTGATCGCGAGTCGGCTCGTGCCCTATCGATGGTCGGTCTGGTGGCTCGAGCCCATCTACCTCTGGCTCGGCACCTCCATGCTCCTCGCGATGGGGTTGGCCGTGATGGAGGTGCTGCCCATCACGACGTCCCGAGCGTCGAGCGCGGCTGTCGTCCTGGTGATGGGCCTCGGCGCGGCCGCGTTGGCTGCGCATGAAGCCCGCAGGGTGCGTGTCGAACGCGTGGAAATCCCCCTGCGCAAGCTGCCGCGAGAGTTCGATCGGCTGCGCCTCGTCCAGCTCTCGGATCTGCACATCGGCCAGACGCTCGGGCGCGCGTTCCTCGAGGAGGTCGTCTCGCAAGTGAACGCCCTCGCGCCCGACGCCGTGCTCATCACGGGCGACCTGGTGGACGGCCGCGTCGCAGACATCGCGGCCGACATCGCGCCGCTTGGCGCGCTCACCTCGACCTACGGCACGTTCTTCGTCACCGGGAACCACGAGTACCACGCGGATGCGCCCGAGTGGTGTGAGCATCTTGGCAAGCTCGGCGTCCGAGTCCTACGCAATGAGCACGTCGCCCTCGAGCGCGCCGGACAGGTCCTCCACCTCGCGGGCATTGATGACTACGAGGCGGCGCACTTCGACGTCGGCCATGGCCCCGATCTCGCGCGAGCCGTCGAGGGCCGCGACCGCAGCAAGGTGCTCATCCTCATGGCGCACCAGCCGAAGGCCGTTCAGGAGGCTGTGCGGCACGGCGTCGACCTGCAGCTCTCCGGGCACACGCACGGAGGCCAGTTCTGGCCACTGCGTTGGCTGCTTCGGGCGGGCCAGCCCGTCGTCGATGGGCTTCGCAGGGTGGGAGACACGCTCGTCTACGTCAGCCGAGGCACGGGCCACTCAGGGCCACCCATGCGGCTCGGCGTTCCGCCGGAGGTGACCGAGCTCGTGCTGAGGAGCGAAGACGATGTATGATGTCGAAATGGCAAAACGTTCGCCAGCGTCCGACACGCCGCCGCCCACGCACGAATCCTCCGACCCGCTCGCGGCGGTCATCTCCCTGCTCCGTCCGCAGACAGTCTTGCCCAAGGTCATCAGCGGCGCGGGGCAGTGGAGTGTGCGGTACCCGGCGCACAACGAGCCCGGCTTCTGCATCATGCTGGAAGGGACATGCTTCCTTGATGTCGACGGCGTCGACGGGGTGCAGCTCGAGGAGGGCGACTTCGTGCTCCTGCCTTCGACGCCGGGCTTCACGATGTCGAGCGCCCAGGGGCTGAAGCCGAGGCTCATCACCGCGGCGGACGGCAACGAGCTACGGCACGGTACGCCCACGGGCCGCCCGACGATGCGCCAGCTCGGCGGCTACTTCCTCGTGGACCGCGCGAACGCGAGTCTCCTCGAGAAGTTCCTGCCCGTGATGATCCTCATCCGACGCGATGATCCCGGTGCCGTGCGTCTGCGGCGGCTCGTCGAGCTCATCGCAGACGAGGCGGCGACCCGTCGAACGGGGCGTGCGCTGATCCTCGAGCGGCTCGTCGAGGTGCTGCTCGTCGAGGCGCTGCGCCTTCGACCCGCGGAAGCGGCGGGGCGGGAGACGGGCTTGCTCGCTGGCCTCGCTGACCCTGACCTTGCGCGTGCTCTTCGGAAGATGCACGCCGACGTCGCGCACCGGTGGACCGTCGCGGAGCTCGGACGCGTCGCCGGCATGTCGCGCGCGGTGTTCGCCGAGCGATTCGCGAGAACGGTGGGCATGCCGCCGATGGAGTACCTGCTCGAGTGGCGCATCGCGATCGCCAAGGACGTCCTGCTTCGCGAGAACACGCCCCTCGCCGAGCTCGCCGAGAGGATCGGCTACCAGTCGGCAAGCGCCTTCAGCGTCGCGTTCTCGCGTCACGCCGGGTGTTCCCCGAGCGGGTTCGCGCGCTCGATGCGCGCGTGACCGGAGGCACGCGAGGGGCCGTCTTCTCAGGGGGACGGCGACCTCTCGTGTTGGGGGCGGGGTGCACGGTTCTGGACGAAAGGTGCCGGCGTGCGGGGGGAGTGCCTAGCTTGGCCGCCAGGAGGTGCACGTGGCGAAGTCAGGGGCACGGTCCGGCGGGAAGGCGCGCGCGACGAAGGAGCGGCGCTCGGACACGGCGCTGCTCATCATCGACGTCATCAATGACCTGGAGTTCCCGGGCGGGGAGAAGGTGCTGCCCTGGGCGCTGCGCATGGTGGAGCGGCTGGGGCCGCTGGCCCGGCGGATGCGCTCGGCGGGGGTGCCGGTCATCTACGTCAACGACAACTTCAACCACTGGCGCAGCAACTTCCGGGACGTCTATCGGCACTGCACGCGCAAGGGGATTCGAGGACGGCCGGTGGCGCGGGCGTTGAAGCCCGAGCCGAGGGACTACTTCGTCCTCAAGCCGAAGCACTCGGCGTTCTTCGCGACGTCGCTGGTTCCGTTGTTGGAGCACCTGGGGACGAAGAAGCTGCTGATGGCGGGGATGGCCACGAACCTGTGTGTCTTCTTCAGCGCGCATGACGCGCACATGCACGAGTACGACATCACCGTGCTGAGCGACTGCTGCGCGGCGGAGAGCGACGGGGACCATGACCTGGCGTTGGACCAGCTCCAGCGCTTCCTGGGCGTGCGCGTGTGCCGGGCGGATGAGGTGAAGCGCACCCGCCGCGCTCGGAAGCCGGCGCATTCCGCCAAGGGGGCAGGGCGGTTGTGACGTCGGGACGCAAGGTTTCTCGAATCGAGCGCCGCCGCGTCTAGACTGCCCTGCGTGTCCAGGTCTTCCGAGCAGAGCCCCGTGGGCGGCTTCCGCGCCCGTCTCCACACCATCATCTTCGAGGCCGATACACCGGCGGGGAAGGCGTTCGACGTGGCCCTGATGTGGGCCATCCTGTTCAGCGTCATCGCGGTGATGCTGGAGAGTGTCGCCCCGGTGCGGGAGCGCCATGGCACCGCGCTCTCCATCGCGGAGTGGGCCTTCACCGCCATCTTCGCCACGGAGTATGTGCTGCGGCTCGTCGCCGTCCGCCGTCCGCTGGATTATGCGCGCAGCTTCTTTGGCCTCGTGGACCTGCTGGCCATCCTGCCCTCGTTCCTGAGCGTGCTGTTCCCGGGCGCCCAGACGTTGCTCGTCGTCCGAGTGCTGCGCCTGCTGCGCGTCTTCCGCGTGCTGAAGCTGGGGCACCTGTTGGGACAGGCGGAGATCCTCATGACGGCGCTGCGCGCGAGCCGGGGGAAGATCACCGTCTTCCTCGGCTTCGTCCTGACGGTGGTCGTCATCATGGGCTCCGTCATGTACCTGGTCGAGGGCGAGGCCCATGGCTTCGACAGCATCCCCCGCGCCATGTACTGGGCCGTGGTGACGATGACGACCGTGGGCTTCGGTGACATCACACCGAAGACGATTCCGGGGCAGTTCATCGCGTCGGTGTTGATGATCATGGGCTACGGCATCCTCGCGGTGCCCACGGGCATCGTCTCCGTGGAGCTGGCCGCCGCCGCCCGTGGCCCCGTGGACACCCAGGCGTGCCCCGGCTGTGGCAACCAGGGACACGACCTGGACGCGCGCTTCTGCAAGAGCTGTGGGTCGGTGCTGGACTGGACGCCGCCGAAGCCTCCACCCACGCCCTGAGTCGCGCCGTTGTTCGACGCAGGCCACCTGCTCCAGTCGGGATGTTCATTGCTGGCCGGGGCGTGCCCGGCCCGTGCATCAATCCGAGGCTCTCCGCTCCGGGCGCGGCAGAGTGAGGCCCTTCCTTTCCTGGAGACCTCACGATGAACCTCTTCATCACTGGCGCCACCGGCTTCATTGGCGGCTCGCTGGCCGTGGACCTCAAGGCCCGGGGCCATTCGATTCGGGGACTGGTGCGCGATGAGGCCAAGGCCCGGAAGCTGGCGGCGCTCGGCGTCGAGCCCGTCCTGGGGGACCTGGACAACGTCGCGGTGCTCACGGCCGAGGCCCGGCGCGCGGACGGTGTCATCAACGCGGCGAGCAGTGACCACGAGAAGGCCATCCGGGCCCTGATTGAAGGCGTGAAGGGCTCGGGCAAGCCGCTGCTGCACACCAGCGGCTCCAGCGTCATCGGCGACGACGTGAAGGGCGACGCGCTGTCACCCAACGTGTTCGACGAGGACACGCCGTTCATCGTCGAGCCCGAGAAACAGGCTCGGCACGCGCTCGACAACAGCGTCCTCGCGGCGCCGGGGGCTCGGGGCATGGTGCTGTGCAACACGATGATCTACGGCACGGGGAAGGGCCTGAGCCGCGACAGCGTGCAGATTCCTCCGCTGGTGGCGCAGGCTCGCAAGAGCGGCGTGGTGCGCGTCGTCGGCAAGGGCGTCAACCGCTGGTCCAACGTCCACATCGACGACGTCACGGCGCTCTACGCGCTGGCGCTGGAGAAGGCCCCGTCGGGGGCGTTCTACTTCGTGGAGAACGGCGAGGCGTCCTACGCGGAGATTGGCGAGGCCATCGCGGCGCGGCTGAAGCTGGGCCCGGTGCAGTCCTGGTCCGTGGAGGAGGCGTCACGCGAGTGGGGCGAGGGCCACGCTCGCTACTCGTTCGGCTCCAACAGCCGGGTGCGCGGGAAGCGCGCGCGGCGCGAACTGGGCTGGGCGCCTCGCCATGACTCGGTGACTCGCTGGATTCGCGAGGAGATGCCCCTGGATTGAGGCGGCTTGCGTCCGCCGTCCGACATCCCCACATCCTTTTCGCGCGAGGCTCGCGGCACTTCGTGTTTGCTGCGCGTCGTTCGTCCCACCTGGAGGAGTGTGCTCATGCGTTCCCTGTTGGCGTCCCTGGCTTGTACTTCCCTGCTGACCCTCGCGGGGACCTCGCACGCACAGCCCGCGGGCAAACCCGCGGACCAGGGCGGCAACCTGGCCCCCGGGCAGGCAAAGGGCAGTCAGCAGACGGATCCTCGGCAGGGCCCCAACCCGACGGGCGCTCCCGTCGAGCAGGCCCCGCCCAACGTCCCCGAATTCAAGCCGGCCTTCCCCGGTCAGACGCGCGCGCCCGCCGTCAACACGCGCACGGCCCTGCAGGTCACCGAGGTCGCCTCCGGCTTCAACAAGCCCTGGGCCATCGCGTTCCTGCCGGACAAGCGGATGCTCGTCACGGAGAAGCCGACGGGGAAGCTCTTCATCGTCACGCCCGAGGGCAAGAAGTCGCCGGCCATCGCGGGCCTGCCCAAGGTGGATGGTCGCAACCAGGGCGGTCTGCTCGACGTCGAGGTGGGGCCGGACTACGGCACCAGTGGCCTCATCTACTGGACCTATTACGAGCCCCGGAAGGGCGGCAACGGCCTCGCGGTGGCGCGCGCGAAGCTGGTGGATGGACCCAAGCCCAAGGTCGAGGGCGTGAAGGTCATCTTCCGCATGGAGCCGACGCTGGAGTCCACGCTGCACGCGGGTGGCCGACTCGTCTTCACGCCGGATGGGAAGCTGTTCGTCACGCTGGGCGAGCGCTCCATCATGGAGGGCCGCGTCCAGGCTCGCGACCTCAAGAGCGACTTCGGCAAGATTGTCCGCATCAACCCGGACGGCTCCATCCCGAAGGACAACCCCTTCGTGGGGCAGAAGGACGCGCGGCCGGAGATCTGGACGCTGGGGCACCGCAACATCCTGTCGGCGGCGCTCGACAGCAAGGGACGCCTCTGGGAGGTGGAGATGGGGCCTCGCGGTGGTGACGAGCTCAACCTCATCGAGCGCGGCAAGGACTACGGCTGGCCCACCATCGGCTACGGCGAGGAATACTCCGGCGAGCCCATCCACAAGACCACCCAGGGCCCGGGCATGGAGCAGCCGGTGTACTACTGGGACCCGGTGATTTCGCCCTCGGGCATGACCATCTACTCCGGTGCGCTGTTCCCCGAGTGGAAGGGCAACTTCTTCATCGGCGGCTTGTCCAGCACGGCCCTCGTGCGACTGGTGCTCGAGAACGACCGCGTCGTGGGTGAGGAGCGCCTGCTGATGGACCAGAAGGCCCGCATCCGCGAGGTCGTCCAGGGCCCGGAGGGCGCGCTGTACCTGCTCACCGACGACTCGAACGGCAAGCTGCTGAAGGTGACGCCGCGCTGAAGCCAGGCGGGGTGCTCGCGTGCGGGGGCGGGCCCGGTTCGCCTCCGCGCGCGGTGGTTGACCGCAACAACCGGGTCGCCTTGCGTCATCACGTGCGTCATTCCTGAACCGTGTCCGAGCGCGAGCTTCATGCCTCGGTGACGAACGGGAGTGGGCACATGCGGAGAAGCAGGGTGGGGTTGTCGGGAGTCCAGCTGAGAGGGGCGTCGTGAGTGCCCGAGCCCTTCGTGCGCGGCCGATGCGCAGCGCCGTGTCGGTGGAGACGAAGCTGGAGGCGCTCGACTGGACCGGGCTCGGCGCGGAGCTGGATGCGCGCGGGTGCGCCACCCTGAGCGGCTTGCTCACGCCCGAGGAGTGCGGCGCCTTGTCGGCGCTCTATCCGGCGGATGCACCGTTTCGCAGTCGGGTCGTCATGGCTCGCCATGGCTTCGGGCGAGGGGAGTACAAGTACTTCGCCTATCCGCTCCCTGAACTCGTGGCTCGACTGCGGACCTCGCTCTATCCCGGGCTCGCGTCCATCGCGAATCGGTGGAACGAGGCGCTGCGCATCGACGCGCGATACCCCGAGACCCACGCCGCTTATCTCCAGCGGTGTCACGCGGCGGAGCAACTCCGGCCGACGCCGCTGCTGCTCCAGTACGGAGAAGGGGACTACAACTGCCTGCACCAGGACCTCTACGGCGACGAGGTCTTCCCGCTCCAGGTGGCCATCCTCTTGTCCGAGCCGGGGCGCGACTTCGCTGGTGGCGAGCTGGTGCTCACAGAGCAGCGTCCCCGCATGCAGTCTCGCGTGGAGGTCGTGCCGCTGCGGCAGGGGGATGGCGTCATCTTCCCGGTCCACCATCGCCCCGTGCAGGGCACTCGCGGCGTCTACCGCGTCAACATGCGTCACGGTGTCAGCCGCATCCGCTCCGGTCACCGGCACACGGTGGGCATCATCTTCCACGACGCGCGCTGACGCGGGGACAGGTCGCCTCCTCGTCGCGCCTGGTGTCGGCCGTATCCGCTCAGGGCGCTGCGCGATGGGGTTCGGCAGCCCAAGATGCTTGCTGCTGCGAAGAGAGCCTCTCTTCGCGCTGCCGGCAGGGCGTGCGCATGAAGGGCCTCGGGACAGGCCGTGTCTCGTGCCGGTTCCTTGCTGCGGTGTGTCCTGGGAAACCTGCACGGAGGGCGGGCTCGCGCGGCTATCCTGGCGCCCAGGCAGGTGGGCGCGCGATGGACGACTTTCAGGCGATTCTCGACGAGGTGATGACGGCCGTCCTGCCGGTGGTGGGGCAGGGCCGTGTGGCCAACTACATCCCCGCGCTGGCCGCAGTGGACCCGTCGCGGTTCGGCATGGCGCTGGCCACGCTCGATGGTCAGGTCTTCGGCGTGGGCGATTGGCGCACGCCCTTCTCGGTGCAGAGCATCTCGAAGGTCTTCGCGTTGGCGCTGACGCTCGCGAGAGACGGGGACGCGCTGTGGCGCAGGGTGGGGAAGGAGCCCTCGGGCAATCCGTTCAACTCCCTGGTTCAGCTCGAGTACGAGCAGGGTGTGCCCCGCAATCCGTTCATCAACGCGGGAGCACTGGTCGTCACGGACCGGCTGCTCAGTCTCACCGGGGACTCACGCGGTCTGCTGCGGGAGTTCCTGCGCGAGGAGAGCGGAAATGCCTCGGTGGACTTCGACCCGGTCGTCGCCGCGTCCGAGGCCGAGCATGGCCATCGAAACTCCGCGCTGGCGCACTTCATGGCGAGCTACGGGAACATCGAGAACCCGGTGCCCCGAGTGCTCGAGCACTACTTCTGGCAGTGCTCGCTGCGGATGAGCTGCGCGGACCTGGCGCGTGCTTGTGGATTCCTGGCGCGACATGGGCAGGGCGCCTCGGGGAGGCGGCTGCTCACGCGCAGTCAGGCCAAGCAGGTCAACGCGGTGATGCTCACCTGCGGCACCTACGACGCCGCGGGCGAGTTCGCCTATCGCGTGGGTCTGCCGTGCAAGAGTGGTGTCGGTGGCGGCATCATCGCCGTCATCCCGAATCGCTGTGGGTTGTGTGTGTGGAGCCCCGGGCTGGATGCCCACGGGAACTCGGTCGCGGGCGTGGAAGCCCTGGATCGATTCACGACGCTCACGGGCCTCTCGGTGTTCTGACGTCGCCGCGTGGATGAAGGCGAACCGGTCCTCGCGAAGTTACGCTTCCGCCGAGGACCGGCTCCCACCGCCCATCCTTCACGCCCGAGCCGTCTCACCTTGTTGAAGCGGTCTCCCGCCTCGCTCGCTGCGACACGCCCATCCAACCCGCCGCCCGTACCGCCCCGAACTACCCCGTACCGCGTGCTGCTCGTGCTGCGTGCTGCCCCGTCCGACCCGCCGCCCGTACTGCCCCGTCCGACCCGCCGCCCGTACTGCCCCGTCCTGCGTACTGCCCCGTCCGACCCGCCGCCCGTACTGCCCCGTCCTGCGTGCTGCCCCGTCCGACCCGCCGCCCGTACTGCCCCGTCCGACCCGCCACCCGTGCTGCCCCGTGCTGCCCGTCCTGCGTGCTGCCCCGTCCGACCCGCCGCCCGTGCTGCCCCGTCCTGCGTGCTGCCCCGTCCTGCGAACTACCCCGACCAACCCGCCGCCCGTCCTGCCCCGTACCGCCCCGTCCTGCGAACTGCCCCGACCAACCCGCCGCCCGTACTGCCCCGTACCGCCCCGTCCTGCGTGCTGCCCCGACCAACCCGCCACCCGTGCTGCCCCGTACCGCCCCGTCCTGCGTACCGCCCCGACCAACCCGCCGCCCGTGCTGCCCCGCCCGACCCGCCCACCGCTGCGTCGTCTTCGCTGCGTGCTCTACCCCATAGCAGGGCGCGTGCCGTCCGAATGACCTCCACTGATCCAAGTTTTTCCAAGCACTTGCACCGCACCCCCAGCGAGTGAGTCACGCGGTCCAGTAAGAAGTCCGGTGCCGTCCTTCCGGAATACCGAAAGCGCGCCACCGCGTTGACCCTGAATGCCCATCAAGACCCGTCGCTGGTGTGTCCCTGGCGAGCCCGATGACGGCTGGAGAGTCCTCATCTGCCGCTACAGGCCCCGCGGCCTCCCCAAGGCCAAGGAGACCTGGGACGAGTGGCGCCGCGAGCTCGCCCCAAGCCCCGACCTCTTCGACGCCTTCTATGGAAAGGGCCAGACGCCCATCACCCTGGACGCCTATCGCGCCCGCTATCTCGAAGAGATGCAGTCCCAGCGTGAAATCATCACGTCACTGGCCCGGCGCGTGGACGCGGGCGAAACCGTGACGCTCCTCTGCTCCAAGGACTGCATCCTGGAGCCGGTGTGTCACCGCACCATTCTCGCCGAGCTCATCCAGTCCGCCCGAGGCACCTGAACCCTCACCTCCCCGGACACGACTCCGCCGGCGCGGTGAAGGAGCCTGGTCGCTCCCTCACCGGCCGGCGGGCCCGTACCGCCAACCTTCAGGGCGCGTGGGCCGGCGCCGGCAGCTCGTCCTCCGACGCGTCACGCCGGGACGTCTCGCCGCGCACCTTCTGCATCAGCACGTAGAGGCCCGGGATGAAGAGGAGGTTCACGATGGTGGACACCAGCATGCCGCCGAACACCGCGGTGCCCAGCGAGTTGCGCGCCGCCGCGCCCGCGCCCTGCGCCAGCATCAGCGGCACCACGCCCAGCAAGAACGCAATCGACGTCATCAGGATGGGACGCAGCCGCACCTCGGCGGCCTCGACCACCGCGTCCAGCGCGCTCTTGCCCTGCTCGCGCAGCTGCTCGGCGAACTCCACGATGAGAATCGCGTTCTTGCTGGCCAGGCCCACCAGCATCACCAGACCCACCTGACAGAACACGTCGTTGGCGTAGCCCCGGAGCAGCTGCAACGCGACCGCGCCCATGATGGCCAGCGGCACCGACAGGATGATGACGAACGGCAGGCTGAAGCTCTCGTACTGCGCCGCCAGCACCAGGAACACGAACAGGATGCCCAGGCCGAAGATGATGAGCGTCTGCCCGCCGCTCTCCTTCTGCTCCAGGCTGATGCCCGTCCACTCCGCCGCCATGCCCTGCGGCAGGTTCTGCGCCGCCAGCGCCTCCATCGCCTCGATGGCCTGACCGGAGGACACCCCCGGCGCGGGCTGGCCGTTGATCTCCGCCGAGCGGAACAGGTTGTAGTGCCGGATGACCTGCGCGGACACCGTGGGCGTCACCTTCACCAGTGACTCGAGCGGAATCATGTCCCCGCTGTCGCTGCGCACGTAGAACGCGCCGATGTCCTGCGGGCTGTCGCGGAACTGCTGCTCGGCCTGCGTGTACACGCGGTAGGTGCGGTTGGCGTAGTTGAAGTCGTTGACGTACTGGCTGCCCATGTAGACCTGCATCGTCCCGAAGATCTGCTCGATGGGCACCCCGAGCGCCTTGGCCTTCTGCCGGTCCACGTCCACGTCCAACAGCGGCGTGTTCGCGTTGAACGCGGTGAACACGCCGCGAAGCTGTCCGCCCTCGTTGCCCTTGTTCACCAGGTCGTCCGTGGCCGAGGCCAGCTCGTCCAGCGTGCGCGAGCCCGCCACGTCCTCCACGATGAACTGGAAGCCGCCCACGCTGCCCACGCCGCGAATCGCCGGCGGCTGGAAGGGCAGCACGCGCGCCCCGCCGATGCGGCTCAACGGGCCGCGCAGCCGCTCCACCAGCGCCGCCACGGTGCTGTCCTTGCCGGGGCGCTCCTCCCAGGGCTTCAAGCTGCTGAAGACAGTCGCCATGTTGGCGCCGGAGCCCTGCATGGAGAAGCCGCCGATGGCGAACATCGCGCGCACCTCAGGCTGCGCCTTGAGGATCTCCTCCACCTGCACCAGCACCTTCTCCGTCTGCGCCAGCGACATGCCCTCCGGCCCCTGCACGGAGATGATGACGTAGCCCTGGTCCTCGTCCGGGATGAAGCCCGTGGGCGCCACCTTGAACAGCACCACCGTGGCGCCGATGCAGGCGAGGAACGCCAGGAGCACCAGCACCGGGTGGCGGAGCATGGCGCGCAGGCCCCGGCCGTACGTCGCCTTCGTCGCGTCCAGCACCTTGTCCACCCAGCGGAAGAACACCCACTTCTCACCATGGTGGTGCTTGAGCATGCGCGCGCTCAGGGCGGGCGTCAGCGTCAGCGCGCAGAAGGTGGACAGCGCCACCGACGCGGCGATGGTCAGCGCGAACTGGCGGTAGATGGCGCCCGTGGTGCCCGGGAAGAGCGCCACCGGCACGAACACCGCCACCAGCACCACCGAGATGGCGATGACGGCGCCGGACACCTCCTTCATGCCCTCGCGCGCCGCCTGTCGGGGTGACAACCCCCGCTCGGCCATCAGTCGCTCGATGTTCTCGATGACGACGATGGCGTCGTCGACGACGAGGCCCGTGGCCAGCGTGAGGCCGAACAGGGTGAGCGTGTTGATGGAGAAGCCCAACAGCTGCACGAAGGCGAACGTGCCCACCAGCGAGACGGGCAGGGTGAAGGCGGTGATGAGCACGCTTCGCCACCCGTGCAGGAACAGGAAGATGACGAGGATGACCAGGATGATGGCTTCCACCAGCGTCTGGAGCACCTCGTGGATGGAGGCGCGCACCGCCAGCGTGGTGTCCGTGCCCGTCAGGTACTCCATGCCCGGGGGGAACTGCTCGGACAGCCGGTCCAGCTCCCGGTACACGCCGTCGCGCACGTCCAGGGCGTTGGCGGTGGGGAGCTGGAAGATGCCCATGCCCACGCCCACGCGGCCGTTGAAGCGCAGGATGGTGCCGTAGTTCTCCGCGCCCAGCTCCACGCGGCCCACGTCCTTCACGCGCACCGCCTTGCCGCTCGGGTCGCGCATCAGGACGATTTCACCGAACTCCGCCGGCTCCACCAGACGGCCGCGCGCGCGCACCGCAATCTGGTACGGCTGCTCCTCGGTGGACGGCGGCTGGCCCACCTGGCCCGCGGCCACCTGGAGGTTCTGTTCTTGAAGGGCCCGCGTCACGTCCATGGGCGTGAGCTTGCGGCGCGCCAGCTCCGTGGGGTCCAGCCACACGCGCATGGAGAACTTGCGCTCGCCGAAGATGCGCACGTCGCCCACGCCGCGCACGCGCTTGATGGCGTCCTTGAGATTCACATCCGCGTAGTTGGAGAGGAACTGCGCGTCGTAGCGGTTGTCCGGGCTGGACAGGGCCACCGTCATCAGCATCTGGCTGGAGGCCTTGTTGACCACGATGCCCGTCTGGTTCACCTGAGAGGGCAGGCGCGAGGCGGCGCGGCTGACGCGGTTCTGCACGTCGACGGCGGCGACCTCGATGTCGCGCGTGGGCTCGAAGGTGACGGTGATTTGACTGGTGCCGTCGTTGCCGCTGGTGGAGGTGATGTAGCGCATGCCCTCCACGCCATTGAGCTCCTGCTCGATGGGGATGGTGACGGCGCTCTCCACCACCTCGGCGCTGGCGCCCACGTACGTGGACGTCACCGTCACCTGCGGTGGTGCCAGGTCCGGGTACTGGGAGATGGGCAGGGTGGGGATGGCAATCAAGCCCACCAGCGTCAGCAGGATGGAGCAGACGATGGCGAAGACGGGTCTGCGGATGAAGAAGTCGACGAACACGGCGTTCAAGCCCTCGAAATCATGGTGGGGGCCGGGCCTCGCGGCGTGCCGTCCGAGGCCCGGTCCATCCAGCGCTTCAGCGGCTGCCCGCCGTCGCCGCGCCCGCGCCCGTGCTCGGGGCGCTGTCCGCGGACTTCACCTTCACGGCCATCCCGTCACGCAGGGCCTGCAGCGAGGACACCGCCACGCGGTCCCCCTGCTTCAGCCCGTTCTCGATGACGTAGGCCATCTCACCCAGCGCGCCCAACGTAATCGGGCGGCGCTCCACCACCGTCTTGCCGTCCTTCTCCTGCACCACCATGGCGAAGGGCTGGCCGCTCAGGCGCACCACCGCGAGCGCGGGAATCTGCAGCGCGTCCCGCTTGGCGTAGACGATGCGCGAGCGCACCAGCTCGCTGGGGCGCAGCCCCACCGTGTTCTGGAACGCGGCCTTCACCTCCACCAGCTGCGTGCGCGGGTCCGCCTGCGGCGCGACGAAGAACAGGGGGCTGGTGAGCAGCACCTTGCCCTGCGCGTCCAGGACCTCCAGCTGCGTGTCCGGCTTGAGCGCGCGCGCCCGCTCCGAAGGCAGCGACACGCTGACCTCCAGCACGTCCGCCTGGGCGATGGTCGTCAGGGGCGTGGTGGCGCCCACGAAGTCACCCAGGCGCACCAGCACGTCGCCCACCGTGCCCGCGAAGGGCGCGCGCACGGCGTGGAACTGCAACTGCACCTGGCGCTGCGCCACCTGCGCGGCCGCCGAGCGCGCCGCGGCCTCCGAGGCCTCCAATTGCGCGCGGCCCTGCTCCAGCTCCTGCGCGCTGGCGAGGCCCTCCTTGTAGAGCGCCTCCGTGCGCGCGAAGGTGCGCCTGGCCAGCTCGCGGTTGATGTTCGCGGAGCTCTGCTGGGCCTGCGCGCTGTCGAGCGCGGCCGTCTCCGTGCGCGAGTCGACCTCCAGGAGCGTCGCTCCCGCCTCCACCTTCTGGCCGGGCTTCACGTGGATGCGGCGCACGTAGCCGGCCACCTGGGGCAGCACGGTGATGTTCTGCCGCGACAGCAGCGAGCCCAGGTACTCACCCGTGTCCCGCACCTCGCTGGGCGACAAGGTCAGCACCTGCACCTCGCGGGGCGGAGGCGCGGCGGGCGCCGCGACCTTGCCCGAGCACCCCGCCGCCATCAACAGGGCCGTGCTCCACACCGTCATCTTCAGCGCCATCAGGGGGCGCACCCGTCTCACCAGTCGCACCGGGCCTCCGTCAAGAATGCGTCCAGGCGCGCCTGGACCGCCTCGAATTCACGCAGCGCCAGGGCCAGCTCCGCCTGGCGCAGGGCCGCGCCGCTCTGCACCAGCTCCAGGCTGCTGCCGCGGCCCACTTCAAAGGAACGTCGCGTCAGCCGGTCCGTCCGGTCCGCCAGCTCGCGCGCCTCGCTCGCCGTCTTCACCAGCGCGTCCGCCACCTCGACGCTGCGCCGGGCCTGCGCCACCTCGACGGACACGTCGCGGCGGTTGCCCTCCAGCGTCTCGGCCGCCTGGCGCTCGATGCCCGTGCGCTCGCGCACCAGGCCCCCGCGCAGGCCACCCTCCCAGAGGGGCACGGCGATGACGGCGGAGATGGTCCACGTGGAGAAGCGGCCGAAGCCCGGGTCCGTCGTCACGCCGTTCAGGTTGGAGGCCAGGCCCAGCGTGGGCAGGTAGCCCGCGGACGCCTGACGCCGGCTGTCGCGCGCGGAGTCCACCTGCGCCTTCGCGGCGACCAGGTCCGGACGGGACTCCAAGTCCTGGAGCGGCGTGCACGCCTGGCGCGCCTCCTCCATCAGCCCGTTGAGGTTGAAGGAGGGGTCCACGCCCACCGCGTGGCCGAAGCCCAGCGCGATGCCGAGCGCCTCGCGCGCCCGCCGCAGCTGCTCGTCACCGGCCACGAGCGACCCGCGCGCCAGCGCCACGTCCTGGTTCACCCGCACCACGTCCAGCTGGTTGCTCGCGCCCAGGTCGAACGAGCGCGTCGTCAGCGCGGCGCGCTCCAGCGCCTGGAGCAGGCCCACGCGGTTGAGCTCCGCGGCGCGCTCGGCGGCCACGGTGGCCACCAGCGTGCGCGCGAGGCCCAGCGTGAGGCGACGCCGGGTGTCCTGGAGGCTCGCCACCGCGCCCCGCTCGGCCGCGGACGCGGCGGAGAGGTTGCGCCACGCGCCCACGTCCACCAGCGACTGTGTCAGCGAGGCCGTCAGCGTGCCCAGGATGGGCGCGGTGGGCGTGCGGCCGTCGAGCGCCGGGGAGGGGAAGACACCCACGGCGGTGTCCGGGTTGAGCAGGTCGTGGGCCGCCGTCGCCCGGGCGTTCGCGTTGGGCAGGAGCGACGCCAGGGCCTGACGCCAGCGGCCCTCGGCGCGCTGCACGCCCGCCTCGGCGGAGCGCAGGTTGGTGGAGCGCTCCCGGACGAGCGTCAGGGCCTCATCCCAGGTGCGCACCTGCTGCTGGGCGGGCGGGACGGGGGCCAGCATCGGGTCCTCCACCTTCGTCTGGAAGGGCTGGGGCGGAGGGACGGAAGGGCTCGACTCGGGCGGCGTCGAGGTCGCGACGAGCGCCAGGAGGATGACGGTGGGGGCGGACATACCAAGGGGGTAGGCAAGGGTGACGACAGGTGCGACTGGACTCCCCCCGTGCGGCCAGATGCGCCGAGCCGATGTAATTGACAACCGTTGTAGGTGACAACTATTTCGGAAGTCAGATGACTTTCGCGGAGCAACTCGCTTCCTTGCGTCGTGCCATCCGCCGCCACCTCACCGAGAAGCTGGGTGCGCGGACGAACCGGCCGTTCAATCAACTGTTGGCGTTGAAGGGCATTTCCGAGGGCGCGCGGCGACAGGCGGCGCTGGCGGAGCGGCTGCTGGTGGACGCGCCCGCCGCGAGCCGGCTGGTGGACCGGTTGGAGGAGGACGGGTTGGTGCTGCGGCGCGCGGGAGAGGACCGGCGCTGCGTGCGGCTGGAGTTGACGGCCGCGGGTGAGCGCGAGCTGTCCTTCCTGGTGGACGCGCTGCGGGAGCTGGATGGAGAGCTGGGGGAATACCTGCCCGCCTCGGAGGTGACGGAGCTGCAGCGGCTGATGGGCAAGCTCCAGGAGGGGCTGGTGACGCGGCAGTCCGGCGACGGCGCGCCCCCGACGGACGGGTGCGAGTGACGCCTCGGCGCGCGCGGGCTGTGTGAACGACGAAGGGCCCGGCCCACCGGAACGGATGTCCCGGAAGGCCGAGCCCCTCGGGCTCGACAGGCGCGGCGTGGGGCTCAGGCCTGCTGCGCGGACTTGGCCTCGCCGTCGGCGGCGTGCGAGTCGGTGGCGGCGGGGGCCTCGGTGGCCTGCTGCTGGGCGGCGGCCTGGGCCTCGGACTCGGCGCGCACGCGCGAGGTCTCCTCGGTGCGCTGGTCGCTGGCGGCCATCTCCTCGGGGGTGAGCTCGGTGCGCTCGGCGAGGATGCCCGTCTTCTTCTCCAGGTCCTTGATGGCGCGGCGCATGAGGTCGCGCTCGAGCAGCGTCCGGTTCAGGCGCTTCTCCAGGGCCTTGTACTTGTCCTTCATCAGGTCCAGGTCGTGCTTCGTCACGGTGTAGACGCGCTGCTGCGTCTCCGCGCGGCCCTTGACCCGGCGCACTTCCTTCTCCAGCTCCACGGCGCGCAGGCGGTCCTTGTTGGCCGCCTGCTCCAGCCGGTCCATCTTCTCCTTGTCCGCCTCGCTCAGCTCGCGGATGACGCGGCGGGGCGTGCGGTCCTCGCGCGCGGCCTCGGCGGCGGGCACCACCGGCACGGCGGCGGCGACGACGGACTCACCCTCCTTGGCGGGGGCGGAAATCTGCGGCGCGGGGGCGGCGACGGGCGCGGGAGCCTGGGGCTCACGGCGGCGGCCCTTGCCCTCGGACTCGGCCTTCAGGCGCTGGTTCTCGGTGAGCACCTGCGCCAGCTCCAGGCGGGTCTGCTCCAGCTGGATGGAGGCGTTGCGCTCCACCTCGGCGCGGGCCTTGGCCAGGTCATTGGAACCCTTGTCGGACTCCTTCTGCTCGAAGACCTTGCGCTTGGTCTGCTTGAGCTGCTCCTTCACCTCCTGCAGCTGGACCCGCTGTTCGTCGAGCTCCTTCTGCTTGCGCTGCAGCTCCGCCTCGGCGCGAGCGCGCGCGGCCTTGTGGTCGGCCTCCAGCTCCACGCGGGGCGCGTTGGTGGAGGCGGAGGAGGACGACGGGAGCGCGGCCTGCTTCGCGCCGCCGAAGAGGTTGAAATACAGCGAGATGGCGAGCCCGACTGCCAGGGCGATGACCAGGAACGACACGGGACGACCTCCACGGGAGGGATCTGCAAAAAGCGGGGCAGCCTACCGTCCAGCACAGGCGCGTCAAGGGTGCGCTGGGGGCGTGCGCGGGGTTCACCGCCTCCCTGCCTCGTCCGTGCGCGGGGGGACTGCTGGAAATCTCCACGAAGCCGGGCGTCCGGCTGGTCGGGGTCTTCCCCGCCCCGTCGTGAGCCGCGATGCTGCACCGCCGTCGATCTCCCCGTCGAGGACCCGCCTGACATGGCGCACCTGGAGCTGAGACCCAAGCCGCGCATCTCCAGCTTCCGCAAGCTGGCCCTCGGTAGTTGGGCGGCGCCGTATGACCCCACGGTCTACGGCTCGCTCACGGTCCGGATGGACCGGGCGCTGGCCTACATGGACGCCTTCCAGCGGGGCACGGGGACGCGGCTGACGGTGACGCACCTGGTGCTCAAGGCCCTGGCGGTGGCGCTGCGCCGCTGTCCCGACGCGAACGCGGTGCTGCGCTTCCACCGGCTCTACCTGCGCGAGCGCGCCACGGTGGCCGCGCTGCTGGGGGACACCTCGGGTGGGGAGGCGCGGTGGAGTGCGGTGCGGGTGGCGGACGCGGACCTCAAGGGCCTGCGGGACATCGTCGCGGAGCTGGAGGCGGGGCCGCGCGACGTGGCGGCGGCTTCGCGGGGTTGGCGGTGGGTGGCGCGGATGCCTGGGCCGCTGATGCGGGGCTTCACCCGGTGGGTGTCGTTCCTGGCGGTGACGCTCAACGTGGACTTGAGCCGCTTCGGGCTGCCCCGGGACGCGTTCGGCGCGGCCATCGTCACGGACGTGGGGGCGCTGGGGCTGGACGCGGCCTATCTGCCGCTGGTGCCCTTCACCCGGGCGGCGGTGTTCCTGGCGCCCGGCGCGGTGCGCGAGGTGGCGGTGGTGGAGCAGGGGCGGGTGGTGGTGGGGAAGGTGATGAGCCTCAACGCGTCCATCGACCACCGCTTCATCGACGGCTTCCACGCGGGCGTGCTGGCGAACACGTTGAAGGAGCTGCTGGAGGACCCGGAGGCGGCGTTCGGTCCTCCGGGGTGAAGCGCGGCGGGAGCCCGGTGTCCTGGGCTCCCGCGCTCGGCCGTCCCGTCAGTACGCGTACTCCCAGCCGCCGCGGCCTCGGGCGCGCGAGCCGCCCGCTCGGGCGCTCATGGCGCGCAGCCGGCGCACCCGCTCGGGGATGGGCGGGTGGGTGGAGAACAGCGCCATGACGCCGCCCCTGTGCAGCGGGTTGACGATGAACAGGTGCGACGTCGCCGGCGCCCGGTCATACGGCATCATCTCCGCGCCGCGCTCCATCTTGAGCAGGGCGTCCGCGAGGGCATCGGGGTCCCCGCTCAGCTCGGCGCCGGTGGCGTCCGCGCCGTACTCGCGCGAGCGGCTGACGGCGAGCTGCAGCAGCGTGGCGGCGATGGGCGCCACCAGCAGCAGGCCCAGGTTGGCGAAGGCGCCGGCGATACCGCCGCCCTCCTCGTCATCGCTCCGGCCGAGCATGGAGCCGCCGAACCAGAAGAGCATCTGCGCCGCGTAGCTGATGATACCGGCGAGCGTGGCCGCCACCGTGCCGATGAGCGTGTCGCGGTTTCTCACGTGACCGATTTCATGGGCGAGCACGCCCTCCAGCTCGCGCTGGTCGAGGATCTCCATGATGCCGGCCGTCACCGCGACGGCGGCATGCTTGGGGCTGCGGCCGGTGGCGAACGCGTTGGGCGCGCGCGTGGGCAGGATGTAGACCTTCGGCTTGGGCATGCCCGCGCGGGCGGACAGCCGCTCCACCATCTGATGGAGCCAGGGGGCCTGCTCGTAGGGCAGCGGCTGGGCGCCATGGATGGCCAGGGCGATCTTGTCGCTGAACCAGTACGAGCCGAAGTTCATCACCACGGCGAAGAAGCCGGCGAACATGAGTCCCTGCGCGCCGCCCAGCCGCTGGCCGATGACGAGCACCAGCGCGGTGAGGCCCGCGAGCAGCACCGTCGTCTTGAGCGCGTTGCCCAGGCGGTGCCACCCACCGCCGCCGTGCAGCGCCGGACGTCCGCCGCCGTTCCGGGAAGTTTCGTGGGTGTCGGTGAAAGCCATGTCGTCTCGTTCCTTTCCCCCGCTCAGGGGCTTCAGAAACGTAAACAGGGGCGCTGGCTCGTCAATGAAAGCCCGTGGAGAGTTCCGTGAATCCGAGGGCTTGCGCATGCTCCGCCTCGACGCTCGGACTGTCCGTTGGCGGGCTGGCGAGCAGGCGCCTGTGTGCATGTATCGGCACCGTGAGCGCGATGCGCGCCAGGCGCCGACGTTTCAATCGGGCCTCTGTTTGAAAGACGGGAGGGTGACCGCTGCGCGGCTTCGCTCGCTCCAGGACGCGAGAGCGGGGCTCCCGTGTAGGGTCGGAGACCGAACAACAACATTCGGACGTTCACGCATGTCTCGAACATGCACCACGAGTCGGCGCATCGCGCGGGCGCAGCGCGTGAGCATGCATCCTGTGCCGATGATCCGCCGTGCAGGTGTCACGCGCCTGCGTATCGCTCAATCACGCGCCATGTGCTGACGCAGTGTCGGAGCACAATGTGCAGCCGCATCGCTCGCGCGTGTGCCGATGCTCAGTCCAAGCACGTACCCCTCGCCGACGCGCAACTTGCGCACGCACGACATGATGCGGGGGCCGGCAGACATGTGCTGCCGCATCGCTCGCGCGCGTGCCGATGCTCGGTCCAAGCACGTATCCCTCGCCGACGCGCAACCGGCCCACGCACGACCTGATGCAGAGGCCGACTGACCCGCGGCACGCGAGAGACGTGTCCCGCGGTGCCGCGGCCATCGTCGCGTGTGACTCAATGCACCTGCGCGCGCCACGTTGGGCGCAGCTTCACGGGAGGCGTCTCGGGCGCCGGGAGGATCCACGGCTTCGCGGCGAGTCCATCCTCCACGCGCGCCAGGTCCACGTCCGGGTCCACGAGCAGCTGCGCCGCGCGCCCGTTCAACGACACGCGCACGTCGGCGCGCACCTCGACGGGCCCCAACCCCCTCGCCTCGAAGTCGCGAGCGATGTGCCGCGCGAGCTGGAGGATGAGGTCCGGCTGCACGGACATCTCGCGCTCCTGCAGCCGCGTGAGGTAGTCGCTGGGCGGCACGTGCCACTCACGCCCCGTGGAGGGCGAGGTCACCACGAACGTCGCGCTGCCGTTCTTCTCCCGCGCCATCACCCGCCAGGAGAAGCGCATGCCCTGCTCGTGCCACAGCACGTTGCCGCCATACAGGTGCGTGCGCAGCGGCATCGCGACCTGGAGCACGCCGTACACCACGGCCACCGCGAGCCCCGCCCACGCGAGCCGCGTCACGGGCTGAACAGGGACGGGAAGGGCGGGCACGGACACTGGAGCCACCGTCCCTCGCCGCCACGCGCGCACCCGCGCCGCGATGCGACGAGGCCACGACGCGTCGAAGAAGACGAGCGCCGCCGTCACCATGATGAAGGGGAACATCCCGATGGGGAACAGCACCGACGTCGCCGCGTGGAAGCCCACCACCACCACGTACGCGAAGGGCCGCAGCCTGCGCGACAGAAGGAAGGCGACGATGGTCGTGTCGAACAGGAAGCCGGCCCACGCCGCCGTGTACGCCACCCAGCGCTCATCCAGGAACGGCCCCACGAGCAGGAGGCTCGTCCGCGCGGACAGCCAGATGTTGAGCGGCTGCGCGTGCACGAGCCAGTCGGACGTGAGCTTCGCCAGCCCCGCGAACACGTAGACGACGGTGACCTGGAAGCGCAGCAGGTACGTGCACCACGCCGGCAGCGTGTCGCTCCTCAGCACGGGCCTGCGCCACGCATCGAGCGAGAAGGCGCGGTGCGCGGGCACGAAGACGAGCAGCCCCAGCAACAGGCTCACCAGGTAGTAGTGGTTGAGGTAGTTGCTGACGTCGACGAGCTGCACGTACGAGAACGCGACGAACAACAGCACCGTCGTGGCCCGGTAGAACAGCCCCGCCGACAGCAGCACCCCGAGCACCGCCAGCCCCGCGAACAGCGCCTGCATCCACGGCGCGGGCAGCGCCCGCACCCAGCCGAAGCCCCAATAGGTGAAGTGGTAGCGCGGCCCCGTGAAGAGCACGTCCACCCAGCCGTAGGCCAGGAAGCGCACCGACGAGACGGTGATGAGCGCGCCAAGCGCCACGCGGAACGCCACCAGCGCCGCGATGTCCCGCGGCGCCAACAGCCAGCTCCAGAGCCGCGCGGCCCCCCGAGCCTGCTCAGTCATTGTCCCCTTCGACGGACTGTGGCAGCTCCAGGTCCAGCACCGTGACGAGCTCCGTCTTCAGCACGTCCGTGACGCCCTTGAAGGCGTCATGCAGCGCGCGCACCGACGCCTTGTCCTGCGCCAGGGCTTGGTGCAGGTCGTCCTCCTCGATGGCGGAGAGCGCGGCCTCCGCGGCCACCACGCGCTCGACCAGCTTCTGCGCCAGCGCCTCCGCGCCCGCGGCCTTCAGCAGGTCGTCGAAGCCCGTGCCCTGGTAGCCCTCCTCGCAGCCCTCCGAGAGCAGCCGGAAGCCCTTCACGTTGGCGCGCAGGTTCGCCTTCGAGCGGTGCGCGAACTGGGACTCGAGGTGCTCCGGGCACGTGTCCGTGGAGCACTCGCGCATGCCCAAGGGCCGCGCCAGCTTCAGGTCCTTGCCCTCGCGCTCGAAGTAGAACATCGCGTCGCTGATGGAGTTGAGCGCCGCCTGGCTCGTGGGGAACACCGCGTTGCCGGAGCCCGCCGTGGCCAGCGTGTTGGCGAAGTTGTCCTGGTCCGCCGCCCACGCCTTCACCAACTGCGCGGCCTTCACGTCCACCTCGCGCGCCACCACGGCGGCGTACGCGCGCTTGCGCGAGGCCCGCTCCTCCGTGGACAGCGCCGCCCACGTCCCCTGCGCGACGATGGGCGAGGTGCCCTGGCACACGGTGTCCTCGCCCGCGTAGAACATCAGATACTCCAGCGCGTACAGCCCGCGCCGGCTCACCAGCGACGTCGGGAAGCCCGGGGCCTCATAGCCCTTGGAGACGAGCTGCTCCTCGATGGCGCACCGGCTCACCAGCGGCCACGAGTAGATGTTGTCGCGAAGCTCCGCCCCACCCGCCGCGCTGCGAGGCGCCGCCGGGCCCACCTGCATCACCTCCGCCACCTGCCACGCATCCATGGCCGCGTGGTACGCCGCCTTCGCCTGCGCCAGGCTCGCCGCGTGCGGCTGGGCCGCCCACGCGGACACCGCCTGCGACAGCGCGGTGCTCGTCGTGTGGAACTCGCGCGCCGTGCGCTCCACGCACACGCCCGTGGCCTTCAGGAGCGCCCCCCGAGACGTGTCCGGACCACCCGGACCGCCCGGCCCCGCGTCGTCCTTGCCGCGCTCGGACTCCTTGCAGCCCCCGAGCGTCGCCAGGGCGGTGATGAGAAGCAGCGCGCGAGTGCTTCGCGCGCGAGGGGAGGAAACGGAGGGGAAAGACATGGATTCTCGCTTGTCTCGGTCGGGTTCGCGGCTCTTGCCTTGACACCCAGTGAAGCCCTGGGCTAGGAGCCGCATCCGATTTTGAGAACGATTATCGTTAGCAGGTTACTGCTTATTACCATCACCCGGGAGCGGGGCCACCATGAAGCGAAGCAGTGAGCAGCGAAAGTTCGTCGGCGTAGCATTCCTCACGGCGGCGTTGGCCGTTTTCAGCAGCGCGTGCGGTGACGACGACGAGAAGCAGCCCCAGCAGCAGACCCCGGATTCCGGCACGCCCGACTCTGGCACGCCTGACTCTGGCACGCCTGACTCCGGCACGCCCGACGCGGGCCCGGGCACGGCGCTGCTCGACAGCGACATCGGCCTGATGCGCTTCAACGCGGACGGCACGGTGGACACGACGTTCGGCGCGAGCGGCACGACGCGGCTGGACCTGACCACGGTGGTGCCGGGCGGCGCGCGCGACTCCGTGTGGGGCGTGGCGGCGGATGCCACGGACCGGCTGGTGGTCTTCGGGGCTCGCCGCGGTGATGGTGACCGGGTGGACGCGGACCGCGTGGTGGTGCGCTTCGGGGCGAACGGGACGCTGGACACCACGTTCGCGACCAACGGCGTGCACACGCTGAACATCTCCAACCTGAGCGACGGCGCGCGCAACGGCATCGTGCAGGCGGACGGGAAGATCCTCGCCTCGGGCTACACCAGCCAGCCGACGGGCGCGGGCACCCAGGCGGCCAACCGCATCGTCCTGCTGCGCCTGGATGACGCGGGCAAGCCGGACAACAGCTTCGGCTGGAAGGGCGTGGTCAACGACGCGCCGTTCGGTCGGGTGAGTGACGTGAACCCCGAGTGGGGCATGGCCGAGGCGTACACGGCGGGCCAGCTGTCCGACGGCAGCTACGTCACCACGGGCTACGGCCGCAGCGCGTCCACCGGCACGGTGGACATGGTGAACTTCAAGTACAAGCCGAATGGCGAGCGCGACCTGACGTTCGGCACCGGCGGCGTCGTGCTGCTGGACCTGGTGGGCGACAACGACCGCGGCCGCAACCTGGTGGTCCTCAACGACGACCGCGTGGTGACGGTGGGCAGCGCGACGCCGGCGGCGCAGAAGATCCAGGGCCTCATCCACATCACCGACAAGAACGGCGTGCCCACCACGCAGCTCGGCACGGACGGCTACAAGCTGTACGACTTCGAGCGCCCGGAGCAGGCGTTCTTCGGCGTGGCGAAGTCGCAGGACGGCAACTGGGTGGCCGCGGCGGGCTACCGCGCGGGCGGCGACAACGATGACGACGCGGTGCTCGTCATCCTCCCGGTGGGCGCGAATCCGGGCGCGGACATCGCGATCGCCGCGCCCATCTCCGAGACGGAGAACGACCGGTTCTGGTCGGTGGCCTTCGACTCGACCAACCGCATCTACGCGGCGGGCTTCGTCACCGAGGGCGGCGACAACCGCCTGGCGGTGGCGCGCTACACGACGGCCGGCGTGCTGGACACGTCGTTCGGCACGGGCGGCGTCGTGAAGCACAACTTCTCCGTCGGCAAGACGGAGGAGGCGGTGCGCGGCATCGTGGTCCAGTCCGACGGCAAGATCGTCGTGGCGGCCACGGTCGAGAAGTAGTCACGTAGGAGTGGTCAGTGCCGGAGCCGGGGAGGTGGGTCCATGTCCGGACCCGCTCGCCCCGGCTCCTGGCGTCTGACACAGTGCCACCGCAGCACCGGGATAGAGGCGTACTTCGCAGATGGCATGGCTCAAGGACAGGTTGAGGCGGGCACGAGGCTGGGCGGCCCCGGTGCTCCTGGTGGGAATCGTCGCGGCCCCCGCGGCCGGGCACGCGCAACAGGCGTCGGGCGCGGAGGGTGCCCCCGCTCCGACGGACGCTTCCGTGGCTGCGCCCCCCGACAGGGCGCCGGCCGCCACCGGGCAGGTGTCCCTCCCGACAGGGGCGGCACCGGTCCAGCCCTCCTCCGAGCAGGGCTCCGCCGCGCCGGCTGAAGCCACGACGCAGTCGGCCGAGCAGGGCGCCGCCGCGCCGGCTGAAGCCGCGACGCGCACCGCCGCTGAGCAGGGCGCCGTCGCTCCAGACGCGACCCCGGCCGGAGCCCCGCCCGCGGCGGCGGGTGACGCCTCCGGCGAGGCTGCGGGAGCGCCGCTGTCCGACCCCGCGCCCGGGCTTCCGGGTGACGCGCCGACGCAAGCCTCGACCGAGGCGCCTCCCGCGTCGCCGGACCCGACGCCCGAGCCCGGGCAGCGCAAGTTCGAGAGCGTGGTGGTGGGGACGTCGGAGACGCGCACCAGCGGCTCGGTGCATGTCCTCAAGCCGTCCCAGCTGGAGCGCTTCAAGCGCGATGACCCGAGCATGGTCCTGATGACGGTGCCCGGCGTCTACGCGCGCGGCGAGGACGGCTTCGGGCTGCGGCCGAACGTGGGCCTGCGCGGCGTCAACCCGGACCGCAGCAAGAAGGTGACGCTGCTGGAGGACGGCGTGCTCTTCGGCCCGGCGCCCTACAGCGCGCCCGCGGCCTACTTCTTCCCGCTCGTCACGCGCATGCAGTCGGTGCGCGTGCTCAAGGGCCCCTCGGCCATCCAGCAGGGGCCGCAGACGGTGGCGGGCTCCGTGGAGTTCATCACCCGCGACATCCCCGCCTCGGAGTCCGCGTGGCTGGACATCGCCGGCGGCGGCTACCTGTACGGCAAGGCGCACGGCGTCTTCGGCGCGAGCACCGAGCGCGCGGGCTTCCTCCTGGAGGGCCTGCACCTGCGCAGCAACGGCTTCAAGGAACTGGACGGCGGCGGCACCACGGGCTTTCGCCGCAACGAGTGGATGGCCAAGGGCCGCTACTGGCTGGTGCCCGACGGCGAGGTGCGCCAGAGCCTGAACCTCAAGCTGGGCTACTCCGACGAGGTCTCCAACGAGACCTACCTGGGCCTGTCCGACGAGGACTTCCGCGCCAACCCGCTGCGCCGCTATGCCTCCAGCGCGCTGGACCGGATGGAGTGGCACCGCACGCAGGTGGCCGTCAGCCACGTGCTGGAGGCGGGCTCGCTGGCCATCACCACGACGGCCTACCGCCACGACCTCACGCGCGCCTGGCGGAAGATCAACCGCCTGGGCGGCGCCGCCATCGCCACCGTGCTCGCGGACCCGACCAGCGCGCGCAACTCCATCTACTACGGCGTGCTCACCGGTCAGCTCGACAGCTCGTCCTCGCAGGAGCTGCTCTTCATCGGCCCCAATGACCGGACCTTCGTGTCCCAGGGGGTCCAGAGCGTCGCGCGGTGGACCACCACCACGGGTCCGCTGAGCCACAACCTGGAGTTCGGCGCCCGCTTCCACTTCGACAGCATCGACCGGCTGCACACCGAGGACGCGTTCCGCATGGCCGGCGGCGAGCTGGTCGCCACCCACACCGCCACGTCCACCACCGCGAACAACAAGGACGCCACGCACGCGCTCGCGCTCCACGTGACGGACGCCATCGCCTGGGGCCCGCTCGTGCTCACGCCCGGCGTGCGCCTGGAGGTCATCCGCTCCCGCTCGTACGACCGGCTCACCGGCGAGGACACGAACGGAGCGCTCGAGGTGCTGATGCCAGGCATGGGCGCGTTCGGCGCGCTGACGCCGAACCTGGGCCTCTTCGCCGGCGCGTACCGGGGCTTCTCACCGCCGGCGCCCGGCCAGCCGGACTCGGTGGGCGCGGAGCGGAGCATCAACTACGAGACGGGCGCGCGGTGGACCCGCCGCGGCGAGCGCCTCGAGGTGCTGGGCTTCTTCAACGACTACTCGAACCTCACCGCCATCTGCACCTTCTCCAGCGGCTGCGTGGACGACGACCTGGACCGCCAGACGGACGCGGGCCGCGCCCACATCTACGGCCTGGAGGTCTTCGCGGAGAAGGTCTTCCGTCCCGGCGGCGGCCTGACGTTCCCCGTCACCGCGTCGTACACCTTCACGCGCACGGAGCTGCTCGAGGACTTCCAGTCCGCCGACCCGCAGTTCGGCAACGTGAAGGCCGGCGACGAGCTGCCGTACGTCCCCCGGCACCAGCTCTCCGCGTCCGTCGGCGTCGAGGGCCGGCTGGGCGGCGTGGCCGTGAGCGCCCTCTACATCGACACGATGCGAGAGAAGGCGGGGCAGGGCGAGGCCCCTCCCGGGGAGCTGACGGACTCGCTGCTGACGTTCGACGTCAACGCGAACTGGAACTTCTCGCGCTGGGGGCAGCTCTACCTGAGCGCGCGCAACATCCTCGACACGGTGGAGATCGCCTCCCGCCGGCCGTACGGCGCGCGCCCCAACGCGCCGCGCACCGTCATCCTGGGCTTCAAGCTCACCCACTGAGGCCCGCTCGGGCCCCGCCCCGGGCCGTGACTCCCGGGGCGGCGTGGGCCTAGAGGTAGAAGCGGTCCGTCACCCCGGCGGTGCGCTGGAGGATGGCGCTCCAGCCCAGCCAGAGCGGGATGCGGCTGTCGCCGGTGAGCGCCTCGCCGCCCAGCGCCCCGAGCGAGCCGGTGCAGCCCGCGAGCGTGCACAGCCCTGAATCCGTCAGGTGCTCCAGCAGCGCGCGCAGCGTGGGCATGCCCCGGGACTCGAAGCGGTCCGCCACGTCCTCGCGGCCCGCGAAGTCCGGCTCGTCCAGCGCGTCCTTCAGGAAGCGCTCGAGCGCCCACCAGAAGAGGTAGATCTCCGCGCGCCGTCCCGCCGCCGTCGCCGCCGCCGCGATGGACAGGCCCTGGTGCACGCGGTCGTAGTCTCCACTGTGAAGGAAGACGACCACCTTGGGCGACGCGGGGGCGCTCATGCGGGCCTCATACTGTCCCGCAGTGGATTTCGTCCATTGGCATGCCCTCTTGGACCGCTCGGCCCTTTGGCTTGCACCCCTCCCCCGGCGCTTGCTAGGTAACTCGGGCCTTCCGCACACCTCCGCCTTGTCGGGCACCCGGGACGGACCCACACCAAATGGTCGAGGACATCACAGCGCGGCGCAAGGACGCTCACCTCGACCTGTGTGCGACGGGTGACGTGGAGCCCGGTCAGAACAGCACCCTGCTGGACCTGGTCCACCTGGTCCACTGCGCCATGCCGGAGATGTCCGTGGAGGACGTGGACCTGTCCACGCCATTCCTGGGCAAGCGGCTGCGCCACCCGCTGCTCGTCACGGGCATGACCGGCGGCACCGAGCGCGCGGGGGTGGTCAATCGCGACCTGGCCCTGGTGGCCGAGCGCCACGGGCTGGCCTTCGGCGTGGGGAGCCAGCGCGCCATGTCGGAGGACGCGACGCGGGCGGCCTCGTTCCAGGTGCGGCAGGTGGCGCCCACGGTGGCGCTCCTGGGCAACATCGGCCTGTACCAGGCGGTGCGGCTGGGCGTGGACGGCGTGCGGCGGCTGATGGACGGCATCGGCGCGGACGGAATCGCGCTGCACCTCAACGCTGGGCAGGAGCTGACCCAGCCCGAGGGCGACCGGGACTTCCGCGGCGGCTACGCGGTGGTGGAGTCGCTGGTGAACGCCCTGGGCGAGCGGCTGCTGGTCAAGGAGACCGGGTGCGGCATCGGCCCGGAGGTGGCGCGGCGCCTGGTGGAGTTGGGTGTGCGCAACATCGACGTGTCCGGGCTGGGAGGCACGTCGTGGGTCCGGGTGGAACAACTTCGGGCCACGGGCGTACAAGCCCAGGTGGGCGCGGAATTCAGCGCGTGGGGCATCCCCACGGCGGCGGCGGTGGCCACCGTCCGCGGGGCCGTGGGCCCGGACGTGCGGCTGGTGGGGAGCGGAGGCATCCGCACGGGGTTGGAGGTGGCGAAGGTGCTGGCGCTGGGGGCGGACGTGGCGGGCATGGCCCTGCCGTTGTTCCGGGCGCATCAGACGGGCGGGGTGGCGGCGGCCGAGCAGGCGCTGGAGGTCATCCTGACGGGGCTTCGTCAGGCGCTCGTGCTCACCGGAAGCAGAAGCTGCGCTGAGCTGAGGCGGCGGCCGCGGGTGGTGACCGGTGTATTGAAGGATTGGATGGCGGCGCTGTAGTGGGGACCGCCAACGCAGGAAGAGGGAAGACTCATCATGTCTGAGACGGTGACGTCCCGGCTATCCGGGTTCCACAAGCTGCCGATGGACGAGCGCCTCGCGACGCTCGCCCGCATGTTCCGGCTGTCGCCCGGGGACCTGGAGCAGCTCCGTGGGACCGAGGCGCTCCAGCCGGTGCTGGCCAATCAGATGATCGAGAATGCGGTGGGGACCTTCTCCCTGCCGCTGGGCCTGGGGCTCAACCTCCAGGTGAACGGGCGCGACTACCTGGTGCCCATGGCGGTGGAGGAGCCGTCCGTCGTGGCGGCCGTGTCCTTCGCCTCGAAGATCGTCCGCGAGAACGGTGGCTTCAGCGCCGAGGCGGACGAGTCGATGATGATCGGCCAGATCCAGGTGACGCGCTTCGGCGACCCGACGGAGGCGGCCGAGAAGATTCTGGCGCACAAGGAGCAGCTGCTGGCGCTGGCCAACAGCTTCCACCCGGCCATGGTGGCGCGCGGCGGCGGCGCCCGGGACGTGGAGGTGCGCATCCTCCCGGCTCCGGAGGGCCCCAGGGGCGAGCCGCTGCTCGTGGTGCACATCCTCATCGACACGCAGGAGGCGATGGGGGCCAACCTCATCAACACCGTGGCGGAGGGCGTGGCGCCGCTCGTCGAGCAGATCACCGGCGGCAAGGTGTACCTGCGCATCCTCTCCAACCTGGCGGACCGGCGGCTGGCGCGCGCCACGTGCCGCATCCCGCTGGCGGCGCTGGCGGACTTCGAGATGCCGGGGGAGATCATCGCCGAGGGCATCGCCCAGGCCAGCCGCTTCGCGGAGGCGGACCCGTACCGCGCGGCCACGCACAACAAGGGCGTGATGAACGGCATCGACGCGGTGGCCATCGCCACGGGCCAGGACTGGCGCGCCATCGAAGCCGGCGCGCACGCCTTCGCCTGCCGCAACGGGCAGTACCGTCCGCTGTCCACCTGGTACCTGGAGGAGGGGCACCTGGTGGGCCGCATCGAGCTGCCCATGGCGCTGGGCATGGTGGGCGGCCCCATCAAGGTGCACCCCGGCGTGCAGATGGCGCTCAAGCTCTTGCGCGCCTCGGGCGTGCGCGAGCTGTCCATGGTGTTCGCGGCGGTGGGGCTGGCGCAGAACTTCGCGGCGCTCCGGGCGCTGGGCAGCATCGGCATCCAGAAGGGCCACATGGCGCTCCATGCGCGCTGCGTGGCGGTGACGGCCGGCGCGCGCGGCGACTGGGTGGAGAAGCTGGCGGACCTGTTGGTGAAGGCGGGCCACGTGAAGGTGGAGAAGGCCCGGGAGATTCTCGCCAGCCTGTCCGCCGAGGACGCCAAGGCCGCCACCACCGGTACCACCGTCTAGCGCGCCCGTGGCCACCTCGCCCCCACTGTCCACGTTCGGCGCCGGCAAGGTCATCCTGCTGGGCGAGCACAGCGTGGTGTACGGCCACCCCGCGCTCGCGGGGCCGCTGTCGCAGGGGGTGAAGGCGCGGGGCGTGCCGGCCCGGAAGTGTCAGCTGACGCTTCCCGCCACGATGAGCCGCGCCCAGCGCGCCCAGCTCACCGGCGCCTTCCTGCGCGCGGCGAGGCTGGTGGGCGAGCCTCCCGTGAAGGTGTCGTTGGACCCGGAGCTGCCCCTGTCGGCGGGGCTCGGCAGCTCCGCAGCGGTGTCCGTCGCCTGCGCGCGCATGTTGCTCTGTGCCGCGGGCCGGGAGCCCACGCCCAAGGAGGCCGGACGCCTGGCGTGGGAGATGGAGCAGGAGTTCCACGGCACGCCCTCGGGCGTGGACCACACCACCAGCGCCCAGGAGCAGCTGCTCTTGTACCGCCGCGCGCCGGGCTCCTCCGACGTGGGGCGCGGCAAGGTGGTGGACAGTCCGCGTCCCTTGCGCGTGGTGGTGGCGCTGGCCGGTGAGCGCAGCCCCACGAAGAAGACCGTGGGGGCGCTGCGCGAGCGGCAGGCGCGCTGGCCCGAGCGCTACCAGCGCCTCTTCGCGCAGATGGGGAAGCTGGCGTCGGAGGGCGCGAGGGCGGTGGAGGCCGGTGACCTGGAGGGCCTGGGCGACGCGATGAACGTCAACCAGGGCCTCTTGGCGGCGCTGGGCCTGTCCTCGCCGGCATTGGAAGAGATGGTGTACCGACTGCGGGGCCTGGGAGCGCTGGGCGCCAAGCTCACCGGAGCCGGTGGGGACGGCGGGGCCGTGGTCGGTCTGTTCCTCGAACCCGAGCCCGCGGTGGACCAGCTCACCCGGCTCGGCGTGCGCTGCTTCAGCAGCCAGCTCGCGGGTCCGCGAGCGACCTAGGTGTCCCCATGAAAGCCACTGTCCTGGCGCATCCCAACATCGCCCTGGTGAAGTACTGGGGGAAGCGGGACGACGCCCTCATCCTGCCGCACCAGTCCAGCCTGTCGCTGACGCTCTCCCCGCTGTCGGTGACGACGACGGTGGAGTTCGGCGTCCCCACGGACGCGGTGGAGCTCAACGGCCACGTCGCCAAGGGCAGCGAGCGCGAGCGGGTGCTGCGCCTGTTGGAGTCCGTGCGCGCGCAGGCCGGCGACAAGTCCCTGGGCCCGGCGAAGGTCGTCTCGCGTGGCGACTTCCCCATGGCGGCGGGCCTGGCCAGCAGCGCGGCGGGCTTCGCGGCGCTGGCGGTGGCGGGGCGCGCGGCGGCGGGCCTGCCGCGGGACACGAAGGCGGAGAGCATCCTGGCCCGGCTGGGCAGCGGCTCGGCGTGCCGCAGCGTGCAGGGCGGCTTCTGCGAGTGGCAGCGCGGTGAGCGCCCGGACGGCGACGACAGCTTCGCGGTGCAGCGCTTCGACGCGGCGCACTGGCCGGAGCTGCGCATGGTGGTGGCCATCCTGGACCGCGGCGAGAAGGACGTGAAGTCGCGCGACGGGATGAAGCAGGCGGTGGAGACCAGCCCCTACTACGCGGCCTGGGTGAAGGACGCGGAGGCGGAGGTGCCCCGCGCGCGCGAGTACATCGCCCGTCGGGACTTGCAGGCGCTGGGCGAGATGTGTGAGCGCAACGCCTGGCGGATGCATTCCACGTCGCTCGCGGCCGACCCGCCGCTCTGCTACCTGAACGCGGCCACGGTGGGGCTCATCCACCACCTGCGTGAGCACCGCAAGAAGGGCGTGCCCGTCTGGTTCACGCTGGACGCGGGCCCCAACCCGGTGCTGCTGACGGACGCGGCGAACGAGGTGGCGGCGGAGGCGCTGGCCCGCGCGTGCGGCGCGCTGGACGTGATTCGCTGCGTTCCCGGTGGTGACGCGACGCTGAAGTCGGAGCACCTCTTCTGATGGAGCGCGCGCTCTCGGCTCCGGGCAAGCTGTTCGTCTCCGGCGAGTACGCGGTGCTGTGGGGTGGGGTGGCGCGGCTGGTGGCGGTGGCGCCCCGCACGCACGCCTACGTGCGGCGGCGCGAGGACGCGCGCGTGCACGTCTGCCTGGAGGAGGGGACGCTCGCCGGGAGCATGACGCCGCGCGGGGTCCGCTGGGAGCGCGACGTGCCGGCGGGCTTCTCCTTCGTGGCGCGCACGCTGGACGAGGCGCTGCGCGCGCACGGCCGGGCGAGCCAGGGCTTCGACTTCGCGGTGGCGCCGTCCGCGGTGGGGCCCAACGGCCAGAAGCTGGGCATGGGCGGCAGCGCCTGCGCCACGGTGCTGGCGTCGGAGGCCGCGCGCTGGGTGCTGGACGAGCGCTACGACGCGCTGAAGCTGGCGCTGCTGGCGCACACGCAGGGGCAGGGCGGCAAGGGCAGCGGCGGGGACGTGGCGACGAGCTTCGCGGGCGGCGTGCTGCGCTACCGGCGCTACGACGTGGCGGCGCTGGTGGAGGCGAGCAACCACGGCCGGCTGAGCGCGGCCATGACGGAGTCCGCGTCCGTCGACGTCTGGCGGCTGCCTCCGCCCCGGGTGCCCATGGCGTATGCCTTCACGGGCGAGAGCGCCTCCACGCGCGTGCTCATCGGTCAGGTGGAGGCGAGGCTGGAGGAGCTGGGCCGTCAGGCCTTCGTCGCGCGCTCGGACGCGGTGGGGCAGGCGGTGGAGGACGGGCTCGCCGGCTGGGACTTCCGGGCGTTCTCCGAGGCGGTGAAGGCCCAGCACGCGCTGCTGTTGGAGCTGGGCCCGCTGGAGACCGAAGGCATGCGCCGCGTGCTGTCGCTGGCGGCGGCCTACGGTTGTGTCGGGAAGCTGTCCGGCGCGGGCGGAGGCGACGGCTGCATCCTCTTCGCGCCGGACGTGGCGGCCCGCGCCGAGCTGTGCGAGGGCCTGGAGTCCCGTGGCTTCCACACGCTGCTGCTGGAGCCGGCGCCCGGTGTCCGCGGCGAGGCGCACCTGGACGCGCGCCTGCGGGCCTGGGTGGACGCGCTCGTCTGAAGCGGGGGCCACGGTGGGCCCCTCGTGGATCATCCGACCGAGAGGCGCGGCCCCTCGTCGAGGAGCTCCTGGGTGGGCTCGTTGCTCGCGCGCGCGCGCCGGGCGTTGGGGCGCCGGGCCACCACGGGGGCGTTGCCGCCGAGCCAGTCCCACTTCTCTCCGTCCCACAGCTGCTCCCGCCAGCCCAGCTGGGTGGCGGCCTCGCGCGCCTTCTCGCCGTGGGCGATGAGCGCCCAGCCCGCGCGCGACTGCTTGCACTCACCGCTCTTGAACTTCAGCAGCCGGTGCTGGCCCTGGGCCTCGTCACGGTCCGCGTCCCACAGCGCCTGCTGCTTGCCGCCCGTCCCCTCGTAGTCGACGCCGTTCCACTCACACCAGGCGATGACGTCCTTGAGCCGGACCAGCTTCGCGCTCCGCGACAAGGAGAGTTCCGTCACGGCCGCCACGAGGAGGCCAGGGGAGATGACACGCATGGAAGAAGCCCCGTTGCAGGTCAGCGATTGCAGCCAACCTACAGCGGGGGTGGTGTCGGAAGGTCCATGACGACTCCATGCCTTTGTCATGGTTCTGTCATGCCTCACGCGGAGCTTGACTCGCAGCGTTGAAGACAGCGCGCGGCGTCATGGCGAGCAAGCGTCAGAACATGTGGCCGAAGGTGATGTAGACGCGCTGGCGTCCCGTCTCGGTGGAGCGCGCGTAGTCCATGCGGACCACGGCGGCGCGGCGCATGAGGCGCAGGCCTCCGCCGATGCCCGGGTGCCACTCGTGCCACTTGCCGTCGGGCACGCCCGGGTGCCACACGCGGCCCAGGTCCAGGAACATCACCGCGCCCACCTTCATGCTCTTGCCGAACACCTGGAGGTTGGCGGCGTGGTAGCGCAGCTCCGTGTTGCTGAAGGCCTTCACGTTGCCGGAGAAGCGGTTGCGCTCGATGCCGCGCACGCTGCTCATCCCGCCGATGCCCTCCGACACGTTGACGCCGCCGGTGTTGCTCCACTCGAAGAACGGCACCTCGCCGAAGAGCATGTCCAACGTCAGCCGCTGCGCCAGCGTCAGCCGTGACGACAGCTTGAGGTAGCGCCGCTCGCTCAAGGTGATGCCCGCGTACTGGTACCGGCTGCCGGTGGCCATGCCGGAGACGCGCAGGGCGATCTCCTCCACGCCGCCCTCCAGCGGGTCCGTCTCGTCGTCGCGCGTGTCCCACAGCGCGCCCACGAGCAGCTGCCCCGTCATGCCGCCCTCGATGCCCAGCGGACGCTGCTGGTGGAGCATCGATTCGTCGTACGTGTCCACGCTGGTGTAGCGCAGCGCATAGCCCACGTAGGACTGGAGCGGATGGGTGGGACCGAAGGGCCGCCCCCGCAGCCGGAACCAGCCGCCCGGCGCGCCCTTGTCGAAGGTGTAGCGCTCGTTGTCCAGGTCGCCCCGGAAGTCGGGCGCCGAGAGGTTGCCCGCGCCGAAGAAGGGGCTCTTCAGCTCGCGCCTGTACTCCAGGCCGGCCTCCAGGCGCAGCGGGCCAATGAGCCGGGGCCCGTCGTAGCGCACGTAGTGGCTCTGCACGCCGCGGCTGCTGAAGAGCACCTGCGCGCCGATGCCGTGCGCGTACGGCGTCTTGCCGGGGCCGTACAGGTAGATGCCGCCGACGGCGCCGTAGCTGATGCCGTGGTCCGAGCTGAACGTCATCATCGGCAGGGCGATGATGTCCGAGCCGGAGTCCGCCTTCGTTTGAGGCAGCCCGGGCGCTGGACGGGAAGGCGACTTCACCGGAGCGGCGCCGAGCACGACGAGGAGGACAGCGGGAAGGAGCATGGGGACCGTGGTGACGTCTCTCTGAGTCGGAACCATCCCGACAGAAGGACGGCGCTACCTGCCCGCCTGCTTTCCAGGAGGGCTGCCTTCGACTGAAGGCGGCCGTCCCCCCGAGTGCTCATTCTGGCGGGTGAGGGAGGGGAGGCGTCAACGTGAGTGGTGTGATTACTCCGGCGTCCTGGATGTGGGCCCATGGGCTCGCGCGGCGGATTGGAACGAAAGTTCCGCCCGCAGCGGCGCATCGGCGCAGGAATCTGCTGCTCATCCACCTCGACGGCGTACCCAAGGCCCTGCTGGACGAGGCGATTGTCGCCGGCAAGCTCCCGTTCGTCTCACGACTCATCCGCTCCGGCACGTTTCAATTGGATGACGCCTTCTGGGGCGCGCCCACCTCCACGCCGTACTTCCAGGCGGGGCTCCTGTACGGCCTGCGGAATTCGAACCTGCCCGCATATTCCTGGTTCGACAGGGAGCTGGGACGACAGGTGCGGATGAGCACGCCCACGGACGCACACGTCATCGACGAGCGCCTGCGAGGCCAGGGGCGCGAGAGCCTGTTGGATGGAGGCGGCCACGGCTACTTCTCGCTGTTCCGCGCGGGCGCCCGGAACGCGCTCAGCATGAGCACGCTGGCGAGCTTCAAGCAGATGTCGCGCGCGTTCTCGTACGAGATGATGGGCCTGTCGGCGGGGCGCACGCGCGGCCTCTGGGACTTCCTCGGCGCGTTCGGCATGGACACGTGGCGCTCGGCGCGCGAGGTGGCCCACTGGGCCCACGCGCTGCACGACTGGCGGCACGAGCAGTCCTTCCTCGTCAGCCGCGTGTTGTTGCAGCGGCTGGGTTGGAGCTTCGCGTACACCAAGGCGCTGGTGGACATGGTGCGCGGCGTGCCCGCCATCTACCTGGTGTTCGGAAACTACGACGAGGTGGCGCACCGCCGGGGGCCTCGCTCAACGCTGGCGCTGTCCGAGCTGCACCGCGTGGACGCGTACCTGGAGGACCTCTACGCGATGTCCCAATCGGTGGAGCACCCCTACGACGTCATCATCCTGTCGGACCACGGCCACGTGGACGCCGTGCCGTTGGAGCAGCGCCAGGGGCGACGGCTGGAGTCGCTGCTCCTCGAGGGTGCGCCTGGCGAGCTGTCCGAGGACGTGGTGCGCGGACTGCGCGACGGACGTCCGCTTCAGGACTCGGTGCCGAGCGCGCCCTTCGAGCCCGTCATCGTCGAGTGCGGCAACTTCGCGCACGTCTATCTCTCCGGTGCGCGAGAGCCGCTGGAGGCTCGCGCGCTGCTCGCGCGACATCCGGAGGTGCTGGCGCGCGCCACGCGCAGCGAGGACATCGGCATCGTCGCGCTGAGACGAGGTCACTCCGCGGTGGCGGTGATTCGCGGCGGCGTGTACGGCCCGGACGAGGTGGAGCGCGCGCCGCTGTCGCCCGAGTTCAGCCGCCGCGCGGTGGCGGACTTCCTGCGAGGGCTGCCGGCGATGACGACGGCGGGAGACCTGGTCGTCTTCGGAGAGGCGGTGCGCCGGGGCGGCACGGTGGGCTTCGCGTGGGAGTTCGGCTCGCACGGCGGGCTGACGCGCACGGAGGCCAACAGCCTGGTGTGCTGGCCCACGAACGCGCCGGTGGACCTGTCCGGACTGGGGCACTGCGCCCAACTGCATGACCGGCTCGCGGAGGTCTATGTGCGGCAGGCGCCTCGCTTGAGGTGGGTGCAATGAAGGCCCCTGGGCGTCGCACGAAGGCCGTGTGGCCCAGGCCGTCCGCGCGGGGCCTGAGCCTGCCCAAGGTGCTGCTCGGCGTGGTGGGGCTGGTGCTGTCCGTCGTCCTGCTCTCCACGGCCTTCTTCCACTGGAACCCGAAGGGCCCAGGCCCCCTGCTGCAGCCGCGCTTCCCGCTGGACGACTTCCTGAGGGACCTGCCCGGTCACCTGGTGTGGCTGGTCCCCTTCGTCATGCTGCAGGGCTCCATCATCCCGCTGCGCGCGGTGCAGTGGCAGAGCACCCTGCGCAAGCGCGTGCCCTTCCGCGAGCGCTACCACCTGGTGGCCATCGGCGCCTTCGTCCACAACGCGCTGCCGGGGAAGCTGGGCGACATCCTCCGCTCGTTCCTGCTGTCGCGCACCGAGCGCATCCCGTTCCTGCGCTGCCTGGGCACCGTCGCCGTCGGCAAGCTGATGGAGTTCGCCGCGCTGATGATGCTGGTGACGCTGTCGCTGCTGGGGCCCTTCGGCTCCACCCTCACGCGCTTCCAGGGGCAGCTGAAGGTGGCGGTGTCCCTGTGCGTGGGGCTCGTCGCGCTCGTGGTGCTGCTGGCCCACTGGTCGCTCCCGCTGGCGAACGCGCTGCACCGGCGCCACCGCTTCCCGCGGCTGGAGGGCTTCCTCCACCACGTCAGCGACGGGCTGGGCTCCGCGCGCTCCTTCATCGGCATGGGCAAGGTGCTCTTCTACTCGGTGGGCCCGGTGCTCGCGTCGGCGCTGGCCTACGGGCTGGCGCTCCACGGCATCGGCATCTCCGGCGGCCTCTTCGCGGGCGCGGTGGTGCTGGGCGCCATCTCCCTGGGGCAGGCGCTCCCGGGCGTGCCCGCGGGCATGGGCATCTACTACTTCGTCACCAGCTGGGCGGCCCGCAGCCTGGGCGCCACCCCCGAGGACGCGGCCGCGTTCGCCACGCTCACCCACCTGGGCACGGTGTTCAGCCAGGCCGGCGTGGGCGCCGTCTCCGTCTACATCCGGAAGATTCGCATCCGTGACCTAAGGAAGGGCGGCAGCCTGGCGCGCGAGGCCGCGCAGCACGTGGCGCATGAAGCGGTGGAGCCGGCGCCGCAGTGAGCCGGGCGCGGAGCGCGGACCCCTGAAAAGCGAAAAGGGGCCCCGGTTTGAAACCGGGACCCCTTATCGACTTTGTGCCCAGGAGAGGACTCGAACCTCCATGCCCTTGCAGGCGCTAGACCCTGAATCTAGTGTGTCTACCAATTCCACCACCTGGGCAGGTGGCTTCACCGCCTCGGCGCCGTGGCGTCGCTGCGATGGGGCGGACATATAGGTGTCCTGCCCCGGCTCGTCAAGAACTACGTAACAACCTCACTTCTTCAGCGGCCATTTCCCCTCGGCCTCCAGGGCCCGGCGGATGACCGGGTTCTCGTCCATGAAGGCCGTGAGGGACTCCTCGGTGATTTCGACCACCACGTCCTCCTGGCTGACCTCCGTCTGGCAGCTCAACCGGGAGTACGGACGCACGTCGAACCCCATGTCCAACCGGTCCGCCTCCGCGTCCGATTGCTCGCTGAGCGAGTCCAGGCCCTTGCGGACCCAGATGTGACAGGTGGAGCAGCCGCAGACCCCGCCACAGCTGTGGCCCACCTGGGCCCCCGACTGTTCGGCTGCGTCCAGGAGGATGGTCCCGGGGGGGACGTCCACGCTGACCTCGGCCAGCGGGCTCTTGAAGGTGACCTTGGGCACGTCAGTACTCCTCCACCGAGTGGCCAGCGACAACCTGGGTGATGGCCTTGTTCATCACCCGCTCGATGAAGGGCCGGGACGTCTCGTCCAGGGCGTGCACGGCCTCCTTGAGCTTCAGGTAGTCGTTGCCCTGGGCCACCTCTCGCACGCGGGCGATGGCCGCGTCGATGGTGGCCTTCTCGCCGTCCTGGAGCAGCGAGGCGTGCTCGCCCAGCTGACGGTCCGCCTCGGCCAGCATGCGCTCGGCGTCCACCCGCTGCTCGCGCAGCTGCCGGGCCTGGATGTCGTCCTCGGCGTACTCGATGGAGTCGAGCAGCATCCGCTCGATTTCATCCTCGGTGAGGCCGTGGCTGGGCTTGACGGTGATGGACTGGGTGGCGCCGGTGCTCTGCTCCTTCGCGGAGACGGAGAGGATGCCGTCGGCGTCCACCTGGAAGCGCACCTCCACGCGCGCCATGCCGGCGGCGAGCGGGGGGATGCCGGAGAGCGTGAAGCGCGCGAGGCTGCGGTTGTCCTCCACCAGCTCCCGCTCGCCCTGCACCACGTGCACGTCCAGGCCCGTCTGCGCGTCCTTGAACGTGGTGAACACCTGCGCGGCCGCGGTGGGGATGGTGGAGTTGCGCAGGATGAGCTTCTCGGTGATTCCGCCCATCGTCTCGAGCCCGAGCGACAGCGGAATCACGTCCAGCAGCAGCACCTCGTCCTGCCGGTCCGCGTTGGTGAGCAGGTCCGCCTGCACCGCGGCGCCCAGCGCCACCACCTGGTCCGGGTCGATGTCGCCCAGGGGCTCGCGGCCGAACATCTCCGCCACGAACCGGCGCACCGCCGGCACGCGGGTGGAGCCGCCCACCAGGATGACGCCGTCCAGCTCGCCCGCCGCCACGCCCGCGTCCTTCAGCGCCCGACGGCAGACGATGCCCGTCTTCGCCACCAGCGGCTGGATCCACGCGTCGAAGTCCGCGCGCTTCACCGCGTGCGTCCGGCCATCCACCGTGACGGTGGCCTCGGCAGCGTCGGTGAGGGCCTCCTTGGCCTTGCGCGAGGACGCGAGCGCCTCGGCGACCAGGGCAGGGGAGGGCTCGGTGATTCCGAGCGCCTCGAACGCCTTCGTGGCAATCGCCCGGTCGAAGTCGTCGCCGCCCAGGGCCGAGTCGCCGCCGGTGGACTTCACCTCGAAGACGCCGTCCACCAGCTTGAGGATGGAGATGTCGAAGGTGCCGCCGCCCAGGTCGTAGACGGCGAACGTGCCCTGGCTGCCCTTGTCCAGGCCGTACGCGAGCGCGGCGGCGGTGGGCTCGTTGAGCAGGCGCAGCACCTCCAGGCCCGCGAGCCGCCCCGCGTCCTTGGTGGCCTGGCGCTGGGCGTCGTCGAAGTACGCCGGCACGGTGATGACGGCCTGCTCCACCTTGCTGGAGAACTGCGCCTCGGCGCGGCGCTTCAGCGCACGCAGGATTTCGCCGGAGACCTCAATCGGCGTCACCGGGTTGCCGCCCGACACATCGAAGCGGACCACCTTGGCGCCGGGGACGAACTTGTAGTGGCCCAGCTTGCGCGTCTCGGCGTCCTCGGGGCCTCGGCCCATGAAGCGCTTCACCGACGCGATGGTGTCCGTGGGGTGCGAGGCCGCGAGCGCGCGAGCCCGGACGCCCACCACCACGCCGCCGTCCTGGCCGTAGTGCACCACGGAGGGCAAGAGCAGCGAGTCGCCCTCGTCCACCGGGACGCAGCGGGGCTTGCCCTGCGTCACCGCCGCCACCAGCGAGTGGGTGGTGCCCAGGTCGATGCCCACCGCCTGGCCCTTGGGCTTGAGCGGATCATGGATCTGCAGGTAGCCGTTCTTGCTCACGACAGACTCTCCTCCTCGAACGCTTCCACCTGCTCGAGAAAGCGCGTGAAGTAGCGCACCCGACCCAGGGCATGCGACGCCTTTCTCACCGGAGACTGTGAGTCACCCTCGCCCTCCAGGGCGCGCAGGGCACCGGCCGCCTCGTCGAGCGCCGCCTTGCGCCGCCCCTCCACCTGGGTGCCCATGGCCTGCACCCGCGCCAGGTCCTTCTTCTCCATGGCGGTGTCGAGCGCCTCGCGCAGCTCCATGACCTCCTCGAGGAACTCCAGGGGCATGTCCTTCTGCGCGCCCGCGTCCTCGCGGTCCAGGTCCACGCCGTGGAGCTTGAGCAGGTAGAAGGCGCGGCGCACCGGGTCCTTGAGCGCCTTGAAGGCCTCGTTGAGGGCGGTGGTGCCCTCCAGGGCCTTGAGGCGCTCGCGCGCGTCGGCCTGGGCCACGCGGTCCGGATGCAGCTGGAGCGACAGCTCGCGGTACTGCTTCTCCAGCGCCGGCACGTCCACGTCATAGGCGCGCGGCAGCCCGAAGACGTCGAAGTGGGTCCTCACTCGGTGTGCTCCATGGGGGCAGGGGGGCGGATAAACGAAAGGGGCCCGGCGGCTGGCCGGACCCCGCGTGACTGGAGGTCCCCCGCGCGAGGCGAGGGACGAGGGCTGTCCCCACGTCAGACGGAGAAGCTCTCTCCGCAGCCGCACGCGGCCTTGATGTTGGGGTTGTTGAGCTTGAAGCCGGAGGCCATGAGCGTCTGCTCGAAGACCAGCTCCGTGCCGATGAGGTACAGGTAGCTCTTCGGGTCCACGAAGACGCGCACGCCGTCCTTCTCGAAGATCTTGTCGCGCTCGCGGGCCTTCTCGGACCACTCCATGGAGTACTGGAGGCCCGAGCACCCGCCGCCCTTCACGGCCAGCCGCAGGCCGGCCTCGGGCGTCTGGCGCTGCTCCAGGAGCTCCTTGAGCCGCGCCACGGCGCTGTCCGCCACGACGATGCCCTTGGGGGCGGCCTTGGCCACGGGCGCCGCGTTGGCCACCGGGCCGGGCGTCATCTGCTGGGTCGCCTGTTCGCTCATGGGTTCACCTCCTGGAGTCATGTGGAGAGCACCGTGCTCCCAGGACTCAAGATGCCTGGGCCTTGCGCGCGGCGCGCTTCTTCTTGAAGTCCTCGATGGCCGCCTTGATGGCGTCCTCGGCGAGGACCGAGCAGTGGATCTTCACCGGCGGCAGCGCCAGCTCCCGGGCCACGTCCTTGTTGGAGATGGTCATCGCCTGGTCCACCGTCTTGCCCTTCACCCACTCGGTGACGAGCGACGAGGACGCGATGGCGGAGCCACAGCCGAAGGTCTTGAACCGCGCGTCCTCGATGAGGCCGTCGTCCGAGATCTTTAGCTGCAGGCGCATCACGTCGCCGCACGCGGGCGCGCCGACCAGACCCGTGCCGACGTTCGGGTCTTCCTTGTCCATCGTCCCGACGTTGCGGGGGTTCTCGTAGTGGTCGATGACCTTGTCGCTGTAAGCCATGCCAACTCCTTCAACCGATGCTTCGCACCAAAGGTTCCGGCGAGCAATGCCCACCGTCCGGGGAGCCATGCGCCCCGCTGATTGCTCGGGAAGGCGCGCTAATGCGCCGTCCACTCGATGCTCTTGAGGTCGATGCCTTCCTTGGCCATCTCGTACAGCGGGCTCATGTCGCGCAGCTTGCGCACCTTGTCCACGACGAGCTGGACGACGTAGTCGACCTCCTCCTCCGTGGTGAAGCGCCCCAGGCCGAAGCGGATGGAGCTGTGCGCCAGCTCCTCGTCCACGCCCAGCGCGCGCAGCACATACGAGGGCTCCAGCGAGGCGGACGTGCACGCGGAGCCGGACGACACCGCCACGTCCTTGATGCCCATCATCAGGGACTCGCCCTCGGCGTGGGCGAAGGAGATGTTGAGGTTGCCCGGCAGGCGGTGCTCCAGCGAGCCGTTGATGATGGTCATGTCCAGCGCGTCCGTGAGGCCCTTGCGCAGCTTCTCGCGCAGCCGGAGGATCCGCGCGGACTCCTCGGCCAGCTCCTCGCGCGCCAGCTGCGCCGCGTGGCCGAAGCCGACGATGGCCGACACGTTGAGCGTGCCCGAGCGCATGCCGCGCTCATGGCCGCCGCCGTCGATGATGGGGGCGATGCGCACGCGCGGCTTGCGGCGCACGTACAGCGCGCCGATGCCCTTGGGGCCGTACATCTTGTGCGAGGTGATGGAGGCCAGGTCCACCTTCATGGCCTCGACATCGAAGGGCACCTTGCCGATGCCCTGCACCGCGTCGCAGTGGAAGAGGATGCCCTTCTTGCGGCACAGCGCGCCAATCTCCGCGATGGGCTGCACCACGCCAATCTCGTTGTTGGCGAACATGATGGAGACCAGCACCGTGCGAGGCGTCATCGCCTCCTCGAGCTTCTCCAGGTTGACCCGGCCGTCCTGCTCCACGTCCAGGTACGTCACGCGCGCGCCGCCGGTGGGCAGGTCCGCCCACTTCTTGTACGTCGCGTCGTTCTCCAGATCATGCTTCGCGGAGAGCTCCGCCACTTCCTCGGGCGACACGTCGCGCTCGGCGAGCTGCGACAGGCGCAAGAGCTTGAGCTCGTCCAGGCGCTCCTGGCGCACGCGCTCCAGGCGCTTGCAGGTGTCCAGGATGGCCTTGTGCTCGGTCTTCAGGGTGATGATGTGGTCACCCTTCGACTTGTAGTACTCGATGACCCCCTTGATGGCCAGGTTGTCGGACTCGGTGGCGCCGGAGGTGAAGACGATCTCCTGCTCCGTCGCGCCGATGAGCTCCGCCACCTGCTGCCGGGCCTTCTTCACCGCCGCCTCGGCCTTCCAGCCGAACACGTGGTTGCGGCTGGACGCGTTGCCGAAGTCCTCGCGCAGATAGGGGAGCATCACGTCCAGCACGCGCGGGTCCAGCGGCGTGGTGGCGTGGTTGTCCATGTAGATCGGCAGCTTCACCATTGCGTCCCACACCTTCCTGAAGGGGCTTGCGACTGCCCCCGCACCCCGGCGCCACCCAGGGGCGCGCTGCGGCGGGCATACACCGTCACACATGAATGTGGACCGGACTGGTCAATTATAAAATCGGGTGCCCTCGGGTCAAGCGAACATAAGGCGTACGGGAGACCCGTTGGGACTGGCCGGAAGGAGGGGCTGTCGGCGTTGGAACGGCCGCGCCGGGGTGGATCAACCCAGGTGGGCCGTCCTGGCGCGGGGTGGTCCGGAATGGGGCGAGGCGGGGGCCTCATCGCGCGCAAGCGGCTGATTTCCCGAGGGGCGTGGGGCTGGCCGGGGGGCTGCAACCGGGGCGCGTCGCCAGGAGGCAGGCATGAGCGCGAACGCGAAGCGGGTGAAGGAGTCGTCGGAGTCGACAGAGCAGGGCCGTGCACAGCTCGTCCGGATGGAGGGGGGCGGTGGGGGGATGGATAAGAACCGTTACTCGGACGGCTGGCGTGCGGGGAAGCCCGCGGAGGACCCGGAGAAGATGAAGCGCTGGGGCCTCATCACCGCCCGGCCGAGCGAGTTCCTGGTCCACATGCGCCGCGGCCGCGTGCGCGACATCAGCGGCCAGGGGGCCAGCTGCTTCAAGCTGCCGGGTGACTCGGTGGCGATCGTCCCCACCAGCATCCAGCGGCTGCAGTTCACCGCGGACCAGGTGACGAGCGAGAAGGTGGGCGTGCAGGTGACGGGCCTGGCGGTGTACCGCATCGCGGATCCGCTGGTGGCCTTCCGCATGCTGAACTTCTCCTTCCCGGAGCGGGCGCAGGAGAAGCTGGCGGAGCTCTTGCGCGAGATGTTCGTGGGCGCCGCGCGCAGGCTGGTGGCGAACCTCTCCGTGGAGGAGTGCCTGTCCCGGCGCAAGGAGGGCATCGCCGCGGAGCTGATGCGCGAAATCGCGCCGGTGCTGTCGGGGCAGGGGCGCCTGGCGGACTCGACGGACGCGGGTTGGGGCGTGCTGCTGGACACGATTGAGATCCAGGACGTGCGCGTCCTGTCGTCCACCGTCTTCGAGAACATGCAGGCGCGCTTCCGCCGCGAGCAGGAGCGCCAGGCCCGCGAGGCGGAGCTGGCCAAGGAGCGCTTCGTCCACCGCGAGGAGACGGAGGCCGAGCGGCAGCTGAGCCTCCAGAAGCTCGAGGCCGAGGACGAGGTGCGCCAGCGCCGGCAGACCGCGGACGAGCAGTCGCGGCTGGAGACGCTGGCCGTCGAGGCGCGCGTGGCCGAGGCGAAGCTCGCCCAGGAGCGCACGCTCAAGCAGGAGCAGGCCACGGTGGAGCGCGAGGTGGCGCTCACCAAGCTCGCCGCCGAGCAGGACGTGCGTCAGAAGAAGCAGGTGGCCGACGAGCAGGCCAAGCTGGAGGCGCTCACCGCCGAGGCGCGGCTGGCCGAGGCGAAGATCGTCTCCGAGCGGCAGCTGGCGACGAGCCGCGCGCAGGTGGAGATGGAGAAGCTGTCGCGCGAGCAGGAGCTGGAGGGGGCCCGCGCGCGCATCGCCCTGGAGAAGCTCAAGCGTGAGCAGGACGCGGACGTGGGCCGCGCGAAGCTGGAGCTGGAGAAGCAGAAGCTGTTGCAGGAGGCCGAGGCCGCCCAGGCGCGCTTCGAGCTGGTGCGGCTGCAGCGCGAGCAGGAGACCGAGAGCGCCAAGGCGACCATCGAGCTGGAGCGGCTGCGCCGTGAGCAGGAGCAGCAGAACGCGCTGGCGCAGATGGAGCTGGAGCGGCTGCGCCGGGAGCAGGAGCAGGCGGCGGCCCGGCACGAGGGGCAGCTGGCCGAGCAGCTCCAGGAGGTCGAGAAGCTCAAGGCGCAGCTGCAGGTGGTGCAGTCGCGGCGCGGCATCGCGGAGGCGGAGGTGGCCATCGCGGAGCTGGAGGTGCGGCGGGAGAACGCGCGGCAGGAGCTGGAGCTGTCGCGGGCCCGGGCCCTGCGGGACATCGAGAACACCATCAGCCCGGAGGTCATCCAGATGACGCTGGCGCAGCAGCTCCCCCAGGTGGCGGCCGCGTTCCAGCAGAAGATGGGCGAGGTCCACGTCACGGCGGTGGATGGGGCGAACCCCTTTGGCTACATCGCCGCCGCGGTGGAGGGCGTCATGGGGCTGGCGCGGTCCGCGGGCCTGAAGGTGCCCGCCTCCTCGCTTGCCCCCACGGCGCAGTAGCCCCCGGGCCGGGGCCTGCGTATACAAAGCGGGCCCTTTTTGCTGGGGATGACGGAAGAGAGCGCGCATGGATGCCAAGAAGCTCGGGTTGATGGCCGTACTGGCCGGCGTGGCGGTGGTGGTGGTGCCGTGGCTGTTGCCCACCGGCCCCAGCACGGAGCTCGACGCGGCGCGTTTCCTGGAGTCCGGCAGCCTCTTCCTCGGCGCGGCCATCGTCTTCGGCGGCGGGTTGCTCACCGCGCTGACGCCCTGCGTCTACCCGCTCATCCCCATCACGGTCTCCGTCTTCGGGGCCCGCAAGGCGGAGAGCCGGGGCAAGGCGATGCTGCTCACCACGTCCTACATCGTGGGCATGGGCGTGGTGTTCAGCGGGCTGGGCATCCTGGCGGCGAAGACGGGCCAGGCGTTCGGCTCGATGTTGGGGCACCCCGCGGTGGTGACGGGGCTGGCGGTGTTCCTGCTGTTGCTCGCCTCGTCGATGTTCGGCGCGTTCGAGCTGGCGCTGCCGTCGGGGCTGCAGACGCGGCTGAACTCGGTGGGCGGCGCGGGGGTGGCGGGCGCGTTCCTGATGGGCAGCGTGTCGGGCTTCCTGGCGGCGCCGTGCACGGGGCCGGTGCTCACGGGGCTGCTCGCCTTCGTGGCGAAGACGGCGAACGTGACGCTCGGCGCGTCGCTGCTGTTCATCTACGCCTTGGGCATCGGCGTGCCGTTCTTCATCCTCGGGGTGTCCACGGTGAGGCTGCCCAAGAGCGGCGTGTGGATGGAGTGGGTGAAGAGCGTGCTGGGCATCATGCTCGTCGCGCTGGCGTTCAGCTACCTGAAGGACGCGTCGCCGTGGGCGCGTGACGTGGTGAAGGCGGCGGGCGCGGAGCTGGGGCGACTGCCGGGCGCGGCGCTGGCGGGGGGGCTCGCGGTGGTGGGCGTGCTCCTGGGCGCGGTGCACCGCTCGTTCAAGGAAGGCGCGCGCGACTTCTCGTTCAAGGCGTTCGGTGTGGCGCTGGTGGTGGTGGCGCTGATGGTGCGCGGCGGCGCGCTGGACGCGGGCCCGGTGGGCGAGCTGTGGGTGCGCCTGGGCATGGCCGAGCGTCCGCGTGCGCCGACGTGGGCGTGGGACCACGTGATGCCCGCGAAGAAGGCGACCTTCTCCCGCGAGGCGTTCGACCAGGTGCTGGCCCAGGCGAAGGCCGAGGGGCGGCCGGTGCTCATCGACTTCTTCGCGGACTGGTGCGCGGCCTGCAAGGAGCTGGACCGCGAGACGTACCCGGCGCCGCAGGTCATCTCGCAGTCGTCCGAGGGGCAGTTCCTCACCATCAAGATCGACGCGACGAACAGCGACGACGCGCTCGACGCGCTGATGGAGCGCTTCGGCGTGGAGGGCCTGCCCACGGTGGCCTTCGTGTCGCAGACGGGCACGGAGCTCAAGCGCCCGCGCGTCACCGGCTTCCTGGAGCCCGTGCCGTTCGCCGAGCAGATGCGCAAGGCGCGCTGCACCGAGGGCGCCTCCTGCTGAGTCCGCTGTCCGCTTCGTGAGACGACGCGACGCTCAGTCGCCGTCGTCCTCGTCACACGAAGGCGCGGGGCCCCGGCCGCGGCTCGCGAGCACGCGGTCGATCATCTTCTCGTGCAGGTCGTAGAGCGGGCGGGACACGTCCTCACCCTCCAGGTACGTGAGCGCGCCGGCGATGGCCTCAATCGTCGACATGCCGTCCGGATGCGGCGGCCTGCGCAGCCGGCGTGAATCCAGGGGCGGCGGAGGCAGCTTCAGTCCGGGCAGCCTGCGCAACCCCGGCAGTCGCTGCACCATGCGGCGCGCCTGTCCCCAGCTGCCATCCAGGACGATGAGCCGCCGGGGCTTCTCGGCCTCCGGCGCGGCCGTCTGCTGCGCGTCCGGGAAGAGCAACCACGTGGAGCCGTCGTCCTCCAGCACCGACGCATCGAAGCGCTGACCCGGCGAGCCATACGAGACGATGTGACAGCGCGGCAGCGCGAGCGCCGCCATGCGCGCGGTGTTCGTCGACTTGAGCGTCTCCTTGTGGTGCCGGATGACGAGCAGCTCCGTGCGCGTGGGGATGCTCGGCAGCTCGGCGCACAGGCACAGCGGGGAAGGCAGGAAGCAGCGCGGACAGCGGCCCGCGAGGTCCTCCGGAGTTCGAGACCTCATTTCCCCTGACGGTAGCGCTCCATCAGGACGCGCGCCTCACGAAGCTTCTCCTCCACGAAGCGGTCATCCGCGTCCGGCTCGTAGTCCGCGTCCGGCACGTCGAGCTGGAAGATGGCGGAGAGCAGGATGGGCGCGACCTCCAGCCACTCGGCCGTGCGGTTGAGCGCGGCCTGCCGACGGCCCGCGAAGGTCTCCGGTCCATCCTCCGGCCCGCAGCGACAGATGCGCGCCGAGTCTCCGGAGACGTCCACGTAGAGCCCCAGCACCTCGGCGTCGACCTCGGCCGCCAGCGCGCACGTGGCCTCGCTGACGTACGCGGCCATGGCCTGCGCCGCCGAGCGCTCCGTGAGCGAGCGCACCAGGTACACCTGCCACCCGGCCTCCGACAGCGCCCCGGACTCCTGGATGGGCGTCAGCTCCGCGGGCGGGGCCTGGATGCGCGACAGCAGCCGTCGCACGGGCGCCTCCAGCCGCTCCAACCTCGCGCTTGACGCGGGGCAGAAGAAGAGGACGCGGTACTCACGACTGTCTGCTGCGGTTTCCATGGGCATACGGCGTCGCAAGCACGGCGCTGCGGGGAGGAGCTGCGTTGGCCCAAGAGGACCAAAGGATTCCCCGACCTTGCAAGTGGGGAGTTGGGTGGAGATTTCAAGACGTGGCGGACGGGAGGGCCATGCTTGACGCGGGCGCCCGACGCTCGGAGGCGACCCAGACCCCCGCGGCCAGCACCAGGAGTCCCCCCGCCACGCCCACGGGTGTGAGCGCCTCGGAGAAGACGGCCCAGCCCACCAGGGAGGCCGTGAGCGGCTCCAGGTACGTCAACGCCCCGGCCGCCGCCGTGGGCACCCGGCTCAGCCCCGCATTGAAGAGGCACGTCCCGGCAAGGCCGCACACCGCGCCCCCGGCGAGCACCTGGAGGGTGGCCGGGTCCAGCGCGGTCGGCAGCGCGTCCGTCCCGGCGATGAGAAGCAGCACCCCGGCGGACACCGGCGCGTGCAGCGAGGCCACGGCCAGGGGTGAGTAGGCTCGCGTCGCCGCCTTCGTCCCCAGGACGATGGCCGCGAAGAACAGGGCGCTGCCCGCGCCGAGCGCCGCCGTCATCCCCGTTCCTCCCTGTCCGTCGGGCCGGCCGATGAGCATCACCAGCCCCGCCAGCGTTACGGGCCCGGCCACCAGGGCCCGCACGGAGCGCTTCTCCCCCAGCACCCAGGGCGCGGCGAGCGCGAGCAGCAGGGGCGCGAGATAGTGCGTGAGCACGGCCACCGACACGGGGCCCCGCTTCATGGCGGCGAAGAACAGGCTGATGTTGGCCGCGTCCGCCAGGGCCACGACGAGCAGGGCCACGGTGGCGCGCCGGTCATGGAACGGGGCGCCGCGCAGCAGCAGGGGCACCGGCAGCGACATGGCGACCAGCGCCAGGAACGCGTTCTGCGCCCAGGACAGGCCCGCGGGCCGGAGGAAGAGGGACCAGCACCCCCACAGGGTGGCCCCTGCCGCGACCATCGCGAAATGCCGCACTGCTCATGACTCCTGGTGACGTCGGAGCGCCTCGAGGCGCCGACGGGGCGCACACTAGGAACATCTGCCACACTCCGTCCATGGGGCCCCTGTTCGCCTACAGCCTGGTGCCGGTCCTGTCGGTGTCGCTCCTCTTGTGTTTCACGGCCGCGCTGCGAGGCCGCGACGCCGCGGGGCTGACGCTGTACTGCCTGGCCACCGCGTTCTGGAGCGGCTCGCTGCTGCTGCTGTGCGTGCCCCAGGCCGCGTGGCTCGGTGAGCGCTTCGCCGCCAGTGGCGCCTTCACCGCCGCCGCCTTCTTCCACACCGCGCAGGACGTCTCGCGCCAGCGCTCCCCCCGGCTGGTGGTGCTCGCGTACGTCGTGGCCACCGTCGTCACGCTGGTGGGGGCGCTCTTCCCGGACGCGCTGTACGGCCCCCTGGCGATGAGGCGCGGCCCGCTGTTCTGGCCCACCATGGCGCTGTCGGTCTCCGCGGCGGGCGTGCCCCTGGTGCTCCTGGCGCGCTCGTACCGCAAGGAGACGCCCGAGCGCCGTCCGCTCCTGCGCAGCCTGGGCATCGTCGGCGCGCTCGCGTACTCGGGCGGGCTGGCCACGGCGCTGCTCCTGTCCGCCGGCTACGCGCTGCCCTTCGGGATGTACCTGGTGCTGGCCTCGTTGCTGGTGCTCGTGCACGTCATCAACGCGCACCAGCCGCCCTCCGAGCGCAGGCTCCTGGAGCGCAGCCTCGTCTACTCGGCGATGGCGGCGGTGCTGTCCGCGGGCTTCCTCTTCGGCGTGCTGACGCTGATGGCGGGCAGCGGCCAGCCCTTCCTCGCCGAGTACCGCGCGGGCGCCTTCTTCCTGCTCGCCCTGGCGGCGCTCGCCTTCGAGCCCCTGCGCCAGGGGCTCCAGGAGTGGCTGGGACGCAGGCTGCTGCGAGGGCGCGCCACGGGCACGGAACTGGTGGCGGCGCTGGCGGAGCAGGAGACCCGCGCGGACCAGGCCGCGCGCCTGGCGGAGCTGGGGCAGTTCTCCTCGGCCGTGGCCCACGAGGTGCGAAACCCGCTGGGCGTGCTCGCCGCTCAGCTGAAGCTGCTGGAGCGCCAGGGCGCGGACGCGGACACCCTGGCCGGCATGCGCGAGCAGATTTCCCGCGCGGGGCACTTCGTCGACGAGCTGTTGCGTTATGGCCGGCCCCGCCCGCTGGAGCTGCGCCGGGTGGATGTCCATGCCACGGTGGCGCTGGCGTACTCCACCGCGCGACAGGGATTGGGCACCCTGGCGCCGGATGTCTCCTTTGACCTGGAGGAAGGCGAGCCCCTGGCCGTCGAGGCGGACCAATCCCAGCTCTCCCAGGTGTTTGTCATTGTCCTGGAGAATGCCTTGCTCGCGCTGGGGGAGGTCGCGAGGCCCAGGCTCCAGGTCCGCCTGTCTCAATCCGACACGATGCTCCAGGTCCACGTGGAGGACAGCGGTCCGGGCATCCCACCGGAGCTGTTGCCCCGGCTGTTCCAGCCCTTCGTCACGGGGCGGCGGCGCGAGGGTCCTCGTCCGGGGACAGGGCTGGGATTGGCCATCGCTCGAGGCATCCTGGAGCGCCACGGAGGCACCGTGCGGGCCAGCCGCTCCGAGTCGCTGGGGGGCGCATGTTTCACCCTCACGTTGCCGCTGAAGCAGCCCGCACCGCTCTCCGCCGCTGCGTCATGACACCCCGCGGGGCCGTGTCGTGTTGTCATCACAACACCCCACCTTGGACGTTCCCTCCTCATCCCAGGGGTGGCGTGTTTGTAAGAATAAGGGGGTGTCGGCAATAAAGCAGACCTGACGCGTTCTCTGGTCAAGGAGGAGGGGCAATGCGCTCGAGGCCGCGATTGAGGGTGGTGGAGCCTCCGTCAGGGGAGCCAGGCTCGGACTTCGAGGCCTTCGCCCGTCAGTATCAGCCGCTGTTGTTTGCCATTCTTCGCAAGTACTGTGTCGGGATTGAACACGAAGTGGAGGACTTGGTGCACGATGTATTGCTTCGTGCGCTCCTCCGGTGGGAGCACCTACAGCGATGGGACTGCTTCAAGCAGCGCTCGTGGCTGGGGCGGGTGGCGGAGAACTGTTTCCTGGACCGGTGTCGGCGTCGCCGCAGTGAGTCGGACCGGCTGCGGGGGCTGCTCGAGCTGTCGGTGGACGCGGAGGAGCACGACGGGCTGGAGCAGGACGAACTCTGGGGCTACGTCGGCGTGGAGGACTTGCGGTGGGCGCTGAGCTTCCTGAGCCCCACGCTGCGTCGGACGTTCGAGCTGTATCTCCAAGGGTGGTCCTACTCGCGAATCGCCCGGGAGACGGGCGTGGCGCCGGGCACGGTGGGGGCGCGGCTGCACCACGCGCGCTTGGAGCTGCGCGAGGTCTTGAGGGAGACGGCTGAGCGGCGTCGGCGGGAGCGGAGGCAATGACGGTTGATTGCAAGGACTTGCAACGCTTCCTCGATGGACAGATGCAGGCTCGGGAGCAGGGGAGGTTCCGACAGCATCTGGGGGGCTGCGGCGCGTGCGAGGCGCGCTTCCGGGAGTCGATGCAGCTCGAGCTGCTCGCGCACCTCGCGCAGGCGCAGGAGGTGGCCTCGTCGGACGCGCCCGCGCCATCGGCGCCCGCGGAGCGGCGGGCTCGGCGGACGTGGCTCCGGGGGCTGCGCGGGCTCGAGGTGTTGGTGGCGGGCGTCGCGGTGTGGATGCTCCTGCCCTTCTCCCTCCCGTGGGGCGGGGAGCAGAGCGCCTGGCTGTCCGCGGAAGGCCCTCGCGTGCTGGAGGGGCGGGTGACGTATCGGGCGGTGGATGCCCACCATCGACCGTATGTGCCGGACCGGGGGGCTGACGCGGCGCAATCGCCGGTACCCTCGCTGCCGCTGCAGGACTTGTGGCGGATGGAGGCGCGCGGAGATCTCCACGGCGTCGCCACGGCCTATCTGCTCCATGGCGCGCCCCGACAGGCACAGGCCTTCTTGAAGCGCATGCCCGCCTCGGCGGACCGGGATTGCGACCTGGCGCTGCTGGCCCTGGAGCAGGCGCGACAGGAGGGCTCGCTCGACACCCGACCGGCGCGGCTGGAGGAAGCGCTGGAGCTGCTCTCGGGGGTCCTGCGCGAGTGGCCTCGACACCCCCAGGCCCTGTGGAACCGGGCCCTGGCGTTGAGCGAGCTGGGGCTGCCGCTCCTGGCGGCCGACGCGTTCGGTGAGGTCGCCCGGTTGGGGGAGCCCGGGTGGCGCGAGGAGGCGGCGCAGCGCGAGCGCGTGCTTCGCGAGTCCACCTCGCTGCGCGCCCGGGCCTGGAAGGACGCCTACGCGTCGGTGCGGGAGCTGGTGACGGATTCGTCCGCGCCCCTGCCGCTCGCCGCGGCGCGTGAGCATCCCGGCATCCTCCGGCTCGGCTTCTACGATGCGGTGAGGGCGGCGCCCTCGCGTGAGGCGGTGCTGCGCCTGGAGCCGCTGGCGCGCGTGCTCGACGAGCGCTACGGCGGGAGCGTCCTTCGCACGTGGCTCGCGCGGGTGGCGGAGCGGGACTTCACGCACCGGGGGCCGCTCGCGCGGTTGTATGGGCGGCTCGTGATGGGCTCGCTCGCTCCGGCGGGTGAGGTGCTGGAGACGCTCCGGCGCTCGGGCGAGGAGGACTTGTACCTGGGCGCGCTGGTCCTCGCGGACTCACAGCGGCAGCCCGTCGACTCGCAGGCGGTGATTCGTCTGGCGCGTGCCTCCGGGGACCCGTGGATGCGCGTCCTCGCGGACCAGGAGCAGGCGAAGCTCTGGCAGCGCGAGGGCCAGTGGTGGAAGGCCGAGCAACGCTTGTTGGATGCGCTGGATACCTGCCAGAAGCAGGGGTTGGTGTACCGCTGCCTGGGCCTGCAGCGGAGGCTCGCCGACCTCTACCTGGACCAGCACCGCCCCGCGGAGGCCTTCCAGCACGCGTGGAAGGGGTGGGCGCGCGCGCTGGAGGCCCGGGAGTGGCGCTTCGAGCAGGAGTTCCTCCAGGAGCTGGCGGACGTGGCGCGCTACCAGCACGCGTTCACCACCGCGCGCGCGTATCTGGAGGAGTCCCTGGGCCGCATGCCGGAGGACTGCGCCCAGCGCACGCATGTGCATCGGACCGTGGCGTTGCTGGAGTGGCAGCGCTTCCGACCGGAGGCCGCGCGCGCGGCGCTGGAGCGCGCGATGGAGTGTGAGCGGCCGCTGGGGCTGACGGGCGCCTGGGTGTTGTCGGAGATGGCGCGCTCGGTGCCCCGGCCGCAGGACGGCGCGCTGCTGCGTCGGGCCCTGGCTGACTTGCGACGGGGGCCTGTCTCTCCCGGGCTGGAGTCGCTGCTGCTCGTCATCGAGGGGCAGTTCCTGCTCGCGCAACCGGGCAGCTCCGGCCGTGAGCTGGTGCATCGGGCACTGTCGATGGCGGACCTCGAGCCGGACAGCGTCGATGCGCGCAAGGCCCGCGCCTTCGGCTACTCCGCGCTGCTCTCCGAGGCGGGGCGCACGGGGGCGTGGGATGAAGCCCTGACGCTGATGGCACACGAGCTGCGTGTGGAGCCCGTGGCGCAGCGCTGCCTGCTCGCGGTGTCCGTGCAACACGAGCGGACCCTCGTCCTCGTGCGTGGGCCCTTGGGAGAGCTGAAGGGGGCGTACTCCACGGGGCGCCAGGTGCCGCTGCGCGACGAGGCCACGGGCCTGGTGCCCGCCGAGCTGGTGAAGGAGCTGTCGGGCTGCGACCACGTCGACGTGCTCACCCGTCCTCCGGTCCATGGGCTCGCGGGGTTGTTGCCGGACTCGCTCGCGTGGAGCTACCGCGTGGGGCGGGGGGCGCGGGGAGTGCCTGCTCGCACCGGGCCCTCGACCCACCTGGTCGTCACCGAGGTGGCGAGCCCGCCTTCCCTGCGGCTGTCGAGGCTGGCCCCGTTGACGCCGCCTCGCGTGCCGGACCCGTGGCGCGTGGAGCTGCGCGGCGCGGAGGCCACGGCCTCGCGCGTGCTCTCCGAGATGGCCCAGGCGTCGGAGGTGGAGCTCCACACGCATGGGCTGTTCAGCGCGTCCCAGTCGGATGCGTCCATGGTGGTGCTCGCGCCGGAGGCCGACGGCAGCTACGTGCTGACGGTCGACAAGGTCCGCCAGGCGCGGTTGAGCCACGCGCCGCTGGTGTTGCTGGCCACCTGTGGGGCCGCGAGGACGGCGCCCTTTCCCCACGAGTCCTTCAGCCTTCCCATGGCCTTCATCGAGGCGGGCGCGAGCGCGGTGCTGGCGGCGTCCGTGGAGATTCCCGACTCCGCGGGCGCCTTCTTCGAGCGGGTGCGCGAGCGCATCCGCGCGGGAGAGCGCCCCTCGGTGGCGTTGAGGGACTTGCGCGCCTCGTGGTTGCTCGAGCGCCCCGACGACGCCCGCTGGCTGTCGCGCGTGCTGCTGTTCGAGTGAGCCCGCCTCGCGGCACGCGCGCTCCCTGCCCGCTGGGATGTGGGAGGTTCAACGCAACAAGAAGGACCTGGGGCGTTTTGTTCCATGAGGACCGCGCGCTCCCGCATCCGGCGGGAGAGGGGCGAGGTCCCAGGAGCCGCGTGCCATGACGGGCAGGATGAACGAGGCGCAGTCTTCGGAGCAGCTCACCGCGACGGTGATGCTCCCGGAGGTCCACCGCCCCACTCCGGGACAGTCCTCCGACGTGGAGCCGGGTGGCGCCGGGGAGGTGGCCGTGCCGCCGCCTTCCTCCAAACCGGACGTGAGGGACCCGCCTCCGGGTGGGCCGCCGGGCTGAGCGCGTGCGCGGCCGACGGCGCGCGTTGCTCGTAGGGCATCCGAGCGGGCGTCCGAGGTGCTCGGTGTCAGTCCCACCACGTCCCGGGGCCACCCGGCCCCAGGGCCCGGAGCGATGTCCTGGAGCCACCGGAACCCAGCGTGACTGCGTCGGTTTCCAGACGACGACCCAAGGATTCCGGGTGGCTGCGTTTCGAGTGGGCGTGGAAGGAGGGCGAGGGGTCGATGAAGGACCATCGCATTGCCTCGGTGAAGCGATTCGCCGTGGCCTACAGTGCCAGCGTGGCACACGAAGGCTTCGAGGAGTTTGCTCAGCGCGTCAGGCCCATGCTCGTGGCCCTGGCGAAGCGTCTGTGCGGTCAGGGGGGCATCGACCCGGAGGACCTGGCGCAGGAGGCGCTGGTGCGCGCGCTCGTGCACCACGCGGCGTTGTCCGCGCAGCCGGAGCCCGTGTATCGCGCGTGGCTGTGCCGGGCGTTGACCAATCATTTCCTGGACCAGTGCCGCAAGCGCCGCACGGAGCTGCTGGAGCAGGAGCGCCGGGACATCCGGCTCGTGCGCGAGGACGTGGGCTCTCCCGACGCGGTGACGGGGGAGATGTGGGAGCGGATCTCCGACGCGGACCTGCTCAAGGCCATCGCCCGGCTGCCCAACGCCCGCGTGCGTGAGGCCTTCGAGCTGCACGCCAAGGGCCTGCGCTACCGGGCCATCGCCCAGCGCATGGGCGTGCCCGAGGGCACCGTGGGCAGCTGGCTGTTCCAGGCGCGCAAGGAGCTGCGCGAGCTGCTGATGCCGCTGACGGATGGCGGAGGGGACGCATGAGCCCCCCGTGTCACAAGCTGTACCTGTTCCTGGATGGTGAGCTGCCCCCGGTCGACGAAGAGAACTTCCGCCACCACCTGGCGCGCTGTCCCATGTGCGCCACGGGCCTGCACGAGGCGATGCAACTGGAGCTGCTCGGCTTCCAGGCGCTCCACGAGGAGGGGCTGCCGTCCGATGACGCGCTGACCGCCGCGCCGGAGGTGGTGTTGCCCGCGTGGCCCACGCCGCCCTGGCCCCGGCCGTCGTGGCGACAGCGGCTGCGCTCGCTGAGCCCCACGCGGCCGCGCGCCGTGCATGTCTGGGCCGTGGGAGGCGTGGCGCTGGCCGCGGTGCTGCTGGCGCTGGTGCTGGCCGTGCCGATGTCGCGCGAGGCGCCGCCCGAGGTGTGGGGCACCCATGTCGAGCAGCGAGGGCTGGAGGGGCGCGTGGCGTATGCGCGGGCGGATGGGTATCGGCGCTACGTGCCGATGCGCGCCGGGCCCGGGGCGCCGGAGTCGACGACGCCCCTGCCGCTGAGCGAGCTCGCCGAGCTGGAGGAGCAAGGAGACCTGCACGGCATCGCCGCCGCGTACCTGGTGCGGCAGGACTGGCGTCAGGCGTCGGATTTCCTGCGACGCACGCGGCCTTCCGTCGACCGCGACAGCGACCTGGCCCTCATCGCGCTGGAGCAGGGGCGGCACGAGGAGGCGCTGGAGCTGCTGGAGGCCGTGCTGCGCGCGGCGCCGGACCATCCCCAGGCCCTGTGGAACCGGGCGCTGGTGCTGCGCGAGCTGGGGCTGTCGCTCCAGGCGGCCGAGGCCTTCGATGCGGTGGTGAGGCTGGCAGAGCCGGGCTGGAGCGAGGAGGCGCGCCTTCGCGCCACGGCGCTGCGCAGCGAGACGAACCTGCGCTCGCGCGACTTCCACGATGCCCGCGCGGCGGCGCAGAACCTCGCTTCGTTGGATGGCTCGCGCCTTCCGCTCGAGGAGGCCCGCCGCTTCCCGGGCGTGGTGCGCCTGGTCTTCTATGACGCGGTGAGGGCCGCGCCCACGCGCGAGGCGGTGCTGCGACTGCTGCCGCTCGCGCGGGTGCTGGACGAGGTCCAGGGGGGCTCCACGCTGGCCGACACCGTGAACCGCGTCTCGCTCGCGGACTTCGAGCGCCGAGGGCCCCTGGCGCGCGACTACGCCCGGCTGCTTCGCCAGGAGCACGCCGCCCCGGACGCGTTCCTGGAGACGCTGCGACGCTCCGGAGAGGACGACCTGTACCTGGGCGCGCTCGTCACGCTGGACGCGGCGGAGCGACACCTGGACGACTTCGAGCGCATCGCGCGGGCCAGCCAGGACGCGTGGCTGGTGCTGCTGGCCGAGCGCGAGCTGTCCGTGCGCGAGGAGCGCGAGGGGCAGTGGTGGAAGGCGGAGCAGCGGCTGCGCGCGGCCCTGGCGTCCTGCACGGGGCGGGGGCTGGCGTACCGGTGCGCGACGCTGCGGCGCAGGCTCGCGGACCTCTTCGTGCGCCTGCACCGCCCGGCCGACGCGCTGGAGGAGGCTCGCGAGGGCCTGCGTCTGACGCGTGAGTTGGGCGAGTGGAACCTGGAGCAGCAGTTCCTCCAGGAGATGGCGCAGATCGCCCGCTACCGCCACAGCGCCGCCAGCGCGCGCGCGTTCCTTCGCGAGTCGCTGTCGCGCATCCCCGATGACTGCGAGCAGCGCACGTACGTGCACCGCAACCTGGCCTCCGTGGCGTGGGCGGACTTCCGTCCGGACGAGGCGCGCGACGAGCTGGAGCAGGCCACGCGCTGCGGACGTCCCCTGGGCATGCCCGGCGCCTGGGTGTTGTCCCATCTGGCCCGCCATGGCGCGCAGGTGCGCGACGAGGACCTGATGCGGCGCACGCTGGGCGAGCTGCGACGCGGCCCGCGCACGCCGGGGGAGCTGGCGCTGCTGTCCTTCCTGGAGGGCCAGTTCATGCTGGAGCGCGAGCGCGCGTCCGGGCGTGAGCTGCTGCTCGGCGCCATCGACGCGGCCCAGGCGCTCCCGTTCGACGTGGACGCGCGCAAGGCCCGCACCTTCGCCTATGGCGTGCTGGTGAGCGACGCGGGCCGCGCCGGCGCGCAGGAGCAGGTGCTGGAGCTGATGGGCCAGGCCCTGCGCGTGCCCGTGCCGGAGCGCTGCGTGCTCGCCGTGGCGGTGGACCACGAGCGCACGGTGGCCGCCGTGAAGGACTCCCAGGGGGCGCTCGTGGGCACGTACGACGACCACCGGACCGCGCCCCTGCATGCTTCCGCCGACGGGCTCGTCCCGGCGAGGCTGGTGGCGGCCCTGCGCGGCTGCGCGCACGTGGATGTGCTGGCCCTTCCTCCCGTGCATGGCCTGCCGGGCCTCCTGCCGGCGGACCTGGCGTGGAGCTACCGCGTGGGTCGCTCGGGCGTCGCCCCGGAGACGCGCGGACAGGCGGGCCATCACCTGGTGGTGACGGGCGTGGAGGCGCCCCGCTCGCTGGGCCTCGAGAAGCTCCAGCCCCTGGAGGCGCCGCGCGTCCCGGACCCGCTGCGGGTGGAGCTGCGAGGCGCGGCGGCCACCCCCTCGCGCGTGCTGCGCGAGATGGCCCAGGCGCGGGAGATAGAGCTCCACACCCATGGCCTCTTCAGCCCGGAGCTGTCGGACGCCTCGCTGCTGGTGCTGGCGCCCGAGGAGGATGGCCGCTACGCGCTCTCGGCGACGCAGGTGCGCGAGCAGCCGCTGCACGGCGCGCCCCTGGTGCTGCTCGCCGCGTGTGGCGCCGCCCGCGCCGCGCCCTTCCTCCACGAGTCGGTGAGCCTGCCGGTGGCCTTCATCGAGGCGGGCGCGCGCACCGTGCTTGCCTCCACCGGCGACATCCCCGACACCGCGGGGCGCTTCTTCGAGTCCGTGCGCGAGCGCATCCGCGCCGGAGCCCCGGCCTCCCAGGCCCTGCGCGACGAGCGCCTGGCGTGGCTGTCGCGCGAGCCCTCCGCGACCTGGCCCGCCCTCGTCCTGCTGTTCGAGTGAAGTGTCCGCTCCTCAAGGATTCCGACCCGCCACGTTCTGGTGTTGACGCTCCGCCACACGTCGCGGCGCGTCGACCTTGAACCGTCGAACCCAGGGGGAGCCTCACATGAGGAATTCGAACTCGAGGATGCCGGGCCTCATCGCCCACGAGATTCCAGATCCACCGCCGGAGCGGGACCGGGGCCTGCGCGCCCCCACGGAGGAGGCCCCCGAGGCCCTCTCCGCCAGGCCCTCCGTCCCGCAGCCACCCGCCAGCCCCGCTGTCAATCCGGAGCGGTGAAACACGTCTCAGGGGTGACATGACTCTCCCGATTTTCCGGTGAGTTGCATGTTTTGCGGGCGTTTCTCGTGAGGAGGAGCGCCCGTTTTATTTCACCGCGAAACACTCAAGAAAAAGGGCTCGCCGCGTATTTCAGATGGAAGACGGCGGCGGCGGGGAGTGGAGCTGCATCGACTGCATCGCGACAGGGGGGAGTGATGTTCCGATGTGACGCGAGGGGCCAAGGGGAGTCTCACGGGATGTGGGCGCCGGAGGAGCGGGGCGCGGGCGGCGGGAGCTGGGGGGCGTTGGCGGAGGGTGAGGGACGGGAGCTGGGCGGGGGGCGGTGCCGGGGGGGCGCTTCTTCTGAAGAGGATGAGCCGCAGCGGGAGGCGCGTGACGCGGAGCTCCTGCTGGACGACGACCTGGATTTCCAGATCGCCAGCTACTGAGATTTTGGCGCGAGGGTTTGGGAGCGCTTCACACGGGCAGGCGGCGTCGGGGGACGACCGTCGCCTCTGACGGATGGCGTCGTGAAGGTGGGGGAGACGACGCGAATGACTCCAGGTCGTGGGGGGGCGTCATCCGGGAGGGCCTGCGTGGTGCGTGGTGGAGGAAGGGGCAGTCCGCGCCCCAGGTCCTCCGCCTCCGGAGTCTCCAAGGGCTCCGGAGGTGGGGGACTTCGGTGAGTGCCGTCTGAGCGATAGGGTGTGGCTCCTGCTCGACTCGGAGTCCCCAATGACCCTGCTGAAGTGGGCGGCCCTGCCGCTCCTGTTGTTGTCCGCGTGTTCGACGTCCCGGTGTGCCCAAGCCCGGGACGAGAAGCCCCGGCTGTTGCCCATGTCCCAGCAGATTGCGCTGCGGGAGGGCTGGCTGCGGAAGCGCCACGACATGTTGCTGGAGATGATGCGCCGCCATGGCGTGGGCATGTGGATTGTCGTCAACGAGGAGTTCCATGACGACCCGCTGACGCAGTACGTGGCGCCGCCGCGCCCGTACGCCGGCAACCGTGACGTCTTCGTCTTCGTGGACGCGGGGGCCGAGGGGCTGCGGCGCGTGGCGCTGACGGGCTACGCGGAGGAGGCGGTGCTCCAGTTCTTCGAGACGCCCGAGGAGGGCAAGTCCGGGCCGGAGTTCCTGGCGGAGCTGGACGCGCGCCACCAGCCGAAGGCGATTGCGCTGGGCATCGACGGCAAGCGGGGCGTGACGCGCAGCCTGACGCGGGACGGGTATGCGTGGATTCTGGAGGCGCTCGGGCCGAAGGCGGAGGCGCGCTTCGTGAGCGCGGCGCCGCTCATCGAGGAGTACCTGGACTCGCGGCTGCCCGAGGAGTGGGAGCACTACCAGGGGCTGGTGGAGCTGACGGACGAGGTGGTGAAGGAGGCCTTCTCGTCGAAGGTGGTGGTGCCGGGGAAGACGACGGTGGGGGACATCCGCCGGTGGCTCTACGACAGGCTGTGGGCGCTGGGCGTGAGCACGTGGTTCCAGCCGGACATGCGCGTGCAGCGCAAGGGCGGGGTGAACTCCAAGTCGCGCGGCTTCCTCGCGGTGACGAAGGAGGAGGTCGTCATCGAGCGTGGGGACCTCATCCACGTGGACTTCGGCATCAGCTACCTGGGGCTGCACACCGACTGGCAGAAGATGGCCTATGTGCTGCGCGAGGGGGAGACGGACGCGCCCCAGGGCTTGAAGCAGGCGCTGGCGAACACGAACACGCTCCAGGATGTGTTGATGCTGGAGGCGTCCCGGCCGGGGCGCTCGTCGGCGGATGTGTATGACGCGACGATGGCGAGGATGGACGAGCTGGGAATCACTGCGCAGGTCTACAGCCATCCGCTGGGCAACCAGGGCCACGCGCTGGGCGCGTCCATCGACTTCCGCTCGGCGACGCGCAAGGAGGCGCCGAAGCTGCTGCGCGAGGGCTCGTACATCGCCATCGAGCTCAACACGTCCACGCCGGTGCCGGAGTGGGACGGGCAGAAGGTCGCGGTGATGGAGGAGGACCCGGCCTATCTCACGCAGGAGGGCTGGAAGTTCTTCGTGCCCCGGCAGGAGGCCTTCTACCTCATCAAGTAGCGGGCCCTGTCAGAAGCCGACGCCGAGCCCCAGGCCCAGCGCCCACATCCGTGACGCGCTGGGCGCGGGGTGCGCCCGGGGGGCGCCCAGGTCGATGCGCACGCCCGCGCGGGCGAAGGCGGGCCCCAGGCGGACCCGGACGAAGGGCTCCAGCGAGACACGCGAGTCCTCCCCATCCCAGGTCGCCTCGGTGAGGTGGGGCGTGACGACCTGCACCCGCGCGCCGGGCTCCAGCATGCCGAGCCCGAGCGCGGCCTCCAGGCTGGCCTGCGCGACGAAGTGCGTGTCCCTCGCCGTGCGGGAGACGGGGATGAGCATTCCCAGTGCCACGTCCGCGCGGAGCTGGAAGCCGGGCAGGTCCAGGCCCACGGCCATGGGCAGCACGACGGAGGTGGTGTCGAGCGCCCACAGCCACGGGTCCGCGAGCCCGCGCACCGCGGCGGCGGTGGTGTAGTTGGCGTCTTGTGTCTCCGGTCTGCGCGCGTCGAGCTCGTCGGCGTCCTGATGGCGGGCCAGGGGCACGGCGACGCCCACGCCCATGCGCACGAAGACGGTGTCATCGACGAAGGCGCGGACGTTGTGCAGGCCGACGAGCAGGTTGGAGGAGCCCAGGTGGCTCCTGCGTCCCTCGATGGCGCCGGCGGGGTCCACCGAGGTGTAGGGCAGTCCCCAGTCGAGCCGGAGCTGCGAGTGCTCGGAGAGCCGGAAGCCGGCGGCGAGCATGGGCGAGGCATGTCGGGTGGAGACCTGGCGCAGCCGAGGCGCGGAGGAGAGGGTGACGGACGTGGCGAGGAAGTTGTCCGGCTCCCGCACCTGCGCTTCCACGCGCTGTCCCAGCAGGAGGAGGACGATGGCGATGAGCCACGTGCCTGTCCGGCGACAGGAGTCGAGGTGGAGCTGCGGCGTGGACATGGCGGTGCTTTCGTGTCGAAGGTCCGTCCGGCTCACGGCCCCCCATTGCCTTCAACACCGATGAAGACGCGCTCCGTCACCGTCCTTTGCGTGGCCCGTGCTTTTTTCCGGCGGGTCGACTCCAACGGTCGTGGAAACCCCCGAGGGCCTCCCGCCGCGTCGAGTCAGCTCACATCGGCCCAGGTCAGGCCGAAGCGCGCCAGGTACTTCTTCAGTCGGTCCGCGTCGTTGACGCTCGACTTGCGAGCACGGGACTGAGCGAACAGCACGCGCCCGGCCTCCGAGAGCGAGCGGCTTCCCTGGCACACGCCCAACACGTCCGCGAGCTGCACGCGGTCGAACCGGTCCAGCTCCGCGGCGAGCTCTTCACCGAGCACCTCCGCGACCCGGTCCTCGCCGCTCATGGATGACACAGGGCCCGGGCGGGTACTGCCTGTCCGCCACTGCGCGCGCAGGCGCTCCAGTTCCTCGTCCACGACCTCGCGGGTGATGCGCCCCCCGGGCGCGAGCGTGGCCATGCGCAGCACCGCGGCGTTGAGGTCCCGGAAGTTGCCCGACCAGCGCGCATCAGGAGAGGTGGCGAAGCGCAGGAAGCGCTCCTGGGCCTCCTTGTTCAGCGTGATGCGCGCGCCCATCGCCTCCGATGCCCGGTCCAGCTCGTAGAGCAGGTTCGGCGGGATGTCCTCGGGGCGCTCACGCAGCGCGGGCAGTCGGAAGGTCCACAGGTTGATGCGCGCGAGCAGGTCCTCGCGGAAGCGCCCGCGCTCCACCTCGGTCTGCAAGTCCCGGTTGGTGCCGGCGATGAGCTGGAAGTCGCTCTCCACCTCCTTGTCCGAGCCCACCGGCAGGAACCGCTTGTCCTCCAGCGCGCGCAGCAGCATCGCCTGCTCGTCGGCCCCCAGCTCCCCAATCTCGTCGAGGAACAGCACCCCGCCGTTCGCCTGACGCAAGAGTCCAGGCCGGTCCTGCAGCGCGCCGGTGAACGAGCCCTTCACATGTCCGAAGAGCGCGGACATGGCGCCGTCACCGCGCAGCGTGGCGCAGTTGAGGTCCACGAACGGTCCGCTCACCGTGCCGCGAGACTTCTTCAGCGTGTAGACGCGGCGCGCGAGCTGCGACTTGCCCGCGCCCGTGGGACCGGTGATGAGCAGCGGCGCGCGCGAGTGGCTCGCCACCTGTTCGATGCGCTCGATGATGTGGTTGAACGCCGCGTTGCGCGTGTCGATGCCCGCCTTGAGGTACGACAAGCCCTCGCGCTGCTCACGCTGGAAGCGCGCCGCCAGCGTGTCGTAGCGCGACAGGTCCAGGTCGATGAGCGTGTTCGTCCCCGCGCCCGCCTTGTCCCGAGGGTCCGGCGACAGCTGCACCAGCCGCCCCGGAATCAGCCGGCTCTCCACCAACAGGAACATCGAGATCTGCGCGATGTGCGTGCCCGTGGTGATGTGGACGAGGTAGTCCTCCTCCTCGGGGTTGAAGCTGTACCCGCGCACGTAGTCGAGCAGCGCGCCGTACGTCTCCTCCAGGTCCCACGGGTTTCGGATGTCCAGCAGCGTGGTGCGCACCGTGGTCTCCGGCGACACCTGTCGGATGTCCGCCACCACCGTCGCCGCAATCTGTGTGGCCGCCGGCGGGTGCAACAGCTCCAGCCGGTGCACCACCAGGTCCTCCTGCTGGCACAGCGCCACCGTGGGCCGCCACTTCATCCACCGGTTCGGGCCCTGCCCCGTGTCGAGCGTCGTCCCGAGCATGCCCAGGACCACCGTCTGTCGTGCGCGCTTCTTCGCCATCAGGATAGGACTTTATCCGAACAGATACGCCACGCCAGGGCCCACCGGGCGCTCCCCTCTGGAGCGGGCCTGGCACGCCGGCTGCTCTAGGTCCCTGCGTGCCCGGGAAACAGAGCCCAGGGCGAACGACCGAAAGGTGAAGGCCATGGAGCGCAACAAGGTGAACTACGAGGTGCTGTCGGACGAGGCGGGTCGCCCCATCAAGTCGTGGACCGTGGGCGTGCCGTTCGAGGACGAGGCCAAGAAGCAGCTCCGAAACCTCCGTGGCCTGCCCTTCATCCACAAGTGGATCGCCGCGATGCCGGACGTGCACCGCGGTTACGGCGCGACGGTCGGCAGCGTGGTCCCGACGGTGGGCGCGGTGGTGCCGGCTGCGGTGGGGGTGGACATCGGGTGCGGAATGATCGCGGTGCGCACGACGATGCGCGCGGATCAGCTCCCCGACTCGCTGCGTGGGGTGCGCTCGGCCATCGAGCGGGCGGTGCCGCATGGCCGCTCGGACAACGGCGGCCGTAACGACGTCGGCGCGTGGCGCGTGGCTCCGGCCTCCCACCAGAAGGAGTGGGCGCGTCTGATGGAGGGGTATGACCGCATCGTCGCCAAGCACCCTCGCATCGGCCGTGGGCCGGACCTGGGACACCTGGGTACGCTCGGCACGGGAAACCACTTCATCGAGCTGTGCCTGGACGAGTCGGATGCCGTGTGGCTGATGTTGCACTCCGGTTCGCGCGGCGTGGGTAACCGCATCGGAAGCCACTTCATCGAGCTGGCGAAGGAGGACATGCGCCGCTGGTTCATCCACCTACCCGACGCGGACCTGGCGTACCTGCCCGAGGGCTCCGAGCACTTCGATGACTACGTCTTCGCGGTGAGCTGGGCGCAGGACTACGCGGCGACCAACCGCGAGCTGATGCTGCGTGGCGCAATCGAGGCCCTGCGGCTGAGCGGTGAGCTGCCTCCGTTCGAGCTGTCCGACGCGGCGGTGAACTGCCACCACAACTACGTGGCGCGTGAGCACCACTTCGGGAAGAACTGCTTCGTGACGCGCAAGGGCGCGGTGCGGGCGCGCGAGGGTGACCTCGGCATCATCCCCGGCAGCATGGGGGCGCGCTCGTTCATCGTCCGCGGGAAGGGGAACGCGGACAGCTTCCACTCCTGCAGCCACGGCGCGGGCCGGGTGATGTCGCGTGAGGCGGCGAAGAAGCGCTTCACGCTGGAGGACCACGCGAAGGCGACCGCGGGCGTCGAGTGCCGGAAGGACGCCGAGGTGATTGACGAGACGCCGGCGGCGTACAAGCCCATCGACGCGGTGATGGCGGCGCAGTCGGACCTGGTCGACGTGGTCCACACGCTCAAGCAGGTCGTCTGCGTGAAGGGGTAGGCGGTACCACCCCGACTCCTGCACGCGAGGTGACCATGCCGGGATGACGACATCGAGGCGCCCGCTCCCCCCAAGAGGCCGAAAGGCCGCCAGAGTGGGGGAGCGGGCGCCGCTATTTCAGGGCAGGGCGCTTCAGCGCGAGCGGCCCTGACACCAGCCGGAGGAGCTGCACGTGCGCATGCCGTCGCACTGACACGCGCTCCAGCAGCGGTTGGAGCCGCCCGGGTTCCAGGCCTCGTTCCAGTAATAGCTGGGGCTGGTGCAGCTCACGGCGGGGCGCGCGGTGCCCTGGCACCAGCCGGAGGAACTGCAGGTGCGCATGCCGTCACATTGGCAGCTGTTGGTGCACCGGTTGGGGCCGCCGGGGTTGCGGCCCTCGTCCCAGTAGTAGTTGTAGAACTGGCACTGCGACTGCTCCTGGGACGTCACCTCGAGCGCCGAGTCCTCGGGCGGAGCGGACTGCGTCTCCTGGGCGGGAGCCTCCAGGGTGTCCGGGCCGCACGCGGACGTGAGGACCATGAGCAGCGCCGCGAGGGGGACCATCAGATTGCGAGCAATGAGACTGCGAGAGACCACGACTGCCTCCAATGCAAGACACGCTTCCGGAGTGAGCGCCTCGGAAGCGCAGCTCGTGTAAGGCCTGGCGGAGCCGCTCGGTGGCTTTTCTGGAGGAGCGCTGGGTTGTGGATGCTTCGGGTGTTGACTGACACCGCGCGTGGCCGATAGCGGGCCAGGGTGCGGGGCGTGCTCGCGCATGTCAGATTGCGCGGGTGGGGCCGTGAGGCGTGGGAAGACGGGAGAGACGAGACATGCTGCGCATCGATGGTTCCAAGGGAGAGGGCGGCGGCCAGGTGCTGCGCACGTCGCTGGCGTTGTCGCTGGTGACGGGGACGCCGTTCACGATGACGAACATCCGCGCGGGCCGCGCGAAGCCGGGCCTGTTGCGGCAGCACCTGACGGCGGTGAAGGCGGCCGAGGCGGTGGGCGCGGCGGAGGTGTCCGGCGCGGAGCTGGGCTCGCGAGAGCTCACGTTCCATCCGCGCGCCCTGGCCGCGGGCAACTACCACTTCGCGGTGGGCACGGCGGGCAGCGCGACGCTGGTGTTGCAGACGGTGTTGCCCGCGCTGCTGGCCGCGAAGGAGCCGTCCACGCTGATGCTCGAGGGCGGGACGCACAACCCGGCGGCGCCGCCGTTCGACTTCCTGGCGCGGGCCTACCTGCCGCTGTTGCGGCGCATGGGCGCCGACGTGGCGGCGACGCTGGACCGGCCCGGCTTCTTCCCGGCGGGCGGCGGGAAGTTCCGCGTGGACGTGCGGCCCCAGGCCCTGAAGCCGCTCTCGCTGATGTCGCGTGGGCGGGTGCTGCGCCGCGAGGCGAAGGCGGTGGTGTCGATGATTCCCTTCGACGTGGCGAAGCGCGAGCTGGAGACGGTGGGCTCGCTCCTGGAGCTGCGTCCCGACCAGCTCCGTCCGGAGGAGTTGAAGCGCGGACAGGGGCCCGGCAACGCGCTCGTGGTGGAGGTGGAGAGCGAGCACGTGACGGAGGTCTTCACGGGCTTCGGGGAGCGAGGCAAGCGCGCGGAGACGGTGGCGGAGGAGGTGGCCGCCGAGGTGAAGCGCTACCTGAACGCGGAGGTGCCCGTGGGCGAGCACCTGTGTGACCAACTGCTGCTGCTGTGCGCGCTCGCGCGGGGCGGGGAGTTCCGCACGCTGCCCCTGGATGGACACGCGCTGACGCAGTTGGAGACGATGGCGCACTTCCTGGATGTGAAGGTGGACGTGGGCGAGGTGGACCGCGACGTTCGCGACGTGGTGGTCCGCGGCTGATTCGCGCGCCGCTGGGGCTCCAGGCCTTCGTGGCACCTGGAGCCCTCGGCGTTCACCGCGCCGTCGTCACTGGCCGGTGCATGTGTGGTGGGCACCTTCGCTTTTCTATCGGTTACCATGGCCTGCCTCGCCCGGCTTGATGTTCTGCGGGCGCAGGAAGGGGACCGAGTCCGCATGGAGGAGGTCCGCGGCAAGATGTCCGCGCAAGCATCGTCCGCCCACTCAGGTCCGCCCCGTCCACGCGCGACGCAGTCGCCGTGTTCAACGAGGAACTCCTGATGGACTCTCTTGCGCTTGGACAGCCCGTGGCCGTCCGGGTTCTGTGCATTGAGACGCTGGCGCGTCGCTCTCCATCCAGGTTGCCAGGGCCGCCGATGGCGCCTGCACGGTCGGCGTGCTCGGGTTCATGACCGGCTGCCTGGGCGTCAACAATGGTGGTCCGCTCAACGGCTGAGGTGGTCGATGATGCATCGCCGGAGTGGTCCTCCATGGGAAGGTTGTCATCAGTTGGGACAGTGCAGGCGTCGGTAGGTACGACACCATGGTGCGGAGCGACGTGAAGGTCTTCACCAACGGCCAGTACCTCATCGGGTTCACCTCCTCGTTCCGCCTGGGCCAGTTGCTCCAGGACTCCTTTGAGCCGCAGGTGCCGGAGAAGCCTGGGTCCCTCGTCCGTTACATGGTGGTGGACTTCATCGACACCGTGCGCGCGACCCTCGAAGGACAAGGGCTGAGTGTCGAAACACTTCGAGCAGGAGTCGGGTGAGGCGTTCCTCGTGGGGATATTCGGCCACCTCTTCCGCGTCGACAGTGATTACCAGGTAGGCGAGTCCCTAGACGAGTTCGACGCGGTTGGGTTTGGTTCTGAGTCGGCGCGTGGAGCCCTCTTCGTGGCCCGGCACCTCTAGCCCGAGGCGTGGGTATGAATGGCGCTCGGTGCGGCGGAACGTTGCTGTGAAGGTGGCAGTGGGCCCTTCCTCATCCGATCGACGTGATGGGAAATCGGCCCTCATTGCGCATGACTCCGCCGGCGTTACTCTTGTCGTGCCGAGGCCGCCACGGAGGCGCGCCAAGCAGCCCCCCGCAGAGAGGAGACAATTCATGGCGCTGTTTATTGTGACGTATGACCTGAGTGACAGACACGCTCAGGTGAAGGGCAGCCTCAAGGCGAATAGGTTTTTGGACAAGGTTCCACATAAACATGGTCTTGGTCTTTTGTCGGAGAGCCTTCCGGATACGACGCTACTCGTTGAAGGAACATCGGCCGACGAGGTCGCTCGAAGATTCAAGCAGGCGCTTCTGGTGGATGCATTCTCATTGCTGAACGGCTCGCCTCTCAAACGTCTCTTCGTGATCGCGGTCGGAGACGACTACTGCATCGACAAGTAGGCCTCGTGCTCATGGGGCAGCCACTCGCCTTCCCAGCCGGGTGGCTGCTCGCGCAGCCGGCGTAGGAGCATGTCGGGGACGGACGTGCTGGGCAGTAGCGCGGGTATCCGGGGACGTTCCTTGTCCTGTCGGCGTGATGCCACTGGGGTTCCTTGGTGTTCGAAGTCATGAACGACAGCACGCGCGGGCATATGCCAGCCGTGTCACTCGCGCATGCCGAAGTGACCACTGGAACCGAGTCTCCGCGATGCCTGGCGGTCTCGCGAGTCCTTCCGTCCGAGGCAATCGGTGAGCACCCGTGTCGCCCCCGCTTCGTCCGGTGGGACTCCGAGCGGGCGTGCCCAGGCCCATGTCGGGTGACTGGCACGGCGCCTCCCTCGCACGACAGTAAAGAGGACGGAGGTCGTGAGACGGGATGGCCGAGGTCCCCGAAGTCGAAATCATCACACGAGACCTGCGGCAAGCGGTTCTCGGCCGGCGGATCGCCGACGTCGAGGTGCTCGCGCCCGCGGCGGTCCGCTTCCCCTCTCCGGAGGACTTCGTCATGGCGCTCCGGGGCCGGCGAATCGTCGACGCGCGGCGACGGGCCAAGTTCATCCTGTTGGGGCTCGATGACGGACAGACGCTCGCCCTGCACTTCATGCTCTGGGGCGAGCTGTCATTGCGGCCAGGCGGCGCGGAGCGCCCCTCCGAGACGCTCGTCGTCCTGACGTTGGAGGACGGCGAGGCGCTCCACCTCACGGACACGCTGGGCTACGCGCGCGTGGCGGTGGGGCCCACGGCGGAGCTGTCCGCGAGGCTGAAGCTGGAGGAGCTGGGGCCGGAGGTCCTCGACCCGGCCTTCACGCCCGAGTTGCTCGCGCGCCGTCTCGGTCGACGCAGGAGCCCGCTCAAGACGGTGCTGCTCAACCAGCGCATCATCGCCGGGCTGGGCAACCGCGACGCGGACGAGAGCCTGTGGCGCGCGGGACTCGACCCACGGCGTCTGGTGACCTCGCTGTCTCGCGACCAGGTGTCACGGCTGCACCAGGCGATGCGGACCGTGCTCGAGGAGGGGCTCGCTCTGCGAGGCACGCAGCGGGACCTGTTCGGCGTGAAGGGCCAGGCGAAGCATCGGCGCAACGTCTTCGAGCGCACCGGCGCCCCCTGTCCGAGCTGCGCCACCCCCATCACCCACGAGCGCGTCGGCGGGAGGAACACGCACTGGTGTCCCCGCTGTCAGCCCGAGGAGGGCACCGCCACGGGGCCGACCCAGGGCGTCCTCTGGTAGGGCGCCCATCGCCCGGGCTTCTCGTGCATGGCAGCAGGGCTTGTCCCCGGCACGCCCCCGCTGCGCTTCCCGCCGCCACGCTGTTATGAAGTGGCTGTGTCCGACGTCCCCGCGCCCGCACCGTCCGAGCTCGACTCCGCGCTGGCCCGCGCCAGTGAGGAGCTGGGCTTTCCCAGCTACTACCAATCCTGTGTGCGCCCGCTGCTGCGCAACCCGGAGGGCCGCTGGCCCCGCTGCTGTGGCGGCGGCTGCGAGCCCTGCGCCCAGACGCTCATCCAGGTGGCCCTGAGGACCCTGGAACTCTTGGGCACCCCGCGCCAGGCGCCGCTGCCGGACTGAGCACTCATCATGGCCCCCGCCCAGCCGCTGCTGCTCGTCGACGACGACGCCGCCTTCCGCAAGGTCTACGGCCGCCTGCTGCGTGACGCGGGCTACGAAGTGGTGGAGGCCGGCGACCGTCCCTCCGCCCGCGCCGCCTTCGACGCGCGCGACTTCCCCCTGGTCCTGCTGGACTTGATGCTGCCGCCGGATGGCAGCGTCTCCGCGGGCCTGGAGGGACTGGCCGCGCTGCTCGATGCGCGACCCGGCGCCAAGGTCATCGTCGTCTCCGGCGCGGGCGACACCCGCCACTCGCTGGAGGCCATCCGCCTGGGCGCGCATGACTTCCTCACCAAGCCGGTGGACCCGGACGTGCTGCTCGTCGTCGTGCAGCGCGCGCTCGCCCGCGTGACGCTGGAGCGGCGCGTGGAGACGCTGCGCACGTCCCTGGAGCGCGCCTCGGCGGACGCGGCGATGGTGGGGCAGAGCGCCGCGTTCCTCGCCGCCGTGTCGCTGGCCGAGCGCGTGGCCGCCAGTGATTTGCCCGTCCTCGTCACGGGCGAGAACGGCACGGGCAAGGAGCTGCTCGCGCGCACCGTGCATCTCAAGAGCCGCCGCCACGCGGGGCCCTTCATCCCGGTCAACTGCGGCGCGCTGCCGGAGACGCTGCTGGAGAGCGCGCTCTTCGGCCACGTGAAGGGCAGCTTCACCGGCGCCACGAAAGACCACCGCGGACTCTTCGCGGAGGCGGACGGCGGCACGCTGTTCCTCGATGAGCTCGGGGACATGACGCCCTCGCTCCAGGTCAAGGTGCTGCGCGCGCTGGAGACCGGAGACCTCCTGCCGGTGGGCGCGGACCGCCCCGTCCACGTGGACGTGCGCCTCGTCACGGCCACGCACCGTGACCTGGGCCGCATGCTCCAGGAGGGCACCTTCCGCGAGGACCTCTACTGGCGCGTCAAGGGCGTGGAGGTCCGCCTGCCGCCGCTGCGCGAGCGCGCCACCGACCTGCCGTTGCTCGCCAAGCACTTCCTCAACCAGTGCGCGCACCTGTGTCCGGATGGCCGGGCGCGGCTGCTCTCGGACGCCGCCGCGGAGGCGCTCGCCGCGCACGCGTGGCCCGGCAACCTGCGCGAGCTGCGCCACGAGATGCAGCGCGCGTCCGTGCTGGCCGGAGAGCGCCGCGAGCTCCAGCCCGAGGACCTGTCCTTCACCGGCAGCGAGCGGCCACGCGCGAGCACGTCGGGCGGCACCACCCTGGCCGCGAAGGTGGAGGCGCTGGAGCGCCGTGAAATCGAGAGCGCGCTGGAGCGCTGTCACAACAACCGCACACACACCGCGGAGGCGCTCGGCCTGTCGCGGCAGGGGCTGCTCAAGAAGCTGGAGCGCTACGGCCTGACGTGAGTCAGAACAGGCGCGCCCCCAGGCCCGCCTTCACGCCCCAGCCCAGCCGCGTGTCGGAGAGGCCCACGCGCTCGCGGAACGTCTCCAGGCCCAGCTGCCCCGCGAGCAGGATGGACACGTCGTTGCCCAGGTACACCTCCACGCCTCCGCCGCCGAGCACCTGCGCGCGCCGCGACTCGGACTTGGAGAGGCCCACGTCCACGGGCACGTCGACCAGGCCCAGGAGGGTCACCGTCTCCGCCACCCGCCAGCCCACCACCAGCCCGGGCGACAGGCGCAAGAGCACACCCGAGAAGTTCTGGTCGTCCATGTACGTGGAGCCGGAGTTGAGCACCACGCCCAGCCCCAGCGTGGGCGCCATGGACACCGTGCCGTTGTCCATCACCTTCACCCGGCCCACCAGCTCCAGCGCCGCGGACAGCTGGAACCAGTTGAAGCGCGCCCGCGCCTCCAGCTCCAGCAACGACAGGCCCTGGCGGAAGCCCACGCCCAGCTCCGGCGCGCCCGCGTAGCCGTACACCGCCGTCACCCCGGCTGGCAGCGTCACCGGCGCAATCACCGCGCCCAGCCGGTCCTCCGCGGACTCCATCGCCGTCTGCTCCACGCTGACCGAACCCGCCTCCCCCGGTTGCCCGGGGGCGCCCTGCTGGGCAAAGGCGGCGGAGGCCAGGAGCAGTGTGGACACCAGGACGGAGCGAGGGCTCGAGCGCGTCATGCCGCGCACCCTACCGCGCCGGGGAGGTGACGGAAACCCAACGATTCCGAGGACTTGTGTCCAGGTTGCGAAGTTGTCGAACTTCGCTGGAATAATTCGTTATCCATGGCTGACGCGCTTCCTCATCTCCCCCTGTCGAGCTCTTCCGAGGACCCGGTGCCCTCGGAGGTGGGCTCGCGCCGTCGCGGAGGGCGGAGCCGGGCGCGGGTGCTGCTGGTGGACTCGGACGCGCCCGCGCAGTCGGCGCTGGCGGTGGCCCTGGTGGAGGCGGGCTTCGAGGCGCTGCTGGTGGGCGACGTGCGCGGCGCGCTGGAGGCGCTGGCCTCGGAGGAGCCGTTGCCGCGGCTGGTCATCGCCGAGGTGGAGTTGCCGGACGGTGACGGCTTCAGCCTGTGCGGACAGCTCCGCGCGGACGCGCGCACCTCTCGCGTGCCGGTGTTGCTGCTGGCCCGGCGCGAGGAGGAGTTCCACCGGGACCTGGCCGCTGGCGTGGGCGCGGACGACTACCTGGCGCGGCCGGTGGACGTGGAGGACGTGGTGGCGCTGGCGAGGCTCAAGTCGGAGCGGGCCACGGGCGAGTCCACCTTCGAGTCCCACACCGCGCGGCTGCCGCTGACGAAGGTGACGCGGGCGCTGCTGTCGGGCGTGCGCTCCGGGCGGGTGGTGCTGGCGGAGGGCGAGGGCTGGTTCTCGTTCCGGCACGGGCTGGTGGTGGACGCCATGTTCCACGGCGTGCGCGGCAGCCTCGCGTTCCGGAGGATGCTGGGCTTCGCCCACGGCGACTACGCGGTGGCGCTGGGGCCGGAGCTGCACAAGGGCTCGTTCACCATGGACCGGGCCTATCTGTGCGAGACGGTATTGCCGGCGCTGGAGCGCTTCGAGGCGCTCAGGGCGCGCGGCCTGCCGCTGGCGTCGCGGCTCACGGTGGACTTCGCGCGGCTCGCGCGGGAGCTCTCCACGCTGCCCGAGGACGTGGGCGTGCTGGTGCGGCTGTTTGATGGACGACGCACGGTGCGCGCCGTGCTGCTCGAGTGCGACTTCCCGGAGGTGGTGACGTACGAGGCTGCCACGCGGCTGTTCGCGCTGGGCGTGCTCGTCCCCGCCTGCCTCATGGAGGAGCGCGAGCGCGGGGCGGGCTCGGGCGACGTGCCCGGCTTCTTCGAGCCCCTGCCCTCGGTGGAGCCCGGGGCCAGCGTGACGGAACCGGACGCGGACCGACGAGGGGTTTGACTCCGCGCCCCGGGCTGGGAGACAAGGCCGCCACGAGGCGACACCTTCCATGTCCGGTCACAATCGGTGGTCGAAGATCAAGCGCCAGAAGGCCGCGATGGGCGCGACCAAGGGCAAGCTCTATTCGAAGGTCATCAAGGAGATCACCGTCTCCGCGAGGCTCGGAGGAGGAGACCCCGCTGGCAACGCGCGCCTGCGCGTGGCGCTGGGCCTGGCCCGCGACGCCAACATCCCCAAGGACACCATCGAGCGCGCCATCAAGAAGGGCACCGGTGAGCTGGAAGGGGAGAGCTACGAAGAGGTGATGTACGAGGGCTACGGCCCCGGCGGCGCGGCCGTGCTCGTCGAGTGCGTCACCGACAACCGCAACCGCACCTCCGCGGACGTGCGCTCCGCGTTCGGCCGTCACGGCGGTAACCTGGGCGCCGAGGGCGCGGTGGCCTGGATGTTCCAGAAGAAGGGCGTCGTCACCGTCAAGCCGGGCCCCTCCGAGGACACGGTGCTGGAGAAGGCGCTGGAGGCGGGCGCCGAGGACGTGGTGCCCCAGGGCGCGGAAGGCTTCGAGGTGCGCTGTGCGCCGGCGGACCTGCACACGGTGGCCACGGCCCTGGAATCCGGGGGCCTTCCGCTGGGCGAGCAGAAGTGGGTGTATCTGCCGCAGAATACGCTCCAGCTCGACGGCGACAACGCCAGGAAGATGCTCAAGCTGATGGACGCGCTCGACGAGAACGACGACGTGCAGAACGTGCACGCGAACTTCGAGATCGAGGAGTCCCTGATGGAGTCCTTGTCGCAGTAGCGGCGGGTGGAACGGAGTCAACGGTGCGCGTCCTCGGTGTGGACCCCGGCAGCCGCTTCATGGGCTACGGGGTGGTGGAAGAGAAGCGGGGCCGCCTGGTGCACGTGGGCCACGGCGTCATCAAGGTCGACGAGAGCGCGCCCCTGGCCTTCCGCCTGAAGGAGCTGCACGCGGCGCTCAGCGCCCAACTGGCGCACTTCCGTCCGGCGGCGGTGGCCGTGGAGGGGGTGTTCACCTTCCGCAACGCGCGCAGCGCGCTGGTGCTGGGACACGCGCGGGGCGTGGCGCTGCTGGCGGCGGCCCAGGTGGCGCTGCCCGTCTTCGAGTACCCGCCCGCGAAGGTGAAGAAGTCGGTGGGCGCCGGCGGCGCGGACGGCAAGGACGCCGTGTCACGCATGGTGAAGACGTTGCTGGGGCTGCAGGCGGTGGACCTGGGGCGCGCGGACGCGAGCGACGCCCTGGCCGTGGCCCTGTGCCACCTCAATCACGGCCGGTCTGCCATTCCCACGGCGGGCCCGACCACGAAGAAGCGCAAGGGCGCCGCGGCGCTGCTCGCGGACAGGCTGGCGCCGTCCTATCGGCGTCCGGAGGCGGGATGATTGCTCGGTTGCGGGGAGTGGTGCTGGAGAAGGACGCCGAGGACGCCGTCATCGACGTGCAGGGCGTGGGCTACCGGGTGAACCTCTCCACCCTGTCGCTGGGCAAGCTGCCCCCGGAAGGCCAGCCGGTGGAGGTGCGCATCCGCACGGTGGTGCGCGAGGACGCCTTCGAGCTGTTCGGCTTCCTCACCAAGGCCGAGGAGGACGTCTTCCTGCTGCTCAACGGCGTCTCCCGCGTGGGCCCCCGCATGGCGCTGGGCGTGCTGTCCGGCATGGAGGTGCCGGAGCTGGTGGCGGCGCTGTCCCGCGGGGAGGTGGCCCGGCTGGCGAAGATCCACGGCGTCGGGAAGAAGACCGCCGAGCGGCTGGTGCTGGAGCTCAAGGACAAGATGAAGAACGTCCACCTGGAGGCGGTCTCCCGGGGCACCGCCCCCGCACCCGCCAGCGCCACCCAGTCCGACCTGGTCTCCGCCCTGCTCAACCTGGGCTACAAGCCCCCGCAGGCGGAGAAGGCCGCGGAGCTCGCCACCAGCCGGCTGGGCGCCGACGCTTCCTTCCAGGACCTGTTCCGCGAAGCCCTCAAGTCCCTCCGGGCAGGGGGCTGATGCCTTCCGGACAGCCTCGTCCCCGGGTGTAGTCGGGAGGCCAATTCAAGACCTCCCTGGACAGCCCGCACAACCGTTTCTCCTCTAAGAAATCGAAACGGTCCGAGGTCCGACGGGCCCGGTGTCCTCCGCGTGGCACCTGTTGGCCTACGTCGCAGCATGGCGGACACCCTGAGCCTCCCGGTTCCCTCGGTGAGTAGCGAGTTCCGCCACTGGTGACACTTTCCAGCCACAGCGGTGGGGTCGCGGCCTCACGCAGGACAAGGAGTTGCTCACATGAAGGCATGGCGTGGCATCCCGGTGCTCGTGTCCGTTCTTTGGGGAGGGCTCCTCGCGGTGGGGTGTGGTCCCGCGGTCGAAGGCGTCGACGCGGAGGGCGAGGCGGCGGTGGAGTCCGCGCGGGCCGAGGTGGTGGCGGCGGGCCGCGCCTGCGCGTCGGAGCGGGTGATGCCCTCGGGCACGAAGCCGGAGTGGCTGGTGCGCGGCGTGGACCGGCTGTTCTTCAGCGCGGACTCGCAGGAGCAGGGCCGCGAGCTGTGGAGCAGCCCGGGTGGCGGTGGCTGCGCGGGCCTGGTGAAGGACATCCGGGCGGGAGCGCAGGGCTCGGTGCCGCGCTACCTGACGGCGCTGGGGCGCTGGGTGCTCTTCGCGGCGGATGACGGGCTGCAGGGGCCGGAGCTGTGGCGCACGGACGGCACGGAGGCGGGCACGGTGCGGGTGCTGGACGTGTGGCCGGGCGAGCGGGGCTCGGCGCCGCGCGCGCTGACCCGCGTGGGCACGCAGGTCTACTTCCTCGCGGAGGCGCCGGGAAATGGCCAGGAGCTGTGGCGCACGGACGGCACCGCGTCCGGCACTCGGCGGGTGCACGCGTTCATCCCCGGCAGTGACGTGTTGCAGCTGACGGCCTGGGGTGAGCGGCTCGCGCTGGTCTCCTACGACGCCGAGGCCGCGGTGCTCTGGGTGGTCGAGCCGAGCGGCGAGACGCGCGAGGTGTTCCGCTCGGCCGTGGGCGTGTTCGACTCGCTGACGGCGGTGGAGCGTCGGCTCTTCTTCGTGCGCGACACGGGAGAGGGCATCGTGGAGCTGTGGGTGGTGGCGGGGCGTCAGGCCGTCGCGACGAAGGTGCGCGACTTCAGCGGCGGGGCGCCCTCGGAGCTGACCGCGCTGGGGGACCAGGTGTTCTTCCATGCGGGCTCGGACGGCAACTATGGCGAGCTGGGCGACACGCGGCACGGCGGCGAGCTGTGGCGCAGCGACGGCACGACGCAGGGAACCCGCATGGTGCGGGATATCTGGCCGGGGCCGAAGGGCTCGCTGCCCTCGGACCTGGTCGCCATGGACGGCGTGCTGTACTTCGCGGCGGAGGACGGCTGGCGCGGGCGCGAGCTGTGGCGCAGCGACGGCACGGCCCTGGGCACGTGGATGGTCTGGGACCTCCAGTGGGGACCGGAGGGCAGCGAGCCGCGGCAGCTGGTGGCGCAGGACGGCTGGCTGTTCTTCTCGGCGACCACCGCCGCGCATGGCCGCGAGGCGTGGAAGAGCGACGGCTGGCTGTGGAACACGCGCCGGATGACGGACATCGCCCCCGGCGCGTCGTCGTCGAACCCCCGCTCGTTCGTGCGCTCGGGCCGCGACGTGTTCTTCCTCGCCAACGAGGCCGCCGTGGGCGAGGCGCTCTGGGTGTTGCCGCTCCACGGCGCGTGGCCGTGCGCGGGCCCCCGGGGTGGGAAGGGCTGCTGAAGTCCCCTCAGGCGGCGCGGCGGCTCGCGGGCGTGGGCCGCACGTCGCCGAAGTTGGGCGCGGGCAGGACGATGGTGGGCGACAGCCCCGGCGCCAGCAGGTGGGACGTCAGCAGCGAGGACGGATGGAAGTTCACGAAGGCGCCCTCCACCGCGGAGGGCCCGGCGAAGAGCTTCTCCACCACCATGGAGGAGTATTGCAGCAGGGAGTCCTCGCGGCTGTTGCCGTTGAGCACCACCTCCCAGCCCATGTGCTCGGCGAAGCGGCGCACCCCGGGGATGGCGGAGAGCAGCGGCGTGTAGCTCTCCGTGGCCACGCCGTTCTCGCTGGTGACGAACACCTCGCGCGAGGTGGCCACCGCCAGGGACATGTTGCCGCGCGTGTGGCCCGGCGTGCTCAGGATGGCCGCGCCCGTGCCCAGCCACGTGTGCCCGTCCAGCAGCACCACGCGCTCCTCGGGGATGTCCGCGCCGCCGGGGACGAACCACACCGACTGCATGGGGTGCAGGTCCTTCACCATCTCCCACTCCGCGCGCTGCACCAGCAGCTTCGCGCGCGGGAAGTACGCGGACAGGCCGTCACCGCCCAGCCACCCGCGCAAATCCTGGATGTGCAGGTGGTCGAAGGCGAGGAAGTCCACGTCCCCGGGCGTCAGCCCCAGCGAGGCCAGGTGGCTCTGCACCGTGCCGTGCTGGGTGGACATGACCTTGTCGGAGACGAACGCGCCGTAGCGCTCCCGCAGCGAGCGGTAGAAGGGCGCCGCCTGTCCCCGCTCGTAGTCGGAGGGGTTGAACAGGAGCGTGCGCCGCTCGCCGTTCGCGTCCACGAACTGCACCACCTGCATGCGGTGGGTCATCATCACGTAGGGCGCCGGCGAACTGGCCGCGCCGCTGAAGGCGAACAGCGACGGGTAGGGGAAGGTGACGAGCTCGCACGTGGCCACCGCCGCCACCGGGCCCTCCTGGACGAAGCGCTCGCGGGCCTGGAGCGCCGCGCGGCGCAGCTTCTGGAGGCGCGGGCCGGGCAGCGTCTCGGCGTGGGCCTCGGCGAGGAAGGGCAGGGGACGGAACGCGGGGCTCTGGCTCATGGGCTCACCGTGACTGCGAGAGGTCGATGACCTTGGCGACCGGAAAGGTGATTCGCGAGGGCATGTTCTCGCGCCCCCGGGCCGTCCCGCCAAGTCGCCTGGGACGTGTTTCTCACGAGCGTCCGCCAGTCCACAGGCGCGCCTGCCGGGCGGCCTCACCGCGAGCAGAGGGCGCCCGTGCGTCGACGGGCGTCCGGGGCGGGCTCCCGCTCGCCGGTCGGCTGGTCTCCGGGGCGTCCCGGGGGGCTTGCTCCGAGGATGTGGGCGACACGCGCGGCCTTCCTGTATAGGGTCACATGGTCATGGCGAGGAAGTCCGACACTCTCTCCGAAGAGGTCCTCCCGGAGGACGTCCGGCTCGAGGCCTCCCTGCGTCCGCGCTCGTTCGACGAGTACGTGGGGCAGGGCTCCGTCGTCGAGAAGCTCAAGGTCTACGTGCAGGCGGCCAGGAGCCGGGGCGACGCGCTGGACCACTGCCTGTTCTCCGGGCCCCCGGGCCTGGGCAAGACGTCGCTGGCGCACATCATCGCCAACGAGCTGGGCGTGGGCATCCACGTCACCAGCGGCCCGGCGCTGGAGCGCAAGGGGGATCTGGCCGGTCTGCTCACCAACCTGAACGCGCGCGACGTCCTCTTCATCGATGAAATCCACCGCCTCAACGCCGCCGTGGAGGAGTACCTCTACCCGGCGATGGAGGACTTCCGGCTGGACATCACCATCGACACGGGGCCGGCCGCCCGGGCGATGAAGATCGACTTGCCGCCCTTCACGCTCATCGGCGCCACCACGCGCACGGGCCTGCTCACGTCGCCCTTGCGTGACCGGTTCCAGATTCAGGAGCGCCTGGAGTACTACGACGCCCAGGCGCTGGAGCTCATCCTCCACCGCTCCGCGCGCATCCTCGGCATCCCCCTGGACAGGGACGCCGCGCGCGAGGTGGCCACGCGCTCGCGCGGCACGCCCCGCATCGTCAACCGACTCCTGCGCCGGCTGCGCGACTTCGCCGAAGTGGAAGGCAACGGCCGCATCTCCCTGGAGCTGGCGAAGAAGTCCCTGGACCGGCTGGGCGTGGACGCCAGCGGCCTGGACTCCATGGACCGCAAGATTCTCCTCACCATCCTGGACAAATTCGGTGGGGGCCCGGTGGGCGTGGAGACCATCGCCGCCAGCGTGGGCGAACAACGCGATACGATTGAGGACGTGTACGAGCCCTTCCTCATGCAGGAGGGCTTCCTCCAACGCACGCCCCGGGGCCGGATGGCCACGCACCGCACCTACCAGTATTTCAAGAAGCAGCCACCGCCCACGCCCCAGGGCAGCCTCTTCTGACCTCCCGCGAGCCATGAGCCAGGCCACCTCTCCCGCGTCTCCCGCCTCCGGACCCACCACCCTCCGCGTCGCGCGTGACTTCTACGCGGACCTGATGCGGGCCTCGCAGACGTCACGCGCGGGCTTCCTAGCCGAGCGCGAGCGCTGGCTGCGCGGCGTGCCGGTGGATGGCCGCGAGGAGCTGCTCTTCGAGTTCGAGATGCTGCTGCGCGCGGTGGAGCGCTACCTCAACCTCACCGCCGTGGTGGACGCCAAGGACCGGCCGCTCGTCACCCGCGACTTCCACGAGGAGCTGGTGGACGTGCGCGACGCCATGGACCGCGCCATCCGCGTCGCCCGCCACCTGCAGGACCCCGACAGCGACCAGAAGATGGTCTTCCGCAAGTACGTGGAGACCCAGCTGGCCGACGACCGGGTGCGCCGCGCGCTCATCGAAGAGGAGCTGGACCAGCAGACCGCCCCGGAGAGCCTCTTCGTGCTGCGAGAGGACCTGGACGCGCTCCGCAACCTCCTGGACCACCTGCTCCAGCTCCCCACCGCGCGGCTCAACCTGTTCCAGGACCTGGGCAAGCTCGCGCTGAAGGAGATCGTCCTCAACCGCTACTTCCGGCCCTTCCGCCCGCTGGAGTTCCGCGTCGAGTACGACCGGCTGCGCTCCGTGCGCATCCTGGACACCCTGTCACAGATGTCAGAGGAGCCGCGGACGGCCTTCGCCACCGCCTTCCTGGGCCTGTTCCGGCTGTTGCACTACCTGTCCTACGTGGACGCGGAAGGGACGCCGCCCGTGCCGCGCCGCGTCCGGGTGCTGCTGGCCCTGGTGCGCAGCGAGACGCACGCCCTGGCCACGTGGATGCACGCGGAGCTGTCCCCCAGGGCGGGCTCCAAGGCGCTCCAGGCCGCCGCGCTGAGGGCCGCGCGGGACCTGGCCAAGGAGGCCGAGCGCATCGGCCGGGAGGTGCTCGCCCACGTGGACCGCGAGCCGGACGCGCCCCAGCGCGCCGCCGCCGCCTTCACCACGCTCCTGCGCACGCAGGTCGTCGCGCTGGTGGAGTCGCTCGCGCCCAACGGCGGGCTGACGGACGGCGTCTTCGACCACCTGGTGAGCCCCCAGGACGCCGCGCTGCGGCTGCGCAAGGACCTGTGGGTCTACGCCCAGCTGTGCCGCGCCGCCGAGGGCCACCTGCGCGCCGACGACGTCCCCGCCGCCGAGCGCGCCCTGGACGCGCTCAAGAGCTTCCTGGGCTACTTCCACGACGGCGGCTACCAGCTGCTGCGCTACGCGGACTACGACGCCTTCGACCGCTTCACCGCGCTGCTGGTGGAGCTGCCCTGGCCGCCCGAGGGCCCCGGCATCCGCTCCCGCCTCGCCGAGGACCTGCGCCGCTTCAGCCAGACGCTCGAGTCCACCTTCCACGCTGTCAGCCGCCGCACCCTCCTGCAGGGCAGGGGCTTCGACCGCCAGGAGGCCGAGGCCCTGAGGGACCGCTTCGTGGCCCCCGCACCCCGCTGAGCCGCTCAGGACGGGGTTGCGAGGACCCACGCCCACGCGCACCGTATGACGCAAGCCCCCACGACGGGTGCTCATACGGGGCGTGTTTGCTTCCAGCCAGTTCCTTGCGCTATGGACGCCCCCGTGTTGCATGGAAGACACGCTTCGTTACGAAGCGCGTCACGGTGATGGGCGGCGGCGGAGGCGGTGATGGAATCCCGGACACCAATGTCACGGTTTCGGGCGATTTCACCGGGCCTCCAACGGGGGGCGGGTGTCTGGCCACGAGGGGCACCCACCGCGATGTCAGAAAAAGACCAGCCATTCCAACGGGTTCGAGCCACTCAAGGACCCCTCGGAGGCCCCCGGGATGTCACGCGGTCGTGGCATGCCACTTGCTGAATCTGCGCGTCGCGTCAGACCACTGTTGAACGATTCCGGCGCCATCTGGCCAGATGACCGTTCGGAAGTCCCGCAGCACGAGCAGCCACGAGGCGACACCGACATGCCCCCGTCTTCCTACAACCAGCGCACCCTCTCGAAGACCGCCAGCCTCCAGGGCATCGGGCTCCACTCGGGCGCGAAGGTGACGCTCACGCTGCGTCCGGCCCCTGCGGGGCACGGCATCGTCTTCGTGCGTACGGACCTGCCCCGGCCGGTGAGCATCCCCGCCCTGGCGGAGTACGTGGTGGACACGGTGCTGGCGACGACGCTGGGCCGCGACGGCGTCAAGGTGGCCACGGTGGAGCACCTCATGTCGGCCATGGCGGGCATGGGCATCGACAACGCCCGGGTGGAGCTGGACGGCCCGGAGGTGCCCATCATGGACGGCAGCGCCGCCCCGTTCGCGGCCCTCATCCAGGAGGCGGGCGTCCGCGAGCTGGACGCGCCCAAGGAGCTGCTCGTCATCAAGAAGCCGGTGTCCGTGGTGGACGGCGACAAGCAGGCCTCGCTCACCCCGTCGCGCCACTTCCGCATCAGCTGCACCATCGACTTCGAGCACCCCGTCATCCAGGGCCAGGCGTTCGACCTGGACTTCAGCGACCGGGACTTCTCGCGGGAGATTTCGCGCGCGCGCACGTTCTGCTTCCTGCGCGACGTGGAGAAGCTCAAGAGCCTGGGCCTGGCGCGCGGCGGCTCGCTGGACAACGCCATCGTCGTGGACGAGGTCTCCATCCTCAACCCCGAGGGCCTGCGCTTCACCGACGAGTTCGTGCGTCACAAGATCCTGGACGCCATCGGTGATGTGTCTCTGTTCGGCAGGCCTGTCATTGGCCACCTGACGGCCTACAAGACGGGGCACGCGCTCAATCACAAGCTGGTGCGCAAGGTCCTGTCGGACCCGAGCTGCTATGAGATTGTCCCGGCGCGTCGCCGCGACGTGGAGGGCCTGGAGCTGGGCCTGCCCGGGCTTGCTGGCGCGCTGGAGCTGGAGCCGCTCGTCGCCTGAAAGGGCGTCTTGCATTTCCTTGCAGGTCGGGGCTGCCTCGACTAAGTCGCGGGCTTATGCCCATGCGTCCAACCCCCGTCATCCTCGCCGCGCTGCTGGCGGCTTCGTTCACCGCCGGTTGCAACAAGGAGAAGGCGCCGGCCACCGCGCAGGCTCCCGCCGCCGCCGCGGCCACTCCGGGTGAGCCCACCCCGGACACCGTGGTCGCCACGTTCGGCGACGGACAGAAGATCACCTACAAGGAGCTCAACGAGCGCGTCTCGGAGCCCCTGGCCAACCTCGAGAAGCAGAAGTTCCAGCTGCGCAAGCGCGGCCTCGAGGGCATGGTGACCGAGAAGCTGGTCGACGCGGAGGCCAAGAAGCGCGGCATCTCCCAGGACCAGTTCCTCAAGGCGGAGATCGACGACAAGGTCGAGGCGCCCACCGAGGAGAAGATCAAGGAGGTCTTCGACGGCGCCAAGGGCCAGCTGCCCCCCGGCTCGACGTTCGAGCAGATGAAGCCGCAGATCGTCGACTTCCTCACCCAGCAGCCCAAGCAGGAGCGCGCCCAGGCCCTGTTCGCGGAGCTGCGCAAGAACGCCAACGTGCAGATCACCCTGCCCGAGCCGCCGCGCCCGCCGGCCGAGCGCAAGCAGGTGGCCGCCACCGGTCCGTCGAAGGGTCCGGACAGCGCGCCCGTCACCATCGTCGAGTTCAGCGACTTCCAGTGCCCGTTCTGCAGCCGCGCCAACGCCGCCGTGGACCAGGTCTTCAAGGAGTACGACGGCAAGGTGAAGCTGGTGTTCCGCCAGTTCCCGCTCGACTTCCACAAGGAGGCGCAGAAGGCCGCCGAGGCGTCGCTGTGCGCGGCGGACCAGAACAAGTTCTGGGAGATGCACGACAAGCTGTTCGCCAGCCAGAGCGCCCTGCAGGTGGAGAACCTCAAGAAGTACGCGGGCGAGCTGCAGCTGGACCAGGCCAAGTTCGACAAGTGCCTGGACTCCGGTGAGAAGGCCACCATCGTGAAGACGGACATGGCGGACGCGCAGAAGGTCGGCGTCAGCGGCACGCCGGCGTTCTTCATCAACGGCATCATGCTCTCCGGCGCGCAGCCCTTCGAGGAGTTCAAGAGCATCATCGACGCCGAGCTGAAGCCGACGGCGCAGAAGTAATCCCGACGCACGGAGGACACGGGCGGTGGCCCAGAAACCCAAGGCCACGCCCCGGCTCGGTGGCGAGGCGACTTCCCTCGACCTGGAGAAGTCGCTCTCCCAGGGCCTGTCCTCCTCCCGTCCCCTCTCGGCCTGGTTCCACGGGCCGGAGGGGATGGTGCTCCTCCATGAGCCCTCGGGCTTCGCCGGCTTCCTGGCCGGGACGCTCGGGACGTTGTCCGTGGAGGAGGTCTTCGCCCACGTCCTCACGGGCATCCGCAGCGGCCTCTTGGCCGTGCAGCACGGCGCCGTTCGCAGGACGGTGTCCTTCCGGGACGGGCAGGTGGTGTTCGCCACGTCCACGGAGCGCTGGGAGCGGCTGGGCGCGGTGCTGGTGCGGCTGGGGCTGGTGACGCAGGCGCAGCTCACGCAGGCGCTCTCGCGCGTGACGCCGTCGCGGCGCATCGGCCAGGTGCTCACGTCCGAGGGCATGGTCTCCGAGGCGAACCTCTACAGCGCCATGACGTACGTGGTGCGCGAGGTGGTGCTGAGCCTCTTCGAGCTGACGGACGGCAGCTTCCTGTTCGTCGAGGGACCCGCGCCCATGGCGGACGTGGTGAAGCTGCCGGAGCGCACGCGGGACCTGGTGCTCACCGGCATCAAGCGCTCGGAGGAGCTGTCGCGGCTCAGGCGCCGCTATCCGGACGACACGCGCGTGGAGGTGGGCCCTGCTGGCGCGCGCGCGGGTGAGGAGCGCTTCTTCCAGCGGATGGGCTCCGGCACGACGGTGGGCGAGCTGCGGTTGGTGCGCGAGAGCGGCGCGCACACGTTCTTCACGTGGCTGGAGGAGTGCGTGCGTGGGGGCCACCTCCAGGTGAAGCCCGCGGCGCCTGCCGTGCCCCCGGCGCCCGCGGTGGAGGGCATGGCCTGGGAGCTGTTGTCCGCGGAGGAGCGCTACAACCTGCTGTTGTCGCTCATCCACCGCGCGCTGCGCGACGCGGGGCAGGACGTGGACTTGATGCGCGGCTTCCTCGACGCGCCGCCCTCGGGGCTGGAGGACGCGTTCTCCGGTGTGGTGCTCGGGCCGGACGGGCGGGTGGACGTGACGCGGCTGCGGGCGAACCTAGCGTCAGGTGGTGAGGCCGTGGCGCGGGCGCTGACGCTGGAGGCGCTGGACGCCATCGTGTCCTATGCGCTGTTCACCGCGCGCAACGTGTTGCCCCCGGACGTGGCCGAGCGGCTGTCCAACACCTACCGCACCCTCCAGGGAGGGCTGGCCTAGCAGGCGCCACATGGCCACGTTCGCGACCACGGCGTTGGTGGTCGGGGGATGCGTGTCATGGGTGTTCTGCGGAAGCTGGCGTGGGGTTTCCTGGTGTTGGGCACGGCGTGCAGTGGCTCGCGCCAGGCCGTGAAGGCCGACGCGGCGGCGACGGAGCCGGGCACGGGCGGCTCCGGCCCCCCGGTGGCGGCGCAGACGGCGTCGGTGTCCGGGCCCTACGTCGACGAGGAGCTGGGGTTCGAAATCATCCGCCCCAGCGACGAGTGGCACCTGGTGGTGACGAACGAGCGCACGCCGGAGGGACTGGCGATTCCCGTCGTCCTGCGCCACCCGCCCTCCAACGCGCAGGTGGTGCTGCAGGTGGCGCCGGAGGTGGTGTCACCCACCCAGTTCGCCGAGCGGCTCGCGGAGGGCCTGCGTCAGCAGCCGGGCTTCACCACCACGGACCCGGTGCCGCTCGCGCTGTCGGACAAGGCGGTGGGCTTCGACTTCCAGGTGGGGGAGGGCGTGCACGGCCGCGTCGCCGTGCGCGAGGGACAGGAGGGCCGCGTGCTGATGATGCTGGCCACCTGGCCCGCGCTGGCGCCCGCCGGTGACATCCAGAACGTGGATGCCCTCATCCAGGGCATCCGGCCGCTGCCGGAGCGCAAGAAGCCGCTGCCGGGCACCGTGCCTCAGGCCGCGCGTCCCTGAGCTTCCTCCGTCGCTGGAGGTCGCCTGGCGCGCCCGATCCTCACGCAGCGCCACGCGCCTGCGCGGTACGCGCAAGCGCCGCCGCGAGCTCCACACCTGCGTGGGGCTCGCGGACACCGCCGACAGGAGGCGTCAGCCGCGCGTGGACTTCTTCGCGCCGCGCGCCTGGCGAGCGGGCTTCGCGGGGGCCTCGGCCACCTCTTCGCCCTGCGTCTGCGCGCGCAGCCGCACCCACTCGACCAGGGTGCGCACGCCCACGCCGGTGCCGCCCTTGGAGAGGTAGCCGCGCTCCTTGGGGCTGTTGGACGGCCCCGCGATGTCCAGGTGCACCCACGGCGTGTCGCCGACGAACTCCTTGAGGAACAGCGCGGCGTTGATGGAGCCGCCCCAGCGCTCGCCGGAGTTCTTCATGTCGGCGACCTCGGAGCGCAGCGCGTCCTTCTGCAGCTCGCTCACCGGCAGGCGCCACATCTCCTCGCCCGCGGTGCGCGCGGACTGGAGCACCTGGTTGACGGTGTCGTCGTCGTCGCCGAAGGCGCCGACGATGTAGTTGCCCAGCGCGACGATGCACGCGCCCGTGAGCGTGGCCAGGTCGATGACGGCGGACGGCTTGTGCTCGCACGCCCACGTCAGCATGTCGCCCAGCACCAGCCGGCCCTCGGCGTCCGTGTTGGTGATCTCCACCGTCTTGCCCAGCCGCGACGTGAGGATGTCACCGGGCTTGTACGCGTTGCCGGCCGGCATGTTCTCGCACGCGCCGATGAAGGCATGCACGGGGAAGGGCGGCTTGAGCTGCGCGATGACCTGCATGGCGCCCAGCACCGCGGCCGAGCCCGCCATGTCCGTCTTCATGTCCACCATGCCCTCGGTGGGCTTGAGCGACAGGCCGCCCGAGTCGAAGGTGATCGCCTTGCCCACCAGCGCCAGCGGAGGCCGCTTCGCGTCGCGCGCGTTCTTCGGCGTGTACTCCACGTGGATGAGCCGCGGCTCCTCGGTGCTCCCGGCCGTGACGCCCAGGAACATGCCCATCCGCAGCTTCTCGATCTCGCGCTGACCGCCGATGGTGATCTTCAGCCCGTGCTCCTTGGCGGACTTGCGCGCCGCCTCGGCCAGCACCGTGGGCGTCACCGCGTTGGGCGGCTCGTTCACCAGGTCGCGCGCCCAGTTGGCCGCCTCGGCCACGCGCTTGCCCAGCGCGAGCGCGTCCTCGAGGTCACGCGACTTCTCCACGCCCTCGGGCAGCACCAGGGACACCTTGACGGGCTTCTTCGCGCCCTTCTCCTCGCGCGCGGAGGACTTGTACTTGTCGAACTTGTACGCGCCCAGCTCCAGCCCCTCCACCACCGCGCGCACCGCGTCCGCCTGCGCGTCCGTGACGGGGAGCGCCACCACGAGCGAGGCCACCTTCAGCCGCTGGGCCGTCTTCGCCGCGCGTCCGGCGGCCAGCCGCAGCACCTCCGGGTGGAAGCGCGCGCGGCTGCCCAGGCCCAACAGCAGCACCCGGCCCGCCGGGGTGCGGCCGAGCGTGTGCATCACCAGGGACTGGTCCGCCTTCGCCTTGAAGCCCTCCTGGGTGGCGGCGCCGCGCAGGCGGCCCTCCAGCGCGCTGTCCGCCGCGACGAGACCCGCCGGGGCACCCTCACCCAGCTCACCCTCGAAGAGCGGAATGACGAGCAGCTCGCCATTCGTAAGGGAGGCGTCGCCGGAGACGAAGGAGAAATTCATGGGCCGATGGACTCCTGAACGGATGAGGGAAGACGAAAGGCCGCGGACTGTAACGCCCGCCCTGTTGCACGCAAAGCGTTGGATTTCATTCGAGCGTTGCATTGCCGCGGGGGGCTGGGTAGCAGTCAGGCAATGCCCACCTTGCTGATGCATCTGACCGCCATCGAACGGTTGGCCGCCAACCCCGGAGAGCTGCCTCCGGAGTGGGTGCGTGCGCTCTCGGAGGACCTGCCCTACGCGCGCTTCGGCGCCGCGCTGCCGGACCTGCCCCTGTGCGAGGGCGTCCGAGGCGGGCTCGCCGCCTTCCTGCCCGAGCGCGAGATGCCGCTGTTCTCGCGGCTGTACCACGAGCGCGCGCCGGTGGGCTTCGGCCTGAAGATGGCGGAGCTCGTCGCCACGGGCGCGCTGGTGGGCACCGAGCCGGGACTGGCCCTGCTGTCCGGCTACTTCACGCACCTGTGCATGGACCGCCGGCTGCACCCCATCGTCGACCAGCTCGTGGTGAAGCACCGCCGGCGGGGCGAGCGGGCGCTGGCCGCGCACCGCGACATCGAGTGGGCGCAGACGCTCTTCTACCTGCGCGAGCTGCACGGCGTGGACCTGCTCGGCACGCCCCGGCTGCGCGAGAAGTGTCAGGTGGTGAAGAGCCCGGGCTTCCCGTGGCGCGGCATCGGCCGGGGCATCTACGAGCTGGTGCGCCTGTCCTCGCAGGAGCGCGTGGGGCAGGCGCCCTCCAAGGCGGACGTGGATGGCTGGGTGCGCGGGCTGTACGTCTCCGGACTCTTCCTCTCCAGCCCCGTGGGCCGCACGCGCGCGCTGCCCGCCTTCGCCCGCCTGTCCTTCCAGGAGCTGTATCGCAACGACACCTTCGACTTCGCCCAGGAGGTCGAAGGTGCGCTGGAGTCGGCGCGTGGAGTCCTTCGGAGGTTGCACGGCTACATGGCCAGGGGCACCTTCACGCCTCGGACGCGGGCGCGCTTCCTGGAGGCCTTCCCCGAGGGAACGCTGGGGGTTCGAGCGGCTTGACGCACCCGCCCCACGCCCTGCGGTGCCAGGGCGTTTCGCGCGCAGAGCAACCGTCCTGCCGAGCCTGCCTGCCGTCGGGGAATGCCGCTGTGCGAGGCGGCTCACCGCTCCTATCCTCGTGGAGGAATGACGGTACTTCTCCTCATGGTGGTGGGCGGGCTCGCGGGGGCGTTGGGAGCGATGCTCGGCATCGGGGGCGGCATCGTGCTCGTGCCCGCGCTGGTGCTGGGCTTCGGGCTGCCGCTGGAGGAGGCGGTGCCGGCGAGCCTCATGTGCGTGGTGGCCAACTCGTGCGCGGCCGCCGCCGGCTATGTGGACAACCACCTGAGTGACATCCGGCTGGGGCTGACGCTGGAGCTGGCCACGGTGCTGGGCGCCATCGCGGGGGGCCTCGTCGCGGCGCTCATCGCGCCGGCGATGGTGGCGGTGGTGTTCGGCCTGTTCACGCTCTACGTGGCGCTGCAGATGATTCTGCTGCGCTCGCCCCGACGCGAGCCGGCGACGCTGGACGACTACCAGCCGACGAACTATCCGCTGGGCATCTCCGGCTCGTTCGTGGCCGGTGGCCTGTCCGCGCTGCTGGGGGTCGGCGGAGGGCCGCTGAAGGTGCCGCTGATGAGCTACGGCATGCACGTGCCCTTCAAGGTGGCCAGCGCCACGAGCAACCTGATGATTGGCGTGACGGGCGCGGCGAGCGTGGCCGCGTACGCGCTGCGCGGGCACCTCAAGCTGGCGCTGGTGTCGCCGCTGGTGGTGGGCGTGCTGGCCGGCGCCTATGTGGGCAGCCGGCTGATGCCGAAGGTCCCCACGGCGGTGCTCAAGCGGCTGTTCGCGCTGGTGCTGCTGACGGTGGCGGGGCAGATGTTGTGGAAGGGAGGGGCGGGACTGTGGCCGAGCATCTGGGAGTGAGGGGTGAGGACCCGGACGGAGAAGAACCTCCAACGGTCTCCGCGGTGATGGCGGAGCCTGCGAGGCTGACGCACAACGCGGTGGCGGCGACGTCCGCTCCGGCCGCGGCGGAGACGGCGCCGGAGCTGGAGTCGGAGCCCGTCACCGCGAGCACCCTGGAGGCACCCGCGCCGAGCACCCCGCGCGTGCGCGACAGGGCGCTGGCCGGAGACCGGTGGATTGCCCGCGTGCTGCGCGTGGGCGCGGTGCTCAGCGGCGGCATGTTCGTGCTGTCGCTGGGGCTGGAGGCGCTGCCGGGCTCGGAGAGCACGCACGTGGCCATCGACCAGCTTCGCAAGGCGGCGGCGTCGCTGCTGCTGGTGACGCCGGTGGCGCGGCTGGGCGTGGCGGGCACGCTCCTGGGCCTGCGCGGAGAGTGGCGCTACGCCGTCATCGCCGCGGGAGTGCTGGGCCTGTTGGCCCTGGCGGTGGGGGCCGGCATCCAGGCGTGACGCGCGGCACCCCGGAAGGCGGTGGGGCGCTTCAGGCGCCCCGGGCGGCGAAGTGGGCGAGGATGTTGCGCACCTTGGCGACCTCGTCCATGCGCCCCTGCTCCTCGTAGAGCGGCAGCACGGCCTCCAGCTGCTCCCGGGCCGCGGGCAGGTCCTGCGTGTAGTAGCAGGACAGGCCCAGGTCCCACCGGGCGCGCGCCTCGTGCACGTGGTCGTGCAGCTCCTGGTACAGCTCCACCGCGCGCAGCAGGTGCGAGCGCGCGCCCTCGTGGTTGCCCAGCAGGCCCTCGGACTCGCCGAGCAGCAGGTGGCCCAGCGCGAGCGCCTCGGGGTCGTCGCCCTGCTCCAGCAGGGGAATCGCCTCGAGGAAGCGCTTCCGGGCCGGCTCGTACTCGGCCTTCTCCATGCGGATGTCGCCGATGTCGAGCAGCAGCCGCGCGGTGCGCCCGGTGTTGCGCGTCTGGCGGTAGAGGATGAGCGCCTCCTGGTACTTCTCCTCGGCGGCCTCGGGCTGACCCAGCGCGCGCAGGGACTCGCCGACGCAGGCGCGGCACATCGCCTCGCCCTCGCGGTCCTTGGTCTCGTTGAAGAGCATCGCGGCCTTGGCGATGAGCTCCAGCGCGCCGCGGTGGTCCTCGAAGTTCGCCTTGGCCACGCCCATGCCGAAGTACGCCTGGGCCAGGCCCGGCTTGTAGCCGGCCTCCTGGAACATCCCGAGCGCCTCCTCGTAGCACTGGCGGCTGGCGGCGTGGTCCTCGAGCAGGCCGTGCAGCTCCGCCAGGCTCACCAGGCCCTGGCCCACGGTGGTGGGCGTGCCGGTGATGCGCAGGGTGGCCAGCTGGTTCTTCTGCTTCTGGAGCGCCTCCAGCAGATGGGCGCGTTCGGTGTCTTCGGGCGGGTGCATGCTCACGCGTCGCCACCCTTGCGGCGCCGGGCCGCCTTGTCCAACGAATCGTGCTTCTCGCTCCCGTCAGCGCCATTGACGCCTGGCTGCGCGCCGCCGCCATTTCCAGTGGCGCCGTGGGCGCCCCCGACGTGGCGCTCCTTCTCCACCTTGTCGGCCTGCTCGTAGCCCAGCAGCGGGGAGAAGAAGCAGTCCTTCTTCGTGTACTCGTCGAACGCGAAGGCGAAGCGGTAGCTGGCCGCCGCGCGCTGGTTGCAGTCGGTGCGCTCGCAGAAGCGGCAGGAGATGCCGGAGGGGATGGCATCCTTGCGCAGGTCGTTGGTGGGCAGACCGTACGCCAGGTACTTCGCGTTCTCCGCGTGGGTGCCCAGGCCGATGGAGTAGGCGGTGCCCTTGACGATGGAGCCCTCCGTCGGCTGCAGCTGCACCTTGGCGAAGCAGAAGTACGTGGTGCCGTCCGGCATCATCGAATACTGCCGGGTGAGCTGGGACGGGTTGAGGAACGCCAGGTGCACGGCCCACTTGCCGCAGCTGCCGCCGCCGCTGGCGAAGCGGATGCCGGTGCCGCTGTAGCGCTTGGAGATGTTGCCGGCGATGTCCGAGCGCAGGAAGTGGAACGGGATGCCCGGGCGCTTCGGGTCCGACAGGTTGCACAGCCGGTGGGCCACCGTCTCGTAGGTGGAGCCGAAGATGCTCGACAGCAGCTCCACGTCGTAGCGCGTGCGCTGCACCTCCTTGAAGAAGTCCCCGTACGGCAGCATCAGCGCGCCGGCGAAGTAGTTGGCCAGGTTCACCTTGATGAGCCGCGTCGTCTCGCCGTGCCGGGTGCGCCCCGCGCCGAGGATGCGCTCGACCAGCTTCTCCTTGTCCAGCATGAGCAGGCCGATGGACGCGGCGATTTGAAACTTCAGCGGCTGCTCGGTGAGGTCCGGTGACAGCGTGAGCGTCTGCTCCTCCGGGTCCAGCCGCCGCACCACGGACGAGCCGCTGGGCGAAGCGTCGATGAGCACGCGGTAGCCGAAGCGCTTCTCCAACAGCTGCATCAGCTGCCCGCTGGTGAGCTGGCGCTCCAGGCTCACGTCGCGCCGCAGGGCCTCCGCCTGCTCCTCGATTTCGGGGAAGTAGTTGCGGTGCGTCTCCAGGAAGTCACTCACCTCGTCGAAGGGCGAGTAGTCGAAGCGCACGCCGGGCACCGTGCCGTTGCCGGCGCTGCTGCCTTGGGTCCGCGTGCGCTCCTCCACGTTGAGCTGCGCGAGCACGTTCTCCAGCTGCGTGCGCGTGTTCTTGTAGAGGTTGAAGAGCGCGGCCACGGTGCCGGCGAGCTTCGGCTCGGCCGACAGCGACTGGAGCGACTCCGGGTCGATGTCCAGGCTCTTGAGCAGCGGCTCGTCGAGCAGCTTCGCGAGCGCCTCGTCCACCCGGCCCTCGCCCAGCGTGGACATGAACTGCTCGGGGTCCTGGTCGAAGTAGCGAAGGGCCTTCCAGAGCAGCGGGAAGGGCATCACGCGCTTGCCCTTCTCGATGAGGTTCAAGTAGGCGGGGGAGACCCCCAGGTCCTTCGCCGCGTCCGCCTGCTTGATGTTGCGGGCGAGCCGCAGACCCCGGAGCTTCAGGCCCACGTTGGCGTTCAGTGCGTTGTCGTTCATGGCTGAGTCGGGTCCACCACAGGGCGCGCCTGGCCCTCGCGCCTCACGGACCCTTTCAACCACTTTGCAAATCGATTTACCGATTTGCAATCAGCGTTTTTCGACCGCGCTCCCCCTGTGCGGCCGGCGACGGAACAGCCAACTGCCACCTGTCCGATACCTGTCGAGCATGTGCAACCACATGTAATCGTTGCACTTTGTTCTCGCGCGGATGTGCGTTCCGGGCGGTGCTCGACGCACCTTGTCAAGTGTTTACCGCCGCGATGCGGCATGCGGTTCGCGTGCGTTGGTAAACGAGTTTTCGCGGTTTACAGGGATGATGCGGGACAGGGCTCAGGGGATCAGCCTTCGGAAGATGAGCGACACGTTGGTGCCGCCGAAGCCGAAGGAGTTGCTCATGACGGCGTCGACCTGGGCGGGCCGGGCGGTGTTGGGCACGCAGTCCAGGTCGATGCGTGGATCCAACCGCTCCAGGTTGATGGTGGGCGGCAGCAGGCCCCGGGTGAGGGCGAGGATGCTGATGACGGCCTCCGCGGCGCCCGCCGCGCCGTTCATGTGGCCGGTCATCGACTTGGTGGAGGAGACGGCGACGGAGCGCGCGGCGTCGCCGAAGACGTGGTGGATGCCCTGGACCTCCATGAGGTCGCCCACGTCCGTGGAGGTGCCGTGCGCGTTGATGTAGCCGATGTCGGCGGGGCGCAAGGCGGCGTCCTTCAGGGCCGCGCGCATGCTGCGTTGGGCGCCCTCGTGCTCGGGGGCGGGCGCGGTGACGTGGTGCGCGTCGGCGCTGGCGCCGTAGCCGGTGAGCTCCGCGTGGATGCGGGCGCCGCGGGCGCGTGCATGCTCCAGCTCCTCGAGGACGAGCATGCCGGAGCCCTCGGCGAGCACGAAGCCGTCGCGGTCCGCGTCGAAGGGGCGACTGGCGGCATGGGGCGCGTCGTTGCGCAGGGACAAGGCCTGCATGGCGGCGAAGCCTCCGACGCCGAGCAGGGAGATGGGGGCCTCGGCGCCTCCGGCCACCGCCACGTCGAAGTCGCCGCGCTGGATGCCGCGCATCGCCTCGCCGATGGCGTGGGCGCTGGTGGAGCACGCGGAGTTGGGCGCCCAGGAGGGGCCCTTGAGGCCATGGCGCAGGCTCACATAGCCGGGGGCCATGTTGATGATCATCTGCAGGACGAAGAAGGGGCTGATGCGGTCCGGCCCCTTCTCCAGCGCGCGGCGGAAGGTCTCCTCCAGGCTTCCGATTCCACCGATGCCCGAGCCGATGATGGTGGCGATGCGCTCGGCGTTCTCGGGGGTGACCTTCAGGCCCGAGTCCTCCAGGGCCATGTCGGAGGCCACCACGGCGAAGTGGGCGAAGCGGTCCATGCGTCGGGCCTCGCGCCGCTCGATGTGGTCCTCGACCTTGAAGTCCTTCACCTCGCCGGCGATGCGGCAGTCGAGCGCGCTCGCGTCGAAGAGGGTGATGGGGCCCACGCCGCTCTGGCCGCGCACCAGCGCCTCCCAGCTCTTCTCCACGCCCGTCCCGCAGGGGCTGATGAGCCCCAGTCCCGTCACCACCACGCGCCGCTTCTGCATCCGCCGCTCCCTTGCATGGCACGCCAGGAGAACACACGGTCCGGCCGTCCGTGGGCCCTCCTTCTTCGCGACGTGCGCTCGATGCCCCTTTGTATTATGGGTATCATTCCATCTGGCAAGCCTCATTGTCGAGGAACGTGTGGATGTCCGGTCCTGGGACGATGAGGGTCATCATTTCATCGAGGGAGAGGCCATGAGCGAGGCGGAGAGCGACGCGCGGACCCGGACGGTGACCTGGCGGGACTACCGGGAGGGGGTGGCGGCGGCGAAGACGATGTCGGGGCTGGAGTACCTGCGCGCCATCGTCCGGGGGGAGGTGCCGGGGGCGCCGATTGCGTCGCTGATGGGCTTCGCGCCGGTGGAGGTGTCGGAGGGGCGGGCGGTGTTCGAGGTGGAGCCGGGGGAGTACCACTACAACCCGATCGGGACGGTGCACGGGGGATTGGCGGCCACGTTGTTGGACTCGGCGCTGGGGTGCGCGGTGCACAGCACGTTGCCGGTGGGGGCGGGCTACACGACGTTGGAGCTGCACGTGAACCTGGTGCGGGCCATCTCGCAGGACACGGGGAAGCTGACGTGCACGGGGGAGGTGATTCACGTGGGAGGGCGGGTGGCGACGGCGCAGGCGAAGCTGACGGACGCGAGCGGGAAGCTGTACGCGCACGGGACGACGACGTGCATGGTGTTCAGGCCCGCGGGCCCGGGTGGCCGGGAGTAGGGCGGCGATGCGCTACGCACCCGAGCACAAGCAGGCCACGCGCGAGAGAATCCTGGCGGCGGCGGAGTCGCTCTTCCGGAAGGAGGGGTTCGCGGGCGCGAGCGTGGAGCGCGTCATGCGCGCGGCCGGGCTGACGGTGGGCGGCTTCTATGCGCACTTCGCGTCGAAGGACTCGCTGCTCGCGGAGTCGGTGCGGGCGTTCTTCCAGCATCAGCACTCGCGCTGGTTGGGAGGGCTGGAGGAGCTGCGTGACGCGGAGTTCCTGAGTCACTTCGTGCGGCGGTACTTGAACCGCCACAACCGTGACGACATGGAGGAGGGCTGCATCCTCCCCTCCGTGTTGTCGGACGTGACGCGGGGCACGCCCGAGGCGCGGGAGGCGCTGGGGCAGGGCGTGGAGGCGCTCGCCGCGGAGCTGGGGGCCCGGGTCGCAAGTGGGGAGGGAGTCACCGGGAGGCAGCGTGCGCTGGCGACGGTGGCGCTCCTGTTCGGGGCGATGACGCTGGCGCGGGCGACGAAGGCGACGCCGCTCTCGGATGAAATCCTGGAGGCGGCGCGTGCCTTCCTGCTCGCGGGGGCGGCGCCGCCGGTGAAGAAGTCCGGTGGCGCTTCGTGATTCGAAAATGGGATGCGAATGCAACAGGGTGGTCAAGTGGACCACCTGATTCTGTTCTTGGAATTGCTGTTTAGTCTGGATTTGACGGGTGCCATTGCTATATCACGAACGCCTCACCGTTGAATGAGGAGGTTCCGTGATGCGCCCCCATGTCCGTGAGAGTTTGAGATGGAGTGCCGCCGCGCTGACGCTGGTGGCGGGTGGTTGTGATGTCCCGGAGCGCGCGGGAGAACCGTTGGAATACGACGCCAGGGTCTCTCCCCTCGTGGCGCAGCAGATTGTCATTGCACCGGGCATGGTCCAACCGGATGGCATCCGTCCGACGCTGGGCGCGTACCAGAACCTCTATGATGAGCAGACGCTGATTGGCGACCCTCGAGGGCCGTGGACGTACAAGCCCGCGACGACCTGGGGGAACGTCGCGTACAACGAGAATCAGTACCCCATGGGTTTCGTCATCGACCTGGGCCAGTTGTATGACGTGACGCAAGTCGGCGTGTTCGACACCTACGACAACCCGAACAGGAAGGGCTACGTCTACTTCGACGTGGGGACGCCGGGCGCATGGACGAGTCTGCCCGCGTTGCTCACCGACAAGTGGGAGAAGTGGCCGTTGGTGAGCGTGAACACCCGCACGCGCTACCTGCATTTCTCGCGGAACATCGATGGTGCGTCCAACGAGCTGGTCATCTTCGGGACTCCCGCGGCTGGCGCTCCGGTGAACGCTCCGCCCGCGGTGTCGGCGGGGGTGGACCAGACGGTGGTGTTGCCCACGTCGACCGCGCAGCTGACGGGGACGGCCAGCGACAGCGATGGGCAGGTGGTGTCCCACCAGTGGGTGCAGCTCATGGGGCCGTCGAACGTGACGCCGACGAGCGGCACGGGCCTGTCCGCCACGGTCTCCGGACTGGTGCAGGGGCTCTATGAGTTCGAGCTGCGCGTGACGGACGATGATGGCGTCACCGTGGCGTCGCGGATGAAGGTGAAGGTGGACCCGTCACCTGTCGAGCGCGGCCGCGTGCAGTGGGTCCAGAAGTCGTCGACGCAGACCGGGTATGGGCACTTCATCTACCTGCCTCCGGGATACGACGGGGGGTCGAACTGGCCCATCGTCTTCTTCCTCCACGGGCTCGGGCAGTCCGGGAATGGTAACGGCGACCTTCCGAAGCTGCTGGAGGAGGCCCTGCCGCGCTACGTCGTCAACGAGGGCAAGGACTATCCGTTCGTCCTCGTGGCGCCCCAGACCTCGGGGAACTGGAGCGAGTACGAGGCCATCCATCACCTGGACCCGTTCTTCGAGCACTTCCTGTCGACACTGAAGGTCAACCGCAAGCGCATGTACCTGACAGGGTTGAGCATGGGGGGCGCGGGGACGTTCAACTATGCGTACCTCTTCCCCCAGAAGCTCGCGGCCGCGATTCCCATCTGCACCGGAGGCTGGGGGTCGACCCTCCCCCTGGCGCAAGCCATGGTCAACGCAGACCTCCACCTCTGGGCGTCGCATGCGATTGACGACGGCGCCGTCAATTACGCGACGACGGCCAACTGGTTCACCCTCCTCGGGCAGGCCATGGGAGGCTCGGGGAGCGTCATGGCGACGTACTCCACCAACCCGGTGAAGACGCGGACCGCGTTCTTCAGGCCCGCGCTCGGGACGTGGGAGTGGGTGGATGGCCAGACGGCGACCGATGCGAACGGGCAGCCGCCCACGAAGCCGATGCTGTTCACGCTCTTCGAGAGCGGCGATCACTACATCTGGGGCACCGTGTACAAGGACCCGAAAGTCTTCGCCTGGATGCTGGCGCAGCAGCGGCCCTGAGCGTCGCTCAAGACGCCCCGTTGGCTGTGACGCGCCTGCGTCTGGAGGATGACCTGCGCCAACGCCGAAGAACCCGAGGCGACGCGGGCCGCGCGGAATGGCTTGGAGTGCCGGGTCGCCCTGATGGATGAACAGGAAGACCTGGTGCCCTCGCCCCCTCCAGGTCGAGCGGCTCGCTGGGAGGCTCACGGCGCCTGGCGCACCCGGAGCCACGACAAGGCCTGGACTGAAGCGAACCATGCCCCCGCGACCAGGATGTGGCGCAGGTGGTTCAGTCGCGCCCAGAGCATCGCGCTTTCGACGGAGGCGGAGGTGTCGGGGGCCTGCATCAGCCGCACCATGGTGGGGATGAAGTACGAGAAGGTGAAGAGCCTGTCCGCGAGCGCCACCAGGGCCGCGGCGAGCCACCAGAAGCGCAGCGGCCCGGTGGCGCGTGTGGCGAAGACGAGACTCGCAAGGGTGAGCAGCGTCAGGGGGCCCGTGCTGACGAAGGCCCAGAATCGCCGCCCGACGTCGTCCTGTCGCGCCGCCTCCGCGAGCCAGTGCGCGTCCGTGGCGTCGAGCCACCTGGGCAGCACGATGCGGTGCTCATAGAGCCCCGCGCCGAACGAGACGCCGAGGTTGATGACAAAGAGCCACAGGAAGAGTTCCGCCGCCGACAGCTTCAGGTTCATCATGCGGGCACGATGCGTCCGGCGGTGCGCGGGCGTCTTTCGTGCCCTTGTGCTGTTTTTCTGAATCCTGCGGTGTTCCTCATGGCTCCCCGACACGCCCTCCTCGAGCAGATTGGCACCGACATCGTCCGCTTCCAGGATGCCTCCGCGGAGTTCGACGCGGCCGTCGGGGAGGTGCTCGCGCTCGGCCGCGCGGAGCTGGCGTGCCTGGCGCAGTTGCACTTCGGAGGCCCCTTGCCCGTGAGCGCTGTCGCGCGGGGCACCGACGTGGCCCGGCTGGAACTCGCGGGCTATGTCCGGCGGGAGGCCGCCGGAAGTGGCGTGCGGCTCGCGCTCACCGAGCATGCGCGCGAGTGGATAGAGGCCCTCTGGGGGCCTCTGCGCATCGAGGGGTTCCAGCTGATGTCAGCCCTGTCGGATGCGGACCTGAAGGTCATCGCCACCTTCCTGACCGCGGCCCGGGCGGTGCAGGACCGTCATGCCGCTCGGATGGCGAAGCTGCTCCAGACGCCAGGAGGTTCGAGGGCGGCGCGACGGCGTGGCGGACTCTCCGCCGCCGCGCTCCATCGCGTGCAGCTCTTCATCGAGGCGCACCTGGCGCGGAGGATTCGCATGGAGGAGCTGGCCCAGCGCTCGGGCTTGAGCGTCTTCTATTTCACGCGCGCCTTCCGCCAGTCCATGGGGATGACGCCGCATGCCTACGTGCAGCAGCGACGGGTGGAGCGGGCGCGTGAGTTTTTGAGCCGCACGTCCCTGTCCCTGCGCGACATCGCGCTGGAGGTCGGCTTCAGCTCGCAGAGCCACTTCACCACCGTCTTCCGCCGACTCACGGGGCTGACTCCCGCTGTCATCCGGCGCGAGGGCGAGTGAGCCGCGCCACGGACTGACCGACGAGAGTGCCGCGGCACATTCAAGGGGACTCGAGTCCAGCGGATCGCTGAGTGCGGCCTCCAACGCCCCGAGTCCAGCGTGTGTGCCAAGGGGGTGTCCGAGGGGAGGAACTCCTGGTCCAGGTCCAGCAGCGTCTCCACGGCCTTGGCGCTCGGGCCGGGCGAGTCGAACGCGAGGACCTCGTGCTCACCCGCGGGGCCAGGACGTCGATGAGGAATCGAGTCAATGGATGTGGCCGCTCAGGCTCTTGATGCGCACGGAGTGGTATTCCCCCCACCGCTGCACGGGCAGCACCCGAGCGTCGCGGTCCTCCGTCGATGGGGGGCTCGCTCCCCGTGCTTCGCTCCCGCGCACGCTTCGCTCCAGGCTAGGGTTGTGTCCGTGATGTCCCACGCGCGCATCCGTTCGATGCTCCCGCTGCTCTGCCTCGTGGCGCTGTCCTGCCTCGGCGGTGTCCGCCCGCGCGCGGCGAAGGACCCGGTGGCGCTGCGCTACAACCTCACCTACGTCCGCGAACCCACGCCCGCGCTCGACGTGGAGGTCGTCCTCGTCCGAGGCACGCCGCGCACCTTCCGCTTCACGCGCCCCGGCGGCGTGGACTCCGTCAGCGCATTCCGCGAGGACGGCGAGCGTCTCGACGTCCCGGTCCGCGACGGCCTGGTGCAACTGCCCCGCGACATCCGCTTCCTGCGCTACCGCTATGCACTCGAACCCCGCCGTCGTGGACACGGCTGGGACTTCTTCTCGGGGAGCACCGAGGAGGACACGTGGCACCTCACGGGGCGCACGTACCTCATCCGCCCCAACCTGGCGCCACCCGACCTGCGCGTGGAGCTCGTCGTCGAAGGCATTGATGCCCTGTTGCCCTGGCAACCGGATGACACGGGCCTGTACCACCTGCGCGCCGAGGACCTCGTCGACTCGGGGTTCCACGCCTTCGGTGGACGGCGGTGTCAGGTGGTCCTTCAAGACGCGGTGCTGGACGTGGCGGTGCTCGGCCACTTCACCCACCTCGACGACGCGCGGGTGTGTCACTGGCTGAAGCGGACCGCCGACGAAGTGCTCACCGTGCGCCGCGCCTTCCCCTATCCCCGCGTCACCGTGCGGGTCATCCCCGTCCCCGGGCGCGAGGGCCCCGGCCTCTTCGGCATGGTGCTGTGGAGCTCTCCACCCAGCATCTCGCTGCTCGTGGGACAGGACGCCACCGAAGCCTCGTTCGAGCGCGACTGGGTCGCGCTCCACGAGATGCTCCACCTCGCGCATCCCGCCATCCTCCCGCGCGTGCCGTGGTTGTCGGAAGGCCTCGCCACCTACCTCACGGAGATGGCCCAGGTCCGCTCGGGAAGACAAAGCGCCCAGCGCGCCTGGGGCGAGCTGGTGGACGGCTTCGGGCGCGGCCGAGGCGTGGCGAAAGCCCGCACCATGAAGGAGGTCGTCGCCGACAGCGACTTCTCCCCAGGCACCTATTGGACCGGCGCGCTCTTCGCCCTGCATCTCGATGTGGAAATCCGCCGTGTCACTGGAAACCGACGCCACCTGGAGGATGTGTTGGAGGGGCTCGCGGCGCGGGGGAGCACGTCCACCTTCGGTGCCTTCGGCATGGCGGTGGACGAGGTCGCGGGGCGGCCGCTGTTCGATGCGCTGCTCGCCCGCCACCTCGAGCGGCCTGCTTTTGTGGAGCAGGAAGGTTTGCTACAAGCGCTGGGCGTGACGACGGGCGCAGAGGGCATCCAACTGGTGCCGGCCCGTGACAGCGCGCTGCGCGAGGCACTGGAAAGTCGTGGGTGTAACCCACGTGCGGGAAGTTGCGTATCGGATGCATCCGCGATTCATCGACATCCGTAGATGAGGTCCGCCATGTCCAGAACGACGCTGGCGCTCATCGCGCTTCCAGATGACTCGCGCGCTCGAGCAGTAACCCCCTCAACGAAGTACCGAAAGGAAGCAACCCCATGAACGCGAAGGCTCTTGCGGCGATTGTCGGCACCCTGTCCCTGGCCTCCCTCGCCACCGGCTGTGCCTCCACCAAGTCCGCCGAGGCCCAGCCGGCCGCCGCGGAGAAGGGCGCCGAGGGCAGCTGTGGCGCGCAGAAGGCCGAAGGCGACAAGGGCGCCGAGGCGGGCTGCGGCGCGCAGAAGACCGACGGCACCACCCCCGCCGCGACGCCGGAGAAGGGCACCGAGCACGCCTGCGGCGCGGGCGGCTGCGGCAAGAAGTAGTCGTCACGGGCCGCATCCAGGCCCCCTCCGGGCGGTGGGAACATCCGCTCCCACCGCCCGGTTTCGCATCAACCCCGTAGGAGGTCCCCCGCCGTGGTGGCGACGTACGCGCGAAGACACGGACTGAAGCCCCTGGGCGCGGGCATCGGCCTGCGACGGAGCTTCTACGAGGAGCTGCCGCGCACGCAGCGCACGCTCGACTGGGTGGAGATCATCCCGGAGAACTTCCTGTCGCTCGGCGGTCGTCCCCAGCGCGCGCTGGACGCGTGCGTGGAGCGCTGGCCCGTGTTGCCGCACGGCGTGGGCCTGGACATCGGCGGGCCGGACGCGCTCGACATCGACTACGTCACGGCCCTGGCCGCGCTAGTGAAGCGCGTGGACGCGCCGTTCTTCTCCGACCACCTGTGCTACTCGCGCCTGGGCGGCGTGTACCTGCACGACCTGTTGCCGCTGCCCTTCAGTGAGGCCGCGGTGGAGCACGTCGTGCCGCGCGTGCGCGAGGTGATGGCCCGCGTGGGCCGCCCCTTCCTGCTGGAGAACCCGAGCTACTACGCGAACATGCCCGGGGGCACGCTGAGCGAAGCGGACTTCCTGCGGCACGTGGTGGAGCAGGCGGACTGCGGCCTCCTCCTGGACGTGAACAACGTCTACGTCAACGCGCTCAACCACGGCTACGACGCGCGCGCCTTCGTGGACGCGCTGCCGCTCGAGCGCGTGGTGCAGGTGCACCTCGCCGGCCACACGCGCTACCCCGACGTCATCATCGACACGCACGGAGACCGCGTCTGTGACGACGTGTGGTCGCTGTATCGCTACGTGCTCGAGCGCACCGGCCCCGTGTCGACGCTCATCGAGTGGGACCAGGACATCCCGTCGATGACGGCCGTGCTGGACGAAGCGGACCAGGCGCGCGCCGTGCTCGGCGACACGGAGCGACGATGAAGCCCGAGCTCAAGCACTTCTTCGACGGCATGGGTGCCTACCTCGCGAAGCCCGGCACGGCCTCGCTCGAGCAGCTCTACGCGAGGCACCCGGGGTGGGACGTGCCCGCCCGGCGCGTGTCCCTCTACGGCGACTTCGTGCGAGGCCACGTGCGAGGCGCGGTGGAGAAGCTCTATCCGCTCCTGCGCCGCGCGGTGGGGCCGGAGGCATGGACCTCGCTCGTGGAGGGCTACACGCTGACGCGCCCCGCGCGGCACCACGAGGTGAACCGGTTGGGCGAGAGCTTCCCCGCGTTCGTCGCGGACTCGCTCGTGTCCCACGGCCTGCCGTCCCACGCCGCAGAGCTCGCGCGCTTCGAGTGGACGGACTTCGCGGTGTTCTCGTCCCAGGCGCCGTCGCCGACCCGCGTGGAGACGCTGACGCCGAACCCCACCCTGGCCGTGCTGGAGCACACCTTCCGCCTCTGCGCGCACGTGCGGAGTCGGGGGGAGGGCGGGGCGCCCGAGCGCGGCGAGGAGCTGGCGCTCCTGTGGCGCCACCCCGTGGACCTGGTGACGTACTACCAGGAGGCCACGCCGCCCACGCTGCTCGTGCTGAAGATGGCGGTGGAGGGCCTGTCCGCGTCGGACGTGACGGCGGCCACCGGGATGCCCGAGGCCGACGTCCTCGGCGCGGTGGCCCGGCTCTCCCGCGACGGGCTCGTGCTCACGCCGGGCGGGTGACTCAGGGCCCTCAGTCGCGGACCGAGCACACGCGCCCGTCGAGGGTGTCCTCGCAGCGCGAGGCGCCCGGGCAGTCCAGGTCCTCGACGCACGGCACGGTGCACTGGCGCTCCACGCACAGGCCCGTGGACATGCCCAGCCCCTGGCAGCGCTCGTCGTCCGCGCACTCCGCGCCGAATTGCAGGAGCGCGCTGCAGCTCAGGAAGCGCTGCGTGTCCGGCAGGCAGTTGCCCGCCTGGCAGGTGAATCCCGCCTCGCAGCGGCTCGCGGCGAGGTCGTCCTCGTCCACCGTCTCCGAGCACGACTTCACGCACGTCGGCCCGCCGCCGACGAGCAGCATGCACGCCGAGCCGTCATCACAGCTGCGGCCATTCACGCACGCGCCGCACTGGGGGCCATTCGCGTTGCAGCGGAAGCCCTTGCACGACATGCCCGCGCCGCACTGGTCGTCCTCCACGCACTCCACGCAGCGGCCACCCGGGCCGCACACCAGGCCGTCCTCGCAGCCCGTCGCGGCGCACCGGTTCACCAGGTCCGCGCGGGGCTGCAACTGGACGCGCAGCTCCTTCTTCTCTCCCGAGCCGACGCACGCCGAGGAGCGCACCTCCGGAAACCCCATGCCGACGATGGACAGCTCGTAGCACCCGTCCGGCAGGGGGCCCACCTGCACGCGCCCCTTGCCATCCAGTTGCAGCTGGTCCAGGTGCGTGCCCAGCACCGTCACCTCCACGCCCGCCACCCGCTCGCCCTGGGTGGACCGCGCGCGCAGCTCCAGGAAGCCCGCGGCCTTCGGCTCGACGCGCTCGACCTCGAGCGCCTTGCCGGCGGAGACCTTCACCTTCACCCGCGTCGCCTTCTCCCGCGTGGCGACGACGAACAGCTCCACGTCCCCGGAGGGGACCTTCTCCAGCTTGAAGCGTCCCTGGTCATCCACCGTCGAGCGCAGCTGTGGCGCGCCCACCACCGACACCAGGGCGTGCGCCGGGTCGTACTCCGACAGCGCCCCTTCGATGGTGCCCAGCCGCAGGGGCGCGTTCTCCAGGTTGCCGCACGCTCCCGCGCCCAGGGCCAGGAGGACTCCCAACGCGATGTGCAGTTTCGAGCGCATCAAAAGCGGTACCCCACACCGGCCCAGCCGCCGGTGAAGCCCACGGCCTGTCCCTTCCCGTCCAACACCACGTACGTCAGCATGAGCTGCGCCTGTCCCACCAACTCCAGGCGCTCTCCCACCCTCAGCACCACGCCTCCGACCACGCCGGGGCTGACCGTGAAGAAACTCTGCCCGGCGGCGTACGTCTCCACATCGAAAGACCGCCCCAGGTACAAGGTGGCCACACGCGGGCCGGCGAAGAGCGTCAGCCGCTCCCAGCGCCACAGGTAGGGGAGCGCCACGCCGGCGGAGAACGTCGTGTAGCGGAAGGGGACCGTGTCCTCCGGCAGGAGCCGCAGCGAGCGGCGGCCCGTGCTGAAGCTGACATCGAACAAGAGCCCGAAGTCGCGCAGCGGACGGTCCTCCAGCCGCAACGACACCGCCACCTCCGGCGCCATGGGCAACAGCTCCCCGCGGCTTCTCGCGTCCGCGAAGGTGAACATGCCGCCCAGCAGCGACAGCGAGCGCCGGGGGAAGGCCTCCGACAACAGCTGCTCCAGGGGCAGCCGCTCCCCGTCACCCACCTCCACCTCGCGGCGCACCAGCACCGCGTCACCCTTGGTCAGCTCCACCGTGCGCTTGCCCGGCACCACCGCCGCGCCGCCCGGCAGCTCCGTGCGCGGCTCCCCGTCCACCTTGAGCGTGAAGCCATCCAGGCGCGGGTTGTAGGAGAACAGCTCCGGCCGGCCCGTGCGGGAGATGCTGCCCGACAGCACCACCGGGTCCGCGCCCACCTCCAGGATTTCCGCCGACGGCCGCTGCCGTCCTTCCGTGAAGGCGAACGTGCGCCGGCGCGCGTAGTCGTGCGCCTCCGTCGCGGTGACGGCTCCGTCCGCGTTGCGGTCAGCGCCGCCGCCCAGCCCCTCGACGAGGAAGTGCGTGTAGATGTCGTTCTGCAGGCCCTCGTCCTCGCGCGCCGTCTCGCCCCAGTCACAGGCGGCGAACACCATGGAAGCCCGCGAGGACTCCTCCAGCGGCCGCGCGTAGAAGCCGGACTTGATGCCCGACAGCTCCTTCTCCAACTCCTTGGGCAACAGCGACTTGCCGTTGCCGCTGTGACACGAGGCCAGCACCAGCAGCCGCCGCCGGCTGGAGAGCGCGTCGAACTCCGCCTTCAGCGCGTCCATGGACAGCGCCGTCTGCGCGATGGCGCGGTAGGACGCGTCCCGCGTCACCAGGAAGCGGCGCAGCTCCCCGGTGGCGTCGCGCGCCAGCGTGCCGTGCGCGGAGAAGTAGACCACCACGACGTCATCCGGGCGGTGCGCCTCCTTCCGGAGCTGCCTGAGCGCGGCGAGGATGGCCGCGCGTGTCGTCTCCTCCGGCCGCGTGAGCACGCGCACCTGGTCGAAGCGGCCCTTCGTCGGGTCCAGCATCGCCGCGGCCAGGTCCTTGGCGTCCTTCGATGGGTAACGCAGCCCCCGCCAATGGGGGTCGTCGAACTCGGAGATGCCCACGAGCAGCGCCATCCGCCGGGGCGTGTAGGCGCTGGAGAGCGCCTCTTCGTCGAGCCGCAGCGGCACGAGGCCGCCCTTCTCCGTCCCCAGGGACGAAGGAGTCGCGCACGCCATCAGCGCCGCCAGCAGGATGGAGAGCAGGGGCCTCACGGTGACTCGGTCAGCGCGGATTCTCGCCGCTTCCCACGCGCACGTCGAACCTCGTCACGGCGAGCGTGCCTTGTTCCCATCGCTCACCTCCTCCCACCAGGACCCGCCTCACCTCGTCGGGCGAGGGCTCCAGGCCCGAGGGGGTGGCGGCCAACCACAACGTCACCGGCCCCGATTCCCCCTCCAGGCTGACGCCCGACAGGCCCTGGGGGTCGCGCAGGTCATGGGTCCCCGCCTCCAGCACGAAGGTGCCCAACAGCTCCGGCTCCTGCTCGGCCCGCTGCTGGAAGAGCAGGCCCGTGCCCGCCTCGGTGGCGTGGTAGCGCAGGAGCAGCACGTCGCCCGGGGCCACCTGGGTGTCCGGGTCCAGCCGCCTGAGGCTCCCGTCCGCGCCGCGCGCCACCACCGCCAGCTCCAGGGCAATCTTCCCCACCTGGCCCTTCACGCCCGGCGCCAGCGAGTCCGTGCCCACCTCCACCCCGGCGCCCGACTGGCGCACCCGGGGCACCACCACCACCGCGACGAGCGCCGCGGCCACCGCGCCCGCCACCACGCCCCAGCGCCGCGCGTCCCACCGGGGCGGTGCGCGAAGCTGCTTCTTCACCCGCGCCAGGCCCACCTCGTCCAGGGGGGCCTGGGGGCGCGGAGGCGCCAGGGCCAGGAGCACCGCGTCCACCCGCCCGTCCAGGAGGTCAGGGCCGGAGTGGGTGGCGAGGTAGCCCTCACACGCCTCACACGCGGTGGCCAGGTGCTCGCGGAAGTACGTCACCGCGTCCGGCTCACGACGGGCAAGGGCGCCGAGCGCCTCGTCATCCAGGTGTCTCATGACCTCTCACTCCCACCGACCGGCGAGCACTCGCCGCAGCAGCTCTCTCTTGATACGACCCCGGAAGCGCTCGAGTCTCATCGTCACGGCGCTTTTGCCCACGCCCATCTGCTCCGCAATCTCACGCGCGGACAGCTCCCCTTCGATATAGAAAAGCTGCACTGTCCGCTTCTCCTCGCCCTCGGGCAGCTCGGCGATGAGCTGACGGACCACCTCGATGTCGCGCTCGAGCTGCAGGGACTCCGGCACGGGCGGCACCGCCTCCGGCTCCGGGTCCGCGATGTCGTCCTCCAACCTCCTGAGGTGGGCCTTTCGCTCCAGCCGGGTGCGCGCCCGGTTGCGAGCGATGGACAACAGCCAGGCCTCGAAGGCCCCCGGCTCCTTCAGCCGGGGCAGCGCCCGGAACGCCCGGACGAAGGACTCCTGGATGACGTCCTCCACCTCGTCCGAGTCCAGCGGGGCGAACCCCGCCACCAACCTCGCCACGAGGGGGCGGGTGCGCCGATACAGCTCACTGAAGGCGGAAGTCTCCCCACTCGCCGCGCGCCGTACCCACTCCGCCAGTCCCTCCGTGGAACCCACCTGACCTCCAGACCCCCGGGACGGTCCGGTGGCCACGCTGCATTTCCCGTCCCCGGGGCCGCTCCTGGAGGAGGCGGACGAGGGCGGACCGCTTCCTACTGGCTCCCGGGGGGGCGTCGGGAGGAAGAATGGGCCCCGCCGTTCCATTTCGAAGAGGAGCCCTGTCCGCCATGCGCGTCATCAACTTCAACCCCGGTCCCGCCGGCCTGCCCCTTCCCGCCCTGGAGCGCGCCCGGGACGAGCTGCTCGACTTCCAGGGCTCCGGCATGTCCGTCATGGAGCACAGCCACCGCGGCAAGGAGTACGAGGCCGTCCACGACGAGGCCATCGCCCTGCTGTCGGAGCTGACGGGCCTGCCGTCCACGCACCAGGTCCTCTTCCTCACCGGCGGCGCGTCGCAGCAGTTCGCCCAGGTGCCGATGAACTTCCTCACCCCCGACACGAGCGCGGACTACCTCATGACGGGCGTGTGGAGCGAGAAGGCGCTCGACGAGGCGAAGTACTACGGCAAGCCCCGCGTCGCGGCGACGACGGTGCAGCCCGACAAGCACTACACCCGCGTGCCACGCCAGGACGAGCTGTCCCTGGACGCGAAGGCCGCGTACGTCCACGTCACCACCAACAACACCATCTACGGCACCCAGTGGCACACGCTGCCGGACACCGGGCCGGTGCCGCTGGTGGCGGACATGAGCTCCGACTTCCTGTGGAAGAAGATGGACCTGTCGCGCTTCGGGCTGGTCTACGCGGGCGCGCAGAAGAACCTGGGGCCCTCCGGCGTCACGCTGGTGGTGGCCCAGAAGGACTTCATCGCGAAGGGCCGCAAGGACATCCCGAAGATCTTCCGGTACTCCGTCCACGCGGAGAACAACTCGCTCTACAACACGCCCCCCACGCTGGCCATCTACCTGGTGCGCAACGTGCTCGCGTGGATGAAGGACGTGGGCGGGCTGGGCCAGATTGAAGCGTGGAACCGCCAGAAGGCGGACCTGCTCTACGGCGCGCTGGACACGCACGCGGGCTTCTACCGGGCCCCCGTGGAGCGCGCGTCGCGTTCAGTGATGAACGTCGTGTTCCACCTGCCCACGCCGGAGCTGGACGCGGCCTTCGTCGCTGACGCGAAGCGGCAAGGAATGGTGGGGCTCAAGGGCCACCGGACCGCTGGAGGAATCCGGGTTTCCACGTACAACGCGGTGACTGTGGAGAATGTGCGCACCCTCGTCACCTTCATGGAGCATTTCGTGAAGACGCGTGGCTAGTGTGCGTCGGAGCACGTGAAACAACCCACTTGGAGGGATTCATGAAAGCCACCCTGTCCGCCGTCGCGCTCTGCCTGCTGTTCGCCCTGCCTGCTTCCGCCGCTCCGGGAGAGGCCCAGGAGGTCGCCGGGGTGAAGTTCCCCGGAACCGCCAAGGTGGAGGGCAAGGAGCTGAAGCTCAACGGCGTGGGCCTGCGCAAGAAGATGATGTTCAAGGTCTACGCGGTGGGCCTGTACGTGGAGACACCGAGCCAGGACGCCGCGGCGCTCGTGTCCGCGGACGAGTCCAAGCGCGTGCGCATGTACATGCTGCGCGACCTGGACAAGAAGAGCATCACCGACGCCATCGTGGAGGGCTTCAAGAAGAACGCGGGCGACAAGCTGCCCGCGCTCCAGGAGCGGCTGAACACCTTCGCCAACGCCATTCCGGACGTGAAGAAGGGCGAGGAGATCATCCTCACCTACGTCCCGGGTTCCGGCACGAGCGTGCGGAGCACCAAGGTGACGGAGCCCATCTCGGTGGAGGGCAAGGACTTCGCCGACGCGCTGTTCTCCGTGTGGCTGGGCAAGTCGCCGGTGGACGGCGGCCTGAAGGACGGCATGCTCGGCAAGGACTGAGCCGCGCCTTCGTGTCGTACACGCGCCCCATGTCTCCCTCGGGAGGCGTGGGGCGTTTTCGTGAGGGGGCGTGGGGCCTTGAAATACGTGGGCACGTGGGCCGTAGTGGCCTGTGTGGGCCCGGGTGCACGGCGACGCCGGGTCTGATAGCAACCCGCCGGTCAGGAGGATGACATGGGAATCTGCTCGTGGCTGGTGCTGGGAGGGCTCGCGGGGTGGATCGCGAGCATCATCAAGGGAACGAACGCGAGGATGGGAATCTTCGCCAACATCGCGACGGGCATCGTCGGCTCGATGATTGGCGGCTTCCTGTTCAGCCTGCTGGGCGGGCGCGGCGTGACGGGGTTCAACCTCTACTCGTTGGCGGTGGCCACGGTGGGGGCGGTCATCCTCATCAGCATCGTCCAGGCGATACGCAAATAGGCGCGCTCAGAAGAGGCTGAGCTGGGGCGAGGGCGGTGGCTTTCGCGGCGGGCGCTGGAAGGTGTCCGGTGCCGGCTCGGTGATGTACGAGGTGCGCAGGCCCACCCTGCGCGCCGTTGTCTCGAAGAGGCGGTGGATGGTCTGGGCGTAGAGCCCCTCGCCTCGCATGCGGTGCTTGAAGCGGGAGTCGCTGAGCTCCCCGCCGCGCGTCTCCCGGATGCGGTGGAGCACGCGCTCGGCGCGCAGGGGGAGCCTGGCGCGAAGCCGCTCCTCGAAGACGTCCTTCACGGGGCCGGGCAGGCGCACCAGGGTGTAGTGGGCGCGGCGGGCGCCGGCCTCCTTCGCGGCGGTGAGGACGCGGTGGATGTCCTCGTCGTTGAGGCCGGGGATGATGGGCGCGAAGGAGATGGCCACGTCGATGCCCGCGTCCGCGAGGCGGCGGATGGCGAGCAGCCGCCGCTGGGGCGAGGCCGCGTAGGGCTCCATGGCGCGGGCGATGTCCGCGTGGTGGAAGGGCAGGCTGATGCTGACCCACAGCCGCGCGTCGCGGGACAGGCGCTGGAGCACGTCGAGGTCGCGCTCGATGAGCACGCCCTTGGTGACGATGCCGACGGGGTTCTTGTACTCGGCGCAGACCTCCAGGCACGCGCGCGTCAGCCGCATGGAGGCCTCGAGCGGCTGGTAGCAGTCGGTGACGCCGCTGAAGACGACGGTGTCCCCCTTCCAGGAGGGGCGCTCGAAGGCGTCGCGGAGCAGCTCCGCCGCGCGCGGCTTCATCACCAGCTTCGTCTCGAAGTCGGTGCCGGCGCCGAAGTCGAGGTACTGGTGGGTGGGGCGCGCGTAGCAGTAGGCGCACGCGTGCAGACAGCCCCGGTAGGGATTGACGCTCCAGTCGAAGCCCACGTCCGGGCTGTCGTTGTGGGAGAGGACCTGGCGGCTGTGGTCCTCCCAGACCTCCAGCTTCGCGGGAGGAATCTCGTCCAGGTACTCCACCGCGGTGCTCGCCCAGGGGTTGGGCGGATTGTCGACGGGGCGGGCTTTCACCGTCCCAGAGTGGGACTGAAACTCCGTTCAGTCAAGTCCCATGTCTTTCAGGTCGGGATGTCTGTCATTCCAACACGGCTTCGGCTTCATGCGCCCAGATGGGCGAGCATGACGTCCTTGTCGCCCGTGGCCAGGGTGTACGGGGGGCCGGGAGGGATGACGTCCTGGCGTGCCGCGACGCCCTCCACCGCGTCCCGGGCATGGACGAGCTGCACCCCGGCGCCGCCTCCGCCGAGCACGAGCGGCGCGCCCATCTTCAGGTCCAGCACCACCACCTGTCGTCGGGCGGGGCGCGGCTCCGCCATGTCCACGACGACGAAGTCCCCCGCGAAGCGGCGCTGGTCACAGCGGAAGACCCAGAGGTTGCGCTTGCGCTCCAGCAGCGCCTTCACGAAGGGCTTCTCGTTGCTCTTCAAGGCGTAGCGCTCGGAGAGCAGGGCGGCGGTGGAGAGCGGATAGCCCTCCTCCTTCACCAGCAGCAGCGCCCACGGGTTCGCGTGCCGGAGCAGAGGCAGCAGGACGGGCAGGACGATGGGCGGCTCGCGGGGCATGCGCGGACGGGCTCGACGAGCCACACAGCTCGTGTCGGACGGACATTCGAACACACCACCGCGTGTCTCGACGATGGCGGTTGTCTCAGGACTCCCTCAGAATCCACGGCTCTGGTAGAGGGGCGACGCTGTCAACCTACTCCTGGAGTCTCCGCATGTCCCGGTTCTCGCGCCACGCGCTCGTACTCTCCCTGTTGCTCACCTCCACCTCGGCGCTCGCGGGCTCGCAGTGGGCGCAGGCGCGCACGGTGCTCAACACGTGTGGCTACTTCAGCACCTCGCAGGCGGAAATCACCCTGACGTACCGCAACGACGATTTGCCCTGGGGCACCCGCGTGTTCCTCATCTACGGCTGGGGCGGCAGCTCTGGTCCGTCGAGCACGTTCGACTGGGCTCCGGCGCCGCAGACCGTGGAGGTGCCCGCCGTGGCGCCTTGGCACTGGGGCACCACCGTGACGGGGGTCATCCGGTCGCGCTCGTCCACGCAGTACACGAGCCTCAACTACGTCTGGAAGGTGGTCCTCCCGGACGGGCACGAGTTCTACGAGAAGGGCAACGGCTCCACCTACGGCTACTACGCCGCGGACTTCTCGCAGGTGCCCATGCCGTGCACCACCACCGCCGGCACCTTCGTGGGCAACGCGACGCCGCTGACCATCACCACCGTCGTCAAGGACTGACGCCGCTCGTCCCCGCTCGCGCCACGGGGCCTCATGAAGGAAACCCTCGCTTGACGTTGTGAGTCACCACGGGGGGACCTTCTCGAAAAGGGGCCCCCAAGGTAGACCCTGTCCCCGAGGCGGCCACTCGGGGCGGCCGGCAGGAGAGGGGGACGTCTTCGTGTTGAGCGAACGTGGTGCCGAGCGGGAGTACCTTCACGACAACCTCCGCAGCGGTCTGAAGACCGACACGCGCCTGGATGGCGTGATGCCCCACCTCGGGGTGGGGTGGATCGCCTGGGACAGCGGGTTTCGGGGCTCGGGCCTGCGCGTGGGAGACCGCATCGTCGCGGTCGACGGCGAGCCCATCGTCACGCCTCCGGACATGCCCACCCGGCAGCGCACCGGCCCGTATCTGCTGGGCCAGCACGCCGAGAGCCAGACCTGGGCGCGGCAGGGGCGCAAGGAAGGGGACCTGGTCCGCTTGCGAGTCCTGCGCAGGCGCGCGCCAGGGGACGGCTGGGAGACGCTCGAGCTCAGCGGCACGCTGCGCCATGAGCGGCTCTGGAGCATCGGCGAGACGACGAAGCGAATCCTCGGGCCGGGTGGGCCCGAGCAGCTGGGCCGAGACGGCTTCGACGAGTCCTGGTCGGGCTGGGTCGACAAGCGTGTCTCCGAATGGGAGCGCCTCCTCGACGGGACCTTCGGCGTCTGGCGCACCGCGCGCGGGACGCGGATGGAGCTCGCCAACCACCTGGCGCACAAGGCGCGCGTGGACTACCTGGTCGAGCACTTCCCCGGTCCCCTGGCGACGGCGATGCGCGACGACTGGGAGCGGGTGCGGGACTGTCTCGACGGCGACCTCGTCTCGCTCCCCGAGGGCGCCCTCGACTTCCGCAGCCGGGGCGAGGAGCAGGTCAAGGCCATCGGCCTGCGGGCCACCGCGGCCTGGAGGGCCCTGCTGGAGTCGCGCGCCGCGGAGACCCTCGGCGTGTTCCCCGTCGTCGACCCCTTCCGCGGCGACCGCTCGGTGGTGACGGGCAAGCTGGTCGCGCTGCCGCAGGTGAGCCAGCGCGACTGGATTGTCGACATGGGCAATGCCTATCTGGCCTGGAACCAGTCGGGGGCGTGGGTCTTCTGTCCCGTCAACACCCCGGCCATGGCCCGGGTCTTCGCCGCCATGCATCGCTATCAGCGGCTCGTCTCTCCCTCGATTCGGGGCGACATCGCCCTGCTCGGTCGCATCCTGCCGGATCCGCGTCTGCTCGCCGGCTCGGGGCGCACGGCCGCGGGGCTGGAGGTGGAGCCCGTCGCGGCCCTCATCGGCGGCGCGGTCTGCGTCGACGTCACCGACACGCGCGAGGGTGGGCCCCTCTTCGCCGGCGAGGAGTCGCTGCGGCAGGAGACCTCGGGGCCCCTGTCCGACGACGCGAGCCCGCGCGCGGTGCTGGAGGCGATGATTGCCGCCGTGAAGCGCGGCGACCAGGAGACCTGGAACGGCCTCTTCGCCGACTGGCGCGCCGTGCCGGACGAACAGCGGCCCATCTACTACCCGGTCTACACCTGGAACGGCCGCGACAGCGAGTGGGTGCGCTCGCGGCGCCTGCTGCTCGACAAGGTGCTCGACGCGCGGGTGCACTGGTGTGGCGACGCGCGCACCGTCATCCGCGGCGACGAGGCCCCGGGCCTGCCGCGCATCGAGCAGGTGGAGCTGGAGGTCGACCACGTCGGCCTCTTCGAGGGCCAGACGCGCACGTTCAACTCGGTCGAGGTGCACCGGCGCTGGGAGCTGCAGCGCCGCGCTGGCGGCCCCTGGCGCATCACCAGCCAGCAGAGTCTGTGAGGAGCACCCATGGGTGGGTATTCGAGCCGAGTCGCCGAGCTGCAGGACCAGATGACCCGTGCCGCCGAGGGCGCTCCGGACACGGTGAAGCGCGCCTTGGCGGAAGGCCTCAAGCGGGCGGGGCGCGCGGCGGAGGACGCCCTGTCGGCCCTGCTCGACGCGAGCGAGCGCGCCAGTGCCGGCAACCTGGGCACCTGGCGAAAGTGGCAGGACCGCTGCGCCACGGCCCGGGCGGAGATCAGCCGGGCCTTCGGTGATGCCGCCAAGGACCACCTGCTGACGCCGCCCCTCCAGCTCTTCTGGTACCAGGCCCTCGAGCACGAGATGGCCTTCTTCGACTCGCTCGCCAAGGTCCAGACGCCCCAGCTGCACGACGACCTGCTCGTGCATCAGGACGTGCTCAACAAGATGCTCGGGGAGCTGTGGGACAAGTGGACGTTCCTCCTGTCCAAGGACGTCGCGTTCGAGAACGACCAGCGGCAGGTGGTGCAGCAGGTCGCGCAGATGGCGCAGAAGATCGTCGACGACCTGGCCCCCGGCGCCGTCAAGCGCCTCTCCGAGGGCGTCGCGCGCGCCACGTCGAAGTCGCTCGACAAGGCCCGTCAGCTCGATGACAAGCACCTGGGCGGCAAGGGCATCGACCTGGCGAAGTTCATCACCTCGCTGTTCGACATCGACATCCCCGACGGCATCGACCGGGATCTGCTCGACGCCGTGCAGGGCGGCTCGGACGTCTACCAGACGCAGAAGGGCCACTACCGCGCGCTGGTGGCGACCTACCAGAGCCTGGTGCAGGCGGAGAAGGGCAGCGTCCTGTTGCTCTTCAACTCCACGCGGGCGGAGGTGCTCACGTACTACGACAAGAACGACCTGGGCAAAGCGCGCGTCCTGCTCGACCAGGCCAAGGGGCATCTCTCCGACTGGGCCTCCCGCGTCGCCACCTCCGCGCAGCGTGGCGAGGCCTCGGGCTTCAAGGACAAGGTCTGCGCGGCGCTCGACACCGACTGGAAGCTCACCGAGGAGCTCGACGGCAAGTTCCGCGACAGGTTCAAGGGCATCTTCATCCAGTCGCTGGGCAGCGAGACCATCGAGCAGCTCGCGGAGTCCTATCTCTTCAGCAAGCACCTGGAGGAGGTCACCCGCAGGGGCGCGGCCAGCACGCTCAAGGCACTGCCGGGCCGACTCCAGAGCGAGGTGGACCGGGCCGTCGACCAGGGGCTGAGGCCGCTGGATGACCTGGTGGACCGTGTCCCGGAGGAGGTGCGTGCGCTGGCGCGGATGGAGAACCAGGGGTTCAAGGAGCACGTGCGCGCCCGGCTCAAGGACCGCATCCAGACGCTCCTGCCCATCATCATCGAGCTCGCCGAGTTCCTGGAGCCGAGCAACCTCTCCCGGGACTTCAGCCGCGACGAGCTGACGCGCGGCCTGCGCTGAGAAAACACGAACCGGGAGGCCTCGACAGAAGCCCCCCGGTCCGGTGTGTCACTCACGAGGGACGCGGAGCGAGTGCCCCGCTACCCGGCATGTCGACTCAGAGCGCCGCGCAGGTGGACGGCACCTGGAAGCCGTTGGTCGGCGTGGTGCTGGCCGAGCCACCGGAGACGGCGTTGCTGCCCAGGCCGAAGGCGGCGAAGGCCGTCCACAGGCGGCACACGTCCTCGCCGTTGTGCAGGGTGGTGGCGGCGCTGATGATGCCGTCGCGCACCTGGGTGAACGTCGGGCTGCAGGGCGTGCGCTTCAGGCCCTCGGTGAAGTACAGCATCATGCGCTGGTTACCCGCGTTGCCCTGGGCGTTGTAGAGGTTCGCGTCGAAGCCCCAGTGGTTGACGAGCGCCCAGTAGGCCTCCCACATGCCCTGGGTGAACACGGAGCCCACGCCGTGCGGCACGGCCATGCCGTTGATGCTGGCGTACGTCCACGTGTTGCGCGTGGAGTCGAGCGTGTACGGCTGGGTGCGGATGCCGTTGCCCGTGGTCGCCTGGTTCAGCGCGTAGGTGCCCACGCCGCGAATCTTGTTCGCCGTGTCACCCGTGCGCGCCGTGTAGAAGAGCGAGAGGAAGTCGCTGATGCCCTCGCCCGGCTGCTGACGGTTGGAGAGGCAGGACACGTTGCTCGGACCGCCGACCAGGCGGTTGGAGATGCCGTGGCCGTACTCGTGCACGATGATGCCGCTGTCGAGGTCGCCGTCCTTGTCCGGGGTGGGCGCCGTCCAGATGTACATCTGCATGCGCGGGGGCGAGCCGTCCGCGGGCGTGGAGAAGTTGGCGTTGTTGGTGCCGCTGCCGTCCTGCGCCTCGGCCCGGACGTAGTCGTTGCCCGCGCCGCCGCGGCCGTAGTTGTTCTGCTGGAAGTTGCCGGCCACTTCGTTGAAGCCGTACTGGTACTGCACGTCGTGGATGATGTTGTTCCAGTAGAACAGGTTGGTGACGGCCGCCGGGATGTACGTGGAGGGCGCGCCGGTCAGGTTGATGGTGAAGACGCAGTTGATGGCCGCGCCGCAGTCCGGCTGGGAGGCGGGCGCCGCGTTGTTGGCGTCGCGGTCCTCGTAGGCGTGGACGTTGTTGCCGCGCGGGATGGTGTACTCCGCGCCAGCGACGCCGTTGGTGTCATGCCAGCCGTAGGGCGAGGCGACGGCGTTGGCGGGGTTGGTCACCGTGACGCGGCCATCGGAGGGCGGCAGCGGCGAGGTGTGGTTGGGGCTCTCCACGGGCACGGGGTAGACCTTGTACGAATCCGCGGCCACCCAGTCGAAGCGCGTGAGCACCTCGCCCGTGTTGGCGTCCACCGTCACGTCGTAGTCGTGCTGCGAGTCCAGCGTGGACACCTGGAAGTGCCACACCAGGCGCGCCTCGCCGCGGCGCATGGGGAGGATGGCCAGCTGCGCGTTGATGGGCTCGCGCGACAGGCCGTCCACCTCGACGCCCGTGCGGCGCTGCACGCCCGCCTCGGCCTGCAGCGCGCGGGGCTGGGCCGCCAGCTCCACGCCCAGGTGCCGGGCGAGCCCCGCCACGGCCTGACCCGCGTTGATGCGCGGCTCGGTGCCCGCGAGCGCCTTCTCGATGGAGGGCAGGAAGTCGCTGTGCACGCCCAGCACGCTGCCGTCCTTGGCGACGTTGACCTGGAGCTGCGCGTTGTAGACGGGCAGGCCCTTGAAGGTCTGGCGCAGATACAGGTGCGTGGCCCCGCTGACCTCGGAATAGACGCGGTCCGTGACTTCGAACGTGGACACGTCGCTGAGGCTCAGCCCGAGCGCCTCGTGGTGCTTCTGGACGAAGTCCAACGCGATGGACATCGGGTCACCGCTGCTGGGGCCCGTCAGCGCGCCCACGGGGTTGACCAGCGAGCGCACCAGGCCCGTGGACTCGTCCGTCTCGACCATCAGGTCCGGGATGCTGCGGCGCAGGGACTCGACGTGCGCCTTCTGCGTCGTCGAGAAGCCGAAGCGCGCCTGCGCGTTGTAGCTGGTGCGCGCGTCGAAGTGACGCTCGCCACCATGTGCGTGCTCCGGCGCCACTGCGAACGCCGTGGACCCCGAGAGGGTCGCCGTGAAGACCACCGCCTGGAACAGCCGCCTTCGGTATGCACCTACGGACATGTCGTGCTCCTGCGCTGCGGGTGAAGTCGCCCCGTGCGGGGCGGGACTGGCAGTATGAGGAAACACGCATTTCTGGTTTAATGCAAATCAACGGAAATACGTGAAAAATACGCTTAAATTGTAGGCGTGGTACTGGCGCCGCCGCGCGTCGGGTGACGGATGCGGCGCGGACGGGCGTGCGTCCGTGGGTGCGGGAGGACCTTGGGAGGTGTTGGTGGCGCGTGTCGGGGTGGCAACTTCCCCAGCAATTTGGCGCTGTTCAGGCGGCGCGGGAGGGAAGGGAGCAGTCGCCAACGTCCTTGACGCTCCCGGGGGGCTGCGGTACACCGGCCGGGTCGCTCGCGGTGGTAGCTCAGTTGGTAGAGCACGAGCTTCCCAAGCTCGGGGTCGAGGGTTCGAATCCCTTCCGCCGCTCTTGAAGGCCGGTAGTCCTCGAGGAGACTCGGGACTACCGGCCTTCTTGTTTCCAAGGGCTACATCGCGATGCAGCCGTAGACCTTCTCGTAGTGGACGGTCTGGGTGCCGGTCAGCACCCGCTCGGGCACGCTGCAGCCGCACTGGAGCTCGCCGACCTTGGTGAGCTTCGCGGCCTCCGCGTAGTACGTGATGACGTAGTCGCGTCCCGTGATGTCACGACACGGAATGGCCTGCGCCTCCGTCTCGGATTCGACGCTGACGTCGTCCTCGACTCCGCCGCAGCCTACGAGCAACCCCATCGCCAGCAGTCCCGCCATGATTCCAGCGCGCATGTGTCTCTCCGTTCGGGGTGTGGTGGGGGTTACATCGTGCAGGTGTACCGGACGAGGCAGCCGCCCGAGTACACCGGGGTGATCGTGCCGAACTCGCAGAAGCCGGGGCCCGGGTAGACGATCTGGGGACAGTTGGCCTTGGCGGCGCGGGGAACACACTCGAAGCCGATGAGGCACGTGCCCGAGTAGATGGGGTAGAGGTCGCCGTCCTCGCACAGCGGAGGCATCACCTCCGGGCAGATGGGAGGCGGCACGCGGCCACCCGCCATGCTGGTGACAGTCTCTTCCGAGGTCTCCGCGACGGGTGCTTCCGGACCGCAACCAACCAGCGCCAACAGGCCGCACATCGCGGCAAGACGTCCAAGGGTGTTCATCCAGGCTCTCCGTGTCAGACCCGCCAAAGCGGCGGGTGTACGGAGCCTCTACCAGCCGCGTCTGACGCCTTCAAACCCAGCACACGCCGAGTGCGGATGTCGCAAGGCTCACGCCGCCGAGAACAGCTTTGTCTCGTGCGACTGCAATGACACACCGTTGGACGGCGGACGTCACAGGCAGTCACCGCTCAAGGGGCCAAGGCTCAGCGGCCCCGTGCTCCAGCCATACTCCGCGGGCTGCGGCCCTTCACCCGGCACGAGCTGCACCTCGAAGAAGAAGCTCCTGCCCTGGTCGAACGGATACTTGCCGGCCTGCAGCTTCCAGGGGCGCGCGGGCTCCTTGCCGGCCGTGATCTCCACGCCACCGCTCAAGGGACGCCAACGGCCCGCGGGCTGCTCCGTCATGTCCTGGAGCGTCTCCACGACGCGCTTGTCCGCCGCGAGGGTGATGCTCTTCGGCAGCTGCCCCGGCCGGAGGAACCACCAGTCGGACGTGGTGCCCAGGATCTTCTCCCGGATGCCCTTCTCCTCCACCAGCACCGAGATGGCCTGACGCCACTTCTTGTATTCATCACGCGCCTTGAGGGCCTTGAGTCCCTGGGTGTCCTCGTCGATCTTCGGCAGGATGGCCTTGGCGTCCAGCTCCACCGCCTTCGACAGGTCGCCCAGCGCCAGGTAGATCCAATTGCGCTCGTAGGCGCAGGAGTCGAAGTCGTCGGCGTCCTCCTGGCCCTGGTTGAGCAGGGTGGTCGTCCTCGCCCGGTTGAGCCGCGCATAGGCGTTGGACGGGTCCTGCTTCAGCGCCTTCTCGAAGAGGGCGTGGGCTTTCTTGTAGTCGCCCTTGCCATACGCCGCGAAGCCCTGGGCATTGGCCTCCGGGGCCTTGGCGAGCACGGGCTGGCTGATGCCCAGACAGAGCATCATGAGCAGCGAACCTCGGGTGGGTTTGCACAGGGAGATGGGTATCACGCTCACGGCTTCTAGCACAGCCCGTGTGGGCTGGGATTCGCCGGGGCGGGGCCTGTGGTCGGCGCTCAGCCCACGCGAGACGAAGCGCCCTTCCGTGCGCTTGTCCGGAATCGCTGACTCAGCAGCTCGATGAATCGCGCCAGTGGTGCGGAGCGCTGGCGTGAGGCGCGGGTGACGGCGCTCCAGCGGCGTCGGATTCCCCGAGGGGTGAGTCGGACGGTCCGCAATCCCTGACGTTGCGTCGGCAGCATCCACTCGGGTAGCGCCGTGACACCGATGCCGCCGCGCACCAGCTCGATCAGCGCCTCGGTGAGGGGCACGGGGGAGACACGTTGCGGCTCGAGCCCCGCGGGCCACAGCACCCGCGTGAAGACATCGAGCTGTTCCCGGGGCGCGGCGTAGGTGAGCAGGTGTTCGCGCACCAGGTCCTGCGCCGTGACATGTGCACGCTGCGCGAAGGCGTGCGCCTCGGGGACCACCAGCATGAGCTCGTCCTCGAAGAGGGGCGTTCGTGCGAGCCGTGCCTGCTTCGGGACGTCGGGAGTCAGGGCGAGGTCCAACTGCCCATCGAGCAGCGCTCCGAGCGGCTGACGCGTGGCCTCCAGGACGATTCTCAGCTCGACGCGAGGGTGCTCCGACTGCCACTGCCCGAGGATGGGCGGCAGCCAGCCATACACGGTGTAGCAGCCCGTGCTGAGCCTCAAGAGGTCATCCTGGGGATGCGCGCGGCACACCGCCTCCGCCTGGGCGACTTCACTCAGGACCCGCCGCGCGGAGAGGAGCAGCTTCTCGCCCGCGCCGGTCAGCAGCAGCCGTCGCTGGCGACGCTGGAAGAGCTGCACGCCCAGGCGCTCCTCGGCGTCGCGGAGCTGGTGGCTCAGGGCCGAGGACGTGAGGTGGAGCTGCCGGCTCGCGGCGGCCAGACTTCCCATGTCGGCGACCGCGGCAACCAACTTGAAGTGACGAAGCTCGAGCATGGCCGGGGCAGCTTCACATGAATCGGGTTCAGTATCTTGGCGAAATCGTTTCGCTGCGCTCAGCTCGTGGTGCTCCTTAACGTGGGTGCACCACAGCCAGAGGAGCGGATGGATGCCGCGAACAGACAGCTTCCCGAGAGTGCAGGGCCCCTTCGTCCCCGTGAGGCTCGACGACGTCGAGCCCGTCATCGTGGGGCCCGGCTGCCTGCGGAGGGACTTGCCGAGCACCCGTGACGTGAGGGTCTGGGTCGTGGACATGGCCCCGGGGAGTCAGTGGCCCTTCGTGGACGTCCATGACACGGGGGAGGAGGTCTTCGTGCTGAGCGGTGAGCTCATCGAGGGAGAGCAGCGCCTGGGCCCGGGCTCGTACCTGTTCTTCCCACCGGCGAGCCGTCATCAGCCGAGGACGGAGACGGGGGTGCGTCTCTTCGGCATCAACCCCGTGCGTGCTCCGGAGGCGCGATGAGCCGCCGAGGCTTCTTGCGCGCGGCGCTCTCGCTCTCGGCGGGAGCGGTCCTGTTTCCTCCTGGTCTGGGTCGGGCGGCGAAGCCCATGGAGACCGAGTCGCTTCGCGCCCAGCGCCTGGCCTGGGCCGGAGTGCGGTTGCAACTGGGGAAGGACACGCTCTTCCTGGACCCGTTGAGCGACCCCTCCGTGTGGGGCGCGGCGCTGAAGGACCCGCTGGTCCCGATGGAGGTGGGGGAGGGCAACCGCTACGTCCTGGTGACGCATCGTCACCCCGACCACTTCGACCGACAGGCGGTGCGACAGGCGTTGGGGGACACGGGGACGCTGGTGTGTGGGCCGGACATGGCGGCTACGGCCGCTGCGTCGGGCTTCCGGGTGCGGCCCGCGCCGCTCCACGAGCCCGTCCTGCTCAATGAGTTCACCGTGACGGCCGTTCCTGCGGTGGACGGCTACGGAGACCCGCAGGTGTCGTGGGTCGTCTCCGGGGGAGGGCGTCGCATCATCCACTGCGGAGACACGCTGTGGCATGGCTCCTGGTGGAGCATCGGCCGGCAGCTCGGGCCCTTCGATGCGGCCTTCCTGCCCATCAACGGCGCACGCTTCGGGTGGCGCAAGCCCGTCAGCGACGTGCACGGCGTCCTGACACCGGAGCAGGCGGTGGCCGCGGCGAAGGTGTTGGGCGCGAAGCTCCTCGTGCCCATCCACTACGGCGTCGCGCCCTCCGAGGACTATCGGGAGGTGCCCGATGCGGAAGCGCAGCTCCTCGCCGCCGCCCGTGCGCGGAAGGTGGACGTGGAGCTGGCGCGTCCTGGCGAGTGGCTGACCTGGCGACCCAGGACCTGAGACCGCCGGGCCTCGCGCCGCTCGCGCTACACCGGGCGGAGCGAGGCGCGGTCGATGTCGATGGAGTCCTCTTCATCCCCGAGGTGGACCTCGGTGCCCCGGAAGCGCTGGCCATCCGGCGTCACCAGGTACCAGGTGACGGCGATGGCGGGGTCGCCCGAGGGGGGAGACACGAGGACCTCCTCCCCGAGCAGCACGGCCACCCTCGCGGCCAGCTCCTGCGAGGTGAGCGCCTCTCCGCCGCGGACGCGAGACGCGTCGACGTACAGGCTCACGTCCGTGCGGAACCCCGCCGGCCGCGACGTGGTCGTCACGAGGACCATCTCATTCCCCGGCCGGTCGACGTCGAACAGCGACACCTCTCCGACCTGGATGCCGAGCGCCCGAGCGATGCCGTCGAAGAGCCGCTCGTCGCTCATCGCGGCGCGGACGAGGAACCCCAATGGAAGTCTGTCGGCCATGTTTCCTCCTACCCGGCCTTGAAGGCCTTGAGCGCGGCCTTCCTATCAGCTTCGGGGACCTTCATTTTGTCCAGGACCTCCTTGGCGCGGGGCGTGTCCTTCATCTCGTTGTAGATGCCCAGCGCCTTGAACGCCCCACGGTTCAGCTCGTGGATGCCATCGCCGCGCATGGGGTACAGGGTGCCATCGTGGCTGCCATAGGTCCGCCGGTTGATGGTCCATGTCTGGACCCCGGACTCGTTGCCCTTCTTGGCCTTGCCTTCGTTGATGTCCTGCACGTCCCGGTGGATGTTCACCCGGGACTCCACGACGCTGTTGTCTTCACGGACGTAGGACTTCTGGGTGACCTTGCGGATGGAGTGCCGATCGGCGGGCTTCTTCAGCGGCTTCGCCGGCATGTCACCCGCCCAGGCGGGCATCCCGCCCAGCAACACCCCGAGCACCAACAGCAGGGTCATCGGGAGCGGGACTCGCGAGGTCGTGGAGCGATGCATCGGGTTCCTCCTGCGCAGATGGACGAGCGTCGTGCTGGACCAGTCTGGCTCGACGCGCGAGATTCGAGGAGTGGGTATTCATGAGGCCAGGCGGGTGGAAAGCACCCTCCCGAGGACTCCAGGAAAGGTGCATCCGTGACCGCCGCTCCGACACTCCGTTTCGAACGCTATCGCGAGGTCCATCGCGGGGATGCCCGCCCCGTCATCGAGCGGTGCGAGCTGGTTGCGCCCCAGGGCGTCGACCCGCTGTCCTTGAAGCTCACCTTCCTCCCGTACTTCGGAGAGACGAAGCCCGACACCACGCTGGGCGCGTTCCTGGAGGAGCAGGAGGCCCACGCAGGGAGCGCTCAGCGAGCGCTGTTCCCGTCGAACCTGGAGGGTTGTCTGCGCCACCCGGCCGAGGAGCGCCGCCAGTTCCGCACGCTCGTCGAGCCCCAATCCCAGTACACCGACCTGCTCGTCGTGAGACGCGGCGATGCGCGGTGGTACGTCGACGAGGTCTTCTACCGCATCGAGTCGCTGTCGGGCTGGGCGTCAGGGGCGCGCACGGACGTCGTCGAAGGTCGGTTCGAGGACTTCCGCCGCTTCTCCCCGCTGGTCCAGTTGCGGCTGCACGAAGGGCTTCCGTGGCTCGCGCATCCGGAGGCCGCGCCCGCGCGCTCCGCGGAGGACCACGTCCTCGAGCTGTCGAAGTCGCCCGGCCTCCCCAACACGCGGAGCTTCTCGCTCACCGTCTTCCGGGACGGCCGCTTCCTGCGCCGCTCCACCCTCGAAGGTGAGCAGTCCGGCGCCGACGTCCATCGGCTCACGACCTTGCTCATCGCCGCGAGTCGGCTTGCGCCCATCCAGGCGTTTCCAATGCCGCCGGGCTTCGCCCACGATGCCCAGACGCTGTCGGTCTCCTTCCCCGTGGCGAGGGGGCTGGAGCGCGTCACGTTGGACGAGAACGCGCCGGCCGACGTCCTGGCCTTCGCACGGCAGGTGGCCGCGGCCTACGGCCTGGAGTTCTGAGCCGGCGGCTCAGCGGCGCGAGCGTCGGGGCCGCCGTACGGCGCGCACCTTGCCGCTCGTGCCGCCACCGGCGTAGAGCACGTCACCGCCGTCGGACTCCAGCCCGGTGACGCTCACACCCTCGGGCAGCGTGAGCCTGACGAGCACGCGTCCATCCACGGGGTCGAGTCGCCGGAGGTCGCTCGCGCCATCCTCCAGCGTGCCGTGCCACAGCTCGTCCTGGGCCCAGGTGACGCCGGTGACGAAGCGGTTGGATTCGAGCGTGCGCAGGATGGCTCCCGTCTCGGGGTCGATGCGATGGATTCTCCGGGCGTGGTACTCGCCCACCCAGAGCGAGCCCTCGGCCCAGGTGAGCCCCGAGTCATCGCCCTTGCCGGGCGCGGGAATCGTCTTCAGCACCTGTCCCGTCTCCGGGTCCACCTTCCGGATGACGCCACCGCCGAGCTGGTAGAGGTGTCGCCCATCGAAGGCGGTCCCCGCGTCACAGGCCACCGCGAGCGTGCGCACGGGCTCGCCGCTCGTGGGGTCGAAGGCCCGGAGCCCCTCGTCTCCCGCGAACCAGACCCGCGCGCCGTCATACGTGACGCCATGGATGCGCGCCGCGCCGTCGAAGGGGCCGTATTCGCGGAGGACCTCCGCCGGCTGCGTCTCCTCGACTTCGTCCCGATGCTTGTCCATGGCCCGCTCCATCCCCTTCGGTCCGCTCTAGCCCGGCAGGGACAAGGTGGGGAGTAACAATGTCGTCGTGAACCCGCTGAGCGGAGGTGCCACCCAGCGCCTCGCCCGGCCTCGTCCCAACACGCGGACCTGCCCGGCCGCTTCCAGGGTGGTGAGCACGCGCTGCACCGTGCGCTGGCTCGCGCCGAGCGCGAGTGCGAGCGCGGAGGTCGACCAGTGCTCCCCATCCGCGAGCAAAGCCAGGACGGCGCCGCCCGCGCCCTCGACGGGGGGCGCCAGGACACGGACCTCGACCGCGCCTCGAGGCTCCAGGACGAAGCCTCGGGGCGTGGCCTGGATTCCCGCCACCTCGCGCACCTGGGCGCGCAGCCTGCCCAGCTCGACGCGCAACCGCGCGCGATGCGAGGCGTTCATCCTCCGCGCTCCGAACACCTGTTGAACGAGCTCCTCGCGCGCGGCGTCTTGAGGCCAGGCCTCGGCCAGCACCCGCAGCAGCGAGAACAGGATGGGACGCGTGGACAAGGTCACGACCCGCGGGCCCGCGCGGAGCACCCGACGGCACGCGTCGACGACCAGGTGCTCCGATTCGAGGAGGGCTTCGACCTCGTCGAGCACGACGGGGCGGGCCTCGCCTCGCGAGACGACCCGCGCGGCGGGGAGGTCCAGGGCGCCTGCTGCTTGTTCCACCTCCGCGACGAGCGCGGGGATGCGGGCGCGCCGCGCGGCGATGCGGGCGCGCTCCAGGGCGGCGCGCGCGGTGCGAGGCGTTCCCCTCCGCACGGCCACCTCGAAGGCCAGGAGCCACGCGAGCGTGGACGGCATCGCGGGCGTTCCCCCTGGTACGAGCGGGGCCTGTGTCACCTTGGCCGTAGCGGGCTTCGCGGGCGTTCCCCCTGGTACGAGCGGGGCCTGTGTCACCTTGGCCGTAGAGGGCTTCGCGGGCGTTTCCTCCCGTGCGAGCGGGGCCTGTGCCACCTTGGCCATGGATGGCGTCGCGAGCATTTCCTCCCGCGTGAGCGCGGAGTGTTTTCCCTTCGCCGTAGAGGGCCTCGCAGGCGTTTCCTCCCGCGCGAGCGGGGGCAGTGCTCCCTTCTCCGAAAAGGGCCTCGCGGGCGTTTCCTCCCGTGCGAGTGCGAACAGTGCTCCCTCCGCCTCCTCGATGCGTCCCAGCAAGAGGGCATGTCGCGCCCGCAGAAGCCGTGTGTAGCGCGCGTTCTCCACATCGCCGTGGCGTGTGAAGACGCGGACGGCTCCATCGAGCGCGAGGTCGATGCCCTCGAGCTCCCGGGTCGCGAGCGCCACCTCCGCCCGCGCGACGTCGCAGCGCGCTCGGGCGAGCGTATCCCCGGAGCCATACGCACGCGCCGCCCGCTTCAGCAGCGCCGCCGCCTGGGCGAACTCACCCAACTGCGCCATCGCGATGCCCCTCAGGGCCAACGCCGGCGCGTCCTCGCGCAGCGCCACGCGCTGGAGAGCCCCCAGCGGATCTCCCTCGCGAAGGGCCCGGGCCGCCACGCTGACGAGCGCATCCATGCGGCGCATCCTCCGTCGCTCCCTCGTCGATGGGAAGCCCGTCGTCTTTGTTACTCCCGACCCACGGGCTCGGACCGTTACGTCTGGGTGCATCCAATCCCTGGAGGAAACCCATGTCCCAGAAACTGACGGAGTCGAGGAGTGAGTGGCTGTCCGCGCGCAAGGCGCTGCTGGCGAAGGAGAAGGCGCTGACCCGGATGCACGACGAGCTGAGCGCCGAGCGTCGCGCGCTGCCCTGGCTGCGCGTGACGGAGCCCTACACGTTCGACACCCCGGATGGGGCCAAGACGCTGCCGCAGCTCTTCGAGGGCCACAGCCAGCTCGTCGTCTATCACTTCATGTTCGCTCCGGAGTGGGAGGTCGGTTGCAAGAGCTGCTCCTTCTGGGCGGACTCCTTCAACGGCGCCGTCGAGCACCTGGCTCAACGCGATGTCCGCTTCACCGCGGTCTCCCGTGCGCCGCTGCCCAAGCTCCAGGCATTCCAGCGACGGATGGGGTGGACCTTCTCATGGGTGTCGTCCCAGGCAAGCCGCTTCAACTTCGACTTCAACGTGTCCTTCCGTCCGGAGACGCTGGCGAGCGGCGAGGCCGTCTACAATTACGGACCGCTGGGGGAGTCCAACACGGAGATGCCGGGGTTCAGCGTCTTCGCGAAGGATGCGCGTGGCGACGTGTTCCACACCTACGGCACGTATGGACGAGGCATCGAGGTCGCCAACGCCGCCTATCAGTTGCTCGACATCTCGCCGAAGGGGCGCGACGAGGATGGGCTGTCCTTCTCCATGAGCTGGGTCCGCTTGCGGGACCAGTATGGACGCTGAGCAAATGTCCCAGGGCCCGACAGCGCGGCGCGTGCCGGCCGTGTCCCTGGTCCTGGGCCTGCTGGCCGCGCTTCTCCCGAAGTGCCCTCTGTGCATTGCCACCTGGCTGTCATTGCTCGGTGTCACGGCGAGCGTCGCGGGCGGAATCGGGACCATGGTGCGCCCCGCGGGCATCTGCGTGGCGGCGGTCTCATTGGGATTGCTCATCGCGCGGCGTCTGCGGCGGCGCAGATAGACGGTCCAGGGCGGAGGTCTGCCGAGGACCGCAGTCGATTCCGCGGCGCGGGGCGGCCCGGGCGCTACTCAGCGCTCGTGGTGGATTCCGCGGGGGGCGCCTCGTCCCCCAGGGCCTGCGAGGTGCAGATCCAGTACTCGAGGTCGCAGTCGTTCTGCTTCGCGTCGCGAGCGCGTTCGTCCGACTCGAGTGAGGCCAGGTAATAGCAGTAGGCGTATTCCTCCTCGCAGGTGTTCGCCAGCGAGGGAGGCGCCCACAAGGTCGATGCGGCAATCGGCGCTACCAGGAATCGCATCCACTTGAATGACATGTACGGCTCCTTTCCGGAGGCGCTGACTCTGTCAGTTTCCAACAGATAGGACTAGCGCCTGGCGCAATCGCTCATGGGTGCGCACAAGGAGGGACTCCGCGCACACCTGCGACTCATCTGAACTCCGTCATCTTCCGCAGTCCGAGTCTCTTCATGGCGGCGATGCGTGTCTGGCCTCTCTGCTGGGGCACCGCCACCGCCGTGTACGATTGGTGCGATGCGCAGCCGTCGGGAGGGACCACGCCCCGCACCGCACCCCGCGGACACTCGTCCTCTCGGGCTCTCACAAATGCGCATCAATGACAAACACATCGGACATCGGGCGCGTTGACGGGTTGCGCGAGGATGTCTAGACAGCCCATCGCCTCCTGGAACCTTGTGCCCCAGGATGGCTTGAAGGAGCTGTCATGAAGCAACATGTCGTTTGGCTGGCCATCCTCGCCGTGCTGGGTTCTGGTTTCGTGGGCTGCGGCCCCGGGACGGAGGCCCCCGAAGTCCCTGTGGATGAGACGTCGCAACCCCCACCCTCGGAGGAGGTCTCGTCCGAGGACAGACCCGTCGAGGCGTTCGCGCGCAACTGCAAGACGACCTGCTCGGGCTTCACCGCGAGCGGCGGCACCTGCAACGTCGTCGGCTTCGGCGCCACCACGTTCCTTGGGGGCTGCAAGAAAGCGTGCCGGTTCGCGCGCCAGGACGCCGATGCGAAGGCGGCCAGCTACGGCTGTCAGCTCGCGCAGTGCAGCGATGCGTGTAACTGACGACTGAGTTCCACCCCCGGCCGGGGACCTCGGGTGTGCTGCCTTCCGTCTCCGGCCTTCTTCTTGGACACGGGCGTGCTGGGCCCTGCTCGCGTGGCACCGTACACTCCCGTGCGTGACGTTCGCTCCCGACGACCTGGCGGCCATCTCCCCTGAGACGGACACCCTTCGCCTTCGTCGCGTGGCTCCCAGAAGACCTGGCGCTGCTCCTCGCGGTCGAGGGGCTACCCGCCTTGCGTCAACTCGAACTGCGCAGCCGCGTGTTCGGCGATGCGCAGTGCCGTGAGCTGGTCCACCTGTGGCACGCCCCCAACTGGAGGTGTTCGAGCTGACAGGTGCTGCTCTCTCGGACGAGGGTTCCCCTGCGTCATCGAGACCACTTCCCACGATTGCGGCGGCTCAGCTGTGGCCCCGGGGGGCTCTCCGATGCCCGGTGGACCGAGCTGCGAGGCGAGTACCCCGTCGATTCTTGAACTCCAATGGAGTGGGGGGCGGAGCGTCGAGTCGGCGAGCTGCGGGTGGCTTTACTCCGCATGACATGGCTGGAGGCGACGGCTAGCGTCCGCGCACCAGGCATCTTCCTGGCTCGTGGTCGGAGCAAGCATGTCGACGCAGTCGAATGAGAGCGCGGTGACGCAGGCGGTGGAGCGGCTGAAGTCCTTCGTGGAGACGAAGGAGGGCATGTCCGTGGAGTTCGCCGCGCCGGTGGACGCCGCGGCGGTGGCGGGTCTGGAGGCGAAGTACAAGCTGAAGCTGCCCCCCAGCTACGTGCGCTTCATCACCACGCTCGGCACCTTCAAGGTGGTGTACGGCGGGCAGGAGCTCATCGGGATGGAGGAGCCGGGACTGCTGCGCGCCGCCGCGCCGGACCCGTCGGACGCCGTGGATGGCGAGGACGCCGAGGTCGCGGAGGCCATCAACCAGGCCCTGTTCTTCCAGCGCCGCGATGACGACTCGGTGGAGAACTTCTGGTGCTTCAACCCGCGCGCCCGCTCCCCGGAAGGCGAGCTGGCCGTCGTCGCCTACAGCCATGACGAGGCCTTCAGCCTCTCCGACGGCGAAGATGACTTCCGCGACTTCTCGACCCACATCGTCAAGGTCATCGACGACTTCATCGAGACCTACGCGGAGGCGTAGTCCTCGGTACCCGGCGCGGGCGGGGCTCCCCGCCGCGCCCTGGGGGGCCCATGAAGGTCTGCACCGCCATGCTTCGCTACCACCTGGGCCAGGTCATCCTGACCTGCTTCGTCGACCACAACGAAGTGCCGGAAGACCTCGGTGAACTCGACAGCGACATCGAGACCATAGGCCACGGGGCACAGGCCTCGGGAGACTTGCCCTGGCTGCTCCTGGGCTTGCGGCAGCTCCTCCATGACCCGCGGGCCGACCTCGCGTCCTACGGTGGCGGTGTGTTTCCCCTCGAGGACGGCGACATGCGGGGCATCATCATCCACGTGCTCAGCAGGCTCGATGCCCGCGGCGGATTCTCCTCCTCGCCCGATGTCCCCGTTCAGCGCGAGAGCATGGGCGGCGAACTCTGGCGGACGTACCGCGACCGCTGGGGCGCCTCGTCCTGAGGGACTGACTGCTCGGAATCCCACCGCGACGTGGTCTCGCGCTTTCGTGCCCACTTGAGGGGCACCCTCTCGCTCCCTACCTTCCGCCGCTGCGTTTGGAAGGAGCGGTCATGCGTGTCAGGAATGGTGGTGCCCTGGTGTGGTTGGCTTTGCTGGCCTCGGGCTGCGGGGGCCTCGCGATGGAATCCCATGCGGTGACGGCCCAGGCCTGTCCGCCAGGCGCCGCGTCGAGGACGCGGGTGGTCAATCCTCCGGGAGCATCCGTCAACACCCACCTGGAAGGACTCACCGACGTCCAGGGGATGCTCTACTTCACGCTCGCCGCGCCTGGAGGTGGCACGGGATTGTGGCGCAGTGATGGCACCGAAGCCGGCACCGTGCAGGTGCGGAGCTTCCCCGCGGGCGTCTTCGCCGAGGGCACTCCGGCGGCGGTGGGCAACACGCTCTTCTTCCAGCTCGCCGACTCGGCGACGGGAATGGTCCACCTCTGGACCAGTGACGGGACGTCGACTGGAACCCGCTTCATCAAGGCCTTCACGCCGGACGTCAACGGCCCCGCGCTGCGCGCCGTGACGGCCCTCCATGGCCGACTGGTCTTCTTCCACCTGGGCGCCTCGGGAGGTCCGGCGCTGTGGAGCTCGGATGGGACGAGCGCGGGGACGGTGCTGCTCGCGAACCTCCCCGGTGTCCTCGGGCTCTACTTCGACCAGACCCTGCGCGTCGGAGATGCGCTGTTGTTCTTCCGCTCGCAGGGCGGCGCCACGACGCTGTGGCGCACGGATGGCACCCAGGCGGGGACCATGTCCCTCAAGCAGTTGGATGCGGGAACCGTGAGCATCCAGCAGGTGGGGCGGGCAGGGGACCAGGGCTTGTTCGTGCTCCGGGACGGGTCGAACGACGAGGTCTGGAAGACGAATGGCTCGGCCGCGGGCACGCTGCGATTGGACACGTTCGGTCAACGCGTCCGTCTGGTGGGCGGGCTGGGCTCGAAGGTGTACGTGGCCCAGGCGGCGCGGCTCTACAGTCTCTCGCTGAGTGGCGGTGGCAGGACGCTTGTCACCACCTTGCCGCGAGACAATCCCGACCAGCTCCCCGCGGTGCTGCGGACCGCGGCCTCCGGTGACTCGCTCTACTTCTCGGTCGGCCTCAACGGCCTGAGCCCCGTGCCCGACGACGTGCGGCTCTGGGTGACGAACGGCACGGCGGCGGGGACTCGCGAGCTCTTCCGCTCGCTGCACCGCAATGACACGTCCTATTCCCCCGTGTTCGCCACGGGGACGGGGGCCGTCCTCTTCACCGGCTCGCCGGACGGCACGGCCAACAGGCCCTGGTTCACGCGAGGCACGACGGCGACGACGGGACAGCTCGCGAAGGTCACCGTCCCGGTGGTGCTCGGACTGGGGCCCGAGCCCTTCGTGCGCGCGGGCGGCCGCGTGTTCTTCCCCGCCACGGATGACACCGGCCTGGAGCAGCTCTGGTCCGTGCCGGCGTCGTTCTCGTGTCCTCCGGGTGCGGCAGCCGAGTCCCTGTGAGCGCTATCGGCTCAGCGGGTCATCGGGCCGGGTCCCCCGGTCCAGCTCATCGCGGTCGAAGACGCCGTCCAGGTCCCGGTCGATGCCGATGCGCACCTCCGAGCCCTTGGGCACCACCGTGAAGGTCAGCTCGTTGCCGGGCAGCGCCATCGTCTGGAGCTGCGCGGCGGTGACGGTCTCCGCCGCGCGGTCGGCCTGGAACAGACCCCCGCCCACATAGGTCGCGCCGCGCGCGATGCCGCCCTGGTTGCCCTTCGCCACCAGCCCCACCTTGCCGCTGTCGGCGAGGGCCTGGAACGAGGCCAGGGTGCTCGTCTGCGCGGGTGTGGGGCTCGCCGTGGTCAGCGTCACCTGCCTGCCCACCGCCGCGTGGGTGTCCTTGCTGTCCGGCCCGGGCGGCTCCGCGACCGTCGTCGTGGTGCCCTTGGGCAGGTCCGAGCCCGAGAACGCGAGCATGAACGCCACCATGTCCGCGACCTCCTGGTCGCTCTGGAGCGTGAACACCGGCTCGGTGATGAAGCGGGCAATCGAGTCCACGCTGCCGTCATGCGAGAAGCCGAAGCCCGCCAGGTTCGACGTCTGGGTGAACTCCATGCCCACCTTCTCGTAGAGGTTTCGCAGTTGTGAAATCTTCATCGTCACGTTGGTGAAGCCATCCACGGAGACGAGCCCCGTGTGACGCTCGCCGTTGGGGCCCGCGTTGACGGGCAGGAACTGGCTCCCGTTCCAGCGCACGTCCGCGCCCAGGCCCGTGGGCAGGGTGTGGCACGTCGAGCAGGCGAAGACGCCCGAGTCCAGCAGGCGCGGCGGCCGGTAGATGCGCAGACCGTTGACCGCGTTCCCGTTGGGCAGCGGCTGTCCCGCGGCGCCGAAGCGCCCCGTGGTGAAGTGCCCGGGCAAAGGCAGGCTCGTGGGCAGCGAGTTGTCGAGGTTCCGGAAGGGATTGGGCGGGAAGGTGAGCGTCGCGAGGAAGTCCTCGAACTGCTGCATCTCGATGACGGTGAGCTGGGTGTCGTCTCCCTGGAGGCTGGTGAAGGCGCCGTTGAACTCCTCGATGCCCGCGCGGTCTCCGCGCCAGTGCAGAGGCTCCTTGCCGATGAGGTCCTGGAGCGTCTGCGTCGTCATCGGGCCCTTCATGGCGTGCCACGGCTGGAAGTTCGACGTGAGCCCGGGGATGCCCATGCCCAGGTTCTGCCCGGTGACGGCCTTCATCTCGCCGGCGGGGTCTCCCAAATCCCACGCGAGCCGGTCGAGCCGGCCGTCGATGTGGCACGACGCGCACGACACGTGTCCCAGGCCCGAGCCCGTGTGCGTGTCGTAGAGGTGCCTGCGGCCGACCTTGATGGCGCCGGGGGAGGGGTCGAAGAACGGCACCCGCGCGACCTCGACGTTCGAGGTGGTGTCCACCAGGGAGATGCTCGCGGCGAACTTGTTGAGCACGTAGAGCCGCGTCCCGGAGAGCACCACGCCCGTGGGGCCCTCGCCGACCGTCACCTGGGTGATTCTTCCGCCCGCGTCGTCCATGACGGCGACGTTGTTGGAGCCCATGCCGGTGATGTAGACGCGGCTGCCGTCCGTGTTCCAGGCGAGCCCTCGCGGGTCTCCCAGCGCGAGCCGCCGCGTCGCCAGGGGCACCGTGCCCGTGGTGTACGTCAGGTGCGGATTGAGGTCGAAGCGGGAGACGACGGAGGGATTGGTCGGGTCGAACGCGGCGGCGAGCACGCGCAGGAATCGGCCCTTGAGGTTGGGCTCGAAGCGGACCTCGTTCACCGCGTCCGTGCCCACCACGACGACGTGGCCGCCCGGGTGGATCGCCAGCGCCATGTTCAGGTTCATCGCCCCGCTGGCGTACGTGACGGCCAGCGTGGACGCGTTGATGATGGCCACGTCCCGGTCCGGCAAATCCCAGCCCGGGCGACGTCCGGACGCGGACGCGTTGCTTCCCGAGACGACGCTCGTCCAGTCACGGCTGTTGTCGTCCATCCACTGGCCGCTGGCGTTCTTCTTCACGATGAGCGCCACGGGAGGAGGCGTGGGCGTGCCGCTGCGCCTGGGCGGGTTGAACGCGTTGCCGGCGTTGGGGGGCGGGTTGACGCCGCCGTAGGGGCCCAGCCCGCTGCTCACCACGTTGGGTGGGAAGCCGCCGCCGCCCATCGCGTTGCCACCGCCGAGCACCGTGCTGCGATTGCCGGACTCGAAGAAGGCGACGTAGACGTGGGTGCCCGCCGCGTTGGTGGCGAGCGCGCGAGGCTCTTCTCCTTGCAGCGCGAGCCGCGTGGGCGTGGCGAGGGGATTGGCGGGGTCCAGCACCAGCACGCGGTTCACCTGCGAGCAGGAGATGAACGCGCGTTGCGGTGAGCCCGCGAAGATGACGTCCGCGGGCTCGTCATCCGTGGGGAGGGTGGCCCTGACGTTGAGCGTGGTGAGGTCCACGATGCTGACGCTGTCGGAGACGTGGTTGACGACCCACGCCTCGGTGTTGCTCCGGGCGCGCACGGACACGGGGTCCAGGCCCACCGGGATGGAGGCCGTGAGCACCGGCGTCCCGCCCGTCACGGAGAACACCATGAGCCGGTTGTCCGCCGTGTTCACCGCGAGCAGGCGCGCGCCGTCCGGCGTCAGCTCCAGCGGGTGGACGTGGGGGTGCTCCCAGTTCACGAAGGTGCTCGGTGACTGTGCCCGCGCCGCGCCCGCCACCAGCACCACGCACAGCAACAACGAGAGCCGCACCTCTCGGACACAGGGCATGGAGCCTCCCGCGCGACACCCTCGTTCGCGCGTGGGTGGAGAATTCAGCGATGACTGCTAAATCTGACTATCCTTAATTGGATGAGTCTTTAGCATGAACCGCTGACGCGCGCTGTGGGGAGGGGGCGCCACCTGGGGGGCAGGTGGCGACGTGGCTCAGGTGGGCTGCGGTGCCCCCGAGGTGTTCGTCACCTTCGCGGGGGCCTGCTGGGTGCTCTCCTGTTGGATGTGTTCCAGCACGTCCTCCATCGTCGCCATCATCGCGTGTGGACTGGTGTCCGACCACGTCCCGTCCGTCTCCATCATCTTGGCGACGCCGTTGCGCGCGCCCGCCACCAGCACCCGGCCCCGGCGGACGGCCAGCGCATCGGACAGCTCGCGCAGCGTGCGAAGGCCCGCCGCGTCCATGAACTTCACCTCGGAGAGGTCCAGCACCAGGAAGTCCGGCCAGGGCGGAGCCTGCAGCGCCGCGCTCACGTTGGCGCAGGAGCGCACATCCAGGTCGCCGCGCACGCGCAGCAGTTGCACCGGAGGCCGCGCGTAGGCGTCCTGCCCCTCGGCGCCGAGCGGGCGGAAGAGCGGGCGGCCATCGGGGCGCAGCAGCAGGCTGCGCACATGGGCCCTGGGCCGCGAGAAGAAGCCCCACGCCAGCGACAGCAGCACGCCCGCGACCAGGCCCGGCAGGAAGCCCACCGTGGCGATGAGCAGCGCGGTCGCAACGGACACCGCCCCCTTGCCCGCGTTCTGCCGCATCAGCGCGCGCAGCCCGCGCAAGTCCAACAGCCGCGTGGCGACGACGAGCAGGATGGCGGCGAGCGCGGCCATCGGAATCAGCGCGACCAACGAGCCGGCCAGGATGCAGGCGCCCAGCAGCATCACCGCGTGCAGCACGGAGGCGGCGCGCGTGCGGCCCCCCGCCTGGACGGACACGGACGAGCGGACGATGGCGCCCATCACCGGCATGCCGCCGAACATCGCCGATGTCGCGTTGGCGAAGCCCTGCGCCACCAGCTCCTGGTCTCCGTCCGTCCGGTGGTTCTCCAGCCCGGGCAGCTGGTCCAGCGCCCGCGCGGACAGGAGCGAGCCCAACGACGCCAGCACCGTCAGCGCCAGGATGTCCGGCAGGAGCGCCTGGAAGTCCAGCCCCGCGAAGGAGGGCATCACCGGCATGGGCAGGCCCGTGGGCAGCGCGCCGACGCGCGCCAGGCCCTCGGAGAGCACACCCAGGCTGGACGCCGCGGTGGCGACCACCAGCCCCACCAGCACCGCGGGAATGGAGCGGTGCAGTTTGGGCATGAGGAGCATGCAGGCCACCACCAGCACGCCCACCACCACGGAGGCGCCGTGCACGGACCAGGTGGACCACGTGGAGGGGAGCACCAGCGCGCGCGCGGAGGACGTGCCCTCCGTCACCGCGCCGAGCAGCCGGGGAAGCTGACCGTCGAGCAGCAACAACCCGATGCCGGCGGTGAAGCCACGGGTGACCTCGGAGGGCATGAACTGCGCGAGCCTGCCCGCGCGGGACAGGCCGAGCACCACCTGGAGCGCGCCGCACGCGAGCGTGGCCACGATGACGCCCGCCACGCCGTGCTTCATGGAGATGAGCAGCACGGTGGGCACGAGCGCGGCCTCGGGGCCCGTCACCTGGAGCCGGCCTCCGCCGAGCATCGCCGCGACGACACCGGCGACGGCGCCGCTGATGAGGCCGACCTCGGGAGGTAGCCCCGAGGCCACCGCCAGCGCCAGATTCAAAGGAAGCGCGACACACGCCACTGTCAGAGCGGCGCTCGCGTCACCCGGGAGCGTCCGGCGTGACACCATCTGCTTCCAGTCCGTCCACAACCGCTTCGGACCTGCGGTCCATCCACGGGGCGTCTTGAGCGTAGGAGTCTCGACCATGATGCCCGGGCCATCTACATGGACCGTGCCGACGGCCTCTCCCCTCTGAATGCTGATTCAACTGTCGGCCGAGGCCGACGCTTCGTCGTCACCTGTCGGCCGACACCTGTCTGTCGGAACCGACAGGAAGATTCACGAGGGAACACCCGCTCGAAATTGCTGCGCGACGCTCGTCAGCTCGGTAGTGAGACTTCCGGAACAAGCGCGCCCTCACATGCGTATGAATCGGCCTCATGCGACTCGCTCACCGACTGCTCATCTCCCACGCACTCATGACCGCCGCGCTGCTGGGCGCGGCTGCCTTCTCGGGGGTGGCCATCGTCCGGATGACGTCCCTGCTCACGGAGGTCCGTGAGGAGCAGCTCGGCGGAGTCATCAAGGAGGAGGCCGTCCATCAGGCCGCCTGGGCCGTGGAGGTGGCCGCCCGTCAGGGCCTGTTCGCTTGTGAGCACAGTCCCCAGGAGGTGCCCGCTGCCGCGGCGACGCTCGGGCAACGGCTCACCCACCTGGACGCCCTCCTGAAGCGTCACGGCGCCGCCACACAGCCGTTGCTCCTGCGCGCGGCCGAGGGCTTCAAGAACTACGCAAGCCACATCCTCCAGGGCGACACGTGCGAGCGGCTGCAGAACGCGGCGCTGCGCAACCAGCGCCTGCACCTGGCGGAGCAGCTCACCGACGCGTGGATCAACACCACGCTCGCGCTGCACTCGGCCATCCGTCAGCGCGAGATGCGGGCGCACGACATCGGCTCGTCCGCCATCGCGGTGGGGCTCATCCTGGGGGCCATGGCGGTGGTGGCGGCGTGGGCGGTGGCGCGGTGGGTGGCTCAAGGGGTGACGCGCCCGCTGGGGCAGTTGTCCGCGCTGGCGCACCGGGTGGGGGACGGCAACTTCGCGCCGCTGCCCGCGGTCTCCGGGCCCAGTGAGATTCGCGCGCTGTGGGCGGACCTGGACCGCATGCGGGGCCGGCTGTCGGAGCTCGACCAGCTCAAGGACGCCTTCGTCGCCTCCGCCTCTCATGACCTGCGCACGCCGCTGGCGCGGCTGCGCACGGCCATCGGTCTGTTGGCGGACGGCACCGCGGGCCCCTTGACGGCGCAGCAGCAGCGCGTGGTGGCGCTGGCGCAGGTGGCGTGCGAGCGCGAGATCCGGCTGGTCACCGCGCTGTTGGATTTGACCCGGGTCCAGGCGGGCAAGGCCGTGCGCCGGGACGAGGGGTGTCGGTTGGATGACGTCATCGCGCGCGCCGTCGAGGAGGTCAACGAGCTGGCGGAGGAACGCGGTACGAAGCTGGTGCTCCAGGCCGAGGGCACGACGCCTCCGGCCTCGCTGGATGCCGCGCTGGTGGAGCGCTCGTTGGTGAGCCTGATGACGAATGGTGTGCGCGTCTCCGCGCCCGGTCAGACTGTCTACGTCACCCGCACGCTCATGCCCCGGGGGCCGGATGGCCAGCCCGGGACGTGGGCGCGGATCGAGGTGCGGGATGAAGGCCCCGGCGTGCCCGACGACGTGCGTCCGCGGGTCTTCGAGCCCTTCTTCACCCGCGCGGTGGGCGCCGCCGCCGCGGATGGGTTGGGGTTGGGGTTGCCCCTGGCGCAGCGGATGATGCGGGCGCTGGGCGGTGATGTGCTGGTGCTGGAGAACGCGAACCCCGGCGCGCGGTTCGTGCTGGTGTTCCCGCTGGGGTTGGGAGCACCCGCCCCGGTGGCGACGGAAGCGATGTCCAAGAGGATGGAAGGATGAAGCACCCCCGCGGTGGACATGTGTTGGTGGTGGACGACGACGCGGAGCTGTGTGAGCTCATCTCGTTGAGACTGGAAGCGCGTGGGATGAAGGTCACCACCGCGCTCACGGCGGCCCGCGGGCTGGAGCTGCTCGAGCAGGAGGAGGTGGACGCCGTCGTGCTCGACCTCCGGCTGGAGGGGGCGGATGGGCTGGAGGTGATGGGACAGATGCGGGCCCGCTCGCCGGACCTGCCCGTCGTCATCCTCACCGCGCACGGCACCATCGAGACGGCCGTGGAGGCGATGCAGCGGGGCGCGTATGGCTTCCTCACCAAGCCCTTCCAGGACCACGAGCTGGTCCAGAAGCTGTTGCACGCGACGGAGCGCAGTGACTTGCGGCGGGAGCTGGCCGACCTGCGCCGCATCGTCGCGGGCACCACGCCCGAGCGACTGCTGGGCACCAGCTCCGCCATCGCCGAGGTGAGGGACCGCATCGCGCGGGTGGCCCCGTCCGAGGCGACGGTGCTCATCCTGGGCGAGTCCGGCACGGGCAAGGAGCTGGCGGCGCGGCAGGTCCATGCGCTGTCGCGGCGCGCGAGCGGGCCGTTCGTCGCGGTCAACTGCGGGGCGCTGCCGCCGGAGCTTCTGGAGAGCGAGCTGTTCGGCCACGTGAAGGGCGCCTTCACCGGGGCCACGCAGACGCGCGAGGGGTTGTTCGGCGCGGCGCGCGGCGGGACGTTGTTCCTCGACGAGATTGGCGAGGCGGCGCTCCGGGTCCAGGTGAAGCTGCTGCGCGTGCTCCAGGAGCGGCGCTTCGCGAGGGTGGGCAGCACGGTGGAGGAGGAGGCCGACGTGCGCATCGTGGCGGCGACCAACCGCGACCTGCGTGAGGAGGTCGAGGCGAAGCGCTTCCGCGAGGACCTCTACTACCGGCTCGCGGTGCTCCCCATCGTGATGCCTCCGCTGCGCGAGCGGCTGGAGGACATCCCGATTCTCGCCACGCGGCACCTGGAGCAGGCCGCCGCGCGCAACGGGCTGCGGCTGCCCCGGCTGGCGCCGGAGGTGATGGACCTCTTGCGCTCGCACTCGTGGCCGGGAAACGTCCGCGAGCTGGTGAACGCCATGGAGGCGCTGGTGCTGCTGGCGCCCGAGGACGACATCCGCTTCGAGCACGTGGCGCGCATGTTCGACCCGCCGACGTCCTCCCGCGCGCCCGCGGACGCCGTGCGCGAGGAGGAGCAGGACTGGCTGAGCGCGGAAGGGGAGCTGCCCACGCTGCGCGAGGCGAGAGACCGCTTCGAGCGGCGCTACCTGTCCGAGGTGCTCCGCCGCTCGAAGGGCAACGTGGCCGCGGCCGCGCGCACCGCGAGCCGCAACCGGACGGACTTCTACGAGCTGTTGCGAAGGCACGGCCTGTCGCCCGCGGAGTTCAAGTAGCGCCGGGGACGGAGGGACGACGGGCTTGATTGGTTTTTGCAATCGAGTTACGTAAGCGTCCGATGCTCCGCCCCATGTCCCTTCCAGCGCGCGCCTGCGCGGCCACCCTCGCGGTGTTGTGGCTGACGTTGCCGCTGGTGGGGGTGCTCCATTCGGACGAGCACGCGCACCGCTACTGCGCCGAGCATCGGGCGTTCGAGGAGTTGGACGACGCGGGGCTCCTCGCGTCCGCCGTGCGACAGGGGCCCGGGGCCGAGGTCGCGCTCACGGATGGCGAGGAGGATGGAGATTCGCATGCGCGGTGTGCCCTGGCCTGGGCACAGGCGCGTCAGGCGGTGTTCCTGCCTGCTGGACTCCTGCTGACGGTCCCGTCGTCGCGGCCGCTCCTCACGCTCGAGGAGTCCGTGGGGAATGGCTCCGGAGTTCCGTTGCTGGCGCTCGCACCGAAGGGCTCTCCGCCCGGTCGCTGAGCCGTCGCACTCCGTCTCGTGTCGCGGGCCTGGGCCATGGCGCCCAGCGCCTCGTCGCGCGCGTTTCCTTCAATTCCTCTCTCTCTCAATGGATTCATCATGCCCAAGGGCAATCGGACCATCGTCCATCTCGTGTCGACCGCGAAGACCGGCTACTTCTACACGACGACGAAGAACAAGCGGAAGTCGCAGGACAAGCTCCAGCTCAAGAAGTACGACCCTCGCGTGCGCAAGCATGTGCTGTTCGTGGAGGGCAAGCCATGAGCGAGCCCGCCGTGAAGCGCCGCCTTCCCACCACCGTCCTCTCCGGTTTCCTCGGCGCGGGGAAGACGACCCTGCTCAATCACATCCTCAACAACCGTGAGGGTCTGCGCGTCGCCGTCATCGTCAATGACATGAGCGAGGTGAACATCGACGCGCGGCTCGTGCAGGGCGGCGCCTCGCTCAGCCGGGTGGACGAGAAGCTGGTGGAGCTGTCCAACGGCTGCATCTGCTGCACGCTCCGGGAGGACCTGCTCGAGGAGGTGGGGCGGCTGGCCCGTGAGGAGCGCTTCGACTACCTGCTCATCGAGTCCACCGGCATCTCCGAGCCGCTGCCGGTGGCGGAGACCTTCACCTTCGCCGACGAGTCCGGCCGCAGCCTGTCCGACGTGGCGAGGCTGGACACGCTGGTGACGGTGGTGGATGCGCTCAACTTCCTGCGCGACTGGGAGGGCTCGCAGGGGCTGGCCGAGTGTGGCCTCGCCATCGCCGACGAGGATGAGCGGACGGTGGTGGACCTGCTGGTGGAGCAGGTGGAGTTCGCGGACGTGCTGGTGCTGAACAAGACGGACCTGGTCTCCTCCTCCCAGTTGGAGGAGCTGGGCGAGATTCTGCGCAGGCTCAACCCGGAGGCGCGGCAGGTGCTGGCGGAGCGGGGCAGGGTGCCGCTCGCGGAGGTGCTCGATACCCGGCGCTTCGACTTCGAGCGCGCGAGTCGTGCTCCGGGGTGGCTCAAGGAGCTTCGCGGCGAGCACGTGCCGGAGTCCGAGACGTACGGCATCCGCAGCTTCGTCTTCCGCGGCCGCGTGCCGCTGCATCCCCAGCGCTTCTGGGACTTCATCCATGGGAGCTGGAAGGGCGTGCTGCGCAGCAAGGGGTTCTTCTGGCTCGCCACCCGGATGGACATCACGGGCGTGTGGGCCCAGGCCGGTGGCGCGTGCAGCTTCGAGCCCGCGGGCCTGTGGTGGGCCGCGGTGCCTCGCGAGGAGTGGCCGGAGGAGCCCGAGGCCCAGGCGGAGCTCGAGCGCGAGATGACGGGGCCGTATGGGGACCGGCGTCAGGAGCTGGTCTTCATCACCCGGGATGCGGACCCCGAGGAGGTCCTGGGGCAACTCGAGGCGTGTCTCTTGACGCCCGCGGAGCTCGCGCTGGGCCCTTCCGGATGGTCTGCGCTGGAAGACCCCTTCCCGGCGTGGGAGGTGGTGCGCGACGAGGACGCGGCCGCCGAGGAGCGGAGCGCCTGATGGAGCCCGCCTCGCGGTGGGAGTCACGCGCTCCCGAGTCATGGTCCGCCTCGCACGTCCTCGTCTGGCAGCCCTCGGAGCTGACGGAAATCTATCGCGAGGGTCTCAACCTCTGCGTGTGGCGCCGGGGCCTGGGCTCCGAGCTCAGCCGGTGGTTGGGGACTGTCTGTGCCCGGCACACCCTCCACGTCGTCGAGCGCGTGGATGCAAGACGCCTGGACTTCCGAAGGACACTCGCGGAGCTGTCGGGGGTGGAGGAGCGCGAGGCCTGGTGTGAGGACCTGCGCCAGCTCTGCCAGGTGTACGCGGACCTCCTCGAGTGCCGGTGGCTGGGCGTGCGGCTCACCACGTTGGAGCGGGAGATGTGTCCGCGCTTCCACGTGGACCGGGTCGGCGTGCGGTTGCTCTGCACCTACGCGGGCCCCGCCACCGAGTGGCTGGAGAACGCGGACGCGCTGCGAGAGGGGCTGGGGCCGAAGGGCGAGGTGCTCCGCGCGGGCGGGCGCGTGCAGCGATTGGAGCGCTTCGACGTGGCGTTGTTGAAGGGAGAGTCGTGGCCCGGGAACGCGGGGAACGGTGTCGTCCACCGCTCCCCGGCGCTCGTGTCAGGGCAGCGGCGCATCATGCTCTCCATCGACGCCGTCGACTGAAAGGGCATGGCCTGCGATAACGGGCGGGCCCTGTCCTCCGAGGGGCGGGCACCTGCACCCGGCCCGAGGCGGGGGCGTCAAAGGAGTTGCCGATGGCGTGGGGACTTCGGGTGGCCTCGTACAACCTCCTCGCGGATTCCTACATCCGACCGGAGTGGTTTCCGAACACGCCCGCGCACCTCTTCGAGCCGCGCAGGCGACAGGAGGCCCTGGCCCGACGCATCCTGTCGCTGGACGCGGACATCGTCTGTCTCCAGGAGGTGGAGGCCTCCACCTTCGACGCGCTCCAGCGGTCCCTGTCCCCGCAGGGGTACTCCGGTGTGCTGGCGTTGAAGCAGCAAGGCAAGCCCGACGGTTGCGCGGTGTTCCATCGCGTGGAGCGCTACGTGGGGCACCGGGCCCACTACTTCAAGGACGTGCTGGAGGACGGGCGCGTCTCGGGGCACCTGGCGCTGGTCGTCGACTTCGCGGTGGGGCAGGACCGCTTGCGCGTGGCGTGTACGCACCTGCGATGGGACCGGCCCGACAGGCCGGTGGCGCTGCACCAGGGGATGCAGCAGGCCACGGAGCTGCTCGGGGAGGTCGTCCAGGCGGACCCAGGCGCGCTGTGGGTGGCTTGCGGTGACTTCAATGCGCGCCCCGGCGAGCCGCTGGTTCGCGCGTTCACCGAGGCGGGGCTGGAAGACGCCTTCCAGGGCCAGCACGCGCCCACGTGCAACGCGAATGGCGAGGCCAAGGCCATCGACTTCATCTTCCACTCACGGGGCCTGAGCGCCCGCCCCGTTGCTCCGCCGGTCATCGATGACCTGACGCCGCTGCCCTCGGAGCAGGAGCCCTCGGACCACCTACCCCTGGTCGCGACGCTGCGGCGGGCGTGAGGCAAGGCCAGTCCGTTCCGCGCTAGATGCTGATGATGAAGGGGCCGATCTGGAAGGGGCGATGGTCGACACGCAGCGTCTCCCCGCCGCGGTACGGGTCGCCTCGGGAGTTGTTGATCACCGCGTCCTCGTCGAGGAGCAGGACGAAGCGGTGGTAGCCGCCGGGATACCACCGGGCATGGTGTGCGCAGACCTCGGGTGACGCGAGCACGATGTCACAGTCCTCGGCGGAGCCGATGACGATGCCCGTCTCCCGGGAGCAGCGCGCTTCCAGGTTGTCGACGTGGCGTGTCTCCACCTGCCCGGTCCGGGTGTCTTCGATGTGCACGGCAATCTGGCTCATGTGAGGGATTGTAGAGGAACTCCTGGGAAGCCTTCAGTCAGGGGCGGAGCGCCCCGTGGCTGGCGGCCCTCTCCTTGTGGTCCTGGAGCCGCGTTCTCGACGCGCCATGTCGCGGGCCCGTGTGTCCCTCCAGTCGGAAGACGAGGCATGCCGTCTGCAAACCCATGGTGCATGAAGAGGAATCCATGAACGACCGAGTCCACCGCGCCGCATCCTCTCCGTCCCGGGCGCCTCGGATGCGACGGCACCCTGGCCGAGCCCTGGCGCTCGGGCTGTGGCTCGGGAGCACGACGACCCTGGCCGCTCCCACCGAGCCTTGGTTCGACAGGGGTGCGGTCCTGGTCGAGACGCCCGAAGGTGGCGCGTACTACGGGCTGGATACGCAGAAGCGGATCGCCTGCGAAGGTCGCCTCTGTCTTTGGCGCGTGGTCCAGAGCATGGGGCCCTGCTTCTACGGACTCTGCACGAGCCAGCAGATGGTCATGTCGGACCGGGAGGGGAGATTCCTGGGGGCGGCACATGACCTCGACGCGTGGTCCCCGAGCACCCTGCGCTTCATCGACGCGGGGCATGTCGAGGTCGTCACCACGAGCAGGAATGAGCCCTTCAGCATCCCCGCCAATGCATTGGACCCGACCGCCGTATCCCGCCAGGTCCTGAAGGTCGCGTCGGATGGCTCGCGATTCATCGCGGCCCCCCTTCGAACGCCGAAGTGGACGAAGCCCGCGGCGCGGCGTGGGAAGGCGCCAGTCGACCCGAAACCTCCCAGGTCCCTGCCCGTGGATGACGCGCTCCTCGCTCGGGCTCGCGCCCTGTGCCGCGAGGACCTGCGCTTCAATCCCGTGGACCATGCCTGTCGGGACGGGACCTGTTTCCTGCTGCTCTCCGGCGGCGAGCCCTCGTCCGAGGCCGATACCGAGGACGCCTCCCCACCGGCGGAGGCCGGCCTCAAGGGACCTTTCTGTGGCCTCCTGGTGAGGGGGGACGACCTCCAGTCGCTCGGGTTCGACGAGGACGGGGTCGAGGTCCAGGTGTCATCCACCGCGTACGCCTTGTCGGGACCTGTCGGCGCCCGCGGCTCGATGGAGCACATGGAGACGCTCTCCCGCAGCCGGCCGGGCTACATGGTGTTCAGTGACACCGTGGGCGCGGTGGTCGACGGAATCAGGCCGTACCCCGTGCGGTCGGCGCAGTCCACGGAGGCCGCGCTCGCGTTGGCCCCCACGGCCCAGGCCTATACGCCCGCCCATATCACCTGGGGGCTCGCGGGTTGGAAGGACGCGGAGGACCTGGCTTTCGCCTGGCGGCTGGCGCGCGTGGGTGGGGCGCTCGCCCTCCACGTGGAGGTGCACGATGACAGGGTTGTTCCTCTGGGCACCGGTACCGGTGTGCACTCGGACCATGTGGAGTTCACCGTGCACCGGATGCGCACGCCTGGAGCGTTCTCCGAGCTCAAGCTGGGCCTCCTGCTCGCGGCGGGAGGAAAGGTCGAGGCGCGTGACTGGACGGGAGAGGCGAACACCCCCTTTCCCGCCATCCAGGGCACCTGGCGCAAGCGTCCTCGGGGATACGAGATGACGCTCACGCTCCCGTTGGCGGACCTCCTCGGCGCGGCGGAGCCGAATATCTCCCTCGGCGTCTCGCTCGCGGTCTCCGATGCGGACGCGCGAGGCAAGCAGGAGACGCTGATGAAGCACAGCGGAACCCTGATGTTCTGGACCGAGTACCCGCCGAGCATCGACGAGTACCGGCGCCACGGCGCCATGGAATGACGCGCGGACTGGGGGCTACTGCATCGTCGTCAGCACGCAGCCCCAGCCGTCGTAGTCACCCTCGTGGGCCTGGAGGACCTCCAGGATCTCCACCGTCACCTCGTCCGCGCGCCCCTCCGCCAGCGAGTCCTCTCGGGTGAAGGACACGGCCCACCGCGTATCGGGAGGCTCGGGCGCGCGCGGGGCGGAGACCTTGAACCCCTTCTTCGCGAGCTGCCCCCCGGCGCGGGTCGCCTGCTCCTCGCTGGAGAAGTGCGCCAGATGGTCCACCTCGCGCGCCACTTCACTCCGGTCTCCTTGCTTCGCCAGCAGGTCGAGCAGGCTCCGGTTCGACATCAGGTGGCGGTGGAGCTCCGGCGGATAGAGCCAGTCGAAGTACACGGCCCACTCCGGGTCCTCCTCGAGCTCCAGCTCCAGCGTGTAGTCACCCTGCACGGGGGTCACCACGCGCTGGACCTCGGACTGCGAGACGCCGCGCGGGCCGAAGAAGAACGCCTCCGTGAGGCCCTGCCCCACGCTGCGGCCCACGAAGAGGAACCCCAGCGCCCCGAGCGCCGGGACGAACGCGTCCTCCAAAGCGAAGAGGGCGTCCGACTCCTCACGCGAGCGCAGGCCGTCCGGCCGGGGCGACTTCATCGCCACGCGCACGGTGAGCCGGAGCGGATGGCTCGAAAGAGGCGCCTGGGACGCCGCCTCCATGTCCAGGAGGAACGACGTGGGGCCGTCCTCCAGCTCCATCAGATACGTATCGAAGTTCTCCTCCCAGGCCTTCACCGCGCTGCTCACTGCTCACCTTCCTCCACCGTGAGCTGGTACGAGTCCTGGAAGTTGGCCTCGCGGTTCTTCGCGTCGCGCACCTCGAAGATGTAGACGCCGGGCTCCGCGCTGAAGCGGATGCTCTCCGGCTGGTCGCCCTTGGCCCGGTCCGCCGTCTGCACCAGCGACAGCTTCCCGTCCGGCTGCACGCGGTGCAGGTACAGGCCCACGTCCACCTTGAGGATGCCCAACAGCGTCGCCTTCAGCGGCGTACGCACCGGACGGTCCGACAGGTCCAGGCGGTAGAAGTCCGTGTCCTTCACCGGGAACACCGTGCCGCGCACCGCCTTGCCGAGCGTCAGCTCCTGCGCGCGCTCCAGGTTGTTGTTCGGCTCGCGCTCCTCGCCGCCGTTGTCCGGCACCGTGGTGATGCTGATGCGGTAGGGCTGCTCCGCGTTCTCGAAGTCCTTCACCCACTTGCCCTCCACCTTGCGCGACGCGCCCTCCACCCGGAACCAGCACGAGCCACTGCACGCGACGTTGTTCAGGCGCTCGGGCTCCTTCAGCGCGCCGTCGTTGGCCCGCAGCAGCACCGTCTCCTGCTGACCGTCACCCTGGGGCGGCTCCACCATGGAGAGCACCAGGTCCAGCCGCTCCACGCCCGACAGCTCCACCTTCGCCAACACCGGCTCCGTCGTGCGCAGCACGAAGTGGTCCACGTCGCCCTTGGGCGAGATGAAGCCCTCGCGGTAGCCGCCGGCCGTCAGCGGCGTCGCCTTGTACAGCTCGTCGTTGGGCTCCAGCTCCGCGTTCGCGCCGGCCTCCTCCTGCGTCACGGTGAGCGTGTACGGCGTGCCCGAGTTGAACGTGCGGCGCGCCTCCTTGCCCGTCCCCGTCCAGCCGCCCTTCACCACCACGTAGACCACCCGGTCCGTCGCCCGCACGCCGATGTTGCGCAGCGACAGCGCCTCGCCCTCCTTGCCTCGCAGCGAGAACAGCGGCGCCTCGGCCGCCGACAGCACGGAGAGCTCCGGCCGCACGCCCTCCACCGCGGACAGTTCGATCTTCAACGCCACCGAGGGAGGCTCGGGCGGCACGGCGGCGCCCGCGTCCATCGCCTGCGCCACCGCCGCGCCCTGGGGCCGAGGCGCCGCGGGGGGCTCTCCTCCGGCGAAGGTGCCCGAGGGGGCGGGCGGCGTGTCCAGCGGCGCCGCGCCTTCCTCCGGCGTGCCCGTGGCCGCGCCGCTCTCCGAACCCGGAGCGGGGGAGGGCGCCTCACCCTGCGCGGCGGCCGCGCCCTGCGCCACGGCGCCCTGGAGCGCCTCGGCTCCCTGGGGCGCGGCGCCCTGCGTCGGCGTGGCCCCCTGCGCGTCGTCCGGCGCGGGGACGCCCTCGCCCGGCGGAGGCGTGGGGACGGCGGCCTCGGGCAGCTCCACCCGGTACCAGTCCTCGTCGCCCGCGTGGCCCAGGAACGCCGTCACCGTCTGCCCCAGCGGCAGGGGAATCGCGTCCACCGCGCGATCATTCGGCTCGTGCTCCTCGCCGTCGTTGGGCGCGCGCATCTTCACCGTCAACGTGTACGCCCCGCCCACGCCCTTGCGCGCGGGCGCCACGCGCACCCAGCGCTCCTTCTCCACGTAGAGGTTGGGGAAGCGCTCCGGCTTGCCGTCGCCCTCGCTGTTGATGGCGGCCAGGCGGTTCCTGTCCCGGTCATGGACCTCCAGGGTGATGTCCCCGCCGGGCAGGCCCGACACGGTGACGTCCACCACCCGGGGCGCGGAGGGCGCCAGCCGGTACCAGTCCTCGTCGGCCTTGTTGGGCTGCGCCGTCAGCTCCGCCGTCACCGTGCTGTCGCGGGTGATGTCGAGCGCCTGCTCGGGCCGCTCATTGGGCTCCTGCTCCGTGAGCGCCGCGGGCCCTGTCTCCACGGGCCCCGCGTCGGGCACCTCGGCCGGCTTGTCGTCCTTGCAGGCGACCAGCGTCGCGGCCAGCACACAGACCCACCCCCAGCGTCGCGTCACGTTCATTCTCCGCATCGTGCCGCATCACTTCCTCGCGGCGTCCGAGTGTCAAGCACCCCAACATCGCGGCGGGCGCTTTCATCCCCCCGGGCCGGGGATCCGCTGTCGCTGGATTCACCGCGAAGACTTCCAGCCAGGGACTGGAGCCGTCGACGCGGGGCGATCCAAGATGGCGCCATGAGCCGCCTCCCCCTCGCCCTGCTGCTGCTCTCGAGCGCCGCGCCCGCCGCGTCCACCGCCCCGCCGGGCTACGCCCAGGCCTCCGACTACCTGGAGCGCGAGCGCCAGCCGGAGCGCTACTCGCCCCTGCACCTGTTGGATGGACGCGACACGACGGCCTGGTGCGCCACGGGGACGCCGCCCGCCGCCGTCACCATCGGCTTCAAGGACGTGGTGACCATCGACGAGGTGCGCGTCTACACGGGCGACGGCACCGACAAGGCCGCGTACAAGGCCCACGCGCGGGCGAAGAAGCTCACCCTCACCACCGTGGACACGTCCAAGAGCCTCAAGGTGGAGGACAAGCGCGGGCTCCAGGTCGTCCCCATCAGCCCCGCCATGACGGGCAACCGCTTCACGCTGGAGGTTTCCGAGCGCTTCCCGGGCACGGCGGAGGACGGCCCCGTCTGCGTCACCGACCTCATCTTCTACTCGGGAGGCAAGGCGCTCAACGGCACGTGGCTTGCGCCCCGGCTGCGCTACGACGCGCGGCTGGCGCCCCTGTTGGGCACGTGGTTCAGCGGCCTGGAGGGCGCTCCGGACCGCTTCCTCTCGCTCTACGTGGACGGGACGTACCGCTTCGCGCACGAGCCGCTGGAGGGCGGCGAGCCCAGCGCCGTGACGGGCACGTATGCCCTGTCCGGTTCCCGACTCACGCTGGAGGTGCCCAAGCGCGGCAAGGTGACGCTGCGGCTGCAGAAGGGCGGCTCGGACGATGCGGGCGCCACCCTGGAGCCCGAGGGGGCCCTGGCCGAGGAGTGGGGCCGCGGTTTCCGCGGCCAGCCCTAGGTCCGTCCGGCGTGCCGCCCGTCTAGAGGGCGGCCACCTTCTTCTTGGCGCTGAAGCGGCGGAAGAAGTCGATGATCTCCTTCTCCGCGACCTTCACGTCGGTGGCGTCCTGGAATTCCGACTCCAGGAAGATGCCACCGCAGGACTCGCAGGTGTCGTAGTGGAGCGGGTGCTGGCGGTCGCCGCCGTCCACGCGGACGAGGTCGACATGGCACTCGGGGCACTGGCCGGTCAACGCCTCCGCGTCCACCTTGCCTCCCTGATGCTCCAGCCCTTGGAGGTTGTTGTGGAGCAGGACCCGGTTCAGGTCCGCGACGTCGATCCAGAGCCCGCCGCAGTCTCCACACTTTCGCAACGTCTGGTCATCCCCCTCGAGATCGGCCATCTCGACGTTGCAGCTGGGGCAATCCATGGGACGGTTCATTCTCCTGCAATGGGGGACGCACGTCCCCAGTGGTCCGAGAATGATAGGTCGCGCGAAATTTGGGATGCAACCCACGTTGCCGCTTCTGTTGGCAACGCGCCGTCTGGGGGTCGAAAGGCCCCGTGCTCCTCAGGCCTTCGCCTTGACCCGGCGGATGTCCGCGCCCAGGGCGCGCAGCTTGCGCTCCAGCCGCTCGTAGCCGCGGTCCAGGTGGTAGACGCGGCTGACGTCCGTGCGCCCCTCGGCGCGCAGGCCCGCCAGGATGAGCGAGGCGCTCGCCCGCAGGTCCGTGGCCATGACGGGCGCGCCGCTCAGGTGCTTGACGCCCTTCACCACCGCGGTGTGCCCCTGGATGGTGATGTCCGCGCCCAGACGGTGCAGCTCCGGCACGTGCATGAAGCGGTTCTCGAAGATGTTTTCGCTGATGACGGATGTCCCCTGGCTCACACACATGAGGGCCATGAGCTGGGCCTGCATGTCGGTGGGGAAGCCCGGGTGCTCGGTCGTCGTGATGTTGACGGAAGTCAGGGTGCGCGGGGCCTTGCAGCGGATGCCGCCGGCCTCGGCCGTGAGGGTGCACCCGGCCTCGCGCAGCTTGTCCATGACGGCGTCCAGGTGCTCGGGGACGGCGTGCTTCACCAGGACGTTGCCGCCGGAGATGGCCGCGGCGACGAGCAGGGTGCCCGCCTCGATGCGGTCCGGGAGGATGGCGTGCTCGACGGGCTTGAGGCCCTCCACGCCCTCCACGGTGATGACGGAGGTGCCGGCGCCTTCGATGCGCGCGCCCATCTTGTTGAGCACCCGCGCCAGCTCCTCGATTTCGGGCTCGCGCGCGCAGTTCTCCATGATGGTGCGGCCCTTGGCCAGCACGGCCGCCATCAGCACGTTCTCCGTGCCGGTGACGGTGATGACGTCGAAGTTGACGGTGCCGCCCTTGAGCTGCTTGGCGCGGGCCTCCACGTAGCCCTCCGTCAGGTGGATGTCCGCGCCCAGCGCCTTGAGGCCCTTGAGGTGCTGGTCGATGGGGCGCGCGCCGATGGCGCACCCGCCCGGCATGGACACCCGCGCCCGCCCGAAGCGCGCGACGAGCGGCCCCAGCACCAGCACGCTGGCGCGCATCGTCTTGACCAGGTCGTACGGCGCCTCCGGGGTGATGTGGCCGTTGACGCCCACCTCGCAGACGTCCTTCTTGCGCGCGGTGAGCCGCTCCGCGCCGCAGCCCATGGTGCGCAGCACCTTGAGCATGGTGGCGACGTCGGCCAGGTCCGGCACGTTGCGGAAGGTGGAGGTGCCGTCCGCCAGGAGCGCGGAGGCGAGGATGGGCAGCGCCGCGTTCTTCGCGCCCGAGACGACGACCTCGCCGTGCAGCTCCGCGCCGCCCTTCATCACGATCTTGTCCATGTTGCTTCCGGCCCTCAGCCCTGTGGCCCGCTGACCGCGGGCTGTGTCCCAAATGCCATGCGCTCCCGCCGCTCGAGGTCCTTCTCCACGCGCGCGTCCTCGTAACCGGCCGCGCGCAGGAGCTCCAGGACGGCGGGGCCCTGCGTCTCCCCCATCTCCAGTGCAAGCAGTCCGCCAGGCTCCAACCACTTCCGGGCCTCGCTGACCACGCGCTGGAGGGCGACCAGCCCGTCGGGCCCTCCGTCCAGCGCCAGCCGGGGCTCGCGCCGCACCTCGGCGGACAGCCCGGCAATCTCCTCCGACGCGATGTAGGGCGGGTTGGACACGACGACGTGGAAGCGGGCGTCGGCGGGCAGCGGGGAGAACAAGTCCCCCTGGAGCACCGTCACGCGCTCGGAGACCTTGAGCGCCTCCGCGTTCTCGCGCGCCAGCGCGCACGCGTCCGGCGACAGGTCCGTGGCCGTCACGGACAGCAGGGGCCGCTCGGCCGCGAGGCTGATGGCGATGCAGCCGGAGCCCGTGCACACGTCCAGCGCGCGCGCGGGCGCGTCCTTGGGCAGCTTGCGCAGGGCGGCCTCCACCAGGAGCTCCGTCTCCGGGCGGGGGATGAGCACGCGCGCGTCCACCTTGTAGGCGCGGTTGTAGAACTCGCGCGTCCCGGTGAGGTACTGCGTGGGCTCACCCGACAGGCGCCGGGCGATGAGCGCCTTGTAGGTGGCCAGCTCGTCCTTGGAGAGCGGGCGGTCCAGGTCCACGTACAGCCGCACGCGCCCGGTCTTCAGCACGTGCGACAGGAGGATTTCCGCGGTGAGTCGCGGCGCGTCCACCTGCCGCTTCTCGAAGTGCTGCGTCGTCCAGGTGAGGACCTTGCGGATGGTCCAGGTCTCGCTGCTCATGCTTCGGGCTGTGGCCTCGGACCGCCGCCCGTCTGCGCCTTGAGGGCCTCGGCCTGGTAGAAGGTCCGGCAGGCGGTGATGATGTCCTCGATGTCGCCCATCATCACGGCCGGCAGGTTGTGAACCGTCAGACCGATGCGGTGGTCCGTCAGCCGGTCCTGCGGGAAGTTGTACGTGCGGATCTTCTCGCTGCGGTCGCCCGTGCCCACCTGCGAGCGGCGGGTGGAGTCGCGCTCGGAGCGGATGCGCTCCTGCTCGATTTCGTAGATCTTCGCGCGCAGCATGCGAAGGGCCATGTTGTAGTTCTTCAGCTGGCTCTTCTCCTGCTGGCACTTCACCACGATGCCCGTGGGCCGGTGCGTCAGGCGCACCGCGGAGTCCGTGGTGTTGACGCTCTGGCCGCCGGAGCCCGTGGAGCGCATGGCCTGCCGGTCGATGTCCGCCTCGTTGATCTTCACGTCCACCTCCTCGGCCTCGGGCATGACGGCCACCGTGATGGTGGAGGTGTGGATGCGGCCCTGCGTCTCGGTGGCCGGCACGCGCTGGACGCGGTGCACGCCGGACTCGTACTTCAGGCTGCTGAAGACGGCGTCGCCCGACAGCGTCACGGTGGCGTCCTTCACGCCGCCCGCGTTGCCGGGGCTCATGTCGATGATGTCCGACTTCCAGCCGCGCGTGTCCGCGTACCGGAGGTACATCTGCATGACCTCCTCGGCGAACAGCGCCGCCTCGTCGCCGCCCGCGCCCGCGCGAATCTCCAGGATGACGTTCTTGTCGTCATTGGGGTCCTTGGGCAAGAGCAGCACCTTGAGGCTGGCCTCGAGCGCGTCGCGCTGTTCCTTCAGTCCGGGCAGGGCCTCGCGCGCGTAGGTCTTCTCGTCGGCGCTGCCGGCGTCGAGCCAGGCTTCGACCTCCTTGAGGTCCGCGAGCACCTGGCGGTACGTCCGGAACGTCTCCACCAGCTTCTCCAGGCCCGCACGCTCCTTGGAGACCTTCTGGAGCCTCGCCGAATCGGCGAGCACGTCCGGGTTGGACAGGTCCGCGGTGAGGCGCTCGAACCGGCGCTCGACGTCTTCGAGTTTGTCAATCATCGTCGTTCCAGGGGGTATTGCCCCTTTGTCCGGCTGCTGGCAAGGGAGGACGGAGTCAAGAAATTCCTTGGCCGCTCGGGCGGTAGCATGAAAGAAGGGCCGCCCTCACCGCCGAGCCTCGTGCCCGAGCGGTCGGTCTCACATCACCTACACGGAGTCCTTCCATGCCCGCCCAGAAGGGAAATCGTTCCAAGAAGAAGGTCGCCAACCGCGCCAAGGGCCGGAAGGCCCAGCTGAAGCGCCGCCGCAGCCGCGCCAAGAAGGGCCAGTCCAACAACAAGGTCTGACGCGCCGGTTACTCCCTCCCGCCTGTCGCGGGGGAGGGAGTCGGCCCGGCCCACGGCTCCAGCTCGGGGAGCATCTTCCCCAGGGAGCGTGAGCTTTCGGCCACCAGGCGCAGCACCTCCTCGGCCGCCGGCCCCGTCACGGGCACCGGCTGGAAGGGGAGCTCCGGGAAGCGGTCCGTGCGCAGCGGCAGCACCTCGCTCTTGAGGTAGCCCTCCGGTCCGAAGGTCCCCTTCCACAACGCGCTGCGCTTGTCGCGCGGGTTCCAGTTCCCCCCGAAGACGAAGTTGCCCAGCGAGTACACCACGGGCCTGCCCTGGAAGAGCTCCATGCCCTGGAGCACGTGGGGGTGGCTGCCCAGCACGCCCGAGGCGCCCGCGTCGATGGCGGCGTGCGCCAGGCGGACCTGGTAGGGCTCCAGCACCTGGGTGCCCTCGCGGCCCCAGTGGAAGTAGGGCAGCACGACGTCCGCCTGGGCCTTCGCCAGGGCGATGTCCTCGCGCAGCATCCGCTCCATCACGTCCACGTCGGAGAAGTGGCCCGCGACGCCCGGCGTGGTGTCGGTGGCGTAGACCTCCGGCGGCTCGATATTGCGCTCGCCCAGGAAGAAGTAGCCCAGCAGCGCCACCCGCAGGCCGCCCACGGTGAGGACTGCGGGACGGCGCGCCTCGGCCAGGGTGCGCCCGGCGCCGAAGTAGGGGATGCGCGCGGCCTCCAGCGTCGCCAGGGTGTCGAGCAACCCCTGGGCGCCGTAGTCCATCAGGTGGTTGTTGGCCAGGCTGACCACGTCCACGCCGCCCGCGGTGAGCGCGCCCACCAGCTCCGGACGGGCCCGGAAGTTGAAGTTCTTGGGCAGCTTCTCGCCCCCTTCGGTGAAGGGGCACTCCAGGTTGATGACGAAGAGGTCCGCCGCGTCACCCAGGGCGCGGACCTCCTTGAAGCCATAGGCGAAGAGCTCCTCCCGGGAGCGGCCCTTGGCCAGCTCGTCGTCGAAGAACTTCTGGTGGTTGTGGCCGAGCGTCACGTCCCCGCCGAACAGGAGGGTGATGGGGCGGGGGACGGCGGGCGGGGAGGGGGGCGCCAGGGCGGCGGGCGTCCCGGCGTCCTCGGTTTGTCGGGTCGGGGCGGGAGGGGTGGGGTCCACCGTCACCGGGCCGGGGCGAGGATGACAGGCGGAGAACAGGAGGAGCAGCAGGGCGGCGTGGCGCATGGACGGAGGGAAACTCTACCTTGCACCCGTGTTTGCGCGGCGCGTAGATTGCCCCGCGCTCTCATGGCCCGGGAAAAGGACAACATCGCGCTCTCCGACGAGCACAACACTCGCGGAATCGAGCTGGCGGACCGGGGTTGGCTGGACGAGGCCATCAAGGAGTTCAAGAAGGCCATCGAGCTGGACCCCAGCTCCGCCCATGCCCACGACAACCTGGCCACCGTCTACGCGGAGAAGAAGCTCTTCCGCGAGGCGCTCACCGAGTACCTCACCGCCCTGAAGCTGGAGCCGGAGAGCGCCACGGCGCACTACAACCTGGCCTGCTTCCTCTCCACGCACGCGGGGGAGATGGCGGTGGAGGAGTACAAGGAGGCCATCGAGCTGGACCCCGAGTACCCGGACGCGCACCTCAACCTGGGCCTCACGTACGCGGACCAGGGCCGGGTCGAGGAGGCGATGCGCGAGCTGCAGGCGGCCATCGAGTTGGATCCGCAGGACGCGTTCCCCCGGCACGAGCTGGCGGCGCTGATGATGGACGAGGGCGACTACCGCTCCGCCATCACGCTCCTCAAGGACGTGGTGCGGCTGGAGCCGGACAACTTCGAGGCCCAGTTGGATCTGGGCATCTGCTACGCGCAGAAGGGCTTCTACGCGGAGGCCGAGCGCGCGTACGAGCGGGCCCGGGCGCTCAACGCCGAGGACCTGCTGCTCAACTACAACCTGTCCGCGCTGTACGCCCTGTGGGGGCGGCCGAAGGACGCGGTGACGTACCTGAAGTCGGCGCTCACGGCGGACCGGCAGAAGGTGATGGGGTGGTTGTCGACGGACCCCATGTTCGACGCCCTCAAGGGCGACACCGACTTCGAAGCCTTGTTCTGAGCCATGGGCATGGAATGGGTGTTCCTGGGGCTGGCGATCCTCCTGGTCTTCGCCAACGGCTTCTTCGTGGCGACCGAGTTCGCCATCGTGAAGATTCGCGCCACGCGGCTGCAGGCGCTGGTGGACGAGGGCCAGCCGGGCTCCACGCAGGCGCTGAAGATGGTGGAGCAGTTGGACGCGTACCTGTCCGCCACCCAGTTCGGAATCACGCTGGCGTCGCTGGGGCTGGGCTGGCTGGGTGAGCCCGCCTTCGCGAAGCTGTTGGAGCCGGTGCTGACGCGGGTGGTGCCCGAGGGCGCGAGCCCCACGGTGGCGCACACCGCGTCGGTGGTCATCGCCTTCAGCATCATCACGTTCCTGCACATCGTGCTGGGGGAGCTGGCGCCCAAGAGCCTGGCCATCCAGCGCGCGGAGGCGACGACGCTCGCGGTGGCGCTGCCGATGCGGGCTTTCTACCTGCTGTTCTACCCGGCCATTGTCCTGCTCAACGGGCTGGCGGCGTGGGTGCTGCGGGTGGTGGGGCTGCAGACGGTGGGCGAGGCGCACGAGGCGCACAGCGAGGACGAGCTGCTCGTCATCCTCCACAGCTCCGCGCAGGCGGGGGCGATCACGACGGCGCGCGCGGAGCTGCTCGAGCGCGCGCTGGAGATGGCGCAGAAGACGGCGCGGCAGGTGATGGTGCCGCGAAACCAGGTGAAGTTCCTGGATGTGGAGGAGCCGCTGGAGAAGTGCATCGCGGACGCGCGCGCCGCGGGGCACACGTGGCTGCCGGTGTGTCGGGGCAACCTGGACGAGGTCGAGGGCGTGGTGAACGCCAAGGACCTCTTCTTCCTGTTGTCGCGCGGCGAGCTGCGCAGCCTGGCGCAGGTGCAGCGGCCGGTGCTGTTCATCCCGGAGAACGCGACGCTGGAGCAGCTGCTCGCGGAGTTCCGGCGCCGGCGTCGTCAGACGGCGCTGGTGGTGGACGAGCACGGCGGTACGTCGGGCCTGGTCACCATCGCGGACGTGGTCGCGGAGGTGGTGGGCGACGTGGCGGAGCTGGGCCGGCGGGTGGAGGAGGTGCGTTCGCTGCCCGGTGGACGCTTCGAGCTGCCCGGCACCGCGCAGTTGGACGACCTGGAGGAGCGGCTGGACGTCAGCTTCGACCTGGACGAGGACGAAGAGGGCGAGGTGACGACGATTGCCGGCTTCCTGATGTCGAAGCTGGGGCGGGTGCCGGAGAAGGGCGACTCGCTGCGGCTCGACATGTGGCGCATCCTCGTGGAGGAGGTGGACGGGCCCCGCGTGGTGCGCGTGGTGGTGGAGCCCCAGTCCCGCGCCGCGCCCAGGACGCCCGCGGATGGCTCCGCGCCGGCGACGTCGACGGACGGCTCCCCGGGTGAGCCTCCCCCGACGGCTTCCTCGGGCTCGGGCGGCGAGTCCGCCTGAGCCTCGGCGCCCGCTCGTGACGCCCTGGAGGTCCGGCCTCGCGTGGCGAGGGCGTCGACTCCTCGGCGCGACAGCCCGCGTCGGTCATCCGTGACGCGGGCCGCGCTGCGTTGACGTTCCCGGTCCCTCGGCTGCGCGCTCAGGGCGCGGACGTGCCCTTCTTGTCGGCCGCGGCCTTCTTCACGGGCCGCTTCTCCTTGCCGGAGGACTTGGCCTGTGCGGGCTGGGGCCTTTCAACCTTGAGCAGCTCCAGATCCGTGCTCTCCGGCGTGGCGAACTTGATGATGCCCACGCCCGGCGCGAACCAGATGTAGCTCTCCATGGAGCGGCCCTCGGAGCCGGGGCGGCTGGCGCGCGCGGTGACGATGTTCTTCACCTTCAGGGCCTTGAACGTCCCGGCCGCGACGGTGACCTCCTCCTCGCCCACCACCGTGGACTCCTTGTCGAACGTCGTCGCGATGATGGGGCGGATGCCGCCCGTCTTGCCCACGGGAGGCTGGAGCTTCACCGACAGGCTGTTCTTCCAGGTGCCACCCAGCACCATGCTCGACGGCGCGGGCACGGCCACGCCCTCGGAGCTCACCACCTGGACATCCATGCCGGACGCCGACAGCAGCGTACCCTCCAGGCCACCCAGGCCCGTGCTCATGCCCAGGCTGCTACAGGTTGCATCCGTCTCGCCCTGTCGGCCCTTGAGCTTCACGGCGACCTTGCCGGTGAGGCCCTCGGGCGTGGGCGTCACGCCGTGCGTGCTCAGCACCATCTGCGAGGACCTGCCCGCCCGGTAGGTGAGCGTCAGCCCCTCCTCGAGGGGGAAATACGGGTTGGGGCAGGCAGAGACCGCCTCCACCGCTTGAGTGTCAGACCGGGGTGCTACCTCCGGCGTAGGAGACGCTCCCATGAGGAGCGTCATGGCGAGAAAGGGCTGGAACGTATGCAACCTCCGGAAAAGTCAATGGGAAGGTAGGGTGGGGCGCCCAGGGTGCAAGTCCGAGAGAGGACCCTGCTGGCCGACTCCTGTCCGACCGAAGGGCAAGCAGCCGAACGTATGGCCACGCGTGGCATGGTCACGCTTGATCGCCTGGGAGGCGGCTGGTAGTCCTCGGAGAAATCGTTCCGAGGCCGATTTCTAGGCCTCGCGCTCACTTTTCACTCAGTACCTCGCGCGTCTCCCGGGAGCCCGCTGGCATGCGTATCAAGCGGTTGGACATCACTGGCTTCAAGTCCTTCATGGAGCGCAGCGTCTTCACGTTCGACGAAGGCGTCACCGGCATCGTCGGCCCCAACGGCTGCGGCAAGTCGAACGTCGTGGACGCCATCCGCTGGGTGATGGGTGAGCAGAGCGCGAAGAACCTCCGTGGCCGTGGCATGGAGGACGTCATCTTCAACGGCTCGGAGAACAAGCCGCCCCTGTCCATGGCGGAGGTGTCGCTGACCTTCCTGGTGGACGACACGGACCAGCTCGCGCCCCAGTACCAGGGCTTCTCGGAGATCACCGTCACGCGGCGCCTGTTCCGCAACGGGGACTCGGAGTACCTCATCAACAAGACGCTGTGCCGCCTGCTCGACATCACCGAGCTGTTCCTGGGCACGGGCGTGGGAACCAAGGCCTACTCCATCATCGAGCAGGGCCGCGTGGGCCTCATCGTCTCCAGCAAGCCGGAGGACCGCCGGCACCTGCTGGAGGAGGCCGCGGGCGTCACCAAGTACAAGGCGCGCCGCAAGGCCGCCGAGCGGAAGATGGAGGCCACCGAGGCCAACCTCCTGCGCGTCACCGACATCACCAGCGAGCTGGAGAAGCGGCTGGACGCGCTGTCGCGTCAGGCGAAGAAGGCGGAGAAGTACAAGAAGCTCAAGGCGCGCATGCGGGACATCGACCTGCACGCGGCAAGCCACCGTCACCTGGAGCTGCTCGCGGAGAAGCAGGTCCTCCAGTCGCGCCTGTCCAACCTGGGCACCGAGGAGCGCGACAGCCTGGACCGCGTGAAGGAGCTGGAGGAGACCATCGCCCGGCGCCGCGCGGAGCTGGACGCGGAGGCCGCGGCGCTCCAGGCCCTGGCCGCCGAGGTGCACGCGCTGGAGAGCTCGCTGCAGCGCGACACGCAGGACTTGTCCTACGGCAAGCGCGACCTGGAGGAGACGCAGGCCCGCGTGGCCCAGGCCCGCACGGAGCTGGACGGGCTGCTCGCCAGGCAGGCGGAGATGTCCGAGGCCATGGCCGCGCGCGAGGCCGAGCTGTCCGGCATCGCCGGCTCGTGGAAGGAGGACGAGGTGGCGATGCAGGTGGCGCAGGAGGAGCTGCGCCGCGTCACCCAGCTGCAGACGGAAGTGGCCCTGCGGCTCGAGCAGGAGCGCGCGGGCCTGGTCGCCGTGGCCACGCGGCTGGCCAACCACGAGAGCAACCTGGTGGGCCTGGCCCGTCAGCGCACCGATTTGGAGGGCCGCCGCGCCAAGCTGCAGGCGGAGCTGGCGGCGCTGCGCGAGCAGGAGGCGCAGCTGGAGACGGCGCGTGGTGAGGTGGCGAGGCGGGTGGAGGACACCCGGCACCTGGCCGCGGAGCTGGCCGAGCACAAGGCGCAGGAGGAGGACGCCCTGTCGCGCACGCGCGCGGCCTTCACGGAGAACGAAATCCAGGTCATCGCCCTGCGCGAGGAGCTGAGCGACAAGCGGAGCCGCCTGTCGTCGCTGGAGGACATCCAGAAGAACTACGACGGGTTCGACCGCGGCGTGCGCGCCGTCATGGTGCGCGCGGGCACGGTGGCCCGGGAGCAGGGCATCTTCGGCCTCGTGGCGGACGTGCTCACGGTGACGCCGCGCTACGAGCGCGCGGTGGAGGCCGCCCTGGGTGAGCGGCTCCAGCACGTCATCGTCGAGAGCCGCGACAAGGGCGTGGAGCTGGTGGAGTACCTCAAGGGCCACGCGGAGGGCCGGGGCAGCTTCCTGCCCGTGCCCGCGCTGGACGCCCTGCCGCCCGTGGAGGCGCCGGACTTCGAGCGCCCGGGCGTGCTGGCGCACGCGCTGGGCGAGGTGACGTGCGAGGAGGCGCTGCAGCCCGTGGTGCGGCTGCTCCTCGGAGACGTCGTCATCGTCCAGGACCTGGCGGCGGCGCGCGCGTACTCGGAGGCCGGCGGCCCGGCGCGCACGCTCGTCACGCAGGACGGCGAGGTGTTCCGGCAGGACGGCACCATCGTCGGCGGTGAGCGCGAGGGCGCGGCGGTGGGCGCGCTCCAGAAGAAGCGCGAGATCGCGGAGCTGGCCACCGAGGTGGCCCGGGTGGAGGAGCGCTACAACGAAATCCTGACCCGGCACTACACGCTCCAGAAGCAGATGGGGCACACCGAGGGCGTCCTCAAGGGGCTGGCCAAGAACCAGCACGCCGAGGAGGTGAACCTCGCCAGCCAGGAGAAGGACCTGCACAAGGCGGGTGAGGACCTGGCGCGCGTGCGCGAGCGGGTGCGCTCCCTGGAGCAGGAGGACGGGCAGCTGGGGCAGAGCCACATGGCGCTGGCCCACGAGGAGGAGGCCAGCCGCGGCGAGGTGGCCCACGGCCAGACGGACCGCGAGGCCCGCGAGGAGCGCGTCAAGCAGCTCGCCGGCGAGCAGGAGTCCCTGCGCCAGCGCGCGGAGGCCGCCAACGCGGACCTGACGGGCCTGCGCATCAAGGTGGCCGCCGGCAGCGAGCGCGGCGAGTCCGCGCGCAAGGAGTTGGACAGCCTGGTCACCCAGCGCCGGGAGATGGAGACGCGCGTGGCGCGCCTGCAGGCGACCCTGGCCGAGGGCGGCGCGCGCACGGAGGAACTGGGCAAGCGCACCACGGAGACCGAGGCGGGCCTGTCCCAGCGCGTGGAGGAGCACCGCGTCGCCGCGGAGGGCCTGGAGTCCCGGCGCGCCGCGCACCTGCTCGCCTCCAGCGAGGTGCGTGAGCAGGACTCCCAGTTCCGCGAGCTGCGCGGCCGGGTGGAGGAGCTGATGCAGGGGCTGTCCCAGATTTCGCTGCGCGAGCGCGAGATTGCCCTGGAGCTCGAGCACCTGTCGGCCGGCATCCGCGAGCGCCACCAGGTGGACCTGGCGCTGGAGCTGCACCGCTACCACCTGCTGCCGTCGCTGACGCCGGAGACGGAGGCGGAGCTGAAGGATCTGCGCGCCCAGGTGGAGAAGATGGGGGAGATCAACCTCACCGCCATCGACGAGCACGCGGAGCTCTCCAAGCGCTTCGACTTCCTCACCGCGCAGAAGACGGACCTGCAGGCCTCCATGGGGCAGCTCAAGGAGGCCATCCAGCGCATCGACGCGACCAGCCGCGAGCGCTTCAAGCAGACCTTCGACGTGGTGAACGAGAAGTTCCAGGCCATCTTCCCCCGCCTGTTCGGCGGTGGCCGCGCCAGCCTGGTGCTCACCAATGACGGGCCCAACGGCGAGCCGGGCGTGGAAATCGTCGCGCAGCCGCCGGGCAAGAAGCTCCAGAGCGTCAACCTGCTCTCCGGTGGCGAGAAGGCCCTCACCGCCGTGGGCCTCATCTTCGGCATCTTCCTCATCAAGCCCACGCCCTTCTGCCTCCTGGACGAGGTCGACGCGCCGCTGGATGAGGGCAACGTGGGCCGCTACAACGACATGGTGAAGGAGATGAGCCGCCAGTCGCAGTTCATCCTCATTACGCACAACAAGCGCACCATGGAGGTCTCCAACACCCTCTACGGCGTCACCATGGAGGAGCCGGGCATCTCCAAGCTGGTCAGCGTGAAGATTCGCGAGGCCAACGCGGCCAACGACGACAAGATCAGCGCGTAGTCGCGCGAGTCTGGGGCCGGGGAGTCCTCCCGGCCTCCCTGCTGGCGGCGGCACACAGGCCAGAAACACGGAAGGCGCGGGCCCCGACTTTCGGGAACCCGCGCCTTCGTGCGTTTCAGGCGGTGCCTGGGGCTACTTCTTGTAGCTCTTCTTCGGGCAGGCCTTCTGGTCCGCCTCGACGCGGGCCTGGGCGGTGCTCAGGTCCTTCTGGGTGTTGGTGAGGGCCGTCTGGCTGGCCGTCTCCACCGGCGTCCAACCCTCGGCGTCGGTCGTCTTCAGCTCCTGCACCAGCGCCACGGAGGCCTGGTCCACCACCTGCTGGGCCTCCAGCGCCTTCACCCAGCCCTGCGCGGCCTCGACCAGGCTGTTGCACTTGCCGGACAGCTCGTCGAAGAGCTTGTAGTCCTTGGTCTTCTGGTACTTGGCCACCACGGCCTCGAAGGCCTCGGCCGCCGCGGCGCGGGCGCCGAACGCGATGGCCGCGTCCGCCGCGCGCTGGTTGCGCACGACCTCCAGCTGGAAGAAGCGCAGCTGCGGGGGCAGCGAGGACGTCGCCTCGGTGGCGTTGGAGTTGAAGTGCACGAAGCGGTGCGGGTAGGTGAGCTTGTCGGTGGACACCTTCGCGGGCACCGCGAGCACCTTCGTCTTGAGGCACGCGGCCAGCTGGTCACCCTCGGTGCTGCCGGAGGCGTCGAACGTCACCTCGGCCGTGGGCTGCCCCTTGACGAGCGTCACGTGCGACGTCAGCACGGGCGGCGTCGCGCCCTTGTAGCCCGCGTAGCAGTCACACCACTCCTGCTGGGCCAGGCGCACCGCGCCGGAGAAGTCCGAGCCGTCGTTCACCCCGAACTTCACCGACGCGCTGCTGCCGGTGTCGTGCTCGAAGGTCGCGGTGGACTCGACGGCCGCGGCGCCCTTGGCGAGCAGCTTCGGCTTGACGAGCTTGTCCACCACGCCCTGGATGCACTGCTGGCCGGTGGGGGTGAGGTTGTCACCGCTGATGGCGTGCGTGGCGCTCGTGTCCGTCACGGTGGTCTTCACCGTCACGACGGTCTTCTCGGCGGGGCCCCGGTTGCTGGGGCTCACCAGACACTCGAGCACCTCCGGACGGGTGGTGAGCATGGCGCCCACGAGCACGCCCTGGTTGGACGGGGGCAGGTCCAGCTCGCGCGGGAAGCAGCTGGCCACGTCGAAGGCGGGCTGGTTGCCGATGCGCACGCGCTCCTCGGTGCTCACGGGCTTGCCGCCATTGCCATTGGCCGCCGCATCCTCTGCGGGCTTCTGCTGACCGGCGCAAGCGGCGGTGAAGACGACGGAGGCTACGACGAGACGACGCAACATGCGGTTGTTCTCCCTGGGGTAGGACTGCGAGGGGGCACTCACTTCTCCAGGCCCTCGGCGTTCTTGAGGTCCTTGAGGCGAAGCCCATTCTTCTTGAGCAGGCGGTAGAGGCTCTGCATCGACAACCCGGTGCGCTGCTCGGCGGCCTTCATGTCGAAGCCCACCGTGCGCATCACCTCGGCGAAATACAAACGCTCGAAGTCGGCCAGCACCCGGTCCTTGGCCTCGTGGTACGGCATGCCGGTGACGAGCGTGGCCACCTGCGTGCTGGGCGGCTGCCCGTCCGGGCGGCGCGAGGGCTGGGCCAGGAAGTCCAGCCAGCTGGTGTTGCCCGTCTCCTCCATGAGCGCGCCGCGCTCGAGCACGTTGCGCAGCTCGCGCACGTTGCCCGGCCAGTCGTAGCCCTCGAAGAGCGCCAGCGTCTGGGGCGTGAGCGACACGCTGGCCCGCAGCGTCTGGGACAGGGCCTGCGCGAGCGACGGCAAATCCTCCCGGCGCGTGCGCAGGGGCGGCAGCCGCACGCGCGCCACGGCCAGGCGGAAGTAGAGGTCCGCGCGGAAGCGGCCCTGGCGCACGTCCTCCTCCAGGTTGCGGTGCGTGGAGGCGATGACGCGCACGTCCACCGGCACCGGCTGCCCGTCCAGCGACGGCACCTCGCGCGCGTCCAGCACGCGCAAGAGCTTGCCCTGCACCAGCAGCGGCAGCTCGCCCACCTCGTCCAGGAAGAGCGTGCCTCCGCGGGCGGCCTCGAAGACGCCTCGGGCCTCCTTGTCCTCCGGGTCGCTCGCGCGCAGGCCGCCGAACAGCTCGCGCTCCGCCTTCTCCTCGGAGATGAGGTTGCAGTCGACGACCTTGAAGGGGCCGTGACGCCGCGACGAGTGCTGGTGCACCGCCCTGGCCGCCAGCTCCTTGCCCGTGCCCGTCTCACCCTCGATGAGCAGGCTCATGTCCTCGCGCGCCACGCGGCGCAGCTCCGTGAAGACCCAGCGCATCTTCTCCGACGTGCCCACCAGCGCGCCGAAGGACTCCGCCCCGGCCAGCTCCACCTCCGTGGGCTTGGCGGCCACCTTCACCGCGAGCTTCGTCTTGCCCAGCTCCACCTTGTCGCCGCGCCCCAGGTACGCCTGGAGCACCTGCCGGCCGTCGAGGAAGGTGCCGTTGCGGCTGCCGGTGTCGCGCAGCAAGAGGCCCCGGGGCGTGCGCTCCACCTCCAGGTGACGGCGGCTCACCGTGGTGTCGGTCAGCACCAGGTCGCTCGCGGGGTCCGAGCCCACGCGCACCAGGCCATCCTGGGTGGTCACCTTCTTTCCCTTGTCGGGGCCCGACACCACCTCCACGGTCCACTCGTGAATGGGGATGCGCGTCGTGCGGCCTTCGTCCTTGTCCGTCTGGGTGGTCTGGGTGACCTCGGGCCTGGGTTCCATCATGGGTCCTCTTTAGGTGCGAGGGGACCGGGCGGGCAAGCCCGACGCACCGTCTGCGCGCCCCCACTTCGCGGGGGCAACAAGAGTGGAAGATTCTTCCCGGAAGGCAGCTGTAAGCGCGCCTCCTGCGAGAAGGAAAACCCGGGCATCGCGGCCCGGGACAATGGGAAACGTCGAGGGGGGACGCTTCAGGGCGAGGGAGGGTTCCGCGCGCGTGTGCAGCGCGAGCGCGGCCTCGCGGGTGGGCTTCGGGAGGACGCGTCGAGGGGCGGCGCCTGGAGCCACAGACGCTCCAGTCAGGGGTCGGCGGTGAGTGTCCACCAGGACACGTTCACCGCCGGTCGCGCGCCAGGACGCGTCGGGCTCACGGCGCGCGGCCTCGTCCAGCGCGTGCCCGGAAAGGCCTGCGGGAGGAGAGGTCTCGACGTCGTGGGTCCGAGGGCCCCGTCCGGAAGACACGGCACGGCCGGCGCGCCGCCACATGGGCAGGCGCGCCGACTCGCATCGTCCGGGGAGGGAAGGGCCGTTCCTGAAACTCACGGCCGGCATCCAATGCGAACGCCTCGCGCGAATCCAGTGCTCACGCGAGGCCGTGCTTCACTTCAGTACGTCGCCGGCGAGTCGCTGGCCGGGAAGGACTCCTTCGACAGCTCGTCGACGAGGTCGTCGGACGCGCTGCCTCCGGACTTCACGCCCGCATTCACGGGAGCGCCGGCTCGCGGCGTCTTGCTGGAAGCGCTGGACTTGCTGGAGCCGGCCGCGCGCTTCTTGCCAGGCTCCGCGGCGGGCTTCTCCACGGACGAAAGGCGCGCGCCCAGCAGGTTCTTCGCCCGCTCGGCCAGGTGGCGCTGCTCGTCCTGCCAGTCGCGGAAGAACTGCGCCAGCTCCGGGTCGCCCGCCTGCTCGGCGTCGCGGATGAACTGCTCGGCTGTCGAGGCGCCCTTGAGCAGGTGGTACAGCGTGCTGATGACGTTGTAGTGCGCGTCCCGGGTCCCCGTCTGCCGCTCTTCACCTGCCATGTCCGCCTCCCGAGAAAGGGTGGTGTGCCATGGGGGAAAGCTAGCCACGGGGGCGGTGGGCGGCCCCGGGTGGGGCGCCCGCCCGCCTGCTCGCACCCGGTCAGGCTTGCAGCATGGGGTCCAGCTTGCCTTCCTTGTCGAGCTGGGCCAGGTCCGAGTAGCCGCCGACGTGCGTGTCGCCGATGAAGATTTGCGGCACGGTGCGCTGGCCGCCGCTCATCTCCACGAGCCTGGCTCGCGTGTCGTCGTCTCCGGTGACGTCCAGCTCCTGGAAGTCAACGCCCTTGCGCTTGAGCAGGTCCTTCGCGCGGACGCAAAAGCCACAGTAGTTCGTGGTGTAGATCTTCACGGGCTTCACGGTGTCTCCTCCTTCATTCCCAAACCTAAGGGCGTGGCCTGCCCCGCGCCACCCGGGGCATGAAAGCACGACGGCCCCCGGCTCCCTGAAGAGGAACCGGAGGCCGTCTTCGACAGCAGTCACCCCGGCCGGAGCCGGGGTGGGGGCATCACATCCCCATGCCGCCCATGCCGCCCATGCCGCCCATGCCACCGGCGCCAGCGGGAGCGTCCTTCTCCTCCTTCGGACGCTCGGCCACCATCGCCTCGGTGGTGAGCATCAGGGAGGCCACGGACGCGGAGTTCTGCAGCGCCGTGCGGCTCACCTTGGCCGGGTCGATGACGCCCGCGGCCAGCAGGTCCTCGTACGCGCCCGTCGCGGCGTTGAAGCCGAACGCGCCCGTGCCTTCCTTGACCTTGTTGACGATGACGCTGCCCTCGAGGCCGCCGTTGCCGACGATCTGGCGCAGGGGCTCCTCGACGGCGCGGCGGATGATGTCCACGCCGAACTTCTCACCCTCGGCGAACGTCTGACCCTCCAGCGCCTTGAGGCACCGGATGTAGGCCACGCCGCCGCCGGGAACCACGCCCTCCTCGACGGCCGCGCGGGTCGCGTTGAGCGCGTCCTCCACGCGGGCCTTCTTCTCCTTCATCTCCGTCTCGGTGGCCGCGCCGACGTTGATGACGGCCACGCCGCCCACGAGCTTCGCCAGGCGCTCCTGGAGCTTCTCGCGGTCGTAGTCGCTGGTGGTCTCCTCGATCTGCGCGCGGATCTGCTTCACGCGCGCGTTGATCTCCTGCTCGCTGCCCGCGCCGTCGACGACGGTGGTGTTGTCCTTGTCGACGGTGATGCGCTTGGCGCGGCCCAGGTCCTTGAGCTCCAGGGTGTCCAGCTTGATGCCCAGGTCCTCGGCGATCATCCGGCCGCCCGTCAGGGTGGCGATGTCCTCGAGGATGGCCTTGCGGCGGTCGCCGAAGCCCGGCGCCTTCACCGCGCACACGTTCAGCACGCCGCGGATCTTGTTGACCACCAGCGTGGCCAGCGCCTCACCCTCGACCTCCTCGGCGATGATGAGCAGCGGCTTACCCGCGCGCGCCACCTGCTCCAGGATGGGGAGCAGGTCCTTCATGGAGGAGATCTTCTTCTCGTGGATGAGGATGAGCGCGTCGTTCAGCACCGCCTCCATCCGCTCCGGGTCCGTCACGAAGTACGGGGAGAGGTAGCCGCGGTCGAACTGCATGCCCTCGACCACGTCCAGCGTGGTCTCCAGGCCCTTGGCCTCCTCCACCGTGATGACGCCCTCCTTGCCGACCTTCTCCATCGCGTCCGCGATGATCTGGCCGATGGTGGCATCGCCGTTGGCGGAGATGGTGCCGACCTGGGCGATCTCCTTCTTGTCCTTCGTCGGCTTGGCCAGCTTCTTCAGCTCGCCCACGATGACCGACACGGCCTTGTCGATGCCGCGCTTGATGTCCATCGGGTTGTGGCCCGCGGCCACCAGCTTCGCGCCCTCGCGGAAGATGGCCTGCGCCAGCACGGTGGCCGTCGTGGTGCCGTCACCGGCCACGTCGGAGGTCTTGGACGCGACCTCCTTGACCATCTGCGCGCCCATGTTCTCGAACTTGTTCTCCAGTTCGATTTCCTTCGCCACCGTCACACCGTCCTTGGTGATGGTGGGCGAGCCGAAGCTCTTCTCGATGACGACGTTGCGGCCCTTGGGGCCCAGGGTCACCTTGACCGCGTCGGCCAGGATGTTGACGCCACGGAGGATGGCCTCGCGGGCGCGCACGTCGAAAAGCAGGTCCTTCGCCATGATGGGGATTCCTTGAGTGAAGGGGTGGGGGCGGGATTACTTCTCGATGACGCCGAGCACATCCTCCTCACGGAGGATGAGGTGCTCCTCGCCGTCGAGCTTGATCTCGGTCCCGGCGTACTTGCTGAAGAGGATGGTGTCGCCGGCCTTGATGTCCAGGGGACGCACCTTGCCGTCCTCCTGCACCTTGCCGTTGCCGACCGCGACGACCTTGCCCTCGAGGGGCTTCTCCTTCGCCGTGTCCGGGATGAAGAGGCCGCCCTTGGTCTTGTTCTCCTCGGCGACCCGCTTGACGATGAGCCGATCCTGCAGGGGACGAATCTTCATGGTCTGCTCCTTGATGGGGCGCCCTCCGTCCGGGGACTCCGGGCGGCTTGGGGCGCCGCTGGGGGTTGAAAAAGGGCCGTGACGACCCGCGGCATTAGCACTCCGACCTCGCGAGTGCTAACGCCTAGGCGCGGCGGATAATAACCAGGGAAGATGACCCGTCAAGCGACGCGGGACGCTCGGGCCGTGAGCTGCCAACTGCCCGGCATTGCTGTCTTTTTTCCCTCCCGTTGCGTCCGTGACAGGTAGAGCCCGCCCGCATGCCCGCACGGCTCGGATTGGCACTCGGACGTCACGAGTGCTAGCGCAAGTGCCTGGAATCATTGACGGGCGCTTTTGCGACGCGGAGGGTCGATTGCTACCGTTCCCTTATTCCCGCCGGCCACGCGGGCCGGGCGGGGGGAAGGGAGTGTCGATGAGTCAACTGGTGGCGTCCCTGTCGTTGAAGGAGTTCTTCAAATCGCTCCTGGACGAGGTCACCTCGCGGCAGCGGGTGATGCTGGAAGAGGTGACGGAGTTCTACCTGGTGAACCTGCTGGCGGAGTTCGCCAGCACCGACAACCTGTTCGACCGCCAGGAGGACGGCCGCCGCGCGCGGGAGCCCCTGGCGGTGCTCTACCACCAGGCCCTCCAGCAGGAGCGTGAGGCGCGCATCAAGACGCTGCGGCGGCTGGGCGACGTCTCGCTCTACACCGTGGGGTTCTTCTCCGGCGCGCTGCAGGGCGGGGTGGTGGGGCCCGACTACTACATCCAGATGGGCGGCACCGCGTACGGTCAGGTGGCGGACCTGTCGCCCCGTGCGGGCTTCGCGGGGGTGTACCGGGAGCTGCGCGACAAGTTCCGCGCGGTGGCGGAGGTCCTGGAGGAGATCGCCGCGCGGGGCATGGTGCAGGCGGGGCCCAGCGGGGCGCTCAAGGTCTATGAGACGTGGGCGCGCACGGGCAGCGACCGGCTGGAGCGGGTCCTGGTGGATGCGGGGATGATGCCGGCGCCCAAGGGCCAGCTCCCCAACTGACGCGAGGGAGGTCGCCACATGATTGGCCGCGTTCAGGACCACCTGGAGGCCATCTACGGCTTCACGTGCGAGGCACGGGCGGAGACCTTCGTGGTGGACACGGAGGCCGCCGCCCGGCTGGGCGCCACCGGGCGCAGCGACGAGGAGCTGCTGGTCCACGAAGCCGACGACGCGCTGGAGCTGGCGCTGTACCTGTCCCCGGCGCTCCTGGACCGGCTCAAGCCCTACGAGGCCGGGCCCCTGGGGTACGTGCTGGACGGGGACCTGGCCGGCTACTGCCAGGTGGCCGAGGGCGTCAGCCACTTCCTCTACATGGCCCACACCGCGGCGCACGGGCGCACGGTGTCGCTCTTGGAGCTGGAGGCCCAGGCGGAGGTGGACAAGTTCGCCGTGTGCCTCCTGCACCGCTGGGGCGAGGGCGTGGGGGCCTGGGCGCAGGAGCTGCTCACCCGGCTGTTCGACCGGGTGTCCTACCGCGACAGGCTGTCCTCCCAGGAGCGCTGGCGCTACGAGGAGGCCAACCGGCTGTCCCGGCGGTTCTGCTCGCGGATGATGACGCACGTGGCCGGACGGCGGCTGGAGCGGCTCCTGTCGGACCTGCGGTACGCCTACCGGCTGGGGGCGGAGGCGAAGCTGAGCCACTTCGCCCACGGAGGCTGAGTCCGGGCCCCCACGTCCCGCCGCCATCGGTTAGGGTAGGTGGGCATGCCACGCGAGGCGTCCGCAGGCGGGATTGTCATCCGGGAGAGTGACGGCACCTGGGAGGTGGTCGTCATCCGTCCGCATGGCCGTCCCCTGTGGGCGCTGCCCAAGGGGCACGTGGACCCGGGCGAGACGCCGGAGCAGACGGCGAGCCGCGAGGTGCACGAGGAGACGGGCCTCACCGCCGCGCTCATCGCGCCGCTGGGGGAGATCCGCTACGTCTACCAGTTCCGGGGTCAGCGCATCTTCAAGCGCGTCCACTTCTTCCTCTTCCGCTACCAGGAAGGCGCGCTGGGGCCGCTGCCGGGGCCGCGCGTGGAGGTGGACGAGGTGAGATGGGTGCCGGTGGGACAGCTGGTGCCCCTGCTCGGCTACAAGGGCGAGAAGGCCGTGGCCGCGCGCGCCGTGCGGTGGATGCGCGCCCAGGGCCTGTTGCCCGAGGCCCCTTCCCCGGCCGTGGGGCCCGAGGGGAAGGGAACCTAGAGGGACGGCGGACTACTTGGCGGTGTCGGCCGTGTACTTGCCGGACAGCGCCTCGCGCACGTCACGGTCGAACTTCACGCGGCCGGTGGCCACCTCGCGCAGCGACAGCACGGGGGGCTTGTTCTTGGACTGCTCGATGATGGGGCGGGCGCCGGCCATCAGCTGACGCGCGCGCTTCGCACCGAGCAGCACCAGCGCGAACCGGTTGTCGACGAGGGGGAGGCAGTCTTCGACTGTGACGCGAGCCATGGAACGTCCTTCGGAATTTCGGTGGGGCTACCTGAGAACACTGAAACCTAAAGAGCACCCCGGGGGGAGTCAAGGAAGGACGTACCCCCAGGGCCGCCGGGCGGACAGGCGCTTCGTGGATCAGGTGTACCACCAGGCCCAGAGGATGAGGACGCCCTGCAAGGGGAGCCTCGCCCAGAGGGCGGCCTTGGGAATCTTCCGGAAGCGCTCCGGCTCGCGCGCCATCTGGACGTTGGCGGGGAAGACGGCGATGAACAGCGCGATGAGCCCCCAGGCGGACACCACCCGGGTGGCGGGGATGAGCAGCCCCACCCCCAAGAGCACCTCCGCCACCCCGCTCCAGAAGACGAGCGGGCCGTGCCAGGGCAGGTACGGCGGCATCATCCGCACGTAGGCGCGCGGATGGACGAAGTGGTTGATGCCGCCGGCCACCATGAAGAGGGCCAGCACGTACATCAGGACGGTCTTCACGCTCCGGCGAAGGCCTGGGCGACGATGGCGCGGGCCTCCTCGAGGATGGCGTTCAGGTGGGCCTCGTCGCGGAAGCTCTCCGCGTAGATCTTGTACACGTCCTCGGTGCCCGAGGGCCGCGCGGCGAACCAGCCGTTCTGGGCCACGACCTTGAGTCCGCCGATGTCCGCGTCGTTGCCGGGCGCGCGGGTGAGGCGCTGGAGGATGGGCTCGCCGGCCAGACTCTGCGCCTTCACCGCGTCCGGGGAGAGCTTCTTGAGCACCGCCTTCTGCGCGGGCGTGGCCGCCTGGTCGATGCGCGCGTAGTAGGGCGTGCCGAAGCGCGCGGCCAGGTCCTGGTAGTGCTCGCCCGGGTCCTTGCCGGTGCGCGCCAATATCTCCACCGCGAGCAGGTCCAGCAGCATGCCGTCCTTGTCCGTGGTCCACACCGTGCCGTCGCGGCGCAGGAAGGACGCGCCCGCGCTCTCCTCGCCGCCGAAGCCCAGCGTGCCCGCGAGCAGCCCGTCCACGAACCACTTGAAGCCCACCGGCACCTCGACGACGCGGCGGTGGAGGCTTTGCGCCACCCGGTCGATGAGCCCGCTGGACACCAGCGTCTTGCCCACCGCGGTGCCGGCCTTCCAGCCGGGGCGGTTCTGGAACAGGTAGTGGATGGCCACCGCCAGGTAGTGGTTGGGGTTCATCAGCCCCAGCGAGCGCGTGACGATGCCGTGCCGGTCCGAGTCCGCGTCGTTGCCGAAGGCCAGGTCATACTGGTCCTTGAGCTTCACCAGGTTGGCCATGGCGTACGGCGACGAGCAGTCCATTCGAATCTTGCCGTCGTGGTCCACCGGCATGAACCGGAACGTCGGGTCCACGGTGGGGTTCACCACCGTCAGATTCAGCCCGTAGCGCGTGGCGATGGGCTCCCAGTACGCCACGTTGGAGCCGCCGAGCGGGTCCGCGCCAATCTTCAGCTTCGCGCCCTGGATGGCCTCCATGTCGACGACGGAGCCCAGGTCCTCGACGTACGGCGTGATGAAGTCGTGCGGCTTCACGGTGGGCGCCGTGCGCGCCCGCTCGTACGGCGTGCGCTGGACGCCGCGGTTGTCCTCGCCCAGCAGCGCGTTGGCGCGGCGCTCGATGAGCGCGGTGACGTTCGTGTCCGCGGGGCCGCCGTTGGGCGGGTTGTACTTGATGCCGCCGTCCTCGGGCGGGTTGTGGGACGGGGTGATGACGATGCCGTCGGCGAGCCCCGTGGTGCGCCCCTTGTTGAACGTGAGGATGGCGTGGGAGATGACCGGCGTGGGCGTGGCGCCGTCGGTGAAGCGCACCTGCACGCCGTTGGCGGCCAGCACCTCCAGCGCCGTCTGTTGCGCGGGGGCGGAGAGCGCGTGGGTGTCCATGCCCAGGTACAGCGGGCCGTCGATGCCCTGCTGCTGGCGGTACTCGCAGAGCGCCTGCGTCACCGCGACGATGTGCGCCTCGTTGAAGCTGGTGCGGGCCGACGAGCCACGGTGTCCCGAGGTGCCGAAGGCCACGCGCTGCTCGGGGACGCCCACGTCGGGCTTCTCCGCGTAGTAGCGCGCGCGCAGCTTCTCGGGGTCGATGAGGAGGTCTTCGGGCGGGAGCTTTCCGGCGAGAGGATGGGCCATGTCGGCCGCACCATAGGCGCGCGGGCCGACAGTTTGCTCTGCCTTCTCGACCCGCTGTCCTCGGGTGGACCGAGACCCGCCCGAAGTCCCGCTACGGGCTGGGCGCGCCGGAGGGGGAGGGGGGCGCCTCCTGCTCGGGCAGGTAGAAGGCCCCGGAGCGCGCGGCGAGCACGGCGGCGGTGAGCAGGCCCACCGTCAACCCGAAGACGATGATGCTCGCCAGCGTCACCCAGTCGGTGACACCCGCCGGCTGGAACAGCGCGCCGAAGGGCGTGGCGAAGTCGAAGCCCGCCTGGGGCGTCTTGCGCAGGTTCTGCACCGCGGTGAGCAGCGCCGTCGTCACCAGTCCCAGGCCCATGCCCACCACGGCCGCGAGCGCCGCGCTGCCCACCATCATCGGCCGGCTCACGGCGCGCGTGGTCGGGCGGCTCTGCACGTCGAAGTCCGGGTCCCTCACGCCCAGCGGCACGAAGCGCGCGAGCAGCAGCAGGCCGGGAATGCCGCCCACCATGGTGAACCAGAAGAAGGGCTCCCAGCCGATGGAATACACGAGGAAGCCGGCGATGGGGCCCGCCACCACGCGCGGAATCGAGAACAGGCTGGAGAGCAGCGCGAACTGCGTGGCGGAGAAGCGCTTCTGCGTCAGCCGCATCAGCAGCACGGAGAAGGCGCCCGTGCCCAGGCCTTGCGTCACCTGCTCGAAGCCGATGGCGCTGTACATCAGCCACACGTTGGGCGCGCCCGCGCGGGCCACGAGCACGTAGCCGATGTTGGAGACAATCTGGATGACGCCGAACACCCACAGCGCGCGGCCCAGCCCCAGCACCGTCGTCCACGCGCCGCCCACCAGCGTGCCCAGGATGGTGCCGAACAGGCCAATCGTCCCGAGCGCCACGCCGCGGTGCAGGTCGCTGTAGCCCATGTCCACCAGGAACGGGCGCAAGAGCGTGCCGCCGAGGTTGTCGGCCAGCTTGTAGAGGAAGACGAAGGCGAGGATTTCGAGCGCGCGGTGCCGCGACAGGAAGCCCACGAACGGATACCAGACGGCGTCCTTGAGGGACTTGGGCGGGGTGAGCCGCTCCTCGGGCTCCGGCGCGAAGCGGGTGATGACGAGCATGGGCAGGTACAGCGTCGCCAGCCCGATGACCACCCACTTCCACGACACGCGGCCCGCGAGGGTGATCGCCGCCGACCCCGCGATGAACATGGCCGCGCGGTACAGCGCCACGCGCGCGCCCACCGCCACGCCCTGCTCCTCCTTGCGCAAGACCTCCACCGCGTACGCGTCGATGGCGATGTCCTGCGTCGCGGACGCGAAGGCCACCGCCATGGCCAGCGCGCCCACCACCCACGCGGCCTCGGGATGTTCTCCCAGCCCCGCGAGCGCCAGCGTCGTGGCGAACAGCGCCACCTGCGCCACCGCCATCCAGCCCCGCCGCCGTCCCCAGAAGGGCGGCACGTAGCGGTCCATCAGCGGCGACCAGATGAACTTGAAGGACCAGGGCGCCTGCGCCAGCGTGATGAGGCCCACCACGCGGATGTCCACGCCGATGCTGCGCAGCCAGTCCGGGATGGCGATCCACACCAGGCCCAGCGGCAGACCCGAGGAGAACGAGAGCAGGGTGACGGAGGCCGTCCGCCAGGACGCCATGGCCCGAGCCAGGCTGGCCCACGTCCCCGGTCGCTTCTCCCCACTCTTGCCGCCCTGCTCGCTCATAGGCGGCGGACTCTATACCAGCCGCGTGCGGGGCCCAGGCCGTCCCGCGCTCCTGCGCTCGGAGGGTTGGCCGGTCACCGGTCCAGCGCCGACAGGTCCGGGCAGGAGGCTCGCACGCCCTCAGTCGGATTGAAGATGTCCCAGGAGCGGGCGATGAACGTCACCTTGCCCTGGGCATCCCAGCACTCGGTGTACTTCGCGCCCGGGATGTCGCCCTTCAATATCTCCACCGCGCCCAGGCCCCGGCCGTCCGGCGCCCAGCGCGTGGTGAGCGCCATGTCCTCCTTCAACCCCCCGAGCACGAAGTCCGTCTGGGCCAGCTCGAAGGTCATCTCCGCCACGCCGCCCTCGCCCTCCCGGTACACGTAGCGCGAGGGCAGGGGCCGGGTGGTGTCCGCGAAGGTCCAGACCAGCTCCACCCGCGTGGGGAACGTCTGCGTCTGGTAGTGGATCTCCTGCCGGTCGATGACGTCCACGCCCAGGTACCCCTCCTCGCGCGAGCGCTTCAGGTCCAGGATGAGGCCGCCCGTCCCCCGGCGCACGCCGCCGGTCGCCTCGAAGTGGCCGGAGAGGAAGCTCCACCAGTCGCCCTCACCCTCGCCGACGTCGCGAAGCTGGAGGTGGTAGTCGAAGCGGCCCCCCTCACGCGTCATCACGAAGCGCGTGTCGAACTTCATGTCGTTCCTGCCCGGGAACGGCCCCCAGACCCGACGGTTGGGGCCGCGGGAGGTCGCCGGCTGGGTCCGGATGTTCTCGATGGCCTGCAGCATGTTGCCGACCGAGTCGTTGAAGTCGCGGCCCGTCTCGGACGTGTCGCCGACGATGCCGGAGACCTCTCCCAGCCTCCCCAGTCGCAGGGCGTGGACCTTGGACGCCACGCGCAGGGCCCGGGTCTTCGCCTGCTCCTGCCCGAGCACCTTCGCCATCAGGTCCTCGCGCCGGGGGATGGCGTTCTGGAACTCCAGGTCGTCGTTGGAGAAGTCGCCGCCGCACGCGGCCAGGGCCAGACACAGGCAGATGGGCGTCAGGTATCGCATCGAACGCTCCTTCATGGCCGGTAGGTGAGGAGCGCGCCCAGCTCCCAGAAGCCCAGGGAGCGTTGCTCGTCCACGGTGTAGAGCAGGTAGTGGAGCCGGGCACGCCCCGTCACGTGCAGGCGTCGCAAGGGCTGCCAGCGCAACCCCGCGACGAGCCCCGGCGAGAACATCGCGAACTTCTGGTCCGGATACGCGGCCTCCTCGAAGTCGCGCCGCATCACGAGGTACGCCATGCGCGCGCCGACGAAGGGGGTGACGCGTCCCTGGGGCCACTCGGACGCGAGCGTCGTGCCCAGGCTCGTCACCGAGTACCGGTACGCGGGGCCACTCAACGTGGGCAGGTCCAACAGCGCCTGCTTGCGCCCCAGCGCCACGTCCACGCCCCACACCCAGTCGCGTCGGAAGTAGTCGTGCAGCTGCGCCTCCGCGCCCAGCAGGCCCACCGAGAGGAACAGCGACTGGCGCGTGGGCGCGTCGAAGTAGGACTGCACCGCGCCGGACAGGCCCAGCGTCCACCACGCGCCACCGTCCAGGCTCACGCCCTTCACCGGGTCGTCGGAGAAGGGCGCGTCCCTCAAGCGCGACTCCTCCAGCACCACGGGCTGTCCGCGCGACACCTGCACCTCGCCGATGCGCAGCTTGTCCGGGAGCCGGCGCTTCACGCGGTACGTGCCGGGCGCCAGGGCCACGCGGCGCTCCACGCCGTCCGTCTTGTCCAGCTCCGCCACCACCAGCCCGGCCGGGTCCACGAAGTAGTACATGCCCGGAGGCGCCACCCGCGGCACCACCAGCCCGTCGCCACCCGCGCGCAGGTCCGTGAGCACCAGGTCCCCGTTGCCCGCCAGGTCGTAGCTGAACGTGGGGTGCTGCGCGCCGCCGCTGCTCGCCGCGGTGTCCGCCACCGTGCGCGCGTACGCATGCGAGTACGCCTCGAACAGCGTCACCCGCCCATCACCGCTGCGGTCCGCGTCGCCCAACAGGCCGCTCGCCAGGTGGTGCGAGAAGTAGCTGCCGCCCAGCGCGTCCGACTCCTGCGAGTCCTCGTCCGCCGCGCTCGAGGTGAGGATGACCAGGCCCCGCGCGTCGCGCGACGCGCCGGACTCGATCTCGAAGGCCGGGACCCGCCGCGCGCCCTTGGTGCGCGTCATCGCGCCGGAGCGGCACGAGTCGAGAATCGCGATGCGGATGTCCGCGGGCGCGCTCGACAGCCGGCGCTTCAAGTCATCGAAGCCCAGGCGCGTGTTGCCCAGCCGCAGCGTGCCGTCCTTCGCGTGGCCGGAGTAGTAGACGAGCAGCGCCGTGCGCTCGCCCCGCTCCTGGGCGGCCTTCGCGCGCGCCTCCAGGTCCGTGAGCGCCGCGAGGAAGTCCTTCGACGTCTCGTTGAGCAGGAGCTTCGCGTCGCCGGGAGCCACGCCGCCCAGCCGCGCCAGCAGCCCGTGCATCTTGCGCGCGTCGTCGCGGGCGAAGCGCAGGGGCCGCGTCTCGTCGCCGCCCTCGTCGTTGCCGGCAATCAGCGCGAAGCGGCGCAGGCTGTCCGCGTGCGCCGCCGAGGCCACGGTGAGCGCGAGCACCAGGCCCAGGGCCCGCCCGAATGGGAAGAGGGGTGGGCTCATGGCTTGAGCAGCACCCAGTGCGTCTGCGCGCCCTTCACGTCCAGCGGCGCCATCCGCTCCACCTCGCCGCCCGCCGCCGCGAACGCGCGCCGCGTCGCCTCCACCAGCGACTCCACCGCGAAGGGCTCGTCACCCAGCACCAGTACCACGCGCTCGACGCCCGAGCCGGTGAACTCCCAGCTCCCCTCCAGCCAGTGCACCTCCGTGCCGGGCTCCACCGCCACGCTGGCGCCGGACTCCGGATGCAGCGCCGTCACCTCGCCGATGGCATCCACGGACACGGCGGCCATGTACCGGTGCGCGCCCGCCTTGTAGCCCAGCATCACCCGCTCGCCGGGCTCCAGCGCCTCGGGCCTGTCCGGCCGTGCCTCGCGCTGCGGGCCCGTGCCGCCGCCGATGCGCAGCTCCGCTGCGTCGCCGCCACCCTTGCGCCGGTTCCACTCCGGGCCTTGTTCCAGCAGCGGCTTCGCGAGCACCACCACCAGCAGCGACGCGGCCAGGGCCACCGTCGCGGGCACCCAGCGCCGGGGGGGAGGGCGCGGGGCCCGCTGTTGTTGCTGGCGCTCCAGGGCCCGCTCGACGCCCGCCTCGAAGCGCTCGAAGGGGAGCTCCGCCTCGAAGCGCGCCTGGTGCTCCTCGAGCCCCTTCAGCACGGCGCCGCAGGTGACGCAGCCGGCCGCGTGGGCCCGGACGCGATGGGCCTCGGGGGAGGCCAGCTCGCCGGCCCTCAGGCGCCGCAGTGTCCACTCCGACTCGTGCGCGCTCATCGAACCCTCAGCTCCTCTCCGCCCAGCTCGGCGAAGCGCTCCAGCCGCTTGCGGATGGTGGGCACCGAGCGCCCCAGCATCGCGGCCACCTCTTCCAAGGTCATCCCGTCCACGTGGTAGTGGACCACCGCCGCCTGCGTCTCCTCATCCACCTTCGACAGCAGCCGGCGCACCAGGTCCCGCGTCTCCAGCTCACCGTCCCCGCCGTGTCCCTCCGAGCGCGCGGCGGCGTCGCGCTCGAACCACTGCCTCCAGCCCGCGCGCTCCGAGCGCAGCTGGTTGAGGCAGTGGTGGGTGGCGATCTTCATCAACCACGTCAGCGGCGAGGCGTCCGCGCGGAAGTCCTCCGCGTGGGCCAGGGCGCGCGCGAAGACGTCATGCATCGCGTCCTCCGCCTTCGCCGCGTCCTTCAACAGATAGCGGCAGCGTCCCATCACGCTGCCGCCGTACCGCGTGTACAGCTCGCGCAGGAAGTCACGCCGGTCCGGGAGGGGACCGCCTTGGATGACCCGGAGGGCCGGCTGGCGCGGAGCTGTCACGCACCCCAGACTAGCGCGAGCCGCCTCACAACGAGGAGTAGACCGCGGTGCTGAACCCGCCACAGGCGCTCACCGCCCCGTAGCCGATGACCGGGTTGTAGCTGGCCGCGTAGTAGGTGCTCATGTGCCCCGGGTCCCAGCACTCGTTGACGGTGGCCTCGCCGAAGAGGTCCCCGCCCGACAGCTTGATGTCCGAGCGGCCAGACCCGTCGCGCTCCCAGCGGCTCTTGATGGCCAGCCGCTCCAGCTTCGCGCGCGTCGGGTCCGCGTCGATGTCCTGCTGCGACACGAAGTCCAGCTCACCGCCGGAGCCCGGGGCCTGCTTGAAGCGATACTTCGCGCTCGTCACCAGGTCGCCCGTGTTGGTGTAGTCGAAGTCTGCCTCCACCGACGCCGTCGCGTTCGGCCCGGTGCGCGAGTAGCGGACCTCCAGCGTGGCCAGGGGCTGCTCGCCCGCCTCGTTGCCGGGCAGCGCGCGCTCCTTCTCGAAGTCGATGAGGAACTGGCCGGAGCCGTAGCCCGACAGCCGCTCGCCATCCCCATCCACGCCCGCCGTGTGCGAGCCGGACAGCACCGTCTTGAAGCCCGAGTCCGGCTCCAGCCGGCCCTTGGCATCCAGCACCCACGAGTACGTGTCGCCTCCGGTGTGCTTGACGGTCAGCTTCCACGTGAGGGGGTCCAGGGGGCCGGTGTGCGGGCCCCACACGGCGATGTCCCCGTCGATGGAGGAGGGCGGGTGCTTGACGATCTCCGCCACCAGCCCGAGCACGCTCAGCGTGGCGGCGTTGATGCTCACGGCGGCGGTGGCGGTGAGGAGGTAGTTCCCCGACAGCTGACCCTCGCCGTAGTACGCGGACGTCTTGCCCTGCCCGTCGCCCGTCGGTCCCGGCGACGACACCTCCACCATCTGCTTGGAGGGCACTCCCTGGCGGAACGACTCCACGTCCTGCTTCTTGTCGGAGTCACAACCCACCAGCATCAGGGCGGCACACAGCAGGCTCTTGCGCAGCATGGTCCTTCTTCCTTCCTGTTCGGATGGCCCCCGGCGGGCCGTGCGGCAGCGTGTTCGCTCCTATGGACACAGCCCCGTCGGAAAACAGAAAAGGCGTCCGGCTGACCTTGAAAGCCTCCGTGATTCCAGGGGGTTGAAGGCCGCCTGGCTGCTCCTCGGGCGACTTCGGGCGGCTTTCGGACGATGGAAATGCAGCGTCCCTACCTTTCGCCCATGGAAAAACGACACCCCAACCATCCTGGCGAGATGGGCACCGACGCGGCGTTGGCCGAGCGCGAGCGCACCTCGGACGAGCTCAACGCGCGAGCGCGGGCCGTGGGGCTGCTGCGTGAGGCGGGGGTGCCCTTCGTGGTGGGCGGCGCGTATGCATACGCCACCTACACCGGCATCTATCGTGACACGAAGGACCTGGACCTGTTCCCCCGCAAGGCGGACGCGGCGCGTGCGCTGGAGGTCCTGGGGAAGGACGGCTGGCGCACCGAGCGCACCGACGAGGTGTGGCTCTACAAGGCCTTCAAGGGGGAGTACTTCGTCGACTTCATCTTCTCGTCCGGCAACGGTGTGGCGGTGGTGGACGACGGGTGGTTCGAGCACGCGCGGACCTCCACCATCTTCGGACACGAGTGCCTGGTCGCGCCCGCCGAGGAGATGATCTGGTCCAAGGCGTTCGTCGCCGAGCGCGAGCGCTTCGACGGCGCGGACGTCAACCACCTCATCCTCAAGGCGGGCAAGCAGATGGACTGGGAGCGGCTGATGCGCCGCTTCGACCGGTACTGGGAGGTGCTGCTCAGCCACCTCATGATGTTCCGCTTCGCCTATCCCTCCGAGCGGGACCTCATCCCCGACTGGGTGATGGCGGAGCTGATGCGGCGCACGCTGGACAGCATGCGCGACGGCGGCTGGGAGCAGAAGCTGTGTCGGGGCAACCTCGTCTCCAAGGTGAACTACCACGTGGACATCCACCACTGGGGGTTCGGGGACGGGCGGGCCTGGGACGAGAGCGAACGACGACTGGGGGGCGAGCGTGGCGAGGGATCCGAGCTCGAAGGTTCGATTGGCGGCGGTCGGTGACCTTCACTGTCGTGAGGACCAGCACGGCCGGTTCCGGCACCTCGTCAAGCAGGTGAACGCGACGGCGGACCTGCTGGTGCTGTGCGGGGACCTCACGGACCGCGGCATGGTGGAGGAGGGCAAGGTGCTCGCCGAGGACCTCTCGGCGCTGCGCGTGCCATGCGCGGCGGTGCTCGGCAACCACGACTACGAGCAGGGCCACGTGAAGGACATCTGCGCGGAGCTGGCCAAGGCCGGTGTGCACATCCTCGACGGGGACCACTACATCTTCGAGAAGGTGCTCGGCGTGGCCGGGGTGAAGGGCTTCGGCGGCGGCTACGGCAACGCGACGCTGCAGGCCTTCGGTGAGGGGCAGACCAAGGCCTTCGTGCAGGAGGCGGTGACGGAGTCGCTCAAGCTGGAGGCGGCGCTGAGCCACCTGGACACGCCACGCAAGGTCATCATCATGCACTACGCCCCGATTCCGGAGACGCTGGAGGGGGAGAACATCGAGATCCGCCCCTTCCTGGGCACCAGCCGTCTGGCGATGCCCATCGACCACTACGGCGCGGAGGCGGTCTTCCACGGACACGCGCACCACGGCTCGCTGCAGGGGAAGACCAAGAGCGGCATCCCCGTCTTCAACGTCGCCATGCCCCTGCTCACGAAGCACACGCCGGACCAGCGCTACGTGCTGCTGGAGGTGTAGCGCCGCCGCTCAGGTGGTGACGACCATGCCGTCCTCCACCTTCACGGGCCAGGGCGTCAGGGAGGCGCCGTTGCACGGGCCTCCCACGCACCTGCCGTCGTCGGGGCGGAAGAGCGCGCCGTGCCAGCCGCAGACCAGGTGCTGCTTGTCCGGCGTCAGGTACTGGTCCAGCACGCGCGCCAGCGGCAGGCCCGCGTGAGGACACCGGTCCACGAAGCCGTGGACCTGGCCGTTGTGGCGCACGAGGAAGCCGTGGAAGAAGGCCTCCTCTATCTGGAGGACGAAGTTGCGCGCGCCCGGGTCCGAGAGGGAGTCCACCGGGCACAGCGTGACATCAGGAGGCGTCGTCCAGACGCGCTGCCGGGTCGGAAGGCTCAAGGCAGACGGGCCTTCTCGAAGCCCGCCCAGCAGTCGTCGTAGTCGAGCTGCATGGACGACGTCTCCATGGCGAAGCGCGTGGGGCGGATGACCCAGCGCGACTCGAACATGAACGCCATCGTGTCTTGAATCTTGTGCGGCTTGAGCTCCGCCTTGATGGCCTGCTCGTAGCTGGCGCGGTCCGGACCGTGCCCGCTCATGCAGTTGTGCAGCGACGCGCCGCCCGGAGCGAAGCCGCCGGCCTTGGCGTCGTATACGCCCTGCACCAGCCCCATGAACTCGCTCATCACGTTGCGGTGGAACCAGGGCGGCCGGAACGTGTCGTCGGCCACCATCCACCGCGGCGGGAAGATGACGAAGTCGCAGTTGGCCGTGCCGGGCGACTCGCTGGGCGACGTCAGCACCGTGAAGATGGACGGGTCCGGGTGGTCGTAGCTCACCGTGCCGATGGTGTTGAAGCGCGCCAGGTCGTACTTGTACGGAGCCAGGTTGCCGTGCCACGCCACCACGTCGAGCGGTGAGTGGTCGAACCGCGACGCCCACAGCCGGCCCTGGTACTTCTGCACCACCAGCGTCGGACGGTCCACGTCCTCGAAGGCGGCCACCGGCGTGAGGAAGTCGCGCGCGTTGGCCAGTCCATTCGAGCCGATGGGGCCCAGGTCCGGCAGCCGGAAGAGCGCGCCGTGGTTCTCGCAGATGTAGCCGGCGACGGGGCCGTCCGGCAGCTCCGCGCGGAAGCGCACGCCGCGCGGCACGACGGCGACTTCACCCGGGCGCAGCTCCAGCACGCCCAGCTCCGTCACCAGCGTCAGCCGCCCCGCCTGCGGGACGAGGAGCAGCTCTCCGTCCGCGCTGTAGAACACCTTGTCGGTCATGGACCGGTTGGCGCGGTACAGGTGGATGGAGATGCCGCAGCTCGTGGCCGTGTCGCCGTTGCCGGCGTAGGTGATGAGGCCCTCGACGAAGTCCGTGGGCTCCGTGGGCACGGGCTGGGGGCTCCAGCGCATGCGGTTGGGCGAGGGCGGCACCTCGTCGAAGGGACCGCCGCGCACCAGCCCCTGGGGGTGGGGTTGATACGCGGGATGGTTGGCGCTCGGACGCAGGCGGTACAGCCAGGAGCGCTTGTTCTCCCGGCGCGCCACCGTGAAGGCCGTGCCGGACAGCTGCTCCGCGTACAGTCCGAAGGGGACCTTCTGCGGAGAGTTGCGTCCCACGGGCAGCGCGCCGGAGACGGCCTCCGTCGCCACTTCGTTGCCGAATCCGGAGAGGTAGTCGCCGGGCGCCTTTCGGAGCCCGCTCTTCGGAGGTACCGCGGTTCGATTCTCGAGGGTCACCGTGAAGTTCCTCCGGAGTCGGGCCGGGAGCTACTTCCGGGACTTCTCCACCTTGATGACGCCGCGGCGGATCTGGTCCAACTCGATGGACTCGAACAGGGCCTGGAAGTTGCCGTTGCCGAAGCCCTCGTTGCCCTTGCGCTGGATGATCTCGAAGAAGATGGGGCCGAAGAGGTTGTTGGTGAAGATCTGCAGCAGCAGGCCCTCCTGCTCGTTGCCGTCGATGAGGATGCGGTTCTTGCGCATCCGCTCCAGGTCCTCACCGTGGTTGGGCACGCGCTTGTCGACCAGGTCGTAGTAGGCCTCCAGCGTGTCCTGCAGGTCCACGCCGCGCGCGCGCAGCCGCTCGACGGTGCCGTAGATGTCCTGGGTGGACAGGGCCAGGTGCTGGATGCCCTCGCCGTTGTACTCGCGCAGGAACTCCTCGATCTGCGACTTCTCGTCCTGGCTCTCGTTGAGCGGAATCCGGATGGCGCGGTCCGGGGCGATCATCGCCTGGCTGAACAGGCCCGTGGCCTGGCCCTTGATGTCGAAGTACTTCTGCTCGGTGAAGCCGAAGATGCGGTTGTAGAAGGTCGACCAGGTGCGCATCTGGCCCCGGCGCACGTTGTGCGTCAGGTGGTCCAGCGACTCCAGGCCCACGCTGTTCTTCGCCTCGGACTCGGCGGCGCCGGGAATCTGCACCCAGGAGTCGTAGAGGGTGCCGGCCGCCCCGTGACGGTCGATGAGATACAGCAGGCTGCCACCGATGCCCTGGAGCACATAGAAGCCCTCGCCCAGGGAGCTGGTGGCGGGGTCCGCGGCGACGGCGCCACGCTCCAGCGCCAGCTCGTACGCGGCGCGGGCGTTGGCCACGCGGAACGCCATGGCGTTGGCGGACGGGCCGTGCGCGGCGCGGAACTCGGCGGCCTGACCCGTGGGCTCCTGGTTGATGAGCAGGTTGATGTCGCCCTGCTTGTAGCGGACCAGCGCCTTGGTCGGGTGCCTGGCGTAGGCCGTGAAGCCCAGCTTCTCCACCAGCGCCACCATCGCCTCGGGCGCGGGGCTCGTGAACTCCACGAACTCAAAGCCATTCAGCCCAATCGGGTTTTCCGCCGTGGTCGCCATGACACTGCCTCCGAACATCATCTACGAGTGTGACCAAAAGGTAGGGAGGGGCGGAGGAGGAGGAAAGCACAAAGAATTGCCAGAGAATGTCAGCGGCCCGCACCATCTCCCCAGGGAAGGCCCACGCGAATGTGCACGAGGCGCGCGTCAAATCCGGCGGCGCGTCGCGTCACCTTTCCGACGTAGTGGATTGTCACGATGCGGCCGTGTGTGCCCTCACGGGCCGCGTGCGTTGGCGGGCTCCGCTGCGGGCGCGGCGTCCATCAGGTCCTCGGCTCGCTGGGGCAGGGCGAGGCCCTCGACGGAGACCTCCATCACCTCGGGGCCGGAGCCTCGGGCGTAGCGCAGCTCGGAGGACTCCGGGACTTCGGTGCCCAGCCACAGTCGCGCCAGCTCCTGGCCCTGGGCGCCCAGCAGCACCGCGCCGCGCGAGGCGTCGTCGATGCCGTACTTCGCCCAGCTCCGGGGCTTCGCCTCACCGAAGCTCGTGGCCTTGATGGCACCCAGCGCGCGCAGCAGCGACACGACGCGGAAGTGCTGGGCCTTGCCCTTCACGGGCGACTCCACCTGCCAGGACTCCGTGCCTCCGTCACCCTCGGCCACGTTGACCAGGGTGATGGCGGGCGCGCCGCCGCCCGGGTGGAACACCACGCGCCGCACGTCCTCGCGGCGGAAGCTCAGCACGTGCTTGTCCTTCAGCTCGAGCACGTCCACGTCCAGCACGTCGAGCGTGCCCTCGGGCACCTCGGCCAGCGTCGCGACGAAGCCCTGCTCCCGCAGCGCGTGGAAGCGAGGCGCTCCGTCCTCCATCACCTGCGCCATCCGGATGCGCACGGTGTCGCCCGAGGTCCGCGTGAAGCGCGCGTCCACCAGCGGCGCCTCCAGGCCGAGCTTCTTGCGAGTCTCCGGTGTGTCCTTGGGGAAGGAGAGCGCGCGGTGCTCCTTCAGCGCCTTGAGCAGCGCGGACACCCGGGCCTCGTCCGCGCGCTCGGAGACGGGCTTCGTCAGCCGCCAGCGCGAGGTGCCCTTCTCATGCTCCAGCACGTAGGTGTGCGTCCGAGCGCGGACCTCGATGCCCGCAAGCGCGGTAACCTCCAGCTCGCCGAGCAGCTCCTTCGAGCGCAGCGCGAAGGTGTCCTTGTCCAGGCTCCAGCGCACGGAGCCTTGCGCCGCGTACACCTTGGGGTCTCCTTCGCGGCGCACGTACACGGAGCCATCGAACGTGTTCTCGACGCCGCCATGCAGCGTCACCGCGTGCGGCGAGCCCGACACCTGGGCCTGCGCCGTCACGGTGAACACGGGCGAGTCGAGCCCGTACTTCTTCAGGTCCGCGTCGGTGGGCGCCTCGGCCACCAGGGTGCTCGACTTCGAGCGCTCCAGGGTCTCGAGCAGGGCCTCCACGGCCGCCGGCTCCGCGCGGGCCTGCACGGGCGCGACGATTCGCCATGAACCGTCCGGCCCACGCTCCAGCTCGGTGGTGTCACCTTGTGCGCGAACGGTGATGCGGGTGAACACGGGCGCCGCGTCCTTGCCCGTCGTCGTCCCTGTCGGAGGCGCGAAGAGCTGCTCCGCCACGGCTTGCTCACGTGGCTCGCGCGGCCCGGACTCCTTGCACGCGGGCAGCGCTCCGGTGCCGAGGACGAGCAGCGCGACGAACCCTCCGCGCGAGGCGCTCACTTGTTCCGCCGCGTCAGCCAGATGGCCAGTCCCAGGCCCATCATGGAGAGGGGAATCAGGTCGGTGGAGATGAAGCGGATGTGGTCCATCGCGTCCGTATCCAGCTCCAGCGTCGACACCTCGCGGTCAGGAGGTCGCATCGTCACCTTGGTCACCTGGTTGGAGGCCCAGCCCAGCGTGTTCATCACCAGGTTGCGGTTGGGCTCGTGGCCCCAGTTCGGGTCCAACAGCAGCTCCGAGTCGCCCACCACCACGAGCCGCGCCTCGTCGAAGCGCTTGTCGGCGGCGTCCTTCGTGTCGCGGACGATGGCGGCCGCGAGCGTGAGCTGGCCCGTCTTCTCTCCATCCGACGGCACCGCGTTCTCGTCGGGCTTCGTCTCCACCCAGCCGTGCTGTGAGGTGTGCACCAGCGGCTCCACGCGCACGCCCTCGGCCATGCCCTCGCGCAGCACGGTGAGGCTGCGCGGCGTGGGCAGCTCCACGTTCAGGCCCCGCTGCTTGAGCGGCGCGACGATGGCGTGGGTGCTGTAGAAGGGGGACTGCACGACGTACGGGTTGCCGCTGTTGAACTGCGCATCCGCGGCGATTCCCTCGTCCACCAGGATGCCGTGCTCGGCGAGCAGCTCGCCCAGTCCATCCACGAGCCCCGCGTCGGTGAAGTAGACGAGCCGTCCACCGCTCGCGAGGTACTTGCGCAGCACGGCCACCTCCGGCTGCGTGTACGGCACGCGGGCTCCCGCGATGACGACGAGCGAGGCATCGCGGGGGATGTCCGTGGTGCCCACCAGGTACATGGCCTCCGCGGCGTAGCCTTCCTGGAGCAGCTGCCGGCGCAGCTCCGACAGCGAGCCGCCCGGGTCCGAGGGCGCGGCTTCATCCTTGTCGAGAGGCCACTCGCCGTGCCCGGTGATGAAGTAGACGCGCTGGGTGCCCACCGCGCCCAGCTTGATGAGCGCGTTGGTGAGGTCCTGCTCGGACACGGCGGCGAGCGTCGTGTGCGACTCGCCGCGTGCCAGCACCACGCTCGCCTGACCTTCCTTGAGCTGGTACTTCGAGGCCATCTCGGGAGAGCGGCGCGGGTCCCGGAACTCGTACTCGAACTTCGCCGGCGCCTCCGCGTGGTAGCGCTGGAAGAGCGTCTCCAGCAGCGCGTAGGACTCGTGCGTCGGGGGCAGGAAGCCGATGGCCTTCACCTTCTCCGGCATCGTGCCCAGGGTGGCGATGGTCTGCGGCGCCAGCGTGTGGATGCGCTCCTTCGTCAAGTCCCACTGCGGCGCCTGCTGATGGGCCACGTAGTTGATGCCCACCAGCGCGCCCAGGACGCCGAGCACGGTGAGCACGGAGGTGATGAAGAAGGTGCTCGACTTGCGCGTGGCGAGCTGGCCGAACTGCTTCAGGTTCGTGGCCAGGTACACGCCGACGAGCGCCAGGCCCACGCCCGCCTTCACCCCCGAGGCGATGAGGCTGCCGGAGGTGATGAAGAGGGTGAAGGGGCTGGAGACGAGGAGCAGCAGCCCGAAGGCGCCCAGGTACCTGCCGATGAGGGTCGCGTTCATGTCCGGGGGTTGCCTTTCACGTGAGGGCGGGCCACGTCACGAGACCCAGCGTCGCGCTTCCACGGTGCGGTGCGTGAGCACCAGCGAGAAGACGATGACGGAGGCGAAGAAGACGAAGCTCTTCACGTCCAGGATGCCCTTGAGCAGGTTCTGCAGCTGCGCGTCGAAGGACAGGTGCATCAGCACCGAGCGCGCCGGCTCCTCGGCCCCCTGCGCCACGCCGGACAGCAGCATCCACGGCAGCAGCACCGCGAAGGTGAGGAAGGCCGCGAGCATCTGGCTCTCCGTCAGCGCGGAGATGAACATGCCCACCGCCATGCACGTCGCGCCCCACAGGAGGATGCCGCCGTAGCCCAGCATCACCGTGGACCACTCCAGCGCGGTGCCGGAGTCCGCCTTGCCGAACGCGGAGAGCACCACCGGGAAGACGAGCGTGAGGCCCAGCGTGGCGCAGATGATGCCGACTCCGCCCAGGTACTTGCCCAGCACGATTTCGATGGGGCGCACCGGCGCGGTCATCAGCAGCTCGAGGGTCTTGTTGCGCTTCTCCTCCGCGAACAGGCGCATGGAGAGGAAGGGGGCGACGAACAGGGTGATGATGATGACGATGCCCCACAGCTGGACGACGACGCCGTCGGTGAGGTTGCGGTACGCGGTGAAGTCCTCGGGCAGCTGGGACCAGTTCGTGCTCCGCGCCATCTCCTGCACCTGCTGGAATCGCTCCAGCAGGCCCACGAAGAAGAACGACGAGAGCGCCACCATCGCCGTGAAGACGCCATAGGCCCACGGGGTGGTGAAGTAGAGGGACAGCTCCTTGCGAGCGATGGCCAGGGCGATGCGCATGGGCCGACGGGTTTCCTTGGAAGAGGGACGAAAGGCGCGCGCTCAGGCGGCGGTCAGCTTGATGAAGACTTCTTCCAGCGACGCGCTCTCGGCGGTGCCCTGGGTTCCGGCCAGCTTGCGGAGGTCGTCGTAGGCGGCGATGCGCCCCTGGTTGAGGATGAGGACCTTCTCGCACGTCATCGTCACCTCCGGGAGGATGTGCGTGGAGAGGATGACGGTGTGCCTGCCCGCGAGGCTCTTGATGAGCGCGCGCACCTCGGCGCGCTGGGCGGGGTCGAGCCCTTCGGTCGGCTCGTCGAGGATGAGCACCGGCGGTGAGCCGAGCAGCGCCTGGGCGATGCCGGTGCGCTGCTTGTAGCCCTTGGACAGGTTCGCGAGGACGCGGCCCAACACATGGGTGACGCCGGTGAGGGCGGCCACGCGCTCCACCTCGGTCTTCTGCTCACGCGAGGGCAGGCGCTTGAGCGAGGCGACGAAGCGCAGGTAGCTCTCCACGGTCATCTCCGGGTAGAGCGGCGGCGTCTCCGGCAGGTAGCCGATGCGGCGCTTCACCTCGAGCGGATGCCGGTGGACGTCGAAGCCACCCACCCGGGCCACTCCCTCCGACGCGGGGAGGAAGCCGGTGAGGATCTTCATCGTGGTGGACTTGCCCGCGCCGTTGGGCCCGAGGAAGCCGAGGATTTCGCCCTCTTCGACGCTGAAGGTGAGGTCGTCGATGGCCACGCGGTCGCGATAACGCTTGGTGAGGTGCTGCACCTCGATCATCGCCATGGGGAGGCTCCAGGAAGACGTGCTCGACCTGGGCCGCCGGCCGTGGAGGTGTGTCTCGGACGGCCCGGGCAGAACCGCCGCCGACTATAGGAGGGGTCTTCGGGGTGTCAAGGCGACGCCCGGCGAGTGGCCTGGGTGCTTCCCTTCGCTGGCCGGGCTCCTGCAAGACTCCACTCCGGTGTGGTTCCCCGGACACGCCCAAGAAGGGTAGTGAGACGCTCATGCCTATCGTGGTCCAGAAGTACGGCGGCTCGTCGGTGGCCGACGTGGAGAAGATTCGCAAGGTGGCGCGCCGGGTGAAGGACAAGCGCGACGCCGGGTACCAGGTGGTGGTGGTGGTGAGCGCCATGGGCGACACCACGGACGAGCTGCTGGCGCTGGCCAAGCAGGTGTCCCCGGACCCCGCGCGGCGGGAGCTGGACATGCTGCTGACGTGCGGCGAGCGCATCTCCATGGCGCTGCTGTCCATGGCGCTCCAGGAGATGGTGGTGCCGGCCATCAGCTTCACGGGCAGCCAGAGCGGCATCATCACGACGGACGCGCACGCGCAGGCGCGAATCGTGGAGGTGCGGCCCTACCGCATCCACGACGAGCTGGCGCGGGGCAAGGTGGTCATCGTCGCCGGCTACCAGGGCGTGTCCTACAAGAAGGAGGTCACCACGCTGGGGCGCGGCGGCTCGGACACGACGGCGGTGGCGCTGGCCGCGGCGCTGGAGGCGGAGGCGTGTGAGATCTACTCGGACGTGGATGGCATCTTCAGCGCGGACCCGCGCGTGGTGCCGGACGCCCGCAAGCTGGAGTCGCTGAGCTACGACGAGATGCAGGAGCTGGCGAGCGCGGGAGCCAAGGTGCTCAACGCGCAGGCGGTGGAGTGGGCGAAGTCGCGCGGCATCGCCATCCTCGCGCGCACGGCGCACGCGGAGGGCAGCGGCACGGTGGTGCGTGAGCTGACCGCGCCGTCGGACAGTCGCATCAAGGGCGTCACCGCGGACGCGGAGCTGGCGGTGCTCGCGGCGGGCGCCGAGGTACCGCTGGCGGAGCTCCTGGAGTTCCTGGACGCCCGGGGCGTGCGAGGCCGCTCGCTCGGGTACGACGGGCTGACTGGGGGCGCCGGGCACGCGTACCTGCTGGTGCCGCTGGCGGACATCCACGGGCCGGAGGCGCTGCGCAAGGAGCTGGCCACGCGCTTCGGCGCGGCGGTGACGTGGCGCGAGGAGCTGGGCACCGTGACATGCGTGGGCGTGGGCCTCAACGCGGACTGGGCGCCCTTGCGTCAGTCGCTGGCGGCGGCGGAGGAGCTGGGCGCGAAGGTGCATGCCGCGCACACGTCTCCGCTCCAGCTCACGCTCCTGGTGGATAAGCCGCACCTGAAGCCGCTGACGGCGCGGCTGCACCGCGAGCTGCTCGGCGCGTAGAAGCGAAGACCGATGTCGACACGGCCCGCGCATGTCGGATGCGTGAGGCCGTGCACCGCGGGCGGCGGCCGCGAGCCTCGAACTCGCGACTCACCGCGCGAAGCAACCTCCCACGCGACAGCCCGCGTGGGAGGTCATCACCTGAGTGCTACTCGGTGAGCTCCGCCGTCGCCGTCTGCATGGCGGTGGGGCAGTCGGACTCGATGGCGCCCACGTCCGGCGCGGCGCCGCAGTAGGGCAGGCCCAGGTCCATGCCCTTGTCCACCGCGCCCGGCCCGGGCTCGAGCGAGTCCGTGTCGACCAGCGCGTTGAGCGCCTCGATGGAGGTGACGTCCTGGCCCTCCTGCTGCTTCCACGCGGCGAACAACGTCCCCACCCACGACAGCTCGGGGACGAAGAAGTTGCCCGTCGTGAAGTTGGCGCCCGGCCGGTAGAGGTTGGACTCCATCTTCAAGCCCGGCGCGCTGTGGCCCAGGTGCACCGCGTTCTTCGTGTCGAAGATGTTGTTGCGCACGGCCACGTTGGTGGAGTCGCCCCCCGTGCCGTGGCCGAGCACCAGCGCGAACCCGTTCGTCCCCGTCACGGTGTTGTGCAGCACGCGCACGTCCACGCCGTTCTCGATGCGGATGGCGGAGCCCTCGGGCGTCTTCAGGTTGAAGATGCGGTTGCGCCGGATGGACACGTTGGTGGGCGGGGCATTCAAGCGGTTGCCGCCGATGGCGACGCCCAGCGAGGACTGCGAGATGTCGTTGTCCTCGATGATGATGTTCTTCGCGGAGTAGTGCACCACGATTGCCTCGCCCCGCGACGTCGCGGACTTGGTGAAGCCGTGCATCCGGTTGCCGCGCACCGTGACGTCGTGACACGTCTTGATGTCCACCGCGTTCTCGCGGTTGTCATACATGTCGTTGCCCTCGATGAGGACCCCGGCGGCGGGCGCGTCGTTGCTGAAGCCCTCGGGCCCCAGGCACTGCACGGAGTCACCCGAGTTGTCGTGGATGTCGTTGCCGCGCACGGTGATGTTCTTCGACGTGGGGGCGATGACGACGCCGTGGGAGTCGGTGCTCCCCTGGGCGAAGTGGTGGATGTGGTTGTTCTCGATGGTGACGCCCCGCGCGCCGGCGTCGGTGCTGATGCCGCTGCCGAAGGAGCCGTGGTGCAGGTCGTTGTTCGCCAGCACGCTGCCCTGCGTGTCACCGGCGAACGTCACCGCGACCTGGCGCTGGCCGCGCACGTCGAACTCGAAGCCCTCGATGCGCCAGTTCGGCCGCTGCACGAGCGCCATGTACCACCCGCCCGAGGTGGGGACGATCTTCGCCTTGCCCTCACCACGCAGGGTGATGGGCGCGCTCGCGGTGCCCGCGCGCACGCTGGAGTCGAACACCAGCTTCTCCGCATAGGTGCCCGCCTGGACGCGGATGATCTCGCCTGGACCCGCCAGGGTGATGGCCTTGGAGATGGTGCGCAGCGGCCTCGACTCGTTGCCGGCCGCGGAGTCGTTGCCGGCCGGACTCACGAACCACTCGCGGGAGTACTGAGGCTCGGTGGGCGCCTCGGGTGAGGGCGTGTCCGGAGTGGTGGGCGTCGTTGGAGACGGTGTTGGAATCTCCGTGACGGGGGGCGTGGGGTCCGGCTCGGGCTGCTGGGGATTGCCGGTGGACGGGAGGGTGGGGCGGGTGGGGTTGGGGATGGCGCCCGAGGGGGAGGTGGACTCCGTGTTTCCGGTACAGGCGAGGCCTCCCACGGAGAAAGCTCCGATGAGGCACAGGCTGCGCAGCGTGGACATGGGGGGTTGACTCCTCTGGGGGGGTGAGCGAGCCAATGAACGTCCGGGAGGGCGAGCGCTATTCTGGCTCCCCGCGCCGTCCGTTCCCTCGTGAAGCAGGCGACCTGTCTTCCTTCCCGCGCGAGAAGCACTGGTGAAGGAGGGCCGTGGCTCGGTCCATTCCGGTACCACGAAGCGCCAAGCCGATGGAACGTCACTCGTGCTCGGCCACTTGACGGGCGGCGATGGCTCGCAAGGCCCGTCGTCGAGCGACGAGGCAGTCACTCGCGACGGTGTCCGTTACGCGGCGAACACGAGGGCCTGGAGGGCGAGACAGGAGTCGAGGCGGGCGTGCCTACAGTGCGCCGCCTCGCACGCTGGCCGCTGCGTGGACATCGTGCGACCGGACCCGACAGGAGGAGCGCCCATGGCCCTGCAGAACGACTATCAGGACGTGCTCGAGGTGGCGAAGACGGTTGGCGCGAAGGTCGAGTCCCGAGAGGAGAACGGGAAGCTCATCCTCAAGGGCTCGGTGGACCACGCGTGGGACCGCGACCGCATCTGGGATCAGATCAAGGCGAAGCACGCGAACTGGCAGCAGGAGATCATGGTCAACCTCACCGTGACGAACGCGGAGCCGTACGGCCTCTACACGGTGAAGTCCGGCGACACGCTGGGGAAGCTGGCCAAGGACATCTACGGGGACGTGAAGCTGTACCCCAAGATCTTCGAGGCCAACAAGGACCAGCTCAAGGACCCGGACAAGATCAAGGTGGGCCAGGTGCTCAATCTGCCGCCCAAGTCGATTGCGCAGGCCTGACGGAGCCGGTCAGGGCAGCAGGCCCGGGATGCTGCCACCGGGCCTCGGCGTGAGGTGGAAGCGGATGGAGCCTGGCGCCAGCAGACACGCCGGAGGCACGGGGGCCGGGAGGATGGCCCGGTGCGGTGGCCGCGAGCACATGCCGAGCAGCGGTCCGGTGGAGTAGGGCGCCCAGGGCCATCCACGGTCCACCCGCTCCGGGAGACGGGGCGGCTCGGGGGCGTCGCTCAGGGCGAGCGAGTCCTCCTCGGGCAGCGGCGTCGTGTCCGGCACGAAGACGATGCCCTCGGGGATGGGCTCCTCGCGCTCCGGTGTCCCGATGATGGCCGCGATGCGCTCGGCGCCCTCATCCCGCGACGCGACCCGTCCCGAAGTACACGCACACAGCACCGTGGCGCCCAGGAGGGCGAGGCGTGCGGAACGGGCTGGGAGGGTCAGGCGAGGCGACATGGCTCTCCGGGGCGCTCGGACCGATGTTCCCCTGGGGCTGACCCGAAAGGAAGATGTGCGGCCGGCCTCACGCGGGGGCAATGTCCCCGGGGGTGAGGTGACGCGCTCATGCGTGTCCACCCTCCGAGGAGCAGGAGGGCGCCTCGTCAGCACGCCTGCTCGTGGCCGAGCCCCACGCCCGCCTCCGTCCCTAGCTTGCCCGAGGGAGTGGAGCGCGGAGGTCGTCGACCATGCTGTGTCAGAACTGTGGAACGCGCCCGGCCGCGGTCCAGCTCAAGAAGCGGATGGAGGGACAGGAGACGACCCTCCAGCTCTGCAACCACTGCGCGAGCGCGATGGGCGTGGGGCTGAGCGGAGCGAACGGCTTCGGCAGCCTGGAGAGCCTCGTCGAGCAGTTGATGGGCCCGCGCCCGCGGAGCCGGGAGAACCTGCTCACGCAGCTGTCGGAGATGGCGCAGCAGGTGTTGGAGCGCGCGGCGCGGATGACGCTCGACTCGGGCTATGAGCGGATGCGCATCGAGCATCTGCTGTTGTCGTTGTTGCACTCGGTGCCGGAGCTGCGCGAGGCACTCAAGCACCTGGGCGCGCCCGTGGACGAGTTCGAGACGCGACTGGACGCGGTGATGCCGCGCCGCGAGCCGCGCAAGGCGGCCGTCGTCGCGCTGTCCTCCGGCGTCAAGCGCGTGCTCCAGATCGCGCGGCTCCAGGCCCTGCAGATGGGGCACAGCTTCATCGGTCCCGAGCACCTGTTGCTGGGCATCCTGATGGAGGCGGAGAGCTTCGCCGCGCAGTTCCTCTCGGGCGTCGACGTCAACGAACTGCGCAAGCGCCTGATGGCCTCGATAGGGGGCCCGGCCACGCCCGCGCCCGGAGGCGGAGCCCGTCAGGGGAGCGGAGGCCTGCCGCCGAACCTCACGCGCTTCACGCGGGATGTGTCCGCGCTCGCGCGAGCCGGGGAGCTGGACCCGGTCATCGGGCGCGAGAAGGAGATCAGCCGCGTCATCCGCATCTTGAGCCGCAAGACGAAGAACAACCCGGTGCTCATCGGCGAGCCGGGTGTGGGCAAGACGGCCATCGCGGAGGGGCTCGCGCAGCGAATCATCTCGGGGGATGTGCCGGAGGTGCTCAAGGACAAGCGCGTGTTGTCGCTGGACCTGGGCAGCGTGCTGGGAGGCACGAAGTTCCGGGGCGAATTCGAGGAGCGCTTCAAGGGACTGATGGATGAGATTCGCGCCCTCAAGGGGCAGATCATCCTCTTCATCGACGAGGTGCACACGGTGGTGGGGGCGGGCGGCGCGGAGGGCGCGGTGGACGCGTCCAACCTGCTCAAGCCCGCCCTGGCGCGGGGCGAGCTCCAGTGCCTGGGCGCCACGACGCTGGACGAATACCGCAAGAACATCGAGAAGGACGCCGCGCTCGAGCGGCGCTTCCAGCCGGTCATGGTGGCGGAGCCCACGCCGGAGCAGGCCATCGAAATCCTGCGCGGGCTGCGCGACGCGTACGAGGCGCACCACCGGGTGAAGATCCTCGACACGTCGCTGACGGCGTCCGTCGAGCTGTCGGACAAGTACGTCAATGACCGCTTCCTGCCGGACAAGGCCATCGACCTGCTCGACGAGGCCTCCGCCATGGTGCGCCTGGGCGCGCGCACCGCGCCGGACCGCCTGGGCGAGGTGGAGGCGATGCTGGAGCAGAAGGAGAAGGACAAGAGCGCCGCGGTGGCGGGGGAGCGCTACGAGGAGGCCAGCCGGCTCAAGGGTGAAATCGAGACCCTGCGCACCGAGCTGGAGGGGCTGCGGACCCAGTGGCAATTGAAACGCGGTGTCACCGAGCCCTCCGTGACGCCCGAGGACATCGCCACGGTGGTGAGTGAGTGGACGGGCATCCCCGCGCGCAAGCTGCAGCAGGAGGAGAGCCAGCGACTCTTGGAGATGGAGGACGCGCTGAAGCAGCGCGTGGTGGGGCAGGAGGACGCGCTCCGGGCCATCGCTGAAGCCGTGCGCCGTGCGCGCGCGGGGCTGAAGGACCCGAACCGGCCCATCGGCTCGTTCCTGTTCCTGGGGCCCACGGGCGTGGGGAAGACGGAGACGGCGCGCGCGCTGGCCGACTACCTGTTCAACGACGAGGCCGCGATGATCCGCCTGGACATGTCCGAGTTCCAGGAGCGCCACACCGTGAGCCGTCTCATCGGCGCGCCGCCCGGTTACGTGGGCTACGAGGAGGCCGGTCGGTTGACGGAGGCCGTGCGGCGCAGGCCCTACTCGGTGCTGCTGTTCGACGAGGTGGAGAAGGCCCACCCGGACGTGTTCAACCTGCTGTTGCAAATCCTGGATGACGGCCGGCTCACGGACTCACGCGGGCGCACGGTGGACTTCAAGAACGCGGTCATCATCATGACGTCCAACCTGGGCTCGGAGGCGATGGGGGCCGCGAGGGCGGCGCTGGGCTTCCAGCGCTCGGAGGACGAGGAGAAGACGGGCCGGGAGCGCGCCAGCGAGGCGGTGATGAACGCGCTGCGCGGCCACTTCCGTCCGGAGTTCATCAACCGCATCGACGACATCATCGTCTTCCATCCGCTCAACCCCGCGCAGTTGAGGCGCATCGTCGACACGATGCTGGAGGCCACCCGCCGCAAGCTGCACGGGCAGAACCTGCGCCTGGAGCTGACGGACACCGCGCGCGACGCGCTGGCGGAGCGGGGCTTCGAGCCGCGCTATGGGGCAAGGCCCCTTCGCCGCGTCATCCAGCGCGAGCTGGAGACGGAGATCAGCCGCATGCTGCTCCGAGGCTCGGTGAGCGAGGGCCAGCGCATCCTCGTCGACTTCCAGGACGGACACTTCGTCTTCACCGCGGACGCCGGTGTCTCCGTCACGCCCGAGCCGACGACAGCCCCGTCATGACGGCGCGCGGGTGCTGTCCAGGATCCAGGCCAGGTAGGGCGCATGGCCACTGGCGATGTCGAAGCGCAAGACCTCCGGCACGTCGTAGGGGTGCAGCTCGACGATGCGCGAGCGCAGGGCGTCGAAGAGGGAGGCGCGCGTCTTGAAGAGGATGAGCGCCTCCGCGTCGTCCTGCACCTTGCCCTCCCAGCGGTAGATGGAGCGCAGCCCGGGGAGGATGTTGCCGCACGCGGCGAGCTGCTCCTCCACGAGGCTTCGCGCCAGCTCGGCGGCCTTGTCGGCGGAGGGCGCGGTGACGAGGACGAGGATGGCGTCGGTCATCCGCGCATTGACGCAAAGGACCCGCGGGCACGTCCACTGTCGTGAGCCGGAATACCCGGCTCCGACCCGGAAGCGCTCAGCGGCCCGCGCTGCGCATTCCCGCGGGCGGGTTGTGCAGCGAGTCCATCTCCTGCCGCGTGCGCCGACGGTCCGGCGTGTCCTTCGGCAGCTCCACGAAGGTGCACATCTCGCACAGGCGGCTGTAGATGCGCTCGCCCACGCGCTCGCGCAGCAGCTCGTAGTCCTTCACCGCGGCGCGCGCGTCCTCCGTGGTCCGGTAGCCCGTGGGCCCGTGGGTGCGCTGCTTCTTCTCCGGCTCCAGCGAGTAGTTCGTCGCGAACAGCGTGGTGCGCCCCGCGTTGTAGCGGCGGGCGATGAGCTCATCGAGCGTCTCCATCTCGAAGGGACTGCCGCGCCCCTTGCCCAGCTCGTCGATGGCCAGCACCTCCACCTCCGACAGCGGCCCGATGATCTCCCCGCCGCTCTTGCCCTCCTGGAAGCCGCGCCGGATGGTGGCGTAGAGCAGCGAGATCTCCACGTACCGCGCCCGCACGCCCACCTCGATGACCAGGTGGCCGAGCGTGGCCGCGAGCAGGTGCGTCTTCCCCGTGCCCACCGGGCCACTCAGGATGAAGCCCTTGGACGTCGCGCCCTTCACGTACTGGTGGCCGAAGTGCATCGCCACGCCGCGGCCCCGGTCCTGCGCCTCGTTGAAGGCCCGGTAGTTGTCGAACGACGCATGCGCCACCACGCCGGGCAGCCGCACCTCGTTGTAGAGCGACACGCGCCGCCGCCGCCGCGTGCACGAGCACGGCTCCATCACCTCGTAGCGCTTGGGACCCACCTTCTGGCTGAAGACGGCCTCGCGCTCCACGAGCACATGGCCACGTCCCTCGCAGACGGAGCAGCTCTCCGAGCACACGCACACGCGCGCCTGGGCCTGGTCTCCCTGCCGTTCGATGACGTACGTCCGGCCGGAACACACACGGCAGCCGTCGCCGCCCACCTTCGCTCCCACACCCATCTCGCGCATCGCCATAGCAGAGCCCTTCCCCGTCCCCTCGTGAACTGAACATACGAGCAGTGTCGGGCCGCTTCTCACACTTCCTTCACGCCCAGTCGTCGCCGCACCGCCGCCACCAGGCGAAAGCGCCGCGACAGCTTCCTCGCGCGCACGGACATCACCTGTTGTTCGCTACCCACCGAAAGCGCGTCGCGCCACACCTGGTGACGTTGAGAGAAGGGCAGGGCGCGCAGGAGCACCAGGAAGCTCAAGGACTCCTGGGCATCCAGCGCGGAGGGCTCCTCCGGAACGCGGGCCAGCACCGTCCCACGCAGCCACGCCACCCGGGGCGCCAGCGTGGAGTCCCGCCCCGCCAGGTCCTCGAGCGCGTCCACCAGCCGGGCGTGTCGGGTCTCTTCCCACGACAGCGCCTTGCGACGTCGCGAGGGGGCCTCCGGCTCCGCGGCCACGCCCGCGCCCGCCGCCAGCGCGCGGTACTTCTTGATCTCCGCGTCCACCTGCCGCCGGCACGCGCGCAGGTTGCGCAGCACCGGCTCACCCGGACGCGCATCCCACAGGGCCTTCTCCGCGGAGCGGGAGATGCCTCGCGCCACCACCTCGAAGGGCACGCCCTCCCGGGCCCACGCCGTGAGCAGCTCCGTGTCCAACGCCGACAACATGAGCCCCGCGCCACGCACCGCGAGGAAGTAGTCCTGCACCAGCTCCTCGAAGCTGGCGCTCTCTGGCAACAGGCTCATGATCCAGCACAACTCCCAGCAGGGCGACCGGACAGCCGGCCGTCCGCTCCCCCATACCCGGTGGGTCCGACAAGGCAACCACCTTGTCGTCCTTTTCACAGTCGTTCTGGAAGTTTGCCGGCATGCTTTCCACTTCTGGAGCGGCCAGCCAGTCAGGGTTGACCCTGCCCTTGGAAACCGCGCATAGTGGTTCTCCCCGAATGGAAATTCCCGAAGATTCCCGGCCACTTGGCTGTCTGGCAAGCAACCGGGGACGCCGGTCCCCCCCGCTTAGGAAGACCATGCGCCGTTCGCTCCTCGTCTGCCTCGTGCTCCTGGCCACGGCCTCCGCCGCTCAGGAGAAGAAAGCGCCGCGTGACGCCGACCTCGGCAGGAAGTCCGCCACCGCGGTGGACAAGTCCCTTGCCGGAGACATCACGCGAGAGAAGAAGAAGGAAGAAGTCGCTCCCGCGCTCCAGTACGACCAGTTCCGCCTCGGCGTCGAGTTCCAGGTGGCTTCCAAGCGGCGCGAGCAGATCGCCTCGCTGAAGAAGATCATCTCGCTGTCGCCGGACCCGAAGGAGGTCCCCAGCCTGTTGTTCCGGTTGGGTGAGTTCTATTGGGAGGAATCGAAGTTCTATTTCTTCGAGGCCAACCGCAAGGACGACGACCTGCTCAAGGCGATGAACGCCAACGACGCCGCGGGCCAGCAGCGCGCCAAGGCGGAGAAGGCGGAGCTCGTCGCCAGGCAGAAGGAGTACGGCAAGCTCGCCGTCGAGCAGTACACGAAGATCGTCCAGGAGCACCCGAAGTTCGAGCGCACGGACGAGGTGCTCTTCTTCCTCGGTCAGTACCTGATGGAGGAGGGCCAGGACAGGAAGGCGCTCGTCGCCTTCAAGCGCCTGGTGGAGAAGCACCCGACGTCCAAGTTCATCCCCGACGCGTACCTAGCGTTCGGCGAGTACTACTTCAACAACTCCAAGGGCAAGCGCCCGGAGCTGGAGAAGGCGCTGGTGGCCTACAAGAAGGCCGCCGAGTTCCCCGAGAGCCAGGTGTACGCGTTCGCCCTCTACAAGCAGGGCTGGTGCCACTACAACCTGGGCGACTACGAGGCGGCGAAGGACAAGTTCAAGACGGTGGTGCTCTACGGCGAACTGGCCGGCGCCAACGCGGTGGAGAAGGACGGCGGCAAGAGCGGCCGTGGCTCGCTGGTGCGCGAGGCCCGCACGGACTACGTGCGCGCGTACGCGCATCAGGGTGACGTGGCCCAGGCGCGCGCGGACTTCGGCAAGGTCGCGTCCAATCCGGATGATCGCTTCACGATGATGAAGCAGCTCGCCAACATGTACTACGGCGACGGCAAGGACCGCGAAGCGGCGCTGACCTTCAACTCCCTCATCAAGGAGAAGCCGCTGTCGCCCGAGGCGCCCGGCTTCCAGGGGAAGATCGTCGACTGCATCCTGCGCATGGGCAACAAGGAGCGCACCGTGGCCCAGGTGCGCCGGCTCGTGAAGATCATGAAGGAGGTCGAGGGCTCCGGCGTCATCAAGGAGGACAAGGACAAGAAGCTGCTCGCCGAGGCGAAGGAGCTGTCCGAGCGCACCCTGTCCAACCTGGCCGTCACCTGGCACAACGAGGGCAAGAAGACGCGCAACGAGGACACGTTCCGCTACGCGGACGCCGTCTACAGCGACTACCTCACGCTCTTCCCGGACAACCCCAAGGCGTACGACCTGCGCTTCTTCTGGGCGGAGCTGCTCAACGACAACCTGCAGAACTACGAGAAGTCCGCCGCCAACTACACGCTGGTCGTCCTGCAGGACGCCAAGGTGCTGGAGGCCAAGGACGACAAGGGCAAGCCCAAGCCGGGCAAGCCGGGCAAGTGGCTGCAGAACGCCGCCTACAACGCGGTGCTCGCCTACGACGAGGTCGTCAAGACGGCCGAGTCGCGCGGCGAGGCGAAGAGCGAGGGTGTGTCTTCCGACATCACCAAGAAGGCCACCATCCCCACGCTGAAGAAGGCGCTGCTGGACGCGTGCGAGCGCTACCTCAAGTACGTGCCCAAGGGCGACAAGCGGGTGGAGATCGCCTTCAAGGCGGCCAACATCTACTACCGCCACAACCACTTCGACGAGGCGGTGCTGCGCTTCAGCGAGATCGCGCTCGGCTACCCCGAGTACAAGTTCGAGGACGGCTCGCGCGCGGCGGAGATCAGCGCCAACCTCATCCTGGACTCGTACAACCTGCTGCAGGACTTCGCGAAGGTGAACGAGTGGGCGCGCCGCTTCTACGCCAACGACAAGCTGGCGACGGGCAAGTTCCGCGACGACCTGGCGAAGCTCATCGAGCAGTCGTCCTTCAAGCTGGTCAGCCAGCTGGAGGAGAAGAAGGAGTTCGCCAAGGCGGCCGAGGCGTACCTCAACTTCGTGCACGACTTCCCGCAGACGGAGATCGCCGACCTGGCGCTCTACAACGCGTCCGTCGACTACTACAAAGCCAAGATGCTGGATAAGACCATCGAGGTCCGCGCCCGGCTCTTCGCGCAGTACCCCCGTTCCAAGTACGTGCCGGACTCCATCTACGCGAACGCGGAGGCGCTGGAGGCCATCGGCGACTTCGAGCAGGCCGCGACCACGTACGAGCTGTACGTGAAGGGCTACGAGCGCAGCCTCGGGGAGAAGGGCGGCGGCGGCGCCAAGGCGCGCGGCAAGAGCGCCAGGAACGCCAGGAAGGGCGGCGGCGACGACAACAAGCCCGCGGTGGTGCAGAAGTGGGACGAGTCCAAGGCGCAGGTGGCGCTGTTCAACGCGTCCACCTACCGCGAGGGCCTGGGCCAGACGAAGGCCGCGCTGAAGAACCGCGAGCGCTACCTGGAGCTGTGGCCGAAGGCGAAGGACGCGGACGACATCCGGCTGTCCATCATCGACCTGACCGGCAAGAGCGGCGCGGCGATGAAGGCCATCAAGATGCTGGAGGAGTACGAGCGCGACAACATGCGCTCGGCCAGCAAGTTCCTCACGGCCGAGGGTCGCATCATCGACCTGTACAAGAAGATGAACAAGACGCGCGACGTGGTGCGCATGTACAAGCGCGTGGGCGAGCACTTCGACCAGCTGCCGCGCCGCGTGCAGACCACGCTGGAGAAGCCCGCGCTGGCCACCGCCGCCCAGGCGCACTTCCTGGGCGTGGAGCCGGACTGGGCCGAGTACAAGCGCCTGAAGCTGTACTGGGGCGCCCCGCCGTCGCCGGACCGCTTCCGCGCCAGCATCCAGGACAAGAGCCGCGCGCTGCAGGTGGTGGAGAAGAAGTACGTGCAGACGGTGTCCCTGGGCGCGCCCGAGCCGTCGCTGTGCGCGCTCAACCGCATCGGCCTGGCGTACGACCACTTCGCCGACCGCGTCACCAACGCGCCCATGCCCCGCGGCCTGGACGAGGAGTCCCAGCAGGCGCTGCGCGACGAGTTCTCCAACCAGGCCCAGCCGCTCAAGGACAAGGCCACGGAGGCCTTCGCCGCCACGGTGGCCAAGAGCCGCGAGCTGGACGTGTTCAACGACTGCGCCGCCGAGGCGCTGAAGATGCTGCGCACGACCTACCAGCCGGACCGCTACCCGGAGATGCACGAGGAGAAGGTCGCCCTGAAGAGCCGCAGCCAGCTCATCGGTGGTGACGTGCTCGCGGGCATCCAGGACGTGCCGCCCCCGGCGCCCACCGCGGTGGCCGAGGCCCAGAAGAAGAAGGAGACGCTGCAGGAGGACCTCACGGACCTCACCGCGCAGCTGCGCTCGCAGACCGAGACCCAGGTGGACACCAAGTCCACCGCCTCCACCCCGGATGGCACCAAGCCCGCCAAGTCGGGCGGCGCCGACGAGGAGCCGGAGGACTTCCTCTAATGAACCGGACGACCCGTACCATGCGCCTGTTCCCCCTGCTGGCCGCCGCGGCGCTCATCGCCGCCGGCTGCTCCTCGTCCAAGGCCACCGGCCCCGCGGCTCCGTCCAAGGGCCCCGTCGCGAAGTCCCCGTCGGATGCGCCGCCGCCGCCCATCTCGAACACGGCCAAGGCCCGCTTCGAGGACGCGGTGAAGTCCTTCGACACGCAAAAGAAGGCCAAGGCGTTCGACTACCCGGCGCTGGAGCGCAAGTTCAAGTCGGCCCTGGAGTCCGACGCGAACCTGGCCGAGGCAGAGTACAACCTGGGCGTCATCGCCGAGCGCCAGGGCAACACCACCGAGGCCAAGGCCCGCTACAAGGCCGCGCTCACCAAGAAGCCCTCGCTGCGCCAGGCGTCGGAGAACCTGGCCGTCATGGAGCAGAACGCGGGCAACGTGGCCGGCGCCGTGGCCCTCTACCAGGAGGTCCTCCAGCGCTACCCGGACGACGCGCAGTCGCGCGCCCGTCTGGCGGAGATCTACCGGCAGCAGAACGACCACGACAAGGCGATGGAGCTGTCGCGCGGCGCGCTGATGCGCGACCCCGCGTCCACCACCGCGCTGAAGGTGATGATCCGCAGCTACCTGGACCGCAAGCAGCTCTCCATGGCGAAGCTGGTGGCGCTGCGCGGCGTGAAGCTGGACGGCGCGGACCCGGAGCTGCACCACCTGGTGGGCATCATCCAACTGCGCGAGGGCAACGCGGACGACGCGCGGCTGTCCTTCAAGAAGGCACTGGAGGCGCGCGACGACTATGTCCCCTCGCACGTGGAGCTGGCCCAGCTGTCGCTCGACGCGGAGGACTACCCCGGCGCCGAGGAGCACCTGCGCCGCATCCTGCAGGCGGACGGGAAGAACGCCACCGCGCACCTGAACCTGGGCCTCTCCTACAAGGGCCAGGGGCAGTACGACAAGGCGATGCAGGAGTACGACGAGGCGGAGAAGCTCGACCCGGAGCTGGCGGCGGTGAGCCTCAACCGCGCCATCATCCTGCACAAGGTGAAGGACGCACCCGAGCGCGCCCTGGAGCTCTACAAGAAGTACGTCGCCATGGCGGGTGACGGCGTGGGCCTCTCCGGTGAGTCCCCGGTCTTCGGGCTGCTGCGCGAGGCGGAGACCCTCGTCAACGCCAAGCGCGAGGCCGCCATGGCCGAGCAGCAGGCGAAGAAGATGGAGGAGCTCCAGAAGCAGCAGCAGTCCCAGATGCAGGCCGCGGAGAAGAAGAACCAGGAGAAGAACCAGGCCCCGCCCCCGGGTGGCGCCGTGGCTCCGGTGGCCGGCTCCGGCACGGGCGCGCAGGCCACGCCCGCGGGTGGGACTCCGCCCCCGTCGCCCGCACCTGCGCCCGCGCCCGCGGAGAAGAAGAATGCAGGCACGGCGGATCCTTCCGAGCCGGGTGAGCCCGAAGACGACCTGCTGTGAAAGTTGGGACGTCCCCGGGTGCCTTCGCTGTGGCGGGCCCCGGGGCGATGATGCGAACCTTCGCGGTGTCCGCGTCAGCGGACACACGGTGTGGAACGGGCCCGGCGGGGCCCGCGTGGGAGACAGTGATGCGGAAGGCTCTGATGCTGTGCGCGGTGCTCTCGGCGGCGACCGCGTTCGCCCAGGATGACGACGCCGCCAAGCCGGCGGGTGGTGGGGCGGGCGACGGCAATGTGCGCTACTCGAAGACGACCAACATCGACTTCGAGGACGACACCATCGAAGGCGACCTCACCAAGCCGGACGGCGAGTACATCGACGCCCGCGAGAGGGTGAAGCACTCGAACCTCATCCGCATCCGCGAGGACTTCGAGGACAAGGTGATGCAGTCGGTGGGCGAGCTGTAGTTTCCGCCTTCCTGCGCCGGTGGGAACCTGCCGGCGCGCGCGTTGTCATACCGGGCATTGACCCCACGCAGGAGCCTTCATGGCCGTTCCGCTGACACTCAAGGTCTTCAAGGGCGAGACGTTGGTCACGTCCAAGGACTACGAGCGCGACATCATCAAGATTGGCCGTCTGTCCTCGGCGCACCTGTGCCTGGAGGACGAGAAGGTCAGCCGCATCCACTCCGTCATCGAGGTCGCCGGCGACGGCTCCATGTCCATCATCGACATGGGCAGCGTCGAGGGGACGTATGTCAACGACAAGCGGGTCAACAAGGGCCAGCTGTCGTTCGGTGACAGGATTCGCGTGGGTGGGACGACCATCCACCTGGAGAACCCGGCCGCCGTGGCCGCGGTGAACCTGGCCGTCGCCGCCGCGAGCACCGACGCCACCACGGAGAAGAACCCCGTGCTGGCCGCGGGAGCTCCGGCCGCCGGGCTCGCGCAGGCCGCCGCCGTGGCCGCCGAGCCCGAGGCCCCCGCTCCGGCCGCCGCCGCGAGCTCGGGCGCGCTGGATGCCTCCGTCGCCGCCACGCAGAAGAACGCCATCGTGGCCGCCGAAGAGCAGCCCGCTCCCGTGGCCCGCGAGGCCGCCGCCGAGGCCGCGCCGCGTGCTCGCACCGTGCGCCGCTCCAAGTCGAGCGGTCCGCAGGGCGTGGCGCTGCGCTTCTCCTGGGGCGATCAGCGGGTGGGCGAGTTCTTCGTGGGCCCGGGCGCCAAGCGCGCCGTGGCGGTGGGCAGCGCCGCGGGCGTCGACTTCGTCATGGGGGACGCCAAACTGGGCGGCCCGCGCTTCGAGGTGCTCCGCACCGACGGCCAGTCCTTCACCGTGCGCTTCACCGGCAAGATGAAGGGCGAGCTGGTGCGCAAGGGCGAGACGCAGGAGCTCAAGGCGGTCATCGAGTCCGGCAAGGCCTCGCACGAGGGTGACGCGTACACGCTCACGCTCGACGCGGAGGACTTCTTCTGGGTGGACCTGGGCGGCGTGACGATGGAGGCCGTCTTCCAGTCCGTTCCCAAGCGCGTCGTGGCGCCGCTGGGCGAGTCGCTGGACTACACCGCGCTCAACATCTTCCTGGTGATGTTCTTCGCGGCCACCGCGTTCGTCATCACCGCGATGAACCGCACCGGCGAGGGTGACGAGTACGCGGACGAGCTGTCCGCCAACTCCGCGCGCATCGCCAAGCTCATCATCAAGCCGCCCGAGGTGCAGAAGAACAAGTTCCTCGAGCGCCTCAATCAGCAGAAGGAGGCGAAGAAGAGCGGCGAGATGGCGGCCAAGAGCCGCGGTGACGAGGGTCAGATGGGCAAGAAGGACGCGCCCAAGACCAACAACCGCACCGCGCCCAAGGGCGACCCGAACAAGAAGGACGAGGCGCGCGCGCTGACCGCGAAGATCTTCGGCGGCGGCAAGGGCGGCATCTCCACCGTCTTCGGCAGCAAGGGCCTGGGCGGCGACCTGAAGAGCGCCATGGGCAACATGTTCGGCGCCAAGGCGGGCAACTCGGGCGGCTTCGGCGGCCTGGGCCTGCGCGGCTCCGGCGGCGGCGGTGGCGGCACGGGTGACACCGTGGGCATCGGCGGCATCGGCACCAAGGGCCGCGGCGGTGGCACCGGCAGCTACGGCACCGGCGTGGGCGTTTTGGGCGGCAAGTCCAGTGTGGACGTGGGCATCACCTCGTCCGACCCGGAGGTCATGGGCTCGCTGGACAAGGAGCTCATCCGCAAGGTCATCCAGGCCAACCGCGCGCAGATCCGCTACTGCTACGAGAGCATGCTCAACCGCTTCCCGAAGCTGGGCGGCAAGGTGGCGGTGAAGTTCGTCATCACGGCCACCGGCTCCGTGGCGTCGTCCTCGGTGGCGCAGTCCACGGCGGGCAACGCGGAGCTGGAGACGTGTGTGGCGGGCCGCGTTCGCACCTGGAAGTTCCCCGAGCCCAAGGGTGGTGGCGTGGTGGTCGTCACCTATCCGTTCATCTTCAAGCAGTCCGGCGAGTAGCGCGCCGGATGTTCATTGTCGGACGGGCGGCCCTTCCCCGGGGCCGCCCGCGCAGTCACCCCGGCTCCCGTCCCCCGTGGGCGCCCCCGTCAACCTCAGGACCGCATGAAAGCCCTCGCCCCCATTGCCCTGTGTGCCGCGTTCGTCCTCCCCATGGCCGCGAGCGCACAGCAACCACCCACCACGGCGACGGGTGACCGGCCCGCCACCACGTTCGATGAAATCGAGCGGGGCTTCTACTTCGCGCTGCTCGGCGGTCCGCTGTTCGTGACCAACCCGCCCGCGGCCGAGGGGACGCCCCGGCCCTTCTCCTCCGGCCCCATGGCCCAGGTGGAGGTGGGCGTGGACCTGGGCGAGCGCATCTCCGTGGGCCTGTTCGTCATGGGCTCCAGCATCCGCACCAGCGCCGAGTACATCGGCGAGTCCGGCGGCGCGGTGTCCGGGGACTACTCCACCTTCGTCCCGGGCGCGGTGCTGCGCGCGCGTCTGGTGGGCCTGGCCGACAGCCAGGAAGTGAAGCGCACGTGGTTCTATCTCCGCGCGGGCGCGGGTTATGCGATGTTCTCGCCGAAGCGTCTCCTTCCGGATTCCGACATTCTTGTGTTTGCCGGGCCCGGAGTGGAGTACTACACACGGTTGCGCCACTTTTCCGTGGGGCTCGAGGTCACGGGGAACTACCTCGTTTCCGGAGGCTCGTTCGGATTCGCTGTGGCGCCGAACATTCGCTACGCGTTCTAGCGGGAGATAGACGTGCCTCAGGAGAATGGAAGCGGTGGGCCGCGCCAGGGTGGGCGCGGTCGTGACGGGGGTGCGCCGGGTCAGGGCCCGCGCCGTGATGGTCCTGGCGGTGGATTTGGTGGCCGTGGCGGTCCCGGAGGCCCTGGTGGTGGCAGGGGCGAGGGACGTGGCCGTGGCGAGGGCCGGGGTCGTGGCCGCGACGAGGGCCCCGTGGGCCCGGGCCAGCGGGTCATCTCCGAGCTGAGCGTCCTGGAGAAGGCGCTGTCCAAGACGGACTTCACGGCCGAGAAGGCTCCGCTGCAGGCGATCGTCCGCTCGCTGCGGCCCATGCGGCTGAAGTCCCTGGATGATCTGGACCTCAACACGCGAGGTCGCCTCATCACCACGATGCTGCGCGTGCAGCGTCAGCCCAAGCCGGCCGCGCCGGAGGCTGCCGCCGCCGACGCGGCTCCGGCCGAGGCCCCCGCGGCTGCTGCGGAGGCGGCGGCTCCGGCCGAGGGTGCCGAGGCTGTCGCCACGGAGGGCGCGCCCGCGGAGGCGGCGGCTCCGGCGGCGCCCGCGGTGGACCCGGCGAAGGAGAAGTTCGACGCGTGGACGGACGTGCTGTTCCTGGTGGGACAGGTCTGGCGTGCTGCGGGCGACAAGGAGCGCGCCGAGGCGGCCTTCACCGCCAGCGGCCGTCAGCCGGGCCCCGAGGTCGAGGAGCCCCAGGCGCCCGCGCAGGCCCGGACGGAGTCGCGTCCGGAGCGCGGTGAGCGTCGCGAGCGCCCGGAGCGGGGCGAGCGTCGGGAGCGCGGTGAGCGTCCGGAGCGCGGCGCGTCCGGTGAGCGTCGTGAGCGCCCGGAGCGGGGCGAGCGTCGGGAGCGCGGTGAGCGTCCGGAGCGCGGCGCGCCCGGTGATCGCCGTCCGGTGCCCGAGCTGACCGGGGACTGGAAGGAGCAGGCCAAGCAGCTGGAGGCCATGGGCCGCACGCGTGACGCGGGCCGGCTCCACGAGCGCAACGGCGGCTTCGCCGACGCGGCGCGCCTGTTCGAGGCGGGCGGGGACCTCAAGAGCGCCCTGCGCAACGCCCTCGCGGGTGGGGACAACGACTCCGCGCGCAAGCTGGTGAGCACGCTGCCGGCGGATCAGCTCGCCCCCACGCTGGAGAAGGCCGGCGCCTACGAGCTCCTCATGGAGCACTACGTGGGCAAGGGTGACTTCGAGAACGTGGCGCGCCTGTACGAGCGGGCCCGCCAGTTCGACCAGGCGGCGCTCGCCTATGAGCGCGCGGGCAAGCTGACCCTGGCGCGCAAGTCGTACGAGCGCTCGCGGGACATGGCCAGCGCCAACCGCATCCGCGGGCTCGAGGTGAAGAGCCTGGTGGAGCGTGGAGACCGTCTGGGCGCGGCCACGCTGCTCGTGGCGGCCGGCCAGCGCCGCGAGGCGGTGGAGGTGCTCGGCACGCTGCCTCCGCCCAAGGCGTTCCACTTCATGCAGCGGCTGAAGCTGGACGACGAGGCGAAGGAGCTGGCGCAGCGCGAGCTGGCCCGGGCCGAGTCGGAGCAGAAGCCCGCGGGCCGTGCCCGCTGGCTGGAGCTGCTGGGCGACGTCGCCGCGTCCGCCGAGGCGTGGGAGGCCGCGGGGCGCAAGGACAAGGCCCTGCCGCTCCACGAGAAGCTCGGCAACCTGACTCGCGCCGCCCAGCTCGCGGAGGAGCTGCAGCAGCGCGACAAGGCCGTGGCCCTCTACACCCAGCTGAATGACAGCGCGGGTCTGGAGCGGGCCAAGGCGCTGCCCGAGGCGGCTCCTGCTCCGGCGCCCACCGAGGCGTCCGCCGGGGGCGAGGACGGGGACACATCCCCCGACGCTTCCTCGGCCGAGTAGCAAGAAGGCCAATGATTCCCGCCCTTTGGCGGGTTTTGCACGATTGCTCGGGGGCGCTCGCGGCCGGTAGAGTCCGGCGGCTGGCGCCCCCGCTGCGTTCCATTTTCACCCCCGAGGCCCGCCGTCCCCATGCAACAGCCCACGTCTGCTCGACCCACGCTGCGCGTGTCCGATGACCGGAGCTTCGTCGAAGCCGAGGCCGCCCTGGAGAAGGCCGGCCGTGTGGAGGAGTTGATCCGCCTGTACGAGGGGCGCTCGCGCGACGTCGCCAGTGACGAAGCGGTGCGCCTGTTGTGCCGCGCGGCGGAGCTCGCGCACGAGCGGCAGCGCAACGCGCCGCGGGCGGAGGAGCTGCTCAAGCGCGCGCTGCTGGTGGCGAAGGAGCCGCTGCCGGCGCTTCGTGGCCTCAAGCGCCTGCACGAGTCGCGGCAGGACGCCGCGGCGCTGTCGGACGTGCTGGAGAAGCTGGGCAGCGCGACCCAGGGCGAGGAGAGCGCGGGCCACTACCTGAAGGCGGCGGACCTCTACGAGCAGAAGCTCTTCCGTCGCGACAGGGCGGTGCTGTGCCTGCAGCGAGCGGCGCGCGCGAAGTCGGACCGGGCCATCTTCCGGCGGGTGCGGCAGCTGCTCCTGTCCGAGGAGCGCTTCCAGACGGCGTTCGAGGCGCTGGAGCGCGAGCGCGAGGCGCTGGGCGACGCGGGCATGGCCGAGGAGTACGCGGCGCTCGCCGAGCGACTGGTGGACGACCCCACCGAGCACGAGCTGGCGCAGCGGGTGCTCGACGTCGCGCGGACGTTGGAGCCGCAGAACGCGCGCGTGGAGAAGGCCACCCGCGCGCTGCAGCGCTTCGAGCAGACGTGGCGCGACCGCGTGCGGATGCTGCGCGGCATGTCGCTGGAGGAGCGCGACAGGAAGAGCGCCGCGCGGCTGTCGCTGCTCGTGGCGAAGCTGTTCGCCTGGTACGACCCGGGCTCGGCCGGCAAGGTGAAGGAGGCGTTGGACCGCTGCTTCCTGCTGTGGCCGGGCATGCCGGAGGGCCTGTCCCTCATCGAGAAGATGGCCGCGCGCGCGGGCACGGACTTCGCGCCGGCCATCGAGCAGATTGAAGCGATGGCGGGCGAGGTGAAGGACCGCGGCGCGCAGGTGGACCTCTGGCTGCGCGTGGGCACGCTGCGCCTGGGCAGGCTGAACGACGCGCCCGGCGCGCTGGCGGCCTTCGAGAAGGCGGTGGCGGCGGACCCGTCGCGCGCGGACGCGGCGAGCCTCACGGCGGAGCAGCTGCTGGAGGGCGGCCGGGCGCAGGACGCGGTGGTGGTGCTGGAGCGCTACCTGGGCACCGTGAAGGACAAGTCGGGCCAGGCGGCGATGCGCCTGCGGCTGGCGGAGCTGTGTCTGACGCAGCTCAAGGACGGCGCGGCGGCGCGCGCGCACCTGGAGGCGGCGCTCAAGCTGGACCCCACGCACGCGCTGGCGGCCTTCCAGCTGGCGCGGCTCCTGGCGGAGGACGAGGAGCTGGAGGCGGTGGTGCCGCTGCTGGACCTGGCGCTGCTGGCGCCCCGTCCGAGGGCGGAGCGGGTGGCCTTCTGCGAGGCGCTCGCGCTGATGTTCGAGGAGAAGGACGACGCGCGCGGCGCCTTCGAGGTGCTGTCGCGGGCGCTGGAGTTGGATCCGGCGCGTCCGCTGCTGCTCGGCTCGGTGGTGGAGCACGCGGAGAAGGCCAACGCGCGGCCCGCGCTGGCCCTGGCGCTCCAGCGCGCGGCGCAGGCGGCGCCCGTGGTGGAGGTCGCGGCGACGCTGTGGCGGCAGCTCGCGCAGCTGCTCGAGGGACCACTGGCGGACCCCGTGCGCGCGGAGGCGGCGTGGCGCGAGGTGCTGGTGCGGGTGCCCGGTGACGAGGCCGCCGCGGAGGCGGTGAAGTCGCTGCAGGCGGCCGCGGCGCTCGCGGACGACCCGAAGGCGCGCATCGAGGCGGAGGTGACGCGGCGCGAGGCCGCAGGCGCTCCGCCCGAGGAGCTGGAGCCGCTGGTCCGTGAGTGGACGCAGCTGGCGCCCGACGAGGTGGGCGCGGTGCAGCGGCTGCAGGCCTTGTGCGTGGCGCTGTCCCGCTTCGACGAGGCGGCGGCGCTGGCGGGGCGGCTGGCGGCGCTGGCGGAGACGCAGCTGGAGCGCAACGAGTGGACGGCGCGCCAGGCCAAGCTGTACGCGGAGCGACTGGGACGTCAGGAGGATGCGGCGGACCTGTTCCTGGGCCTGCTGACGGAGAACGTGTCCACGGGCGTGGTGGTGGGCGGCCTCGAGCGCCTGGCGGCCTCCGGCGTGAGGACGCAGGAAGTCACCGAGGCGCTGGCGGCGCACTACGGGCGCACGGGCGACCACCAGCGTCAGGTGGCGGCGCTCCAGCAGCAGCTCGAGTCCACGACGGACGGGGCCGCGCGCAAGCGGCTGTTCTCGCTTCTGGCGAGCATCCACGAGAAGCAGCTCGCGGACAGCCGCGCGGCCTTCGATACGCGCGTGCGCGTGGTGCGCGAGGACCCTCGGGACGAGTCGTCGCGCGGCGAGGCCCTGCGGCTGGCGAGGGACCTGTCGGCGCACGCCGAGCTGGGGCGCGTGCTGCGTACCCTGGCGGCGGAGGCCGAGGACCCGGCGGTGGCGCTGTCGCTGCTCACCGAGGCGGCGGGGCTGGCGGAGGAGGGCGGGCTGGTGGCGGAGGCCATCGCCGCGCTCGAGGCGGCGGTGGAGCGCGCTCCGGAGTCGGGCGCGGTGTTGCAGCGACTGGTGCGCCTGTACGGTCGCGCGGGTCGCGCGGCGGACGCGGAGGAGCTGCTGCGCAAGCGCATCCAGGGCGCTCGCGGCGCGGAGAAGCTGGAGCTGCTGCTCCAGTTGGTGGACCTGAACACGGAGCTCGGGCGTCCGGCGCAGGCCGCCGAGGCGCTCCAGTCCGCGCTCTCGCACGGCGCCGAGGAGGGGCGGCACCTGCCGCGCCTGGCGGAGCTGTACGAGAAGGCCGGCCGCACGCGGGAGCTGGGCGACACGCTGGCGCGGATGATTGGCCTGGCGGAGTCGGCGGGTGAGACGGACAAGGTCTCGCGGCTGAAGCTGCGCCGCGCGCAGCTGCTGCAGGGCCTGCAGGACGGCAGCGCGGAGGCGGTGAGCAGCTACGCGGACATCCTGCTGCAGCGCCCCTCGGACCCGGACGCGCTCGCGGCGCTGGAGGCCATGCTGGCGTCGGGCACGGCGCGCGAGGCCGCGGCGCGCGTGCTGTTGCCCGCGCTCGAGCGGACCAAGGACTATCGCAAGCTGGTGGCCACGCTGGATGTGCTGGCGGAGGTGGCCAAGGACGACGCGGCGCGGGTGCAGGTGCTGCGGCAGGCCGCGCAGGTGCATCTGGCGCATCTGCGGCAGCCGGAGCTGGCGTTCGCGGCCCTGGCCCGCGCGCTCCGACTGGCGCCCGGCGACGCGGGGCTTCGCTCCACGGCGCGTCAGGCGGCCGAGGACGCCGACGCGTTGGACAGCTACGCGGAGATCATCGAGGAGCTGGCGGAGGAGGGGGACGTGGGCTCCGCGCGCGCGGCGCTGCTGCGCGAGCTGGCCGAGGTGCAGGAGAAGAAGCTCGACGACAAGGCGGGCGCGGTGAAGGCCCTGCGCGCGCTGCTGGTGCTGGAGCCGGGCAACCTCGACAGCCTGCGCGCCTTGCAGCGGCTGCACCGGGGCGGCGAGGAGTGGGCCGCGCTGGCGGAGGTGCTGGAGAAGCTGGCGGCCGCGTCGCCGGAGCCCGCCGAGCAGCTCGGGTTCCTGCGCGAGGCCGCGCTGCTGCACGAGGCCCGCCTGTCGGACCTGGAGAGCGCGGCGGAGGCGTGGCGCGCCATCGCCCAGCGGGACCCGGGCAACCGCGAGGCCGCGGCCACGTTGGACCGGCTCTACACGGAGCTCGGGCGCCATCAGGACCTGGCGTGGGCGCTGGCGCTGCGCCGCAATCAGGAAGGACAGAGCCCGCAGGGCCGCGAGGTCTCCTTCCGCCTGGCCGAGCTGCAGCGCACGGTGCTCGACGACTCGAACGCGGCGCTGGGGCTCTACAAGCGCATCCTCGCGGAGGACTCGGGTCACCCCGGGGCTCGCGCCGCGCTCGAGGCGTGGGTGAAGGCGGCGGTGTCCGCCAGTGGCGCCGCGCTGGATGTGTTGGACCCGGTGCTCGTGCAGGTGGGGGACCATGCCCGCCGCGTGTCGCTGCGCGAGGCGCGGATGGAGTCCGCGCTCACCACGGAGAAGATCCTCCTCGCCGGGGAGATTCGTCGCATCTACGAGCGCGACATGAGCCAGCCGTCGCTGGCCTTCATGTCCGCGGTGAAGTCCTTCGCGCAGGGCCTGGACCGGGACGGTGTGCGCCCCGACCTGGAGCGCCTGGCGCGCGAGACGGGCTCGCACGAGGTGCTCGCGGAGATCTACGAGACGGCGGCGGTGGAGCTCACCGAGGGTGACCCGGCCGCGCTGGACCTGCTGCGCCGCGCCGCGGAGCTGCGCGAGTCGTTGGACCAGCCCGAGGAGGCCGCGCGCCTCTGGAAGAACCTGCTCGCGGACGCGCCGCAGGACCGCCAGGCGCTGGAGGCGCTGTCCCGGCTGTACGAGAAGGGCCAGAACGCCAAGAGCCTGTCGGAGGTCTACACGCGTCAGGCCCAGCTCTCCCAGGACGCAGAGGAGCGCGTGGGGTTGTTGCTCAAGGCGGGCGAGGCGTACGCCAACGCGGGTGAGGACGCCCGGGCCATCGAGACGTACCGCTCGGCGCTGGCGCTGCGGCGGCTGCCCGAGGGGCTGCTCGCGCTGGAGCGGCTGTACGCGAAGGCGCGGCGCTTCGTGGAGCAGGCGGACGTGTTGGATCAGCTCGCGGACGGCGCGGCCGACGACGCCGCGCGGCGGGGCTGGCTGCTCAAGCGCGCGCAGTTGCTCGAGAAGGAAGTGGGCCCGGCGGAGGCGCTGCCCGTCTATCGCCGGCTCCTGGAGCTTGCGCCCGGGGATGGCCAGGTGGTGGCGGGCCTGGAGCGGCTGATGGCGCACGACGGGCCCCGCGTGGAGGCGGCGCGCCTGTTGGAGCCCGTCTACCGGGGCCTGAACGACACCCGGAAGCTGGTGGAGGTGATGGAGGTGCTGCTGCCTGGCGTGGCGCCGGAGCGGCGGCTGGAGCACATCCAGGAGATCGCCACCCTGCGCGAGGCGCTGGGGCAGACGTCGCTGGCCTTCGTGGCGCGCCTGCGCGCGTTCAACGAGTTCCCGCAGGAGACGTCGGTGCGCGACGAGCTGGAGCGGCTCGCGGCGGACTCCGGCTCGTTCGAGGAGGTCGCGGGCGCGTATGAGGACCAACTCGAGCGGGACACGCAGGAGCCGCTCGCCGGGGACTTGTGGCGCCGGCTGGCGGCGCTCTACGACAACCGCCTCAAGCGCTACGACCTCGCGGTCCGCGCGCTGGAGGAGGTGAGTCGCAGGGACCCGAAGAACAAGTCGGTGCTGGAGTCCATCGCCCGCGTCCATCGGCGCACGGGGGCTCACCGTGAGCTGGGGCTGGTCATGCGGCGGCAGGTGGCCGCGGAGCCGAACGCGGCGTCGCAGGTGAATCTGCTGTTCGAGCTGGCGCACCTGGCCGAGGAGACGCTCGCGGACAAGGCGCTGGCGGCGCAGGCGTACCGCGAGATCCTTCTGCTGCGTCCGGAGAACGCGAACGCGCTCAAGCTGTTGGGGCGCGTGCTGGCGGAGATGGAGCGCTGGCCGGAGCTGGCGCAGCACATCGAGCGTGAAATCCAGCTCGCCGACGCGCGCGGTGCCCAGGAGGAGTCGTCCGATCTGCGCGTGCGGCTGGGGCGCCTGAAGTTCTCGCGCCTGGACGACCCGCGCGGGGCGCTGGAGCTGTACCAGTCCGTGCTGGAGCGGCGGGCGGGACACGCGGGCGCGGTGGGTGCGCTCGAGGAGATGGCCCGCTCGGAGAGCCCGCTGCGTGGCGCGGCCGCGAGCGCGCTGGAGCCGGTCTTCGTCGCCGTCGGCAACCACCTCAAGCAGGTGGAGATGCTGGAGTCGCGCGTGTCGGCGGAGGCGGTGCCCCAGGAGCGCGCCGCGCTCCTGCGCCGCATCGCCGAGATGTACGCCGGTCCGCTGGAGAACGCGGAGATGGGCTTCCTCGCCGCGACACGCGCGTTGCGTGAGCTGCCCGATGACCTGCGCTCGCTGGAGCTGTGCGTGTCGCTGGTGGACCGCGCCGAGGCCCCCGAGGAGCTGGGCGCGGTGCTGATGGAAGTGGCGCCCAAGGCGGGAGACGCGGCGCGCGCCGAGCTGTACCGCGCGCTGGCGCGGCTGCAGACGGACCTGGGCGAGCCCGCCGAGGCGCTGGCGTCCTGGAAGCGCGTGCTCGAGCTGCGGCCCACGGACGCCGAGGCGCTGGATGGCACCGTGCGACTGGTGGCGTCGCAGGGCAAGCCGACGGAGCTGCTCGAGGTGCTGCGCCGTCAGCTGGCGGTGGCCGAGGAGCCCGCGCGCCGTGCGGCGGTGCTCTTCCAGATCGGACACCTGCAGGAGGAGCAGCTCCAGGACGCCCTGGGCGCGCTGGCGACCTTCCGGCGCCTCCTGGAGCTCAAGCCGGACGACGTGGCCGGCCTGGAGCGCATGGAGGCGCTGTGCCAGAAGCAGGAGCGCTGGCCGGAGCTGGCGGACGTGCTGGCCCGCCGCATCGCGCTGATGCCTCCGGAGGCGGGGCTGGAGCTGAAGTTCCGCCTGGCCTCGGTGCGCGAGACGCGGCTGTTGGACCGCACGGGCGCGCTGGCGCTGTACGGCGAGGTGCTGACGGTGCAGCCCAACCATCCGGGCGCGGTGGGCCGGATGGAGGCGCTGGTGTCGCGCGAGCCGCAGAACCTGCTCGCGGTGGAGACGTTGCTGCGCGCCTTCCGCGCGAGCGGCGACGTGCCGCGGCTGGCGCAGCTCATCGAGACGCGCGTGGGCGTGTCCACGGATGCCTTCGAACGCAAGGCGCTGTTGGGCGAGCTGGCGACGCTGCGCGAGTCGCAGGGCGAGTCGGAGCTGACGTTCCTGGCGCTCTTCCGCGCCTTCAAGGAGGACCCGAACGACGGTGAGGTGCGCCGTCGTCTGGAGAACGCCACGGATGCCTCGGACAGCTACGACGAGCTGGTCGCGGCGTACGAGGAGGCGCTGCCGCGCGTGGCCGAGGCCGCCGACGCGGCGCAGGTGTGCCTGAAGCTGGGCCAGCTGCTCGAGTCGAAGTTGAGGGACTCGGACCGCGCCGTCTCGTACTACGAGCGGGCGCGCACGCTGCATGTCGCGGTGCAGGCCAAGGCGCTGGTGGCGCTGGACCGGCTGTACCTGGAGCTGCAGGCGTGGCCGGAGCTCGCGGGCATCCTGGAGGCGCTCGTCACCGGCGCCACCGAGCAGGCCGAGCGCGTGGGCTACCTCTTCCGCCTGGGACAGCTCTACCAGGAGCGGCTGGACAGTCCGGACCGCGCGGCGAGCGCCTACGAGGGCATCCTCAAGCTGGAGCCCGGGCACCTGGCGTCCGCGCGGCTCCTGGAGGGCATCTACGAGGCGGCCTCCGCGTCGGAGAAGCTCTACGCCATCCTCAAGCTCCAGTCGGAGAAGGTGGCGGGGGCGGAGCGGGACCGCGTCCTCGCGAAGATGGCGCAGGTGTCCGCCGAGGGGCTGTCGGACCTGGGCGGCTCCATCGAGCTGTACCGCGAGCTGTTGGCGAAGAACGCGCGCAACGACCAGGCCTTCTCCGCGCTCGAGTCGCTGTACGAGCGGGCGAACCGTCCGGAGGACCTGCGCGCGCTGCTCGAGGGCCGTCTGTCGATGACGCTGGACCCCCGTGAGGTGGTGCGGCTCAACGAGCGGCTGGGGCGCGTGGTGTACCGGCTGCTCAAGCAGCCCGAGGCCGCCGTTCCGTACTTCAAGGCGGCGTTGGACCGTGACGCGCGCAACCGCGCGGTGCTGGACACGCTGCGCGAGCTGTACGACGAGACGGAGCAGCGCGAGGAGCTGGTGGGCGTGCTGCGCCGCCTCATCCCGCTCCAGGAGAACAGCGAGGGCGTGAAGGCGCTGCGCCTGCGCCTGGCGGAGGTGCTCGCTGGGATGGGGCGCCGCGAGGAGTCGCTGGACGCCGCCCGTCGCGCGCTGGAGGTCGAGCCCCACCAGGTGGCCGAGCTGGAGCGCGTGCACACGCTGTTCGTCTCGCTGCGCGCGTGGAACGACGCGGTGCGCGCGCTGGAGCTGAAGGTGCAGGTGCACCTGGGCGCCGAGGAGCGTGAGCGCGCCGTCGCCACGTACTACGAGGTGGCGGACCTGTGGGCGGGGCCGGGCGGCAAGCCCGAGCAGTCCACGGGAGCGCTGGAGAAGGTGCTGGAGCTGGACCCCGCCAACCGCACGGCGTACGAGCGCGTGTGCGACCTGTACCGGACGTACAACGACTGGCGCGCCTACGCGACGGCCGTCGACCGGTACATGCCCCACTTCGTCACGGACGAGGAGAAGATGGCCGCCCTGCGCGAGCTGGCTCGCGTGCAGGAGGAGCGGCTGGGGCAGAAGGACGTGGCCTTCCTGGCGCTCTGCCGCGCGCTGCAGCTGGATGCCTCGGACGACACGCTCCGCGAGGAGGTGGAGCGGCTGGCGGACGAGACGGGCAGCCACGAGGAGCTGGCGGCCGTCTACGAGGAGGTCGCGGACGAGCTGCCCCGTGGGCCGCTGGCCGAGCGGCTGTACGCGACGCTCGCGCGGGTCCACGACACGCGGCTGGATGACCCGCAGGCCGCGGAAGGGGCGTTCCGGAAGATCCTCGAGTTCGACCCGACCAACGCCACCGCGCTGGATGGACTGGCCGCGGTGTTCCAGCGCCGGGGCCACGAGCGCGAGTACGTGGTGGCGCTGGAGCAGAAGCTCGAAGCCGCCGGCTCCATCGAGCAGCGCAAGGGCATCCTGCGGGAGATTGCCCGCGTCTGGGACGAGAAGCTGGAGGACCCGTCCGAGGCCGCGAGCGCGCTGTTGCGCGCGCTGGAGCTGGAGCCGGACACCGAGACGCTCGGCGTGCTCACCGCGCTGTACCGGCGGCAGCGCGCGTGGCGCGACGTGGCCATGACGCTCCTGCGCGCCAGGGATCTCGCGGACACCGCCGAGGAGCGCGCGCGCATCCAGGTGGAGGTCGCCGGGGTGTTCGAGCGCGACCTCTCGGACGACGAGTCCGCGGTCGCCGCCTACCGTCAGGCGCTGGAGCTGGACCCGGTCAACCGCGAGGCGCTGGAGTCGCTGGAGCGGCTGCACACCAAGCTGGACCAGCCCGCGGACCTGCTCGCCATCTACGAGCGGATGCTGGAGCTGAGCGACGACTGGCGCGAGAAGGTCCGCGTCCTGTTCCGCAGTGCCACCATCTGGGAGGACAAGTACCAGAACCCGGCCAACGCGGACGTGTGCGTGGAGAGCGTGCTCTCCATCGATCCGCAGAACGTCCAGGCCATCAAGGTCCTCATCCGCCTGCGTCGGGTGCAGGGCCGCTGGGAAGACCTCATCAACGCCTACGAGCGGCAGCTCTCGCTCGCGGTCAGCCCCGAGGAGCAGGCGGAGCTGTACGTGGACATCGGCAACGTCCAGTACCAGAACCTCAAGGCGGTGGACCGGGCCGTCAACAGCTACCACGCGGCGCTCGCGGCGGACCCCGGCAGCCGGCCCGCGCTGCACGCGCTGGGCAAGCTGTACGAGCGCAGCGGCAACTGGCCCTTCGCGCTGGAGATGCTGCAGAAGGAAGCGGAGCTCGCCGGCCAGTCGAAGGACGCGGTGGAGCTGTACTTCCGCCTCGGGAAGATCAACGAGGACATGCTGATGGACACGGGCAGCGCCCGGAACGCCTATCAGCTGGCCATCGCCATCGACGCGGGCCACCTGCCCAGCCTCCGCGCCCTCAAGGGCATCCTCGAGCAGGACAAGGACTGGAGCGGCTACGAGCAGACGCTGCGTCAGGAGGCCGAGCAGACCGAGGACCCGGTCGCCAAGGGCAAGGCGCTGCTGGACGTGGCGCGCTACCACGCGGAGACGCGCGAGGACCGCGACACCGCCACGGGCTACTGGGAGGAGGCGCTCAAGCACATCCCGGACAGCATCGAGGCCGCGCGTCCGCTGGCGGACGTGTACATCGCCCACGAGCAGTGGTCCGACGCGGAGCGGATGCTCGACATCGTCACGCGCAAGCTGTCGGAGAAGGCGATGGTGGAGAAGGACGCGGCCACGGCCGCGGACCTGTGCCGCCAGCTCTACCGGCTGGGCTACGTGGCGGAGAAGCTGGGCCGGCGCGACAAGGCGCTCAGCTGCTACGAGACGGCGTACGAGCGCGACGCGACGTACCTGCCCGCGCTCGAGGGCTACGGCAACCTGCTCGTGCAGACGCGCCGCTACGAGGGCGCGCTCAAGGTCTTCCAGACCATCCTCATCCACCACCGCGAGGAGCTCACGGACCTGGAGGTCGTGGAGGTCTACTGGCAGCTGGGTGACATCCACGCCGCGCTCAACCAGGCGGACCGCGCGCAGAACCACTTCGAGAAGGCGCTGGCCATCGACCCGGGCCACGAGCCCACGCTGCGCGCGCTCGTGGTGCTGATGGACAAGGCGGGCCAGTTCGAGAAGTCCGCGGACCTGCGCCAGCAGCTCGTCGGCGTGCTGGAGGGCGAGGCCAAGGTGAAGGTGTACCTGGACCTGGGCCGCATCTCCCGCGATGAGCTGCACGACCCGTACATGGCCATCGACGCCTTCACCGGCGCGCTGCGCGTCCAGCCCGACGCGCTGGAGGTGATGGACCAGCTCTACGTGCTGCTGCGTGAGACGCGGCAGGGGCAGAAGGCCGCGGACGTGCTGGCGCGCATGCTGGCCCTCCCCGCGCTGGCGTCGGAGCCGCACAAGGCCAAGCGCGTCTGGTTCGCCCTGGGCGAGCTGCGCCGTGACGACCTGAAGGACGTCGAGGGCGCGAGCCAGGCGTTCAACGCGGCGTTGGACCTGGACCCCCGCTTCGTCGAGGCGTTCAGCTCGCTCGAGGCGATGCTCGGTGGCGCCCGCCAGTGGAAGTCGCTGGAGGAGAACTACACGAAGATGCTCGGCCGTCTGCCCAAGACGCCGGAGACGCACGTGGCGCGCATGGCGCTGTGGCGCGCGCTGGGGGATTTGTACCACCAGGTGCTCAAGCACCCGGAGGGCGCGGTGGCCGCCTACGGCGTGGCCGCCAAGGGCCTGCCAGACGATGCCGCGGTGCAGGAGACGTACGCCGAGCTCGCCGGCAACCTGCCCGGCAAGGAGGACGAGGCCATCGCCGCGCTCCGTCGCGCGCTGCCTCACACGACCGACGCGCGGAAGATCTGCGGTCAGCTCGTGCGGCTCGCGGCGCTGCGCAAGGACTACGACCTGGCGTGGCTCGCGGCCCAGGCCGCCTCGGGGCTGCTCGGTGAAGCGGGGGAGGACGAGAAGGAGATCCTCTCCAAGCTGGGGCCCTACGCGAAGAAGAAGGAGGTCGCCCAGCGTCCGGTCGATGACCGGCTGTGGCACACGCACCTGTTCCACCCGAAGGCGCGAGGGCCGCTGGCGGAGCTGCTCGGTCTGCTCTTCGCCAAGGCGGGACACCTGTACGCGGTGCCCTTCACCCAGTACCAGCTCGTGCCGAAGAAGCACCGCATCGACGTGGCCAGCGCGCAGGAGTACCACGTGCACCACTACCGGTACGTGGCGCGCCTGTTGGGCATGGAGGCGGTGGAGCTGTACTCGCCCTTCCTCGTGGCCACGCGCGAGCGCATGGCGAAGCGCTCCAACGAGCCCGCGCCCGAGCCGCTCGTCAACGTGGAGCTGCTCCAGACGCATCCGCCGTGTGTCCGCGTGGGCGGCAAGTACTTCGCGGAGCAGGGACAGAAGGAGGTGTACTACCTCCTGGGCCGCGCGCTGGCGCTGGCGCGTCCGGAGCTGGCCTTCGCGCAGTACGTGCCGGCGGAGCGACTGGAAGCCATCCTCCAGGCGGCGCTGAACCTCGTGGTGGGAAATGTGCGCGTCGCCGAGTCGCTCCACGGCGTGGAGATGGAGCGGCGGGCCCTGGAGAAGGTCCTCACGGACGTGGACCGCGCGGCGCTCGCCAAGGCGGCCCGGGCCTGGCTCCCCACGGCGACGCCGCAGTCGGTGCGTCAGTTCCTGGAGGGCGCGGAGCTGACGGCCGCGCGCGCGGGCCTCTTCGTCGCTGGGGAGATGGAGCCGGTGCGCCGGCTGGTCCAGGGCGAGACGGGCTCCACCTTCCGCGTCGCTCCTCGCAACAAGCTCAAGGAGTTGCTCGTGTTCGCGACGTCCGAGGAGCTGCACCACCTGCGTGTGGCTGTTGGCACACACGTGGAGGTGCAGGTGCGCAGATAGCGCGGTAGAACCCGGGCAAGGGTTCACGCGTTGATGAGCAACCGGGCGGTCGAGGTACTGATCCTTGACCGCCTCGGGTGGCCACTTCTACGATTCCGACGGGATTTCTCCCGTCATTTCCGAGGCTTGCGGAAAAGATGCGTTTCGTCTGTGACAGCTGCCGCGCGCAGTACATGATCAGCGACGACAAGGTTGGCCCGAAGGGGGTCAAGGTTCGTTGCAAGAAGTGCGGCCACACCATCACCGTGCGCCCGGCGGGCGCCGCGGCGGGGAAGGATTCCCCGTCCGAGCCCGCGTCCACCTCTTCTCCCGCTCCCGAGAGCGCGAGCACCCAGGGCAAGGAGGCCGATTCGTCCTCCTCCGCCTCGCTGCCCGCGACGCTCGGGACCCCGCCCGAGGGAGGCCTCTTCACGGACGTGGAAGAGGACGAAATCGGCGCGGTCTTCGACCAGGTCCTCAGCTCCGGCACGCACAAGATTCCGGCGGGTGAAGCCGCCGGAGAGGCCGCCGCGCGCGATGCCACCACGGAGTCGGTGCGCAAGCTGGCCGAGGCAGAGGACGAGCCCGACAAGGAGGAGCCGAAGCCCGCGGCCACCTCTCACGAGTGGTACGTGGCCATCGACGAGAAGCAGGTCGGGCCGCTCACCGTGGAGAAGGTGAAGGACGCGTGGGACCGTGGCGAGGTGGGGCCCGACAGCCTGTGCTGGCGTTCGGGTTTCAGCGATTGGATTCCGTTGTCGGAGACGGCGGAGCTGGCGTCGGTGCTGGCGCCGCGTCCGTCGAAGCCGACCATCGTCGCGCCCGAGCCCGTGTCGGGCTCGACGCCCACGGTGCAGCCGGGGCCCGTGCAGTCCGCGTTCAGCGCGGGCAAGCCGAAGGGCGATTCGGTGGTGCTGGCGTCCTCCTCCGAGGAGCCGGTGGGGTGGAAGCCGTCGGCCGCCAGCGTGCTCGCCTCGCTCGTGAAGGAGGAGAACGACGCGCTGTCCAAGCCGCCTCCGACGCCCGCGCCCTCGCTGGGGCGTGAGCCGGTGTCGCAGTCTCGCCTGCTCGACGTGCCGATGCCGCCTCCGGAGCCGGTGTCGTCCCCGTCGCTGCTGGGCGCGGGGCCGGCGATGGCCGCTCAGATGTCGCCTCCGCAGGCGTCGCATGCCTATCCGCAGCAGCCCTATGGCCAGCCGGCGCAGATGCCGTATGGGCAGCCGCAGGGGCACTACGCGCAGCCTGTCCCGGCGCCGTATGCGCCTCCCGCGGGCTACCCTCCGGCCTATGCACAGGGCGGGGGGGCGCCTTCTGGCGGAGGCAAGGGCCGGGTGGGGTTGATCGTCGGCATCGTTGTGGGCGTGCTGGGGCTCGGTGGTGGAGCCTGGGCGCTGGCGTCGAAGGGCGGCACTCCCGAGGCTCCGCCCACCCAGCAGCCTGTCGCCGCGGCCACGCCGCCGGCGGCTGCTCCGCCCGTGGTGACGCCTCCTCCCGTCGCGGCGGCACCTGTCGCCGCACCGCCGCAGACGCCGCCCGTCGTGGCCACGGCGCCCGGAGCGCCGACGCAGCCTCCTGCCCCTGATACAGCGGGCGCGGCGAACCCCGCCGTGGCCGCCGCGGGAGCGCCCACGACGCCTCCCACGACCGCGCCCGTGGCGACGCCGCCTCCCGTGGCCGCGCAGCCCGTGGCGGGGCAGGTGCCCGCGACGCCGCCGGCGGATGCGGTGAAGCAACCGCTGGACAACGCGGTGGCGAAGGTCGAGCGGACGACGACGCCTCGGCGTGCCTCCGGCTCCTCGTCTTCTTCGTCTTCTCGACGGGAGGACACCGAGGAGCGCCCCGTGGCGCGCGCGGAGAAGCCGTCCTCGAGCGATGGTGATGACGACTTCGACGAGCTGTTCGGCACGAAGAAGTCGAAGCCCGAGCCGAAGGCGTCGGAGAACCGCCCCACGGCCTACATCCCTCCCGAGCCGGGCGGGGGCGGGGTGCGAGACACCCTTCAGCGTTCCGACATCATGGAGGTGGTGCTGAACAACAAGCCCGCCATCGTGAAGTGCGTGAACGAGCAGAAGAAGAAGGACCCGATGCTCAGCGGCAAGCTGGTGATGCGGTGGACCATCCAGACGAGCGGCAAGACGTCGAACGTCACCTGCAAGTCGGATGAGTACCGCAGCACGTACATGGCGACCTGCATCACCGGGCTCATCAAGAGCTGGGCGTTCCCGAAGCACAAGAAGCAGGGCGAGCCCATCGACTTCCCGTTCACCTTCTGAGCGGGAGAGGAAGAATCTGGGTCCTTGGCGACATGTGTGTCACGCCAGGGTCCCATGTGAGTGTTCGCTTTCGTGAGGGCTGAATTTCCGCGGGAGCGATGCGTCCGTGGGCGTGTCGACACTCGTTGACACGTCACGACGGGCGGGACTAAAGCCGAACCGCTTGTATGGACGTCGGGGCCTGACTTCAGTGGCCGGAGGCCCCCCAGCAGACGATTCCAAGCAGATCCACGGAGGGATTCCCAACATGCAGCTTCGTAAGATGATGCTCGTGCTCTCGGCACTCGGCGCGATGAGCGGTTTGATGGCGGGTTGTGGCGACGACGACCCGAGTGGCACGACGTGCTCCGGCAACGACGACTGCGCTGAGAATGAAATCTGTCACCCGGACGCGAGCGTCTGTGTTCTGACGTGTACGACGAGCAACGACTGTCCTGCGTCCGCGAAGACCTGCGCGGAGCTGGGTGGGACGAGCTCCCAGTCCGACACGCTGATCTGCCAGTGCTCCACCGACGCGCTGTGCAATGGCGGCTCGGACGGCACGTCGAGCGACCTGGTCTGCTCGAACCTGGACAACGTCTGCGTCCCGGCGTGCGACTCGAACGATGACTGCGGCTCCGGCCGCGTGTGTGACACGGCCTCCGGTCAGTGCGAGGAGGACGACACGGGTCCGACCACCTGCTCGGGTGAGGGACAGTCCACGTGTCTCTACGGTGATTACTGCTCCAGCAGCACCTGCACCGCAGTTCCGGCGCCTACGTGCGCGAACTTCGACCCTGCGCAGGGTGGCAAGCAGCCCGTGTGGACGATTTCGAGCTCGGGGCCGATCATCTTCAGCATCACCAAGCAGTCCTGGGCGCCGGACACCAACTCCATGCCCTGGTGTGGCGCTGCGGACACCGTCAAGGTCCAGGTGAAGGCCTACCAGCCGGCCAACAGCAACAACAAGTTCCCGGATCAGCGGTCCGGTCTTCAGAACCTGCTCTACGTCAAGGTCAACGGCACCGAGGAAAATGGCGTCAACCTGATCCGCCCCTCGGAGTACGCCACCAGCCAGAACGGGAAGGTCGCGACCTTCACGATGAACTTCTGCCCGGGCGCCATCAACACGCTGTCCATCGGTCTCTACTTCCGGGACGGCAACGAGATCTGCGGCGTCATCCAGAAGTAGCTCGCAGCCTCGTTGCAGTCAGCTGAAAGCTGTTTGTAGCGCAAGAGCCCCATCCCATGACCCGGGGTGGGGCTCGTTGTTTTGGGCCGGAACGCAGTTGGTGGCGAATGCCGCCATGAATAAGAGAAGATTTCCTGCGTTGAGATAGGTGGTGGCGCTGCTCGTCCGGCGTCCTTCCGCGAAGGAGAGATGAGATGGCTTATCGTCACGTGGTCCTGGCTATTGCAGTGGTTTCCGCGCCTGCCCTTGCGGGAGACGCCTCGGCGGGTCAGGGGGTTCGTCTCGAATGCCCGGCCGGGACCACTCAGAAAGGAAGCAAGCCCACGAAGGACCTGGGGGTTTTCTGCATCAAGACCGGAGGAAGTTCGGACCTGGACAAGGTCGTCCGTCATGGTCCCTACGTCGACTTCTGGGCCAATGGGCAGAAGCAGTCCGAAGGGCAGTTCAAGGACAACCTGCGGACTGGGCGCTGGACGTTCTACGACGCGAATGGTGTCAAGACCGGCGAGACCGAGTTCGAGCGCAATGACTACCATGGCAAGCGCGTCGAATACTTCGCCAACGGCACGAAGAAGCTGGAGCAGGCGTGGGTGAAGGGCCTTCAGGACGGTCTTGAGGTCGTCTACGCGGAGGATGGCCGGACGGTTTCGCAGGCCCGATTCGCGGCCGGCAAGCCGGTTTCCGACCGGTAGTCCCGGAACATCAATCTCCGTCTTGCCCCCTCCCTGTTGGTTGGGGAGGGGGAGGGCCAGCTCCCCTCAGGGCTTTCCCGCGTCGAACGACTCGGATAGGAAGCTCAGTCGTGAAGGCCCCCTTGCTCTCCCTCGTCCTTCCAGAGATCCCCGTCCGCACAGTGGCGGAGATGGGCTTGCGCGAGCTTGAGCGCATTCGTCTCATCCTGCGGGGTGGCTCGGTCATCGATTGGCGTCGGATGCACTTCCAGACGCGAGACGAGGTCGACCGCTTCTTGCGACTTTGCCAACTGGATTTGTCCCAACCTCACGACGAGGCCTGGGCGCGAAGCGTGCTGGCCGAGTCGGTGGTCTATTTGCGGAAGACGTTCAACTACCGTGTTGCCGACGCGGTAGCCCAACCGACAGAAATCCATGACCTGTTCCTTCTGGCCTCAGGGGCCAAAGGTGAGGTTCGGCATCGGCGGATCGCCTGTGTCGTACTCAAGGTGATGCATGTCATTCAGCACATCGAGGGGAGAGATCTGCTGTTCCGGCTTGCCATCTCCGAGGCTGAACTGGCGGAGTTGGTGACTGAGAGAGTCCAGGGGGTCGCACGTGAGATGCAGGCGAAAGGGTTGCCTGTTGTCGAATTCGCGCACTCCATCAAGACCCAAGACTCCTTGGTGACGAAGCTGCTGGCCAAGAAGGAGACGGTTGCGGCACAGGTCTATGATCGGACCCGTTTCCGGATTGTGACCCGTGCACGAGAAGACTTGTTACCGGTCCTCTACTATCTGACGCAGTGGTTGTTCCCGTTTCATCTCGTTGTTCCCGGGCAGACTGAAAACACACTGCTCCCCTTTCGCAGTGTCCTGGAGGAGAATCCTCACTTCGAGCAAGTCACCCATCGACTCCACCTCGATAAAGACTACGAAGCTCGTGAGGACAAGAGTGGCAACTCCTTCTCCGGAAACACCTATCGGGCGCTGAACTTCGTGGTGGACTTGCCAGTGCGTATGGACGCCCATCTCCCTGCTCCACACGAAGATACGCGTTCACGGAAGGGCCGGGTCATCATCTCCTTGGTCGAGTTCCAGATCGTCGACCAAGAGACCGCCCGATTGAATGAGCAGGGAGAGAATGCGCATGATGCCTACAAGCGCCGTCAGAAGAAGCGTGTGCTGAAGCGACTCAGCCAGGGGCTGGTTGTCCCAAAGCGCGACAACAGCTGAGTCGACGGAGGGCTGGGCGCGTTGAACGCCCAGCCCCACTGGCTCATTGGTTCTGCTGCGCGACGTAGACGTGCGTCCCAGTAGCTGTCGTTTCCAGCCAGGCAACCAGCGGACGGTTCTCTTTTCCGAGAGCCAGCACGGGTCGGCTACCCGGAGTGCTTGCGCCTGACTCCGCACTCAGTGCCGGGCCGAGCTGTGTCCAAGAGGACGTGCTTCGCTTGGCGACGAAAATCACTTGCTCCGGCTCGGCGAATCCACTCCAAGCCAGCAGCGGAGAGCCATCATCACCCATCGTGAGCGATGGAGCTTTGTTGTTGGTCGAGTGTGGGGTCACGAGCTCTGGAGATTGCCACGCACTGCCCTGCCACCGCGCGAAGAAGATGTTGGAGGATGCCCCAGCGCCCTTGAATTCGTCCCAGGCTACCAACGGTTCGCCAGCGCCATTGGTGGCAAGTGCTGCTTGGTCAGTGTAGGCGTCGGTAGGACTGGAGATGAGTGCGGTTCCAAATGGCTGTGAGTGGTTTTGGGTGACGGTGATAGCGCGAGTCCCGAGCGAGTCGACATAGCTGCTGTGGGCTGCGAAAATGGTGTTTCCCGCGCTGGTTATTGCCTTGAGATAGTTGTTGAGCCAGTCAGGGCCAAGAAACAGCTGTGCCTGCGTCCAGGTCTGCTGATTGGCTGTGAGGATGTAGGCTTTGGACTCGTAATATGCGGTGACGTAATAGACCTGGGCATAGACAGTGATCGCTCCCGATGCGTCCACCGCGAGCTTGGGGATGGTCGTTTCGGTGCCGGAATCATTCGGGAAGGGAGGAGGCGTGAGGGATTGCCACAACGTTCCCGACCAGGCCATGACTTGAATGGGCGGGACACCTGCTTTCCCAACAGCTTCATCCCAAGCGATGATGATCCTCCCTGAGTTGTCGATCGCAAGGTCCGGACGCTCTGCGTGGGCACCTGGTGCGGAGTGCACTCGAAGAGGTCCTCCGAGTCGTTGCCATTCTTGTCCGGTCCATCGCATCACATGGATGTTCTTGCTCGTCCCATCCGACTCCGACCAGGCAATGACGGGCAGCCCATCCGTTCCCACCTTCATCACCACGTTCTCCGCGGGCGTGTTCCCAGGAGACGCGCTGATGGCGCCTCCCATGGGCAGCCAGAAGGGGACCGCGAAGGACCACGAACCACCCGTGGTGAGGATGTTGCCCGCCTCGTCGGTGATGGGCTGCTCCGCCGTCCCAAGTCGCACGCTCACCGCCGTGGACGCGGCGAGTGACGCAGCCGGGGTCAACGTCAGGGTCCGTCCATCCGCCGACAGCTCCAGGGCGACAGGAATGGGCACGCCGCCATCCCCGATGAGTCCCACGTTCGAAGTGCTCACGGTCGCCGCCTTCACGGCCTCGCTGAACCCCACCTCGACGCGGGTCCGGGCGCTCACCTGGGTTGCCCCGTGTGCCGGCTGCCTGCTCGCGATGCTCGGCGCCGTCCGGTCCACCACCACGGTCCTCGCGACACTCGCGAACGTCGAGCCCGTTCTCGTGGCCTTGGCCACCAGCGTGTACTCCCCCTCGGCCTCGCTCGTCGTATCCCAGTAGTATGTGTAGGGCGGCGCGGTCCACGTGGTCAGCACCGTGTCTCCCTTCATCAGCTCGACTTTCTCGGCTTGTCCCCCCTGCACCGCGACTTCGACCGACAGTCCTCCATTCGTGGCGCTGTACGACGCTGAAGGCGCAACCCAGGAGACCGCCAGGTCCCCCAGGGGAACGATGGTGAGCGAGACGCTCCGGTCTCGATGGAGCGCTCCTGAGATTCCACGCACCGTGAGCGTCACGGGACCGGGCGCAACCTGCTCGGAAACACTGATGCTCAAGCTCGAGACCGTGCTCGCGCCGGGAATCGTGACCGAGGGCGCGGTGATGCCTCCCGGTGGACTCACCAACATCACCGAGACACTCCCATTGAAGCCATTCTTGCGGACGAGCGAGACCTGGAAGCTCCTCGTGGCCCCCTGGAGAATCGAGTCCTCCGTGGGCATGACATTGAGCTCGAAGTCCCCAGCGGGCTGCTCGCCTCCGTCCGGGAGACTTCCTGCGTCAGGAGGAGGCTGCCCCGCATCAGGGATGTCCTCCGGCCCCGCGACGTCCGGGACATCGATACAGGCGGACAGCAGGAAGACGGCGAAGAGGGGGACGGACAGGCGAAGTCGGTTCGTCATGAAGGTCTGCTGTGCAGGGAGTGTTCCAGTCCAGACACCTACCATGACACGCCCTCCTCCCCGCCGAGGCCCCGGGGCCCCGTCTCATCCCCTGGCTCCCGTCCCGGCCCCTGGACCCCGGACAAGCGAAAGCCCGCGCCCCCCGGACGTCTCCGGGTGACACGGGCTTCGTGCTCACGGGCCAGCAGGGGCCTGACCGCCTACCTCTTCTTGCGGTTCTTCTTCTTGTTCTCCTTCTCCCGCTTGCGGCGCTCCTTGATGGCATCCCGGTCCTCGCCCTTGGCGCCGGCGGCGGACGGCGGGGCGTAGCCCATCAACCGGGCCTTCGCCATGGCAGCCTGGCCCATGGGGGGCGTGTAGCCCGGAGCCACCTGTGGCAGCTGCATGGGCAACCCCATGCCCGGCATCCCGCCGCTCATCATCTTCTCCATCATCTTCGGGTCCCCACCGAACATGCTGGAGAGGTCCATGTTCCGCATCTGCGACAGCTGACCCAGCTGCTTGAAGCCGGGGATGCGACCCAGGAGCCCCGGGTTCTGGCCAATCGTCCCCATCACCTGCTGCATCATCCCGAACTTCTGCAGCAGCTCCCGCACGTCCTCGGGCTTGCGACCACTGCCCTTCGCGATGCGGTTCACCCGGCTGGCGTTGATGAGGTCCGGACGCAGGCGCTCCTTCACCGTCATCGAGTCGTACATCGACTCGATCTTGGTGAGCTCCTTCTCGTCCGGGTTCAGGTGCTCCGTCATCTCGCCGAAGAGCGGGAACTTCTCCAGCAGGTCCTTGAGCGGACCCATCTTCCGCACCATGCGGATCTGCTCGACGAAGTCCTTCATCGAGAACTGGCCGGACAACAGCTTGCGCGCGTCCTCCTCGGCCTTCTTCTCGTCGACGACCTTCTCGAAGTCCTTCATCAGGCCGACGATGTCGCCGAACCCGAGGATGCGGCCGGCGAGGCCCTCCGGACGGAACTCCTCCAGCTTGTCCATCGACTCGCCCATGCCGAGGAACTTGATGGGCTTGCCGGTGACTTCCTTGATGGACAGCGCCGCGCCACCACGCGCGTCACCGTCCAGCTTGGTCAGGATAAAGCCATCCAAGGTCAGACGCCGGTCGAACTCGGCCGCCGTGCGCACGGCGTCCTGACCAATCATCGCGTCGCACACCAGCAGGATGTTGTCCGGGTGCACGTTCGACTTGATGGACTCCAGCTCCGACATCAGCGCCTCGTCGATGGCGAGACGACCGGCGGTGTCGATGAGCACCACGTCGCACTTCTGCTCGCGAGCGGCGGCATAGCCCCGCTTCGCCAGCTCGGGAGGCTGCACCCCGGGCTCGTGGTAGACGGGCACCTTGAGCCGCTCGCCCAGGACCTTGAGCTGGTCCACGGCGGCCGGACGGTAGATATCCGCGGCCACGAGCAGCGGCTTGCGGCCCTGCTGGAGCAGCCGGTTGGCGAGCTTGCCCGTGGTCGTCGTCTTACCCGAGCCCTGCAGACCCACCATCATGATGCCGGACAGCTGACCCTTGGGCTTGAGGTTCAGCCCCGTGTCCACCGGCCCCATCAGCGCCTCGAGCTCGTCGTGGCAGATCTTGATGAAGTGGTCCATCGGGCTGACCTTGCGCTTCTGGCCCGAGGCATCGGTGATGGTGGTCTGGACGAGCTCTCCCACGGCCTTCTCGCGGACGCGGGCGACGAACTTCTTCACCACGTCGAAGGCCACGTCGGCCTCGAGGAGCGAGACGCGGATGTCGCGGAGCGACTCGTCGACCAGCTCCGGGGTGAGCTCGCTCTTGCCGGCGAGGCGGTTCTTGGCGGCGCGGAAGCCCTTGGTGACGGTCTCAAGCATGGGGGGCGCTTTATAACAGGGGGGAGGTGGGATGCGACCTTGGAGCGCATCCCAGGCGTCGAAGAGTGAAGAGCCGACCCCCGGGCCCGTCTGGCCCGGGCCGAGGCCCTGGATTCATCAACGCTCCCAAGGGGTTGGCGCATCCCCCAGGGCCCGGCGGGTGGCTTTCGGGCCCGGGCCCCAGCCTGCCCGGGCCCCGGTCGAGCGGAGGCCCCGGGGCTGTCCTCCGCTCAACGGACCTGTTCGAGGTCCTCGAGGATCCTTCCCCTGTGCGCGGCATCGGCCATGCCCAGGGCCGCGAGCACGTCCTCGGCGGCGAGGGGCGCACCGCGAGGTCCTCGCCGCGCGGGCGCCGGAAGGTCATCCCCGCGTGGGCCGCGCCTGAAGTCGTTCGCGGACGGCCGGGGACTCGGCTCCACGGGCGACAGGATGGGCGCGGGCCACCCTCTGCGGTACGCGGCATACAGCTCCGCGAGCTCCCACAGCAGCACCTCCAGGGGCCGGATGTCGATGAGGCTGGGGTGGAATTCGAGCCGGAGCACGTGCTCGCTCACGTCCAGGACGAACAGCGTCGCCTGGACGAGGGGCGCGCCCTGGCGGTCGACCGGACGCCGGGCCTCGTGGCGCAAGGCCTCGGCCAATCGTGCCTCTCGCACCGCCGAATAGGGCGTTCCATCGAGCAGGCTGATGGTGGGGAGGACGAAGACGCCGGGCACGGGGGGCGTGGACCACGGAGCGCCGTGGCGATGCTGCAGGGCCTCGAGCGCCAGACGCAGCGCGCGCCAGTCGAGCAGGCCGGACAGACGGAAGACGCGGGGCAGGTGGCATGTGCTCGCCGCGTCCACGTGTCCCGGTCGCTCGAAGTCCCGCCAGAGGTCCACGTGCATCGGGCGGGCTCCCGTCCGTCCCCGAGGCTCGGATGCCGAGTGTCCCACGCTCCCGTTCATGGCGACTCACTCCGATGTCCAGCTGGGCGAGGCCACGGGGCCAGGCCCGACGCGGTGGGACGAGACAGCTCAGGCGCGTTGGCGGGCGTCCTCCTGGATTCGGACGCGGTCCTTCTTCCCGGCGGTCGTCTTCGGCAGGGATTCGCAGGTGTCGATGCGAGTGGGGACCATGTAGGGCGGCAGGTAGTCCGCGCAGTGCTGTCGCAGGTCCTGGAGGCTGGCGCTCGCGTTGTCCTTGAGCACCACGAAGGCGCGCAGCTCCCCGCCCGCGAGCTCGTCCGGGAGCGTCAGCACGGCGCTCTCCTCGACATCCGGGTGGCGCAGCAGCACCTCCTCCACGGCGGTCAGCTCGATGTGGCGGCCCCGGACCTTGACCCGGTCATCGCGGCGGCCCAGGAAGCGCAGCACGCCTCCACCCTCCCGGGTGACCCGATCCCCCGTCCGATAGGCCTTGGGGTGGCCTGGAATGGGGCCGAGCACCTTCCGGGTGTGCTCCTCCTGTCCCCAGTAACCGCTCATCAGCGTGGGGCCCGCCACGCACAGCTCGCCCTCCTCTCCGTCCGCCGCCCGCGCGCCGTCATCCCGGATGACGAAGACCTCGTCTCCGCAGCAGACCTTGCCGATGGGCAGGGGTTCGGGGCTCGCGAGGTCCGCGGGCGTGACGACGTGGTACGTGCAGACGTTCGTCTCGGTGGTGCCGTAGAGGTTGAGGTACCGCGGCCTGGGCAGGGTCAGCACGAGCTTGCGCAGGTACTTGTGTGGGAAGACCTCGCGGGTGAAGAGCACGGTGCGCAGGTGCGGGAAGGCATGCCGTGACAGCTCGCCTCGGGCCTCGAGCTGGGTGAGCACCGAGGGCACGGAGTGCCAGATGGCGATCTCCCTCTTCGCGATGAAGTCCGCCAGCTCCCGCGGAATCGCGGACAGCTCGATGGGCACCAGCACCAGCGTGGCGGCACCCTTGGCCGTGGCGAAGAGGTCGAAGACGGACGGGTCGAAGTGGAAGGGCGAGAGGCTGGAGACGCGGTCCGAGGAGCGCACGTTCGCAGTCTGGAAGGCCCACTCGACGAAGGCCTGCGCGGCGCGGTGGCTGTGCATGACCCCCTTGGGGTGTCCGGTGGCGCCGGAGGTGTAGAGGACATACGCCAGGTCCTCTGCCGTGGCGCGCGAGTCCTTCTCCAGGCGCGAGGTGGAGCGGGTGCGCACCTGCTCCCAGGTCAGGGTCGTCGGGAGGTTCTCCCCGGGAGGTGCTGATGTGGTGTTCGGCTGTCGCGTTCCCACCAGGATGATTCCGCGCAGGGTCTGCACCTGCTGGAGCGAGGCCTGCCAGGAGGGGGTGGTGAGGATGGCCGCGAGCGCGCAGTCCCTCGCGATGAACTTCAGGCGCCACTCCGGCGCGGAGGGGTCGATGGGGACGTAGGCCGCGCCGGCCTTGAGGATGCCGAAAAGGCCCACCACGGCCTCGAGCGACTTGGTCAGGTGGAGCCCCACGCGCGCGCCCCGGCCGATGCCGAGCTCCTGGAGCGTGCGGGCCACCTGGTTCGCGCCCGCGTCGAGCTCCTCGTAGGAGATGGCTCGCTCGCCGTCGATGACCGCTGTCCGTCGAGGGGCCGCTCGCGCGCTGTCTTCAAGGTACTGAAACAACATGGATGTGATTCTCCTCAGGGGCCCAAGGCGTGGGTCACGAGTTCTCGGTGGAGCACGGAGCGCGAGTCGGGGGGCTCACGAAAGGCATACACGCCGGGCGCGGGGGCCTGGACGGCGTCCGCTCGGAGGCGCGAACGGGGCGACGTGCTCATGGGCGGCGTTCTCCCCTGTCGTTCCAATGGGACCCGCGCAGAATGCGCGGTGCCACCGGAGATGTCGTTCGTCCCGGGGTCGTGCCCGTGAGGCGCCTTCAGGACAGTGAAAGCCGGGCGCCCTCGGAGTCCGAGAGGCGGGCGCGCTGGGGCAGACGAGGCAGGGGGAGGCCCGGGCGTGGGGCCTCGGAATGGTGTTGAGCAGTGGGCAGGGGGATTGGTAGGACAGGGGGCCTGCACGAATGGCGGAACTGGCAGACGCAGCGGACTTAAAATCCGCTGACTCGCAAGGGTCGTCCGGGTTCGATTCCCGGTTCGTGCAATATCGTGAGTCCGTCAGGGAGGATGCTCGCCTCCCTGACGGCGCGCTGCTGCCACGGCGGCACGAGACGGGTTCCGCTCAGTGCCCTGATCATCCCGAGGGTTTACGGATTCGGCGTCCAGCAGCGGAAGCTCTGTTCAACGAAGTTCGAGACGTAGGTGTTGGCGTCGAGGACGCGGAAGCGGATGTACTTGTAGTAATACCGTCCGCCCGGGTAGAGGCCGAACTTGCAAGGCTCGCTGAAGGTGGTGGTGCCATTGCGCCAGGGCCAGTTGCCTGGAGCGGGATCGACGTCGAGGTTGTGCGCCCTTTGCCATTGGTAGGTATAGGGCGTCACTCCGCCGCTCGCGCTCGCTGTGCACTCGATTCGCTCGGTCTCGTCCATCCATTCGCAATTCATGGTCGCCGTGGGAGGAGGAATCTCGAGCGTGGTGTCCGTCCCATCCGCCCGGGCTTCCGGCGCAATGCCAGGACACTCCCCACCGTCAGTTTCGATGAAGTACGGGCTCCTTTGCCCCGTGCGCACGGGTGTCCTTCCACAGATGCACCGCTCCGTGCCGACCGATGTGGTGAGGGTTGCATCGCTGTAATACCTGATGAAGTACTCCGACAGGCAGATGAGGAGCGGGGCCTCCTGTGAAGCCATATCGGGTTGCGCTTCCGTGTCGGCATCATCCACACCACAGCCGAACTGGAAGCCAAGGACTGCAAGGCCCAGGGTCAACAGGGTACGCATGGTTCCTCCCAACGCGATTGACGCTTCGTGTGCTGCCTGTCGATGATGCCACGGCCGTTGCGTGTGCATTCATGGTGGAGAGGCTTTTTCGCGCAGGCCGGTGGAAATGTTCACCGTCACCCGCGTGGCACACGCAATGGGGTTGTCGGAGGCGCTGCTCCTGGTGAAGGCTGCGCCTTCATGGAGAAACTCATCCCGGGACTGCATCACTTCCAGACCGAGGTCTTCCGCTCCAAGCAAGACCTCTATTCGAAGCTCGCGGAGGCGCAGAACCCCGAGGTCCTCTTCATCACCTGCTCCGACTCTCGCGTCCTCCCCAACGAGGTGACGGGCGCCGGGCCCGGCGAGCTGTTCATCATCCGCAACGCCGGCAACATCGTCCCGCCCTACAGCACCGCCAACAACGGCACCGCGGCCACCATCGAGTACGCCGTCGCCGCCCTCAAGGTCCGCCACATCATCGTCTGCGGACACACCCGCTGCGGCGCCATGCACGGTCTGCTCAAGCCCCAGCTCCTCGACAAGCTCCCCCAGATGGCCCAGTGGCTGCGCCACGCGGAGTCCACCCGGCGCATCGTCGAGGCCAGCTACGCCCACCTGAGCGGAGATGCCCTCCTCGATGCGGCCGTCGGTGAGAACGTCCTCGTGCAGCTCGAGAACCTGCGCTCCCATCCCACGGTCGCCGAGGCCCTCGCGAACCGCGCGCTCAACCTCTACGCCTGGGTCTACCAGCTCGAGGACGGCTGCGTGCACGCCTACGAGCCGAGCCAGGGGCAGTTCACCCCCGTCGTTGCCACGGACGGAGACTCCCTCCGCGCCCGGGGCCGCTTCGGCCTTCGCCAGGTGCTCTGACTCGGTCGCGCCCAGCTCAGCCCGTGAGGGGCGCCGCGCGCCTTTGGTGATGCAGCGCCACCACCACCATCCCGGCGAACGTCACCACCAGCACGGCGACCTCCTCCAGGCTGTCCAGCGGCGCCTCGCTCTCGTTGATGAGCGCGAGGCTCAACAGACACAACACCAGATGGGCGCTGAAGACGGGCAGGGACGCGCTGCCCAACAGCTCCAGCACCCTCGGCCGCAGCCAGCGATACACGAGCGGCGCACCCCGGTCCGCGAGCAGCGCCAGCGCCAGGAAGTTCACCAGCCGCAGCGGCGCCAGCGTCCACTTGTCGAGCAGCACGGGCCAGCTCGTGAACAGCTGGAACCCCGGCACCTCGTACCGCGCGAGCAGGAACACGACGACCACTCCCCACGCCACCACCCACTGGAGGCGCGGCGGCGGCGCGGGGCTCCCGGCGGCCCGCGCCCGGAGGCTCCCCCGCCACACGCCGAGCACCCAGAGGAACTGCCAGGCGAACAAGTCGAACGCCCCGGAGTGGTCCACCTTCATCGGCAGCCAGGACACGGACCCCAACGTGCCGTACAGCTCCCGCTTGAGCCCCAGCTGCGCCCACAGCCACACCAGCGCGCTGAGGCACACCACCTTCCCCCAGCCCGCATGGCGCGCCGCGGTCAGCACGAAGGGCGACAGGAACAGCAGCACGACGTAGAGCGGGAGGATGTCCAGCAGCGGCGGGCAGTACAGCAACACCAGGCTGCTCAGCAGCGCCGTGAGCGGCTCCTGGTGGAAGAAGTCGAGCAGGTTGAGCACCGCGGGGCGGCGCGTGAGCCAGCCCACCGCGCCGATGAAGGTGAAGGCGAAGCAGAGCAGCCCGACGTGGTGCGCGTAGACCTTGAGGGCTCTGCGCCGCAGCCCGCGCCACAGCTTCCCCGGCGCGTCCCACGCCTTCACATGCGTGCCCCCCACCAGGAACGCCGACAGGAACACGAACCCCTCGGCCGCGGAGACGAAGCCGAACGGCTGGCTGGTGTACGCGTTGAGCCGCGTGGGCAGGTGCGTCAGCGTCATCAGGACGAGCAGCAACCCCCGCAGGGCATCCAGGTCGGGTCGACGCGGCATGAGGAAGACGGGCTCAGGGCGCGCCCAGCTCCTCCCGCAGATGACGCTGGAGCGCCTCGGGCCGACGACGCGCGCACTCGCGCATCCACTCCACCTCCGCTTGCCACGACTCCACCGAGGCCGGGTAACCCCACCGCGCGACGTGCTCGGCCATCTCGGGCGCGAGCCGCGCCGCGGCCTCGTCGAGCAGGGCCAGCACCCGCTCCGGCGCGAAGGTGTTCTCCAGGTGCCACTGGAAGCGCGAGACGAACAGACCCTTGAAGTCCGGCGACTTCATCAAGCTCCGGAACAGCACGACGAAGGACTCGCCGAGCCGCTCGTCGCGCAGCAGCCGGCCGAGTGAGTTGGCCTCGGGACCTCCGATGAAGGCCGCGTCCAAGTCGTGGAGCAGCCAGCGCCACCGCCCATCCCCGGGCCCCGTGTCGCCGGAGGTCTCGCCACCGCGCAGGCGCCAGAACTTCACGTTGTTGTCAGGCCAGTCCTCGTTGCCGAAGTAGACCTCCGCGATGTGGTAGTCGATGAAGTCCTCCACATCGATGCGCGCCGCGACGTACGCGAAGTGCTCGGGGACGGAGAGGTCGTGCTCGCGCACGTAGGCGAGCAACTCCTGGTAGGGCAGCACGTCCGCGTCCTCGCCCGTGTCGAGGATGCCGTCGGCCTCCAGGATGACGATGTCCTTGCGCTTCAGCCCGTGGTGCGTGGCCAGGTAGTACTCGTCATACCGCTCGCGCAGCTCGTGCAGTCCCCAGTACTCGCCATCCAGGAACACCAGCGTGGGCTGACAGGCCTGCAGCGCCAGGGACGTCTCGCGCAGCAAGCCCTGGAGCGCGCAGTCGCGCAGCTTGGAGCCCACCTGGTCCTGCCCCGACGTGCGCACGATGAGCCGCTTGAACTCGCGCAGCGGATGGTCCGGGAACACGTCCGCCTGGAACAGCTCCGGGCCGTACTCCTCCTTCGCGTACAGCCGGAGGCTCTTCTGCGGCATCGCCGCGCTGCCCGAGCCGTGGATGCGCACGCCCGCGTTCTGCGCGAACACCGTCGCGCCCACGGCGTCGAACCACTCGACGTGGACCGGGCGCTCCCAGTCCTTGCCGTCCTGCATGTAGTTGCCCGTGCCCCAGCCCTCCATGGGCCCCGGCGTCTCGGCGTAGACGCGGCCCGGCACGTAGATGCCCTGCTCGTCACCGAAGAAGTTCGCCGCGTCCGTCGCCAACGACAACACCGGCAACGTGTACGCGCGCGGCTGTCCGATGAGGTACGTGCGCGCCTGTCCCGCGTCCACCGGCGTCTCGCCCGCGAACTGCCGCACGCGCACCACCGTCGCGAGCGTGGAGGGCGCGGTGGGCGGCTTCCAGCGCCAGGGCTCCGGTGACTCGGCGGGGTTCGTCGGGATGAGGCTGAGCGGCGCGGGCTGCCCGCGTCGGTTGAGCAGCACCAACGGCGCCGTATAGACGGGAGACGTCGGGCCCGGCGTGGAGCCGTCCAGCGTGTAGCGCGTCGTCGTGTCCGGGGACGTGGGGAGCGTCAGGAGCGCCTCGGCCGCGTACAGGCTGTCCTGCGTGCCGAAGCCCAGCCGCTGGAACTCCAGGCGCGTGCGCACCTCCGTCCCGCTGTCGTGATAGGCGACGACCTCCAGCGACTCGCTCTCGTGGCCCGGCTGCCACGGGATGCTCCACCGTCCGTCCTCGAGCACCGCCAGCCCGAGCAGGATGGAGCCCTCGTAGACCTCCACGCGCACGACGCCCGCGTCCATCTGGAAGCCGCCGCGCAGCACGTGCTGCTCGTTGTCCATGGCGTCGATGGTGACGACCGGTGACGCCGTCTCCTCCTCCACCACGGGCCCGGAGCCCTTGTCGGACGGCGTGCTCTCGCAGGCCGTGAGCGCGATGAGCAGCGCGGCGAGTGCCCCGGAGCGCCTCGGCTTCGGGAAGACGAACGGGACTCGCTCGGAGGCCACGACAGAGCCCCCCGCGACTTCGGGACGAGACGGGTGATTCATGGATGAGACACGAAGGGGAGGACCCTGGGGGACGTGGGACCCGGGGTCGTCAGCAATCCTCGTGCCTCAAACTATCTCCCTGAATTCAGGGAAGCAGTGTCGGGAGAGCGTGGCAGTGTGCCACGCTGGGGGTTGCGGAATGCCATGGCTGTTGCGCACCCGAGCGAGGGAGCCCACCTGCGATGACCGGACCCCGACTTCGGCACTGCGCGACGTGTGGGCGCGCCCTGAACCCACGCGAGGTGTACTACCGCTTCAAGCTGGTCCTGGAGGGCGAGCAGGACGTGCTGGAGTCCGCCGAGGCGTCGGAGGACGGTGAGCAGGACGCGCTCGCGGCGCTGGTGCGGCGACTGGAAGAGGGGCCCGAGGATGCTCGCGAGCTCGAGGACCAGGTGCACTGGGAGCGGGCGGGCGTGGTGTGTGGCGGATGTCGCGCGGTGGCGGTGCGGATGCTCGACGAGAGCACGGACTCGACGCGCCCCCATTGAGAGACCGCGGCGCGCCGCCGGTTGACGGCGCGCCGGGTCGTGGCCTGCTTCAGCGACGCGAGGGCGCCACGGGGAAGACGAGGTCGTCGTGGTCCGTCCACTCGCTCGCGACGCAGCTTGCCCCGGTGGGATTGTCACCGATGACGCCGCGAATCGCCTGGAGCCCACCCTCCGGCAGCGTGAAGGTGACGGACAGCGCATTCTCTCCCGTCACCTCGACCGGGAGCGTGGCCACGTGGGTCCACTGGGGATGGCGTGCGTCGGGTGCGTGGAAGAGGTTCACGCGCTCGAAGAAGGGGAGGAAGCCGATGACGTTCGCGGTGAGCGTCACGGGCCTGCCGGCGGTGAGCGGGCCTCCATCCTGGCTGGCGACGCGCAGGCCCTCCAGCGACGGAGTGACGCCGTAGGTGCCGCCGTTGCCGTCGGCGCAGCTCCCGCCGAGCGTGTTGGGGGCATGGAGTTCGGGCCCCACGCTCCCCATGCCGCGAACGAGCACGCCCGTGTCGCACGCGGACGCGAGGGTGGTGCAGCGGGGCGCCAGGAGTGTCGCATCGAAGTCCGCGACGTCCGGGTTGCGCACCGTCACCTTCACCGGCGTGGCGCGCCAGGCTCCGAGCGCGGTGTCGTAGGCGCGGACCTCCAGCGTGGTGGGGCCGTTCAGCTCCTCGCGCGTGTCCCAGTCCAGCTCGAAGGGGAGGGTGGTGTCGCTGGCGCGCAGGAGGCCGTTGACCCAGAGGTCCACGCGGCGCACCGCCACGTCATCCCAGGCGAGCACGCGCACGCGCGAGGTGCCTCGCACGGTGCTCCAGGGGAACGGCGTCATCACCTGCGCCCAGGGACGGTGATGGTCTCCCGTCACGTGTCGGAAGCCCGCCTGGAGCAGCAGGTTGGGGGAGCCTGGGCCGGCCTCATTCACACGCCCCGCCACGGCGGCGCCCGCGAGCGCGTCCATCACCTGCGTCGCCGTGGCGCGGGGATGGGTCTCCAGGTAGAGCGCGGCGGCGCCGGCGACGTGTGGTGTGGCCATGGAGGTGCCGGAGCGGACCTCGGTCGCCGTGTCGTCCGGGAGGTCGGCGGAGAGGATGTCCTCGCCCGGCGCGAACAGGTCGATGCAGCGGCCGTAGTTCGAGAACGACGCCCGCGTGTCCGTCAGCCGGGTGGCGCCCACCGTGAGGGCTTCCGCCGCGCGGCCCGGAGAGTAGTCGCACGCATCGACGCTGCGGTTGCCCGCGGCCACGACGACGGTGACTCCGGCGGCCACGGCGTTGCGGACCGCCTGGTCCAGGGCCTCGGAGACCTCCAGGCTGAGACTCAGGTTGGCGACCGCGGGGGCCTGGTGATGGGCGGTGACCCAGTCGATGCCGGCGATGATGCCCGACACCGTGCCCTCGCCTTCGCAGTCGATGATGCGCACGGAGTGCAGCGTCGCGGCGCGCGCCACGCCCCAGGTGGAGCCTCCGAGGGTTGCCGCCACGTGCGTGCCGTGACCGTGGCAGTCCTCCGCACCACCCTCAGGGTCCAGCACGTCGAAGCCCTCGCCCAGGCGTCCCTGGAACTCGGCGTGCGTGGAGCGGATGCCGGTGTCGAGGACATACGCGTGGACGCCCGCGCCGCTCAGCGCGGGACGGTAGTGGCCGTCGAGCGGCAGGTCCTCCTGGTCCACGCGGTCCAGTCCCCACGCCGCCGTCTGCGACGTGGCGAGCGGGCGCACCCGGGCGTCCTGTTCGATGAAGGCCACGCGCTCATCGGCGCGCAGCGATGCGAGGCGTGTCGGGTCGAGCTCCGTGGTGAAGCCCTGGAGCGCGTGCTCATAGGCGCGCAGCACCGTCGCACCGTGCGCCTTGGCGAGGTTCGCGACGTACTCGCGAGGCTTCTGTTGCCCGTGGGCCTTCGTGTGGGCCTGGGGGCGGAGCACGACGATGTATCGGTTCGGGATGGGCTGCTGGCGCGAGGCTTCGCGTGAAGTGGGCTCAGTGCAGCCGGTGAGGGTGAGGAGACAGAGCAACGGGATGAAGCGGAGTTTCCACATGGGGTGTGTGGCCTGCGATGTGCCGCCTCTTTCGAGGACAGCGTCTGGGTGAGCCCGCTTGGACGCCGGGGGCTCCGAGGTTGATCAATTCGAGACACCGCGCCCCTCAGGTTTCTGAGTGCGCTCGCGGAAAACACCGGAGACGCTTCGGATTGTCACCGCGGCTTCTCGAATGAGACGCTGCTGGCACCGCCATTGCTGTCGGCAATGAGGTCGTACCCAGAGAGGAGTGTTGCTTGAACTCGAATCAACTGCGCCGGCTCTTCGCCCGTGCGCTGAGTGCATCCCTGGCGTCGCCCCTGGTGCTCACCGGTTGTGGCGACGGGGGGATTTCCCTGGAGGGGTTCTCGGCGCCCCCCTGTGACAACGGTCGCGTGTCGCTCCAGGGGCTGGCCCCCGCGAGCCCGACGGACTTCATCGAGCTGCGAATCGTGACGGACCTGGAGAGCTCGCCGCGGCAGCAGCGTCTGGCGTCCGTCGGGACGGCGTGCGAGACCGCCACGCAGCCCGCGGTGTGCAACGCGGAGCTGGACGCGCTGGCCTCCGAGGACGGGTTCCGCTCCCGCTGCGAGGTGGGCTGCTATGCGTACTATCTGGTGACGACGCGAGGAGATTCGGTCGAGGCGCACACGTCCCGCAACGCGCTCGCGGCCCTGCTGGGCAGCATCGACACCCCGACGGAGGCGCTGCTCCAGGTCTTCGCGGAGGACTACAACGTGAGCTGCACCGAGCTGAAGCATGGCGCGGTGAAGACGAACGCCGATGGGACCTTCAGCGTCATCGCCACCAAGGGGTTCGCGTGTGGCGAGGGGACGGCGCTGACGCAGTACCTGCTGGTGGTCAAGCCCTCCGGCGAGGTGGTCGAGAAGCGCACGCACGTCCTGGAGCGCGGCGACAAGGGGTGCTCGGTGGGGCGCAGGCCCGCGGGGCTTCGCTCGGATGGAACGGTGGACTGCGTGGATGAGCTGGGACAGCACTTCGCGCTCATCACCCACCTGGAGGAGGCCTCCATCACCGCCTTCCTACGGCTGCGCGAGGAGCTGGCGCTGCATGGCGCGGCCGTCGAGCTGCAACAGGCGGCGCTGCGCAGCGCGCTGGATGAGGTGGCGCATACGCAGGTGTGCGGCAGCCTGGCGCGGCGACATGGGGTGACGCCGGAGCGCGCGGTGGTGGCGCCGCTGGCTCCCCGGCCGCTGTTCGAGGTGGCGCTGGACAACGCGGTGGAGGGCTGCGTGCGCGAGACGTATGGCGCGCTGCTGGCGCATCACCAGGCGCTGCACGCGGAGGACGCGGAGGTGCGCGAGGCGATGGTGCGCATCGCTGAGGACGAGACGCGGCATGCGGACCTGTCGTGGGCCGTGGACCGCTGGGCGGAGGAGAAGCTCTCGCCCGAGGAGCGCGAGACGGTGCGCGCGGCACGTCAGCGGGCCGTGGAGGCGCTGCGCGCCGAGGTCTCCGCGCCGACCGATGAGGCGGTCTTGCGTGCGCTGGGATTGCCTCCGCCGGAGGTCGCTCTCGCGATGGTGGAGGTGCTCTCCCGCGAGCTGTGGAACTGAGGCGCGGGGCCGTGCATGCCGGGACGCCTGGGTTGACGTAGGCGTTTCGGTGCTTCGACGGGAGGCTCGGCTCGGGGCCGGCGTGCCCTCCGGCAGAATCCAAGGATTGGCGTGCCGCAGAGCCACGTCTCACGGTGACCGTGGTCCCTACCCCAAGGTCCGCTGTCCCCCCGATGGTCGATGCGGCGCCGCCTGCGAAGTCATCATCGGCGCGGTGTCGCGCCCAGGGTGGGGCCGTCCACTTGCCGCGACTCCTCGGCGCGGTGTCGCGTCCTCTCGGCGGCCGACTGCCGGCGCGGGGCGTGGGTGCATTCCTCGTCGAGTGACTCCGTGACGCGCTCAGGTCGGCGGCACTTCCGCGAGCACCTCCCGCAGTCGCTCCTCGAGGAAGCGGCGCTCTGGCTCCGTGCGCACCAGGGCGAGCGCGCGACGGTAGGCCGCCACGGCTTCGTCCCTGCGCCCCAGCCTGCGCAGCAGCTCCGCGCGGGCCGCGGGCAGCAGGTGGTGCTCGGTGAGTCGTCCGGACGACTCCAGGTCGTCGACCAACACCAGCCCCTGTGCCGGGCCCTTCGCCATCGCCACCGCCGCCGCGCGGTTGAGTTCCACCACCGGACCCGGTGTCAGCTTCGCCAGCCGCTCATAGAGCGCGGCGATCTGCTCCCAATCCGTGTCCTCCGGCCGCTTCGCCTGTGCATGCAGCGCCGCGATGGCCGCCTGCACCGTGTACGGACCGAAGGCTCGCAGGGACAACGCGGTGTCGAGCAGGGACAGCCCCTCCGCGATGTTCGCCGCGTCCCATCGCCCGCGGTCCTGCCGGTCCAACAGGACCAGTCCACCATCCTCGGCCACCCGCACGTGGCGCCGGGAATGGTGGAGCAGCATCATCGCCAGCAGCGAGGTGGCCTCGGGATGGCGGGGCAACAGGTCGCACGTCAGCCGGGCCAGCCGCAGCGCCTCCTCGCACAGCTCCACGCGCACCAGCTCCGTGCCCTGCGTCGCGGAGTGCCCCTCCGAGAAGAGCAGGTAGATGGCATGCAGGACGCCCCGGGTGCGCTCCCCCAACGCGTCCGGCTCCGGGATGACATACGGAATGCGCGCGTCTCGAATCTTGCGCTGCGCGCGCACCAGCCGCTGCGCCATCGTCGCCGGCGGCACGAGGAACGCTCTCGCCACCTCCTCGGTCGTCAGCCCACACAGCGTGCGCAGCGCCAACGCCACCTGGACGTCCACGGCGAGGGCAGGGTGGCAGCACGTGAAGAGCAGTCGCAGCGAGTCGTCCGGATGCGCCTCCCAGTCCTCACCACTCGGCGTGGCGGCCAGCTCCTGCTCCAGCCTCGCCACCACCTCCAACGCATCCACCCGGGCGCCGAGGCGCACGCCCCGGCGCACCCGGTCCACCGCCTTGTTGCGCGCGGCCCGCAGGAGCCACGCGCGAGGCTCCCGCGGAATCCCCTCGCGCGGCCACTGCTGGAGCGCCGCCTCGAAGGACTCCTGCACCACCTCCTCCGCCGAGGCGAAGTCTCCCCCCATCGCGCCGATGAGCATGGCCACGATGCGGCCATGCTCGGCGCGATAGGTCTGCTCGACGATGGACCGCACCTCCTCCATGGACGACCCGCTCCGACTCCGGGCCTCAGCCCATGACGTCGGAGTAGTCCATCACCGGGCGTATCTCCACGCAGCCCGACCTCGCGGCGGGGATGCGTGAGGCCAGGGCAATCGCCTCGTCCAGATCCTTCGCCTCCACCAGGAAGAAGCCGCCCAGCTGCTCGCGAGTCTCCGCGAACGGCCCGTCCGTCGTCAGCCGCTTGCCGTCCCGCACACGCACCGTGGTGGCCGTGGACGTCGGCTGCAGCGCCTCGCCCGCGATGTTGTTCCCGCTCTTCTCGATGGACTCACTGAAGGCCGCGTACTCCTCCAGCACCTTCTGGGCCTCCTCCTGCGGCAGCGCGTCCCAGGCCTTCTCGTTCTCGAACAGCATCAGCAGGTACTTCATGGGTCCATCCTCACGGTGACGAAGGGGAGTGAAGCCTCCCGCCTTGGGTCGAACAGGCCGGCGGGAAATCGACCGCCCATTTCCCAAGGGATTTTCCGCCCCATTTCCACCCGGCCCCTCAGGAGGGCTCGAGCGGGGAGAAGTGGCTGAAGGGACCATGCCCCTGCCCCAGGGGGAGCGGGTGCTCCAGGGCCGAGGTGACGAAGGTCTTGGCGCGTCGGGTGGCCTCGAAGGGCGCCTGCCCCAGCGCCATCCACGCGGCGATGGCCGCGGACAGGGTGCACCCCGTGCCGTGCGTGTTGTGCGTCTTCACCGAGCGAAGGAACAACGTCTCCATCCGCTCCCCGTCGAACCAGACGTCCAGGCCGCGCAGCTCGCCCGACATGCCGCCGCCCTTGACCAGCACCGCCCGCGGGCCGAGCTGGTGGATGCGCCGGGCCGCCTCCTTCATGTCCTCGAGCGTCTGCAGGTCCATCCCGGAGAGCAGCTGCGCCTCGTGCCGGTTGGGCGTGACGACGTCCGCGAGCGGGAGCAGGTGCTCCTTGAGCGCACCGACGGCCGAGTCGTCGATGAGGCGCGCGCCGGCTCGGGACACCATGACGGGGTCCACCACGAGCGGGCCTGGCTTGAGCGCCTTCAGCCGCCACGCGACGACGGAGATGATCTCCGCGTTGACGAGCATGCCCGTCTTCACCGCGCCCACGCCCAGGTCGTCGATGACGGCGTCCACCTGCGCGGCCACGGAGGCGGCGGGGAGCACGTCGACCCTGGTGACGCCCCGGGTGTTCTGCGCGGTGACGGCCGTGAGCGCGGTGGTGCCGTGCACCCGGTGATACGAGAAGGTGTTCAGGTCCGCCTGGATGCCTGCGCCACCGCCACTGTCGGAGCCGGCGATGGTGAGCGCCGTCGGCACTCGCTTGGGAGTCTCCATGGGGCGCATGCTGCGCCGGCCCGCTCCAGGGAGCCACCCCTTTTGGAGGGCGCGGGCCCGCGGAGGTCCGCGAGCCCGCACCCGGAGTCAAGACGATTAGATGGTGATGCCGGCCGTCATGAAGACGACCTCGGCGGCGCGCACATCGCCCAGGCCCGTGAAGCTGGCCGTGTCGATGAGCAGCGTCCACTCGCCCAACAGGCTCCGGTCATAGAAGGAGTTGTTGGCCGGCGTGGAGCCGCCCGGCGCCACGCTGCACGCGTCCGTGAAGGCCGCGCCCTGGAACGGGGTGGAGCACGCCGGGTCGGCGACGTCGCACGCGGGCGGGCCGGAGACGCAGGCGGTGAAGGGCACGTAGTGGAGCACCTGCCGCGTCCCGCCGGAGGTGTACTCGTCCCGGTCCACCAGCTCGAACTCGGCGAAGTAGTTGCCGAGCTTGAACCCGTCCATGGTGTCGCGCACCAGCACCGCCGGCACCGACACGGAGGCGCCCGTGGCCGTGACGACGTTGACGCGCACGTTGCGCACGCGGTGGCCCTTGCGCAGCGACAGCACGGTGGATGCGTTCACGTCCGTGGGCGTCACCTGGAAGCGCGCCGCCCGGTACGTCGTCCCGGCGGTGACCAGATCTCCCAGCGCCTTCATGCGCTCCGACTCGTTGACGGTGAGCGGGTGGAAGTCGGTGGCGGCCAGGCGGCGGTAGTACGGCGTCAGGCTCATCACCGTGTGCGTGGGCAGGCTGTCCAGGTGCTGCACCAGCCGCGTCTTCATGTCCGGATAGTTGGCCAGGTTGAAGTCGTAGTTCTCGCGGAACGTCGCAGGGATGGCGCTGTCGCCGGTGGACGCGTCGAAGGGCAGGTACTGGTACTCGGCCACGCGGATGAGCTCCCAGTAGCGGATGGAGAGCTGGTCCAGCGTGCGCAGCGCGCGGGCGTACACCTGCTGGCCGATGAGCAGCTGGTCGAACTTGCGCAGCTCCGTGCCGTTGCCGAAGGCCAGGATGTCGTTGAGCGCGTCACGCGCGGCCACCGAGTTGCGCTGGCGCAGCGTCACCATGTCCCGCTCCATCAGCGCCAGCCGGTACTCCGCCTGGGCCTTGGTGACCTGGGCCTGGAGGTCCATCAGGTCCAGCGTCATCTCCACCTGCGACTGGGAGAGGATCTCCTTCTTCACCTCGTCGGAGATGATGCTGCGCGCGGGCTTCTTCTGGTTGCCGGAGACGATGTCCCACAGCTCGGTGCCGCCGCTCTTGAGCTTGTCCTTGAAGGGCTTGCTCGCGGCGGCGTTGGCGGCGCTCGTCTTGATGGCGTCCCACAGCAGGGTCTGGATGGAGCCGCTCTCGCTGCTGGGCGCGCCCGCGCCGGCCACGGGCGTGCCGCTGGACTCCGACTGGAAGCTTTTCTTCACCTCGCTCCACAGGGACTCGGCCGCCTTGCCCGCCAGGTCCGCCAGGAACTCGCCGCCGTAGGCCGCGGCCACCGTGCCGACCAGGTCCAGCAGGAACTCACCGAAGCCCTTGCTGGTGTTGTAGTGGTCCGTGATTCGCTGGTCCGTGGCCTGGATGTTCTCGGTCATCAGCTGAATCGCCGCCTTGCGGTTGTTCATGGACTGCTGGAGCGCGGCCATGGAGGCGTTCGCCACGGTGATGCGCTGGTCGGCCACCACCTTCTCCGCCTCCAGCACGCCGACGTCCGCGTTGAGCGCGGCCTGGTTCTGGGACATCCACGCGGACAGCTGCGTGCCGTTGGCCAGCGTGAGCCACTGGTTCACGGAGCTGTCGAGCACGTCGTAGAGCGAGTCGAACTCCGCGCGCAGCTGCTCGTAGCGCAGGTGGGGGTTGAAGGGCGTGTCCTTGGCCAGGCCGTAGAAGTTGCGCTGGCTCTGCAGGAAGCTCAGGCGCGTGACGTCGTGGGCCATCAGCGGGCACAGCGAGCCGTAGAGGTACAGGTCCGCGAAGGGACGGCCCGCCGCGGGCGTCTCGTCACACACCAGGCCCGCCTGGGCGAGGATGCCGCCCATCTCCATGATGTTCTGCAGGTAGTGGAAGCCCGCGCGCTGCAGCTCGCCCCGCTTGAAGAGGGCGTTGGCGTGGGACTGCGACACACGCCAGGACTGGGGCGCGAGCAGGGCGCGCAGCATGTCCACGTCGCGGCGCATCGAGCGCAGCACCTTCTGCGTGCCGGCCGTGCCCGCGGCGCCCGCCACGCCGTCGTTGGCCTTGGTGCCGACGTAGCAGGTGCGCGTCTCGTCGCGAGGCACGCAGAGGTAGTCGTCGTAGTGCTCGCAGCTGCCCGGAGGCGCCTCCTGCACCACCACCTGCACCGTCCGGGACAGCCGCTTGCCGGCGATGCCCTTCTTGCCGGACAGCGGCGCCGTGGTGACGAGCTCCGCGCGGGTGTCGACGTAGCGGCCGTTGTAGGAGTCCCCCAGGCTCACGTCGTGCCACGTCTGGATTTGATTCCGGCACGCCAGGTCCCCGAAGAAGGGGCTGTTGCGGCAGGTGGAGTCGGAGCAGTCCTTGTAGCCGTCGTTGTCGTTGTCCAGGCCGTCCGTGCACTGGGCGAAGGTGTTCTCCTGCGCGCCGCACACGTTGCCGGCCAGCGGGCTGTTGCTGCACTGGAAGTCGGAGCAGTCCGAGTAGTAGTCGCCGTCGTTGTCCACGCCGTCCGAGCAGGTGGCGGCGGTGGCCTCCTGCAGGAACGGGTAGGTGTCCGGCTCGCACACCTTCACGTAGGGGTTGCCGGCGCAGCCGGGGTCCTGGCAGTCCACCTTGCCGTCACCGTCGTTGTCGATGCCGTCCGAGCAGTTGAGCACCGTGCGCTCGCTGCCGCAGGCGTTCAGCACGCGGGGGTTGTAGCGGCACTCCTTGTCCGCGCAGTCCACGTCACCGTCGACGTCGTTGTCCGTGCCGTCCGAGCAGGCCGCGTCGTTGGTCTCCTCCAGGCCCGTGGTGAGCAGGAGCACCGGGCCCAGGCCGCAGTACGCGTTGCCGTGGCAGCCCGGGTCCGCGCAGTCACCCAGCCCGTCGCCGTCGTTGTCGATGAGGTCCGTGCACTCCTCGTCGCCGCCCTCGCCCGCGGTGCCGCAGGTGGTCGCGAAGTTCTTGCAGCCGAAGTCGGCGCAGTCGACGAAGCCGTCGCCGTCGTTGTCGTGGCCGTCCTGGCACGCCTCCTCGGAGAACTCGCTGTTGGCCGCGCGGCTCTGCTGACAGAAGCCGCGCTGGCTGCACTCCGGGTCCAGACAGTCCGTCTTGCCGTCGTTGTCGTTGTCCTTGCCGTCGCTGCAGGACTCGGCGGAGGCCTCGCGCTGGATGGGGCCCCAGGACGCGTCCGCGCACACGGTGACGTGCGGGTTCTTGGAGCAGGCGTAGTCCTCGCAGTCGGTGTAGCCGTTGAGGTCGTTGTCCTTGCCGTCGCTGCACTGGGTGTTGTCCGCCTCCGTGCGCGAATCACACAGCGCGATGGCGGGGTTCCAGCGGCACTTCAGGCTGTGGCAGGGGCCGTCCTCGTCCTGGAAGCACTGCTCGGGTGTGATGGGGGAGGCCTTGTGGGGCTCGTTGACGACGCCGGGACCGATGAGCGAGGTGTAGCGGATGACGACGTCGCCGGAGTGGCCGCCCTTGCCGCCGTTGCTGCCGTGGCCGGCTTGCGCGGTGGGGGTGCCGCTGCAGCTCACCTTCGGGTCCGGGCCGTAGTTGCCGGTGATGGTGGTGGTGGGCGGGGAGCCCGTGGCGTCGACGCCCGTCCAGCCATCCTCGCCCTTCTGGCCGGAGGTGGTGACGCGCACGCCGTTGAGGACGTTGGTGTAGAGCACGAAGCTGCCGCCGTTGAGGCCGTCGCGGCCCGGGGGCACGACGCGGTCCATCGGGTCCGCGTCCTGCTGCGGCGTGCGCGCGCCCGGCGTGGTGCGCACGGAGAAGCCGCGCGAGGTGAAGCCGCCGGAGGCGACGACGAGGGTGGCGCCGCCCGTCTGCACCGGGGCGGCCAGCTCCACGAGGGGCGCGACGATGACGATGACCTTGTGGTCCAGGGTGCCCGTGTCCTGCTGCGTGGGCTCGAACAGGTTGGCGCACGCGTGGGTGGAGGAGCAGGCGTTGGAGGCCAGCGTCTGCCAGGTGACGACGGGGCTCTGGGCGGAGATGACGCCGTCGGCCTGGGGCAGCAGGGCCTGGTGGCCCTTGAGGAACACGGGGTAGTCGCGCGCGTAGGACGTCAGCAGGCGCACCTTGTCGGTGGGCTGGTGGCGCGTCTGGAGCACGCCGCGCAGGTCGGCGAAGCGCGGGTCGGGCAGCACCGCGAGCAGCTCGCTCACCGTGGTGTCCATGGAGGCGGGCGCCGCGGGCAGCCCACGCAGCTCCGAGAAGTCCATGGGCGAGGAGAACGCCAGCGGCTGCGCCGTCGTCGCGGTCTCCAACTGCTCGTCTCCGGCCGGACGGGCGGTCTCCGGCAGGCCGTTGTCGCCACAGGCGCCCAGCACCAGCGCGGCCGCCAGACCCCAGACTCTCCGCCGGTCCCGGCGGATGTTTCGCAAGAAGTTCATTGTGATTGGTCCTTTGCTGGGGTGCTGAACGGACCCGGGTGGATTTCTTCCCGCGATTTGTCTGGCGTTATCCTCCGCGCCCATGGCCCCTACGCTTCGCTGTCCTGGCGTCGTCCTGGTGTGGCTGTTCGCGGTGGTGCTGTCCGTAGGTCCGGTGGCGGAGGCCCGGACCACCCTGGTGAAGGGGGAGGGCGGCTGGAGCTTGCAGGTGGATGGCCGCCCCCATGTCGCCAAGGGGGTGACGTTCAGCGGCAGCGCGGGCTCGGCCGCGTACGAGCAGGACTGCGCGCGGCTCGCGGCGCTCGGCGTCAATACCTTGAGGACCTGGGGAGTGGGGCCGCAGACGCAGCCGCTGTTGGACGCGGCGCACAAGCACGGGCTCAAGGTGCTCGTCGGGCTGTGGATGCGGCATGGCCAGCCCGGCGCGGAGGACGACGACTCGTTCGACTATCTCACCGACACGGCGGGCATGAAGAAGCAGCGCGAGGACACGCTGGAGAGCGTGCGGCGCTACAAGGACCACCCGGCGGTGCTCGCGTGGGGCGTGGGCAACGAGGTCATCCTCAACAGTCCCAACGACGCGGCGAAGGAGGCCTACGCCCGCTTCCTGGAGGGCGTGGTCCGGGACATCAAGAAGGTGGACGACGCGCACCCCGTCATCTCGGTGGATGCGTGGGTGCTCGCGGTGAAGTGGTGGGAGAAGCTCGTCCCGTCGCTGGATGCCTACGGCCTCAATGTCTATGGACGGGGGCTCCAGGCGCTGCCGGAGGCGCTGCGCGAGGAGGGCGCCACCAAACCCTGGCTCATCACCGAGTTCGGCGCGCAGGGTGAGTGGGACGCGCCCAAGGATGAGCGGGGCGTCCCGCGCGAGCCCGATGACCGGGAGAAGTACGCCGTCATCGTCGACGCGTGGAACACGCTGCTCGCGCCCCACGTGCGCACCGGTGACTGCCTGGGGCTCTTCGTCTTCAACTTCAGCTCCACGTTCGACCACACCAGCCTGTGGCTCGGCATGCTGTCGGGCAAGTCGACGCGGCCCGCGTGGCACGCCGTGCGCGAGGCGTACACGGGGCAGAAGCCGCAGCCGCCCCTGCCGGAGGTGGGCGCGCTCGTCGTCCAGGGCGTGAAGAAGGAGACCTCGGGCACCTGGGCGGACGTGGCCTTCGAGGTGAAGGACCCGCAGGGCCGGCCGCTGGACATCTCCTTCGCGTACAACTTTCGGGGCGCGGCCACCCGCTTCGAGCGCGGTGAGGTCATCCGCCTGCGCGCCACGCCGGGCGCCACACCGAACTCTTGGCGCGTGAAGCTCCCCTCGGTGAAAGGCCCCATCAAGCTGTACGGGCTGGCGAAGGACGCCTCTGGCAACCTGATGACGGCCACCACCTCCGTGCTCACTTCCTCTGCGCCATGAGCCGTTCCGCCGTGTCGTGGAAAGGCAGAGCGAATTGTATCTTCGAAGGAATACTGTAATTATCTGATTTCTGAGATTTTAAGGTCTGGGTGGTTGGAGCACGTAGTAGGGTCGGCGCGGCATGCGTCCCGAATCGTCTTCGCGCTCCACCTCCTCGGGCCGGCTGTCGCGCCATCGCGTGGTCGCCGTGCTCGTGGGTGGGCTGTTGCTGGTGTTGGTCGTGGGGGTGGTGACCTTCTGGCGCGGAAGTCTTGCGCCCTCGACTCCGGTGCCGGCTGTTGGCGTCACGCCCGACGGAGGGGCCCCGCATCGGGGCGCTCGCGCGGGTGGGCGGGCCTTGGCCGCGGCCCAAGAGGAGGAGGCCGTCGAGGCTGCGCCCCGGTACGACGCCACCACCTGCTGGCGGGAGCTGGAGCGCTTCAACGACGGCGTGAGCGTGGAGACGTTCCGCGAGTGGGCGGCGCCGCTGCTCGCGTCGAGAGACCCGCTGGTCCGGATGTACCTCAAGGAGCGGCTGACGGAGCTCATCGGCGGAGACGCGAGCAAGGCGCGCGAGGTGTTGGAGTGGACGCGCGAGGCGGGGCCGAAGGAGTTCAAGGTCTTCGCGATGGCGCTGAAGGACTCGGACGCGGTGCACCTGCCGGAGGTGTCCCGGCGCATCCTGGAGCTGGGGCTGGACGTGGAGCTGTCGCCCGAGCGGCGCGCGGGGGTGTTGTCCGCGTTGGACACGCAGAAGCAGCTCTCCCCCGACGCGCTGTCGAAGCTCTCGGACTTCGCCAAGGACCCGGCCTCGGGTGAGGCGGGGTGGGCGGCGGCGCGGACCATCGCCCGGGTGATGAAGAACGACTACGGGCGCACGGCGAACGCGGGGCCCTATCTCGAATCACTGTTGAGCATCGGCACGCAGTCGCTCGACGAGCACGTGCGCTACATGGCGCTCTCCACGCCGATGGAGACGGCGCCGGTGCTGGATGCGCGCGCCACGGACGGCTACGCGAAGGTGCTCACCACCGAGGGCAGCCCCGACGCGCGCGGCGCCGCGGCGCACAACCTGGCCCTGTCCGAGGACCGGACGAAGGTGCTGGACACCTTCACGCGCGCCTTCGAGCCGGAGCAGGACGTGTGCGTGAGATGGGCGTTGTTCCGCTTCTCCGCGCGCGCCGCGGGACAGGAGGCGCTGCCCGTCATGGCGAAGATGGCGCTCATCGACCCGCGCTTCCAGCCGCTGTACCAGGACTTCGAGCGCATCTACGCCAGCGGCGTCGTGGACTTCGAGCGCGTGTGGAACGCGCTGGCGGACCAGGACCCCCTCGGCTGTCTCCACCACGACTGAGCCCTCCATGACGCGCACCTCGTCTTTTCTCCGGGCCCTTCGCCTGCTGGCCCTGTCGTCGCTCCTGCTGTCCGTCCCTTCCTGGTCCGCGCCGCCTCCCGAGCTCCAGCCGGAGACGTGCTCGGTGGAGGGGCTGATGGACTCCATCCGTCGAGGGCTCCAGTCGAAGTCGCCCGCGTACCGGCGCTACCTGCGCGAGCTGTTGAAGGAGTCCGCCGTCACGCTGCCCGAGGCGCAGCTGCGCGCGGCCTTCGAGCGCGAGACGGAGCCCGTCATGGTGGAGCACCTGGCGGCGGCCCTGGCGGCGAAGACGGACCGGGGCGAGAGCCCGGGCACGCTCCAGCTCGTGGCGAAGCGCGCGCTCGGGGACGCGGACCCGGCGGTGCGAGCGGCCGCCACGCGCGCGCTGCGGCGCACGAGCGCGGAGGAGCACACCGGGGACATGTACTCGCGGCTGGTGCGGGACGCCTCGCCCCAGGTCCGCGAGGAGGCCGCGACGAACCTCATCGAAGACAACCAGTTTGTCTACGCGGGCATGCACGGGCCGTCGTCGGACCTGGCGGTGGCGGCGGCCGCGGCGTCCCATGACGCGAAGGTGACGGCGAGAATCCTGGGCAACATCTCCACCGCGGCCATCGGCGCGGGTTCCGCCGGGGCGCTGCACACGCTGCTGGGCAGCGATGACGCGCAGGTGCGCGCCTCCGCGGCGACGGCGCTGGGCGGGGTGCCGGCGTCGGAGATGGCGCGCGCGCGTCAGACGCTCGGCGCGCTGTATCGCGCCGAACAGGACGTGGGTGTGCGGACGGCCATCCTCCAGAGCCTCGCGCGGCTGGGGTTCCAGGGCGCGGTGCCGGAGCTTCGGGCGCTGCGCAGTGTCGACCCTCGGCTGGTCGCCGAGGTCGACGCCTGGATTGGCGCGTTGAGTACCGGTCTTCAGGAGTGGAGCCTGCTCCTGAGGGAGAAGCAGCGGTTGCGTCAGGCTCGCTGAGCAGCAGTCCTTCTGGGGGCCGCACAGTCGGCCCGAAAGGAACAACGATGCGTAGCTCCAAGTCGCGCCTGATGGCGCTGGCGGCCCTGGTCTCCCTTCCCACGGCCGCGCTCGCGTACACCGCCGTGGCGCCGTATCCGAGCACCGTGACGGCCACCACGTACTACTCGAGCGGCACGTACCACGGCGCCGTGGACGTGGCGAACTCGCGCTGCAACTACTGGGGGGCCCAGACGGGCGTGTCCGCCACCGTCTACTGGAACGTGACGGTGCGCACCTCGGGCGTGGTGTGCAACGGCAACGGCAGCGGCAACCAGAACGAGGCGAAGCTCAACCTCGGCAGCGGTTGGTCCTTCCGTCAGTGGCATTGGATCAAGACCAGTGACTCGTATGACCGCACGTGCAACCGCTGCCAGGTCGGAAACCTGGGCGGCACGGGCAACGCCACCGGTCCCCACTCCCACTTCCAGAAGGACCAGTACGGCACCAAGAACACGTCCTGGTACTCCTCGTACACGTCGAAGGGCGAGGCCTTGGACCGTGGTGAGCTGATGGGCTACATCTAACCGAAGCCCCGCACCGGCCAGGGAAGCGGGGCGTCGTGTTCCTCCTCCCTGGCCCGGTGCCCCTGCGTCAACTTGACGCGCTCGCGGACCGGGGGCTTACGGGTTACAAGGAGGCGTGTTCCGCCCGCCCTCCGACTCGCAGGCGGCCCCGCGTGGCTCGCCGGCGTCGAGACAACCTCCGCCTCGCTCCGCGTTCCACCGCTCCGCGCAGGACATGGTGGACCTGCTGTCGTCCAGCGCGATTGCCCTGCGGTGGCTCGCGCGCCTGCGCTGGCACGCGGTGGCGGGCACGGGGCTCACCATCATCGTGGCCGTGCGGGTGCTGATGCTCGACCTGCCGGTGGTGCCGCTGCTCGCGCTGGTGGCGACGACGGGTGTGTCCAACCTGCTCTTGACGCTGTGGCTGCGCCGGGGGCCGGTGGTGAAGACGCACCACCTGGGTGGCGTGCTCGCGTTCGACACGATGCTGCTGACGGCGATGCTCGCGCTCTCCGGGGGGCCGGACAACCCGTTCGCCATGCTGTACCTGGTGCACGTGTCGCTGGCGGCGCTCGTGCTGGGGCGGCGCTGGATCGTCTGCCTGTCCATGCTGTCCGTGCTGGGCCCCATGCTGCTGATGCTGTGGCACGTGCCACTGGCGGAGGTGGCGCATGTCGCCAGCCCCATGCCGACGCACTCGCGCCATGTGCTGGGGCTGTGGGTCGCCTTCTCGCTGACGGTGATGCTCATCGCGCTGATGGTGGCGCGGGTGTCGGCGGCGCTCCGGGACCGACAGGAGGCGCTGGTGCGCGCCCAACTGCTCGCGGCGCGGGCGGAGAAGCTGGCCTCGCTGAGCACCCTGGCGGCGGGCGCCGCGCACGAGCTGGGCTCCCCGTTGGGCACCATCGCCATCGCGGCCAACGAGCTGGAGGCGCTCATCCAGGAGGAGCCGAACGAGGCGCTCGAGGACGCCAGGCTCATCCGCGACCAGGTGGAGCGCTGCCGGGACATCCTGGAGCGCATGAGCGCGCGCGCGGGGCAGACCTACGGCGAGGTGCCCGAGCGCACCACGACGGGCGCGGTGCTCGGGCTGCTGCGCGAGCAGCTGTCGGCCGGGGAGCTCTCGCGGCTGCGCTTCACGCAAGGGCCCGACGTGTCGCTGTTCTTCCCCACGCGCGGGCTGGTGCAGGTGCTGGCCAACCTGGTGCGCAACGCGCTGCACGCGAGCGAGGCGTCGCAGGCGCCCGTCACGTTGAGCGTGCACGGCGACGCGGAGGGCACCGCCTTCGTGGTGGAGGACCAGGGCACGGGCATCCCCCGCGAGGTGCTGGAGCGCGTGGGCGAGCCGTTCTTCACCACCAAGCCGGCGGGGCAGGGCATGGGGCTGGGGCTGTTCCTGGGTCAGACGTTCGCGGAGCTGTGCGGCGGACGACTGGAGCTGGATACGGAAGAGGGCCGGGGCACGCGCGCCACGCTCGTGCTGCCGTGCCGGAGGGAGGCTGTCCATGCAGCGGCCTGAGACCTCCGCGGTGGTGCTCGTCATCGACGACGACGAGCCCTATCGCGAGCGATTGGTGCGCGCCTTCGGGCGCAAGGGCTTTACCGCGCACGGCGTGGGCAGCGCGAAGGAGGCGCTCGAGCTGGCGCCGTCGGTGCGCCCCGGCTACGCCGTCATCGACCTGAAGCTGCCGGATGGCTCGGGGCTCGACCTGGTGCGCGAGCTCAAGGCGCTGGATGCGCGCACGACGATGGTGGTCCTCACCGGCTACGGGAGCATCGCCACGGCGGTGGAGGCCGTGCGCCGTGGGGCCACGCACTACCTCTCCAAGCCCGTGGACGTGGATGACATCCTGCTGGCCTTCGCGGGCGCCACGCTGCCCGCCGGAGAGGCCGCGGCCCTGGAGCACCAGGTGCCCTCGCTGGCGCGCGCGGAGTGGGAGCACATCCAGCGGGTGCTCGCGGACTGTGGCGGCAATATCTCCCAGGCCGCCCGGCTGCTGCGCATCCAGCGCCGCAGCCTCCAGCGCAAGCTGTCCAAGCACCCCGTGCGGCAGTGAGACGGGGTGACGCGGGGTGCGTCACCAAGACGCACGATGCGGCCCGCGCCCTTCGTTAGTGTGGCGGCGTGCGAATCGTCTGGCTCGTCGTCCTCGTCCTCCTCGCTCCGGGCTGTGAGCGTCGCTCCTCGCGCGGGGGCGCCGGCTGGAAGGCCGTGGACGGCGGCATCGTCTGCGAGGGCGGAGGGCTGCAGCACCTGGCCTGCACGGGCCTGTACGGCGAGGGGGGCAAGGGCTGGGAGAAGCGCGCGGTGGGCGCCGGGATTCGCGCCTTCGAGCCCGGCCTGCAGCTCTGGAGCGACGGGCTGGAGAAGTCCCGCTTCATCCAGCTGCCGCCCGGGACGCGCATCGACACCTCGCGCCCGGACGAGTGGCGCTTTCCTCCCGGCACGAAGCTCTGGAAGGAGTTCCGCTGGAAGGGAAGGCCCATCGAGACGCGGCTCTTGTGGAAGAAGTCCGAGGGCAAGTGGCTGCGGACGACGTACCGCTGGAGCGACGACGGCCAGCAGGCCACCGAGCTCACCGACGGCGAGAAGAACGTGCCGGGGACCCCGGGCCATGAAATCCCGAGCCAGGTGGACTGCCTGACGTGCCACGGAGGGCGCGAGGACGAGGTGCTCGGCTTCGAGGCCGTGGCGCTCGGGCACGAGGCGGCGCGGGGACTGACGCTGGCGAAGCTGGTGGAGGAGGGCCTGCTCACCCATCCCCCCGAGCCTCCGCCGCGAATCCCGGGGAGCGAGGTGGACCGCGCGGCGCTGGGCTACCTGCACATGAACTGCGGCGTGTCCTGTCACAACACCAACCCGCTGGCGTTGGGCGGAAGCGGCGGGCTGCTGTTGCGCCTGGAGGCCGCGGAGCTGGGCTCGGTGCACCTGACGGATGCGTGGAAGACGGCGGTGGGCGTGCGCTCCATCTTCCGCACCACGGGGCTGTTCGGAGATGCCGTGCCTCGCATCGCTCCGGGGGACGTGAAGCGCAGCACCTTGTTCCACCGCATGAGCGCTCGCGGACTTCCCGTCCAGATGCCTCCCCTCGGCACCCACGTGGTGGATGAGCAGGGGCGCGGAGTGGTCCAGCGCTGGATTGAGTCCATGCCCGCCACGGCGGAGAGGTGAGCGTGAGCGCGTACCCGGTGGTGCTCTTCCTTCATTCGTGGGTGCGCTGGGCGGTGGTGCTGCTGGGCGTGCTCGCGCTGGGAAGGGCGCTTCGGGGCTGGAGCGGGGGGCGTGAGTGGACGCGCGGGGACCGGCGGCTCCAGGTGTTCTGCGTGTCCGCCTTCGACACGCAGATGCTGTTGGGGATGGTGCTCTATTCGGGCCTGAGCCCGTTCACGCCCTTCTCGCTGCAAGGCGGTCTGCGCGAGAGCCTGGCCCACCCGACGCTGCGCTTCTTCGGCATCGAACACCCGACGCTGATGCTGCTGGCGTTGGTCGTCGCTCACGTGGGGTCCGCGTTGAGCCAGCGCGCGGACGTGTCGGTGACGCGGCACCGCGCCTGGGCCCTGGGGCTGCTCGTCGCGATGGGGCTGGTCGCGTGCGCCATCCCGTGGGCCGGGTTGTCCCAGGGTCGTCCCCTGTTTCGAGGTTTCTGAGGTCCTCGCCCATGTATGACTTCCTCTGGATGATGTTCGTGGTGGCTCCCTCGGTGCCCCGGGCGCCGAGCCTCAAGCGAGCGCCGAGGGCCGCGCTGTCGGAGCGGACCCGGAAGGGGCCTGGCGAGGCGACTCCCACGCCCCCGGCGAGGCGCGCGCGACGCCCGGTGGGCAAGACGCGTCGTCCTCGAGACCCCGCCGCAAGGTGAAGTGGGAAAGGGGCGTGTGACTCCCACCTCCACGTTCAGTGGCGGGAGTCCGTGGAACATTCAGCTTGAGCAGGGGGGCGACATGCCAGAACCTTGTCGCGATGAAGCTCGCCCTTCCGGTCATGGCCTCCGTGTTCTTCCTCGCGGGCGCCGGAGGATGTCGGCGTCAGCCTGATACCGAGGCTGCGCAGTGGGAACCGCTTCCGCGGGTGGACGCCCGCGAGCTGCGCTCCCTGGACATGTTCCAGCGCATCGAGGACCCGAAGCAGCGCTCCCGGGCGCTGTTCCTCGAAGCCAGTCGCGTGCTCCTGCATCCGCGCTGCGCGAACTGCCATCCGGATGGGGACAGCCCCTTCCAGGAGATGGGCTTCAAGCCGCATGACCCGCCCGTGACGCGAGGCCCCGAGGGCTTCGGCGTCGTGGGCATGGAGTGCGCGGGCTGTCACCAGGACCGCAACCAGGCGCTGACGCGCGTGCCGGGGGCGCCGAACTGGCACCTGGCGCCGTTGTCCATGGCCTGGGTGGGCAAGAGCCCCCGGCAGGTGTGCGAGCAGCTCAAGGACCCCGCGAGGAACGGAGGCAAGACGTTGGCGCAAATCGTCGAGCACAACGCGCATGACGAGCTGGTGGCGTGGGGTTGGACGCCGGGCTCCGGGCGGGAGCCCGCGCCGGGCACCCAGGAACAGTTCGGCGCGCTGGTGGGTGCGTGGGTGGAGACGGGCGCGGAGTGCCCCAGCGAGGAGGCGCGGCCATGAGCATTCGGGTGAAGGTCAACGGCGTGGACCAGGTGCTGGACGTGGACCCGGAGATGCCGCTGTTGTGGGCGCTGCGCGACGTGCTCGGGCTGACCGGGACCAAGTACGGCTGCGGCGAGGCGCTGTGCGGCGCGTGCAGCGTGCACCTGGACGGGCAGGTGGTGCGCGCGTGCGTGACGCCCATCCGCCGCGCGGACGGGCACAGCGTCACCACCATCGAGGGCCTGTCGCCGGACGGCAGCCATCCGCTCCAGCGCGCGTGGGTGGAGATGGGCGTGCCGCAGTGCGGGTTCTGCCAGTCGGGACAGCTGATGTGCGCGGCGGCGCTGCTGGTGAAGAAGCCGCGGCCGACGGACCAGGACATCGACCAGTCGCTCGCGGGCAACCTCTGCCGCTGTGGGACGTACACGCGCATCCGCGCGGCCGTGAAGAAGGCCGCGGGCACGCCCGACGCGAAGTGACGAGGACGCGATGAGCCAACAGCCTGAGTTGATTTCCCGGCGCTCCTTCCTCGAAGGGCTCAACCTCTCGGTGGGAGGGCTGGCGCTGGGCGTGGTGCCCACCGTGACGCTGGCGGGCGCGGCCCCTGGCGCGAAGGGCAAGCCCGCGGAGCTTCGGCCCAACGTCTTCGTGCACATCGCCTCGGACGGGCAGGTCACCATCGTCTGCCACCGCTCGGAGATGGGGCAGGGCGTCCGCAGCTCGGTGCCGGTGGTGGTGGCGGACGAGCTGGGCGCGGACATGGCGCGGGTGAAGGTGGTGCAGGCCGTGGGCGACGCCGTGTACGGCGACCAGAACACGGATGGCTCCAGCAGCATCCGGGGCGTGTACCAGTCGCTGCGCCGCACGGGCGCCACGGCGCGGGAGATGCTGGTGGCCGCGGCGGCGCGTCGCTGGAAGGTGCCGGCTTCGGACTGCGAGGCGCGGGACCACGCGGTTTTCCACAAGCGCGGCTCGCGCTCGCTGGGCTTTGGGGAGCTGGTGGCGGACGCGGCGAAGCTGCCGGTGCCCAAGGCGGAGTCCGTGCGGCTGCGGCCCGCGTCGGAGCTGCGCTACGTGGGCAAGGAGCTGCCGCTGTTGGACGGGCCGGCCTATGTCATGGGCACGGCCGTCTTCGGCGCGGACGTGAAGCTGCCGGGCATGCTCATCGCGGTGGTGGCGCGGCCTCCCGTCGTCGGTGGGAAGGTGGTGCGCTTCGACGCCGCGAAGGCGCTCGCGATTCCGGGCGTGAAGCAGGTGCTGGAGCTGCCCGTGCCCAAGCGGCCCTATGTCTTCCAGGGCTGGGGTGGGGTGGCGGTGCTGGCGGAGAACACGTGGGCGGCGATGCGGGGCCGCGCGGCGCTGGACATCACCTGGGAGGACGGTCCCAACGCCGAGTACGACTCGGTGAAGTACCGCGAGGCGCTGCTGGAGTCGGTGCGGGTGCCGGGCAAGCCGGCGCGCACGGTGGGGGACGTGGACAAGGCGCTCGCGAGCGCCGCGCGGGTGGTGGAGGCGGAGTACTACGCGCCGCACCTGTCGCACGCGCCCATGGAGCCGCCGGTGGCGCTGGCGCGGGTGGCGAATGGGGTCTGCGAGGTGTGGGCGCCTTCGCAGCATCCGCAGGCGGCGCGCACCGAGGCGGCGCAGGCGTCGGGGCTGCCCGAGGACAAGGTGACGGTGAACGTCACGCTGCTGGGCGGTGGCTTCGGGCGCAAGTCGAAGGCGGACTTCGTCGCGGAGGCGGTGCACCTGGCGAAGATGGCGGGGGTGCCGGTGCGCGTGCAGTGGACGCGCGAGGATGACATCCGCCACGACTACTACCACTCGGCCAGCGCGCAGCGGCTGAGCTGCGGATTGGACGCGGCGGGCAAGCCCACGGCGTGGCTGCACCGCACGTCCTTCCCTGCCATCCGCTCCACGTTCTCCGAGGACGTGACGGGGCCGGTGGCGAGGGACTTGAACCAGGGCGTGCTGGACCTGGCGCTGGCGATTCCGAACGTGCGCGCGGAGATGGGCGAGGCGCTGGCGAAGGTGCGCATCGGCTGGCTGCGCTCGGTGAACAACATCTTCCACGGCTTCGCGGTGGGCTCGTTCATGGACGAGCTGGCGCATGCGAGGGGGATGGACCCGCGGGAGAACCTGCTGGAGGTGATCGGGCCTCCGCGCCTCGTGTCCGTGGCGGAGCTGGGCGTCAGCGCGCTGCCGAACTATGGCGCGCCGGTGGAGGCGCATCCGGTGAACGCGGAGCGGCTGCGCGGGGTCATCGAGCGCGTCACGGCGATGTCGGGCTGGAGCGAGCGCGAGAAGAACGGCCGCACGCTGGGGCTCGCCGCGCACCGCAGCTTCCTGAGCTACGTGGGCGTGGTGGTGTCGATGAAGAAGGACGCGGCGGGACGGGCGCGCGTGGACGAGGCGTGGGTGGCGGTGGACGCGGGGCTGGTGGTGAACCCGGACCGCGTCCGCTCGCAGATGGAGGGCTCCGTCATCTTCGGCATGAGCCTGGCGTTCCACGGCGCCATCACGATGAAGGGCGGCGCGACGGAGCAGTCGAACTTCCGCGACTACAAGCTGGTGCGCATGGCCGACGCGCCCCGGGCCATCCACGTGGACATCATCCAGAGTGACGCGCCCCCGGGTGGCGTGGGCGAGCCGGGCGTGCCCCCGGTGGCCCCCGCCATCGCCAACGCGCTCTTCGCCCTGACGGGGACACGCGTGAGGGATTTGCCCATCGCCCGGACGGTTCCCGTCTGACTCCAGGAGGCTCCCGTTCAGCGGGAGCAGGTGCCGTACGTCGCACCCGCGACCTTGCGACAGTAGAGCGAGCAGCAAGAGCTGTTCGCCGTGCAGAGTTTCGAGCCCAAGGGAAGGCAGACCGCGGCCTCGACGGCCGGGTCACCGGCCTCCACCTTGGCGGGCTCGGCGAGGGCGTCCTCCCCTCCACAGCCGAGCAGCGTCAGGGTGACGAGCAGCGACAGTCCTCCGAGAAGTCCTCGCATGCTTCCTCCGATCCGCGTGAAGCCCTCGGTGTAGTTTGTGGAGGCGGGTGAAGGCAGACACTCCCTGATGAAGTGTCGGGTAGTCGATGGTTGCGATGGGACGTTCAGATTGCTCGTCAGGGATTCGCTCGTGCGGGATAGGTTTGGGGGATTGGCGGATGCGTGTTCCCTGGAGGCGGCATGAAGATGTCTGTCATTCGTGGCTTGCTGGCTGTGTCGATGCTCGCGGGGTGTGGCGGTGGCATGGAGCCGGTTGACGAGACCGAGGCGTCGTCGCGTTCCCTGGACCCGCTGCCCGCGTGCGAGGAGGTTCAGGGATTGTCCTGTCGTCTCAACGTGCTGGAGTGTGTGTGGCAGTCGACGGGCCAGTTGGGCATCTGCGCCTGTCGGCAGACCCCCGCAGGCCCCCGGCTCAACTGTCGTTGAAGCGCAAGGCTCGCGCCGTTCAGTGAATCGACGGCGGCGCGGTGGGCTCGGGCCCGGTGAGCGGCAGCTCGACGATGAGCGTGGCGCCGTGGCCCCGCCGGCTCTCCGCGCGGATGGTGCCCTGGTGTGCCTCTACAATCCGGCGGCTGATGAAGAGGCCCAATCCCAGTCCCCCGTAGTTGCGCGCGGGGACTGCGCGGCCGAACTTCTCGAAGATGCGCTCCAGGTCCTCGGACGCGATGCCGATGCCCTCGTCGCTCACCAGGATTCGTCCCCGCCCCGCGCGCTCCTCCACCCGGATGCGCACGGGTCTCCCCGGCCCGTACTTGATGGCGTTGGACACCAGCCCCCGCACCACCTGCTCCAATCTGCGCGCATCCCACCGGCCCACCACCGCCAAGGGCGCCTCGACCTCGAGCACGCTGTCCGCCTGCGCCGCCTGCGCCCGGAGCTGCTCCGCCACCTCGCGCGCCACCGCGGACAGGTCCACCCTCCCCAGCTCCAACGGCAGCGGTGAGCCCGCCAGCTGCGTCACGTCCAGCAGGTCGTTGATGAGCGCGGCCAGCTTGCGCACCTGCAGCGACGTGCTCTCCGCCGCCCGCATCACGCTGTGACGCAGGTGCTCCTCGGACGTGGACGAGCCGGCCTCGCGCGCGAGCCCCTGGAGCTTGATTTGCAGCGGCGTCAGCGGCGTCTTGAGCTCGTGCGAGGCCACCGTGAGGAACTCGTCTCGCAGGCGCACCGCCTCCTGGAGCCGCACCTCCGTGTCCTTCAGCCGCGTCACGTCCTGGAGCGCCAGCACCACCGTCGCCGGATGTCCGTGCATCGCGGGCAACAGCTCGGAGTCCACCAGGATGTCGAGCACCTGTCCGGACGCGACCCGCCAGCGCATCGGCTCCCGCCGCAGCGTCTCACCCCGCGCCGCGCGGGCTCCTGGCATGCGCTCGTTGGGCAGCGCGGCGTCGTGCTCGTCGATGACGTTGTAGACGGTGCCGTAGCGCTCCACCGGCACGCCGAGCGCGAGCTCTCCGCCCGCGAGCTGATGGGCCGCCTGGTTGGCGAAGAGCACCTTCCCCGTCCCCGGCTCCATCATGAGCAAGGCAATCGGAGTCATGTGCAGCAGCGACTCCAGCCACTTCTGCTGGCTCGCCTGGTGCGCGGCCAGCTCCTCGGCCTGATAGCGCGCCCGGACCTGGTCCGTCACGTCCAGCGAGAACGACAGCACCGAGTCCACCTCGCCCCGCGCGTCCCGCAGCGGCTGGTAGACGATGTTGAAATAGTGCTGCTCCAGCCCCTTGTCGTTCAGGTTCAACAGCTGCGGCATCTCCGTGAGCTTCATCGGACGCCCCGACGCGAAGACCTCGTCGATGGCCAGCGAGTACGCCCGGACCTGCTCGCTCTCCCGTGCGATGTCCCGCAGGGAGGTGCCCACCAGCTCCGCGTTCTGTGCCTGCCGCTGGAAGTTCGGGTTGACCAGCGTGAAGGTCTGCTCCGGACCGGAGAGGATGGCGATGGACGCGGGCGCGTTCATCAGCACGTCGTAGAGCCGCGCGCGCTGGGCCTCCACCTCGGCCTCCGTGCGCTTGCGGTCCGTGATGTCGTGGAAGAGCACCACGCAGCCCTGGATGCGGCCCCGCGCGTCCTGACTGGGCACGAAGGTGGCCTGGACGTGGAGCTGCCGGCCGTCGCGCAGGCTGAGCGCCGTCTCGTGGGCCACGTGCTCTCCCGACAAGGCGCGGCGCACCCAGGCCTTGAAGAGCGGATAGAGCAGCTCCCCGCCCACCTCGCGCAGCGTCCTGCCCACCACGCTGCTGGGCTTCACGCCGAACCAGGTCTCGAAGGCGCGGTTGCAGAACAGGTAGCGCTCCTCCGGGTCCAGGTAGGCCACCAGCGCGGGCAGCGCGTCGGTGATGGTGCGCAGCTGGTGCTCCCGCTGTCGCGCCTGCATGCGGCTGTGCTCCAGCGCCCGCTGCGCCTGGGCCTGCTCCGTCACGTCCCGCTGCGTCCCCCACACCCGCACGAGCCAGCCGTCCTCCACCACGCCCACGAAGTTGGACAGCCGCACCCGCTCCAGGCCCTTCCTGTCCCGCTGGCGCGTCTCCAGGTCCTGCACCCGGAAGCCCTTCTGGACGAAGGCGCGGATGGCGTCGGCCGAGCCCCCCGCGCGCTGGATGAGCTCGCGCAGCGACACGCCCTCCAGCTCGCGAGCGGAGTCGAAGCCGCTCATCCGCGCCATCACCTCGTTGCTCTCCGCGATGTGGCCCGTGCGGATGATGGCGTCGACCAGCGCGTCCTCCGGCTGGCGCGTGTCCAGGGGCGCGTCGAACTCCATGCGCCAGATGCCCTCCGTGCTCTGGGCCAGGAAGGTCCGGTAGCGCTCGTCACTCGCCGCGAGCGCGCGCGTCGTCTGCCGCAGCTCCTGCTCCGCCTGCTTGCGCTCGCTGACGTCCTCGGCCGTGGACATCCACTCGCGCACCAGGCCGTCGTCGTCGAACACCGGCACGCCCCGGAGGATGACGTCCCGCCACGTCCCGTCGCGGTGCTGCAGGCGCACCTCCCCGCGGTACGGCTCGCTTGTCTTCAAGGCGGAGCGCCACTCCGCCACGAAGCGCCCGCGGTCCCCGGGGTGGATGGCGTCGAGCCAGCCGAGCCCCAGGTGGGCTCCCCGCGACTGTCCGGTGAAGGCCATCCAGCGGGGAGCCGCCTCGGTCAGCTCCCCCTGCGCATCCGTGGTCCACACCGGCTGGGCCGTGGCCTCCACCAGCGAGCGGAAGCGCTCCTGATTCAGCCGGTTGGCCTGCTGCGCGAGCTTGTGCTCCGTCGTCTCCACGACGGTGATGCCCACGCCCTGCATCGCACCCCCCGCGTCCCGCACGGGGAAGTAGTTGATGACGAAGCTGCGGGGGACGCCGAGCGCCTTGGCCGTGGCGCCGACAATCTCCAGGTTGCGCACCGGCTGCCCGTGCTCCAGCACCTGTCGGTAGTGCGGCTCGATGAAGGGCCACAGGTCCGGCACCACGTCGCGGACCTTGCGGCCCAGGTGCGCGTGGCGCGGCAGGCCGTTCATCTCCGCGAGCGCCTCGTTGATGTGGATGTAGCGCAGCTCCAGGTCGACGAAGGCCAGGCCCACGGGCGCCCCCGCGACCATCGTCTCGAGGAAGAAGCGGGACTGCTCCGGGGAGATACCCTCGATGGCCTCCTCGTCCGTCACGCTGGCGCCTGGTCCCCGCACACGGTGTTCCCCCGGCCGGCTCCACCCAGGATGGGTGGTGGGTGGGGCGTGCCCGCGCGCGCTTCCGGGCACACCCCACCCACCGCGAGTCTGTACATCCTCCCTGTCACCGGGGAGATGCGGGCCCACCAGGAGGCGAGCCCGCGGTCGTCGGGTGACAGTGGAGGACGCAGGGCACCTGGGGGCGGGGGACTTGCGCCCGCCGGGCCGTCTGCCCTCACGCGTGTGTCAGAGCTCGTGCCACGTCTGCTCGAAGACGATGACCTTGTACGACTGGGGGAAGAGCATGATGTAGAGGATGCGGTGGGTGTCTCCGTTGGGGCCGGTGGAGTACTCGCGGAAGTAGCGCTTCACCTGCACCGTCTCCGTCCCGTTGCCGTACGTCTCCAGGATGACGGGCAACAGCGGGCGGAACTGGAACCACATGGAGCTGCTCGTCTCCGACAGGGAGAGCACCGCCGGCGCGGGGTCGCTGCGGTAGACCTGGTAGCGCCCCTGGGCGAGCACCGCCTGGACGGCCTGGTCCAGCGTGGCCTGCCCGGTGAAGGTCCAGTAGTAGTCGAGCCGACGCAGGGAGCCCGTCTCGTTCTCGAACCAGTCATTGCCCTGGTCGACCACGGACTGGAGGCGCTCGGTGATGGGCTGCTCAAGCCAGCTCAGCGTGAGGCCCGCGGGCGGCGCCGGCGGGTTGACGAGGCAGGTGCCGCCGACACACGAGGCCGCGAGGCGGAACTGCTTGTTCGCGGCGTTCACGAAGCCGACCACCGCCAGGTACTCGCCCGTCTTCGGCACCGTCACCAGCTCCACCTTGCTGAGCGTGCCGTAGCCCGAGTCGTCGTCCTGTGCGAGCGGCGTCACCCCGAAGCTCCCGTCGGCGTCCTTGGGGCCGTAGAGGAACAGGCCGGTGTCCAGGTACATGGAGCTGCCCAGGTGCGTGACTTCGAGCCGGAGCTGCGCGCCCGCGTTCGCCTGGACGGTGTAGCCGAAGTAGCCGGGCTGCGAGCCCGGGTAGCCGGCCACCGCGCCGCCCACGGGCAGCACCCCCTGGTCCACGACGCTGTCCGCGATGTTCCCGCTGGGCGGTGTCGGCGGAGCGGCCACGAGCCCCGCCTGGCCCTGCTCCAGCGGCGCGTCGTCGGAGGCGGGCGCCTGGGGCGCTCCACCACACGCGCTCAACAGGGCCGCCGGCAACGTCCACAGAATGGCTTGCTTCAGATTCCCACGCATCGTCTGGGCCTCCACGGGGTGAGGACGGCGCCACGGCTGGTGTCGCCGCCCTGGGATGGGCCGCCCGTGTGCCATCCCCTCGCGTGGAACTCAAGCGGGCGCAGATAAAACACAGCAACGATTGTAGTCGGATGTACCGCGAGGTCCGTGGCGCCTTGCGGCTTGAAGCAGACGCGGGAGGTTGTGAATGCTGCGCGTCATGTCCTCACGTCAGAAGCCCTGGAGCGCGGCGTTGGTGTCGCTGGTCCTCGTGTCGTCGCAGCGGGTGGAGGCCGAGCCTCAGGCTCCTTCGGTGCGCGAGCGGGAGGTGATGTCGCTGACGGGGGCGGTGCTGGGGCCCACGCCGATGGTGGAGGACCTGCGCTCGCTGGTGGACGAGGTGGGTGGGCGGGCCACGGGCTCGGAGGCCAACCGTCGCGCGGTGGAGTGGGCGCTGGAGCGCTTCCGGGAGGCGGGCGTCAGCGCGAAGGCGGAGCCGTTCTTGATGCCGACGCTGTGGCTGGAGCAGGGCGCGAGCGCGACGGTGCAGGGCAAGGGTGTGCGCTTCTCGCCCCGGGTGGCGGCGATGCCCTTCTCGGCCCCGACGCCGAAGAATGGGCTCACCGCGCCGCTCATCGACCTGGGGCGAGGCACGGAGGCGGACCACGCCCGCGCGGGCGCGAAGGTGAAGGGCGCCTTCGTCCTGGTGGAGACGGACGAGCTGCGGGACGTGGACGGGCTGTTCCGCGAGTACGCGGAGGCGGTGGGAATCGAGGCGCGCGCGGTGGCCGCCGGTGCCGCGGGCGTCGTCTACATGGGCAGCCGCCCCGGCAATCAGCTCTACCGCCACAACGTGTCGACGGGCGCGAAGAACACCCGGCCGATGATGGTGATGGAGCGCGATGGCGCCCGACGCGCGCAGCGGTTGCTCCGCGCGGGCACGGCCCTCACGTTGAGCGCGGCGTTGGATTTGAAGACGGGCGGGCCCTACGAGGCGCGCAACGTCATCGGTGAGATTCGGGGCACCACCAAGCCGGACGAAGTCGTGGTGCTGGGCGCGCACCTGGACAGTTGGGATCTGGGCGGAGGCGCGCTCGACAACGGCGCCAACGTGGCGATGCTCATCGACCTGGCCCGGCAGATTCGACGCCTGGGGCTCAAGCCCGCGCGGACGATTCGCTTCGCGCTCTGGAACGGCGAGGAGCAGGGTCTGTATGGCTCGGCGGGCTACGTGCGCTCGCACGCGGCGGAGCTGGACGGGCACGTCATGGCGCTGTCGGTGGACATCGGCTGCGGGCGCATCAACGGCTTCTTCACCAACGGCCGGCCTCCGCTGGTGCCCCTGGTGGACCGGGCGCTCGCGCCGGTGGCGGGCCTGGGGCCCTTCACCCAGGTCGACGTGCCGGTGGTAGGCACCGACAACCTGGACTTCATGCTCAGCGGCGTGGCGAACCTCATCGCCAACCAGGAGTCCGCGACGTACGGGCCCAACTACCACGCGCGCTCGGACGAGTTCGAGCAGTGCGACGCGCGCACGCTGCGCGGCAACGCGGCGGTGGTGGGCTCGCTGGCGTGGGGCTTCGCCACCATGGAGGAGCGGCTGGGGCGTCAGGGCCGCGCGGAGGTGGAGGCGCTCATGAAGGCGACGGACCTGCCCCAGCAGCTGCGCTCCTTCAACCTCTGGGACGAGTGGCAGGAGGGCAAGCGCGGCAGCCTCGCCGACAAGCAGGCGACGCCCACGCCGCGCTGAAGCGCCCTCAGCGCAGGCGGTGCTCGGCGAGCCAGGTGTCGATGAGCGGCTGGGTCCTCGGGGACGGGTCCTCCGTGAGGGCCATGGCCTTCGCCTCGTTGGCGAGCCGCACGGCGCGCTCGCGGTCCTTGCCGGAGTCCCACAGGGCCTGGGCCAGGAAGAAGCGCACCTCGGTGCGGTGGCCGGGGCCCGGCAGGGCCTTGTCCCAGCCCGCGACGGCGCGCTCCAGCGGCGCCAGCGCCTCGCGGGGCCGGCCGAGCTTGAGGAAGGCGGCGCCCAGGTCCCTCAGGCTGAGCGTCCACTGACTGGCGCTGTCGTCCGCCTGCTGCATCTGGATGTCGACGGCGCGCTGCAGGTGCGGCAGGGCGTCCTCGTACCGGCCCTTCAAGCCAAGCACCCGGGCCACCAGCCGCAGCGGACTGACGAGCCCCGGGTCCGTGAGGCCGCGCGCCTTCTCACGGATGCTCACCGCCGAGAGGAAGCGCTCGAGCGCGAGGTCGTGCTTGCCGCTCTGGAAGTAGAGCACGCCCAGGTTGGCGTTGATGACGGCGGCGCCCAGGCTCACCGCGCCGTCCGTCTTCGCGACGATGGAGAGCGCGCGCTCGTACAGCGGCAGGGCCTCGTCCGTGCGCGACTCGACGACGAGCGTCGAGGCCAGGTCATTGAGCGCGTCGTACACCCGAGGGTGCTCCGGGCCGAGCGTGCGCTCGAAGACGCCCAGCGCCTCGCGCGCGATGCGCTCCGCGACGTCCAGTTCGTTCAAGTCTCGCAGCACGGGGACCATGGCGATGCGCACGCGCGCGACGTCCGGGTGCTCGGGGCCCAGGGCCTGCTGGGTGATGGCGGCGGCGCGCTCCAGGTGGGCCTTCGCCTCCTCCAGCCGGGGGTGCACCCACTGGGTGGAGCCCAGCTCCAGCAGCACGTCCGCGACCTCCAGGCTGTCCGGGCCGAAGGTGCTCTCGGCGAACAGGAGCGCCTGCCGCTGGAGCTCGACGGCCTCCTCGAACCGGCGCTGCTTGCGCAAGAGCGTGCCGGAGTAGGTGAGGAGGTTGACGCGCGTCAGCTCGTTGCCGCCGCCCAGTCGCTCGATGGCGGCGGCGGCCCGGTCCTTCCAGCGCGAGGCGAGCTCGTACTCGTCCAGGCCGATGCACGTCACGCGCACCAGCAGCGTCCAGGCCCGCGCGGCCACGGCGTCCTGACGCGTGGCCTCCGCGGCGTTGAGCGCCTCGAAGAGGGCGGCCTCCGCGCCGCGCCAGTCGCCCGCGCCCTCGCGCAGCTCGCCGAGCAGCAGCGAGATTTCGGCGCCGTCATGCCGGTTCGCCGCGCGCCGGGCGGCGAGCGCCGTGGGCTCCACCAGCGCGACGCCCTCCGCATAGCGCCCGGTGGAGAGCAGCGCGCGGCCCCGGGCGAGGGTGGCGCGCAGCGTGGCGTGCTGGGCCCGGGCCTCGGGCCCCTCGGGAATCACGGCCCCGCCCGGCGCGAGCGCCTCCGAGCAGCCCGACAACGCCGGCAGCCCCTTCACCGCGCGGTGCGACTCGTCCACCGTCCGGGCATCCGCCTGGGACAACAGCCGCGCGAGCGCAGAGACGTCCGCCAGCCGGTTGTCGAGACAGCGCATGCGCCACGCCATCACCTCCTCGGGCTGCTCCTGGCGCACGCGCGTCGCCTCGCAGGCGGTGATGCGCGTGGTCGTCCACGCGGCGGTGTACGCGTCCAGCTCGCGGCGCACGCGCTCCCAGGCGGCGGTGGCGTAGGGACGGCCGGTGGCGGCGAAGGCGTTCTGGATGGCGTTGTGCTGCTCGGGCCCCCAGACGGCGGTCATCTCGTCCGGCGCGCTCGCGCAGGAGCGGGCGCCCCGGGTGTGCACCGCGTGCGTCAGGCCCACGGCCGCGCCGAGCACGGCCACGGCGCTGGCCAGCTGGAGCCCGCGCTTCCATCGGGCCGAGGGGTCCTTCTGGAGCGCGTCCAACAACGCCCCCAGATGCGGGAAGCGGTCCTCGGGACGCCGGGCCAGTCCGCGCAGCAACACGCGGCGCACCCACGGCGGCACGCGCGTGCCGGCGGGCGCGGTCCGCACCTGCCCCGAGGACACCTGGGTGGAGAGCTCCGCCAGCGTGGCGCCCTCGAAGGGCCGCGCGCCGTAGAGGGCCTCGTGCAGCGCCACGCAGAAGGAGAACTGGTCCCCGGCCGCGCTCGCGCGTGTCTTGTCGAGCAGCTGCTCCGGCGCCATGTAGGCCGGCGTGCCGCCCATGACGGAGCGCTCCATGCCCGCGGTGGCGGCACCCTTCGTCGTGGTGGCGGCGCCCTGTGTCGCGGTGGCGGCGCCCAGGCGCGCGAGGCCGAAGTCGGTGACGTGGACGTCGCCGTCGTCGCCCACCAGGAGGTTGGCGGGCTTGAAGTCGCCGTGCACCACGCCCGCGGCGTGCGCGGCGGCGAGCCCCCGGCCCGCGTCGAGGAAGAGCTCGAGCACCTGTCGCCACGGGCGCGGCGCGGCCTTCAGCCACTCGACGAGCGTCCGGGCCTCCACGCGCTCCATGGCGAGGAAGACGTGCTGGCCGAAGGTGCCCACGTCGTACACGGCCACCACGTTGGGGTGGGAGACGCGGGCCATGGCCTGCGCCTCGCGCAGCAGGTGCGCGCGCTCCTTCTCGACGTTCAGCCCGAGCGCGCCGGTGCGCAGCAGCTTGAGCGCCACGCGGCGGTCCAGCTCCGGGTCATACGCGCCATAGACGACGCCCATGGCCCCGGCGCCGAGCAGCTCCAGCACCAGGTAGCGGCCCACGGCGGTGCCCTTCTCCAGGGCCGCGTCCGGGCGGCCTGAGAACGGCTGCGCGGGCTCGGTGGGGGGCTCCGCGCCGGCGGCGTCCGGGGACTGGGCGCGCAGGCCCTCGGCGACCATGGACCTGCAGGAGGCGCACGTGTCGAGGTGCGCATCCACCTCCGCGGACTCCTGGGGGGACAGCTCCCCCAGGAGCAATTTCATGAAGACGGCCTCGTCGACACAGCGCATGAAGGAGGGGTCTGGCTCCGGGCGGGGAGGGCGTGGGCGACGATAGCAGAGCCCTGTCACGAGTTGATGTCAGGACCGGGGCACCACCTCCAGGCGCTCCTCGCTGCCCAGGCGCAGCTCCACGTGCCGGTGGGGCGCGCCCGCATGGGCGGCGAGCCACTGGGCAAGCGGGACGACGGCGTGCTGCTCCACCGCGCGCTTCAGGGGCCGGGCGCCGTAGCGCGCGTCGAAGCCCGTCCGGGCGAGGAAGTCCACCACGTCCTCGCCGAAGGACACCTTCACGCCCCGCCGTGAGAGGCCCTCGCGTCCCAGGGCGGCATCCAGCGTGCGCCGGGTGAGCGTGCGGATGACGTCCGCGGACAGGGCGCGGTAGGGGACCACCTGGTCCAAGCGGTTGAGCAGCTCCGGCCGGAAGAAGGCCGTGGCCGCGCCCAGGTAGTGGGCCTCCATGTCGCGAGGCCCATCCCCGCCGAAGCCCAGCGAGCGCGCCGCCGACTCCGCGCCCAGGTTGCTGGTGAGCAGCACCACCGTGTTGCGGAAGCTGACGGTGCGGCCCGTGCCGTCCGTGAGCCGCCCCTCGCCGAGCACCTGGAGCAGCAGGTCGTGCACACCGGCGTCCGCCTTCTCCACCTCATCCAGCAGCACCACGCCGAAGGGCTGCTCGCGCACCCGCCGCGCAAGCCCCCCCTGCTGTCCACCCACCTCACCCACGAGGCGCCCCGCGCTGCCCGGCGCCGCGTACTCGGCCATGTCGAAGCGCGCCAGCCGCGACACGTCCCCGAACAGGTACTCCGCCAGGGCCAGCGCGGACTCCGTCTTGCCCACGCCCGTGGGGCCCAGGAGCAGGAACGCGCCCAGGGGACGTGAAGGGTCGGCGAGGCCCGTCTTCAGCGTGACGACGAGGTTGCGCAACAGCAGCGTGGCCTCGTCCTGGCCGACGATGCGCTCGCGGAAGCGGCGAAGGAGCGCGTCCGGGTCCAGTCGAATCGACGCGTCCACCAGCTCGCGCGGATAGCCCGTGCGCGTGCAGAAGGCGGCCGTCACCGCGCCGGGGCCCACCTCCGCGCCCGAGTCGAGCTGGGACGTGGCGGCGCGCAGCAGCGACACCGCGCCACCGGGCGGAGGCCCCTCGCCGAAGCGCTCCGTCAGCTCGGCCGCGCGCTCCAGGGACTCCGGCGTGAAGCGCACCTTGCGCGTCTTGGCCACGCGCTGCGAGGCCTGCTGCACGGCGGCCCTGGCGGCGGACGCGGGCAGCGGCTCCACCGCTAGGTGTCGCAGGGCCTGGAGGAAGGCGCCATGCGTGCGCTCGGCGCGCGCGACGTCCTCGGGGGTGGCCTCCAGCACCAGCACCACCTCGCCGCCCTCCAGCGCGGGCAGCAGGTGCCGCGCGACGTCCAGGCCCGTGTCGCCGCCGCCCAGCGAGAGCAGCTCCGAGAGGCTGTCCAAATGCAGCACCGCGCGGCGCACCCGCAGCTCGAGCACCATCTGCTGCACGCGCTTCTGCCACTGCCCCAGGTAGGCCATGCCGGCCATGATGCGGCCCCCCGACGTGCTGTAGACCTCCAGCCCGTGGAGCGGGTTGCCCGCGGGGGCGGACTCGGCGCGGTGCACCAGCTCGTGCACCAGCGCCGTCTTGCCCACGGAGGGCGGCCCCACCAGCAGCACGCTGGCGCGCGCGCGCGCCGTGACGGCCTCGGTGAGCAGCCCCACCTCCTTGTTGCGTTCCCACGCACGCTCCAGCAGGCCCGCGCGGGCCTCCTCGTTGAGGCAGCGGCTGGCCTCCGCGAGCGCGGGGGGCGGAGGCGGTCTGCGCTCGGCGCGCCGGGACTCGTCGACCCGGGTCGCGCGGGGTGCCTCGCGGTGCTTCATCGACACGGAGAGGGTTTCGACGGTCTCATCGCCCAGGTAGGCCAGCGAGTGCAGCCGCTCCAGGGGCGCGAGGTAGAGCTCGTGCCGGACGAGCTCCTCCACGTACGCCTCTAGGTCGGAGAGGTCCTGCAGCGAGCCCTGCACGTCCACGCGCGGCACCCAGACGTGCACGGGGTCCTTGCCCGAGCCCGCCTTGCGCTTCGCGCGCTCCGCCTTGCCGCCGCCGCGCCCACCGCGCGTCACCACGGTGAGCTTGAGGGGCACGGGCAACAGCCGCCCGTGCTGTACGGCGCGCACGGTGAGGTTCATCTTCTTGGTGCGCAGGTCCGGCCAGTGCGTGACTTCATCGTGGAGCTGACCGCGCTTGAGCAGCCGCCCCAGCACCTCCGCCACGTCCAGGCGCGCGGTCGCCAGGTCCGGCGCGAACGAGGCGAGGTGCGGATGCGTCAGCACGTGCGCGGCCACACCCACGCCCGGGTAGCTGCGCACGAACAGGTGAAAGTTCTTCTCCATGTCAGTGCCCTCCTCGGGACTGCTCGCGCAGCACTCGCGCCGCCCAGGTGACGGCGTCCGCGGGCGGCCGTCCGCTCGCCAGGTGTTGGATGGGCGGCTGCATTCCTTCCAGGACGACCCGGCCCGGGGTGGGCGCGGGGGCCGTGCCCGCGCGGCGTGCCTGCTGCTCGGCGAGCTTCAGTTGGTCTCGCGCGGCCACCCGCTGGGCCACGTCCGCGAGCTGCTCCGGCGAGCCCTCCAGTCGCTCCACGCGCAGCAGCGCGGGCCTGGGGCCGTCATCGCGAGGGATGAGGACCAGCGCGTAGCCCTCCAGCTGGGGGAGGACGTCCGACAGACCGAACGCGGTCAGCGTCACCACCGCGCGCCGGACGCGGGCTCCGACGGGGAGCGCCGTCCCGCTCGACTCCCATGATGTCCTGCCATCCGGCTCCACGCGCTCCTCGAGGACGACGCAGCGGCCGAGCCCCTGGGGCAACGAGCCCGTCACGGCGCTCACCGCGAAGGTGGACGCGTCGGCCAGACCCTCGACCAACAGGCTGTGCGTCTCCACGCCGCGCTCGCGCCGGCCAAGCTGGTGCGCGAGCCACTCCACCTCATCCCGCAGCTTCATCACCTTGGGGCGGCAGCGGCGCAGCCGCTCCTCGGGAGACACCGGCAGGGGCTGCGCGGCGTACGCCGGACGGGGCCTCAGTCCACCGCGTCCCTTGTTGTGCCAGCTGGAGTCGTACGCGCGGCGCTCCTCCTTGCCCGCGCGCTCCTCCGTCTCGAGGAAGTCGCGGTCCGCCAGCTCGTTCTCGCGGATGTCCAGGGCCTCGGCCGACAGTCGCTCCAGGCGCTCGCCCAGTTCCAGCGCCTCGGGGCTCGTCGATACGTCTCCCGCCTCCGCGCGCTTCGCCTCCGCCGCCAGCAGCGCGTCCAGCCGCGCGGTGACCTCCTCGAGCGCACGGAAGACCGCGGGCAGCGTCCATGCGCTCGCGGCCTGCTCGGGCGCCCACGCGGGCTCGCGCACGAGCAGCTCCACGGACAGGCCCATGTCGTCACCCTGGCGATACAGCTCCACGCGGGCCAGGTCGTCGCCTCCGCGCCGCACCAGGTGATGCGCCAGGGGCACGGTGAGGCGACGCTCCAGCGCGCGCTTCAGTGGACGCGCGCCATAGCGCGGATCATAGGCCTGCTCCACGAGCAGGTCGAGCAGCGGGGACTCCACCTCCACCAGCACGTTGCCCCGGCGGATGCCCCGACGCGACAGCAGCGACTCCAGCGCGTGCTCCACGACGAGCCGCAGCGCGGCGGGCGTCAGCGAGCGGAAGGGCACCACGCGGTCCAACCGGTTGAAGAACTCCGGGCGGAAGAACGCGCGCACCGCGGAGAGGTAGTGCGCCTCCGCGCCTTCGGGGGCCCGGTGGAAGCCCGTGCGGGCGGCGGCCTCGCGCACGCCCAGGTTGGACGTGAGCACCACCACCGCCTGCCTTGCGTCCACGGTGCGCCCGGCGCCGTCCGTCAACCGCCCCTCGCCGAGGAACTGGAGCAGGGCATCGAACACGCGCGGGTGCGCCTTCTCCACTTCGTCGAAGAGCACGACGCAGAAGGGCTGGGTGCGCAGCGCCGTGGTCAGCTCACCGTCCGGCGCACCGGGCCGCCCGAGCAGGCGGGTGATGCTGGACGCGGAGATGAACTCCGACATGTCGAAGCGCACCAGCCGCTCCTCGCTGCCGAAGAGGGTGCGCGCCAGCGCCTTGGCCGTCTCCGTCTTGCCCACGCCCGTGGGGCCCACGAAGAGGTACGTGGCCAGCGGCTTGTCCGGCGGCTGCAGCGAGCGCTGGAGCGTGAGGATGGCGTCCACCACGGCGCCGACGGCCTCCGGCTGCCCCGCCACCTGCGTGGCCAGGGCCCGCTCCAGCGCCTCGCGGGGGCGGGGCGGCGCGCTGCCCAGCACGAAGTCCGGCAGGCCCGTCTGCTCACGCATCGCGGCGGTGACGTCGACCTCCGTGAAGCGCCGCACGTTCTGCTCCACCGTGCCCGGGCGCGCGAGCACCCGGCGCAAGAGGCGCACCGCCTTGCCCGGGAAGGACTCGTGCGCGACGAAGCGGTGCTGCAGGTCCAGGAGCGTCTCCAGCGCCAGCGGCGACAGCCGCACCGCGGGCCCGCCGTCACCCGAGCCCTCCAGCTCGCGCAGCGTGCCCAGCAGGGCGGGCAGCGTCGTGCGGGGCTCCAGCGCTGGCACGTGCACCACGCGGAAGAGCGAGGCGAGCGTGGGGGCCTCCTCGCGCACGCGCTCGAAGCGCTCCGGCGTGGACTCGGCCAGCACCGTCAGCTCGCCGCGCGCCATGTGCGGCTCCAGGAACTGCGCCACGTTGGTGCGCTCGTTCGCGGTGCGTCCCGCGTAGACGAGCGACGCCAGGTCGTCCACGTAGAGCAGGTCCGCGACCTCCACCAGCTCCTTCACCACGCCCCGGGCCCGCGCCTCCCACTGGCCCACGTAGCTCATGCCCGCGATGAACTGGTTGCCGTCCACGCGCCACACGTCCCGGCGCTGTCCCGCGGCGTCCTGGCGGACGGTGAGCCGGCGCACCACCTCGTGCACCAGCGCCGTCTTGCCCGAGCCCGGCGGGCCCACCAGGACGATGGCCGCGCCCTCGCGGCCTTCCAGTGCGTCCACCACCTCGCGCACGAGCGACTCGCGGCCGTAGCAATGCTCCAGCCCGTCGTCGCGCGCGGCGTGGCTCAGGTTGCGCGCCACCTCGCGCAGCTCCGTGAGCGTGAGCCGCCTGCGGTTGCGCCGCTTCTCTCGCTGCTCCGGTGTCTCGGGCGGCGTCGCGGTCTGCTTCGACTCCGACGCGGACGCGCGGCGACGCCGGGGCGGCTTGGGCGGCCGGGGCGGCGTGCGCGGGAGGATGGAGGGCGCGTAGGCATCCACCTCCAGCAGCTCCAGCCGCTCACGGCCCTGGGCCCAGCGCGAGTCCAGGTTCTTCAGCCCGTGCTCCAGGCACCACGCGCCCAGCCTGCGCCCCAGCGCCTTGGGCAGGTCCTCGGGCCGGGCGATGGCGAAGCGGGCCTCCGGCATGCGCGTGGGCGTCACCACCCAGAAGTCATCGCGAGGCCACTTCTCCAGCAGCACCGCCATGCGCCCCTCCAGCGCGATGCGCAGGCCCTTCTCCCGATCTCTCGCCTCGGTGTCCACCTTCACGTGCTTGAGCGACAGGTGCGGAGGCAGCTGGTAGCTGGCCACGCGCGACGGGTGCTCCTTCTCGAAGCGCTCCATGATGGCGAGCGCCAGGTCGTCGCGCAGCGCGGACAGGCTGGGGCCCACGCGGTGCAGGGCGGGCCAGAAGGCGGGGACCCAGGCCTCGACGAGGCGGCCACCCATGGGGGCGTAGACGAGGGGCAGTTTGAGATCCATGGGTCAGTCCTCCTCCGTCTCGCCGAACACGCGCCAGTTCATCCACGGCTCCTGCAGCGACTCCATGTCCAGCACGCCGCCGGCGTAGCGCGCGCGCGCGCCGGTGCGCAGGTCCTCCACGGAGCCCCCCGACATCTCCGTCGAGCCGGGGCGAATCCTCCGGACCTCCTCCTTCGGCAGCAGCTTCTCGAGCTTCTCCCACTCCGGCAGCACGTCCCGGCTGTACGGGTTCGTCGTGAAGAGCACGCGGACCAGCGCCGCCTGGCTCCCCTCGACGAAGCGGTGCACGCCGTGCTCGGCGGAGAGGAGGAGGGGGCGCGTCTCGCCCGTCACCTCGATGGCGTAGGCCATGGGCGTCGTCTTCAGCTTCGTCAGGTCGTCGTGCTTCTCGTAGCTCCACGTCGGAGGCGGGGGCTTGCGAGGCGCCTTCTCTCCCTCCGGCTTCTGGTAGGGCCACAGGAGCACGCGCTGGAACGTGAGCTGCTTGCTGTTGCACCAGCGCTCGTAGGAGGCCGCGAGGAAGCACAGCCGGGCCCACGCGCCCCGGCTGGGGACCAGGATGAGGGAGACGCTGCGCGAGTACTGGTAGAGGCTCCCGTAGAGCCGCTCCCGCAGAGGGCGGAACGTGGCGCGCAGCGAGGAGACATCACGCGCGAGCGACTCCGCCTGTCCCACCGAGCGCGACAGGTGCGCCTCGAAGAGCAGGTCCTCGATGGCCTCCGTCTGCTGGGCGCACTCGCGGAAGGCCTTGTCCAGCTCACGCGCCTCGCCGGACTTGCGTGACGACTCCTCCGCCAGCGCGCGCTCCTCCCAGTACGACGTCTGCCGGGACATCTTGTCGAAGACAGCCAGCTCCTGGCGGAGCACGCGCATGGGCGGAGAGCGACCCCAGCGCTGCACCTCCGCGCGCAGGGTGGCGGCCTCCTCCAGCACCTGCTCGATGGCCTGTCGACCCACGCCCTCCGCAGCGCCGCCCACCGCCTCCGCGCGCAGCGTGAGGCCACTGTCGCCGCCTTCCACGTGCAGCGTCACCGGGCCGCTCGTCGGGTGCTCCGCGAGCCAGGCCGCCACCGGCACCACCAGCTCCCGCTCCAGGGCCCGCTTGAGCGGGCGCGCGCCATAGCGCGGGTCGAAGCCACGCGCGGCGAGCCAGTCCAGCGCGGACTCGGAGACCTCCAGGCTCGCGTCGTGGCGGGACAGGCCGGAGCGGCGTCGCACGGCCTCCACCTCGCGCACCACCAACCGGCGCAGCAGCTCCGCGGAGAGGGGCGAGAAGACGATGGTGTCGTCCAGGCGGTTGAACATCTCCGGCCGGAAGAAGCGCTGCACCTCCGCCAGGTAGTGCGTGCGCAGCGCCGCCACGTCGGGGACTCCGCCCAGCGAGTCGAAGCCCACGCGCGCGCGCCACGTGTCCGCGCCCAGGTTGCTGGTGAGCACGAGCACCGCGTTGCGGAAGTCGGTGAAGCGGCCCGACGCGTCGGTGAGCCGGCCTTCGCCCAGCACGCCCAGCAGCGCGTCGTGCACGGCGGGGTGGGCCTTCTCCACCTCGTCCAGCAACACCACGCAGAAGGGCTGGCGGCGCACGGCCGCGGAGAGGTGGCCCGGCGTCTGCCCGTCACCCAGGAGGCGCAGGAGCGCGTCCGGGCCGGCGTACTCGCCCATGTCCAGGCGCACCATGCGCTCGCGCGAGCCGAACAACAGCTCCGCCAGGGCCTTGGACAGCTCCGTCTTGCCCACGCCCGTGGGGCCCACGAACAGGAGCACGCCCAGCGGCCTGCGAGTGTCCGCGAGCCCCGCCTTCAGCACGGACACGACGTTGGCGACGCGCTCCACCGCCGTCGGCTGTCCCAGCACCCGCGTGGAAAGGAACGCGCGCACCTGCTCGGCCTCCAGCGGCACGTCGTCGCGAAGCAGGGACTCGGGGATGCCGGACTCGGAGGCGAACTGGCGGACGGCGTCCAGGCGCGTGACGTGGGCCTGGGCCGCGTGGGTGCAGGTGGCGAGCAGCCGCCGGAGGAAGGCCACCGCGTTGCCCACCTGCGCGCCGTACGGCAGGAAGCGCCGGCACAGGAAGCGGCACTCCTCCAGGGCCTCCGGCTTCACGTCCAGCGACGTGGCGCCCACGGTGTCCTGGGCCACGCGCGTCAGGATGCGGGAGAGCGACTCCAGCGCGGGCTCCTCCACGCGCACCACGGAGAACAGCCGGGCGAAGCTGGCGTTGCGGCGCTCCACCTGGGCCCACGTCTCCGCCGTGGCCTCGGCCACCACGGACACCTCGCGGGTGGACAGCAGCGGCAGGAGCAGCTGCGCCACGTTCTGGTCGCTGTGCGCGCTCTTGCCCGCGTCGAGCAGGTCGACGGCGTGGCCCAGCGCGAGGATGGCGCGGGCCTCGGAGGCCTCGCGATAGGACTGGAGCACCTGCTGCTGCCAGCCGCCCCACATGCCCTCGCCCGCGATGAGGCGGCTGCCGTCCAGGAAGAAGAAGGGCCGCGCGCGCTCGTCGTCCGTGGCGGTGGGCGCGCGCAGCGCCTCGGCGAGCGCGTGCAGCAGGGCGGACTTTCCCACCCCGGAGGGGCCCACCAGCACCACGGCCTCCGCGTCCTTCGCGGCCAGGCGGGCGCGCAGCAGGGACACCAGCGCGTCCTGCTCGTAGGCGGGGTCCAGCTGGCCGTCCTCCGCGAGCTTGTGCCAGGGCACCGCGATGCGGTCCAGCACGGGCGTGGGGGGCGGCTTCGCGGCCTTGTCACCCGGCTCATGGCGCCGCTTGCGCTTGCGGGGCTCCCACGTGTCGTCGTCGAGGACCTCCTCTTCGTCCTCGTCGTCCAGCGGCCCGGTGACGCGAGGCTCATCGGATGTGTCGGGGGCGTCCGGGGGACGCGGCGGTGGGCGGATGTCCAGGTGGAGCTGCCGCGGCGTCAGGGCCGACAGCCGCGTGGGCGTGGCCTCCACCTCCACGTCGATCAACGCCTCGCCGCCGTCCGCGCGCAGGGCCAACAGGCGCGCGTCGCTGAGTCCCTCCAGGCGCTCGCGCAGACGCTCCGGGGCATCTTCGGGGAGTGACTTGCCCTGGAACCACAGCTGCGTCTCCAGGCGCGGCGTGTTCAGCCCCAGGTAGGACTGGTGCGTGGGCGCGGAGACGCCGAAGAGCGACAGCGGCGCGACGGAGTTCTCCTCCTCGCCCCAGACGGGGAGGGCCCGCAGCTCCAGCGCGTGCGGCGTGCCGCCCGTGGCGGAGATGAACTCCGGCACGCGGCGGGGATGGATGCGGGTCAGCTGGTCGTCGAGCGCCAGCGTGAGCTCCTCGGTGGCCTTCTCCAGGGAGTCCGCGTGCACCGCGAGGTGGGGAAGTGACAGCGGCGTGAGCGTCACCCGACCGCTGGCGTGGCGCTGCACCCAGCACTGGAAGCGAAAGTTCATGGAGTGTGTTCACGCTAACATGGGGCGGCGCAGTGACGGTGCGACGCTCGCGTGGCTGACGCGGTCCGTCGGCGCGTGGGGACTGGACAGTCGGCGCGCTTCGGCGGGACGCTGGGCCCCACCACGAGAGGTGCGAGCGATGCACGACGCGCGTACACGGCTGGTCGAGTCGATTCGAGGCGCCATCCTGGGGGAGGGGCGGATGCTCGACGGACCCTTCGGGGCCCGCCGGCTGACCTATGCGGACCACGCCGCTTCGGGCCGCTCCCTGGGCTTCATCGAGGACTTCATCCGGGACCACGTGCTCCCGTTCTACGCCAACACCCACTCCGAGACGTCCGGCACCGGCGCCCAGACGACGCGCTTTCGCGAGGACGCGCGCGACATCATCCACGCGGCCGTGGGCGGAGGACCCGAGGACGTCGTGCTCTTCTGTGGCTCGGGCGCCACCGCGGCCGTCTGCAAGCTCATCGACATCCTCAACCTGCGCATCCCCGCGGACCTGGACGCGCGCTACGACCTGCGCTCGCGCATCCCCGCCGCCGAGCGCCCCGTGGTGTTCGTGGGACCCTACGAGCACCACAGCAACGACCTGCCCTGGCGCGAGTCCATCGCGGACGTGGTCACCATCGACGAGGACGCGGACGGGCGCATCGACCCGGCCCACCTGGAGCGGGAGCTGGTGCGCTACCGGGAGCGACCGCTGCGCATCGGCAGCTTCTCCGCCGCGAGCAACGTCACCGGCATCCTCAGTGATTTGGAGGGCATCGGCGCGCTCCTGCGTCGTCACGGCGCGCTCGCGTTCTGGGACTTCGCCGCGGCGGGCCCCTACGTCCACGTGGAGATGAATGGCCGGGAGGACGGCACTTCGCGGCCCCGCGTGGAGAAGGACGCGGCGTTCCTGTCACCGCACAAGTTCATCGGCGGGCCGGGCACGACGGGGGTGCTCGTGGTCAAGCGCAGGCTGCTGGGCAACCGCATCCCCACCGTGCCGGGGGGAGGCACGGTGTCCTATGTGAGCGGCAGCGAGCACGTCTACCAGCGCGACCCCGTGCATCGCGAGGAGGGCGGCACGCCCGCCATCGTGGACTCGATACGCGCCGGGCTGGTGTTCCGGCTGCGCGAGTCCGTGGGCGTGGAGCACATCGACGCCCTGGAGAAGGACTTCGTCGCCAGAGCCCTCACGCGCTGGGGCGCGAACCCCGCGCTGCGAATCCTTGGCAACCCCGCGCTGCCCCGGCTCCCCATCGTGAGCTTCCTCGTCCGCCACGGTGACGCGTACCTCCACCACAACTTCGTCGTCGCCCTGCTCAACGACTTGTTCGGCATCCAGGCGAGGGGAGGGTGCTCCTGCGCGGGCCCCTACGGCCATCGCCTCTTGAGCATCGACCCCGTCACCAGCCACCGCTTCCAGGACGTCATCCTGAGCGGCACCGATGGCGTGAAGCCCGGCTGGGTGCGCCTGGGCTTCAACTACTTCCTGTCCGAGACGACGTTCGGCTTCCTGTTGGACGCGGTGGACTTCGTCGCCGCCGAGGGCTGGAAGCTCTTGCCACGCTACGTGCTGGAGCCCGCCACCGGACAGTGGCGCTATCGGGGACACCAGCGGACGCTGCGACGGCTGGATGCGCTGTCCTATGCGCACGGCGACGCCGAGGCGCCCGCTCCCGGGCGCTCCGTGCCCGAGTCGGAGCTGACCTGCTATGTCGCCCGCGCGCACGAGGCCGTCGAGGAGGCGCTCCAGGACTACGCGCGCCTGAAGACGGACGACGCCCCGCTCCGCGTGGAGGCCGAGCGGCTGCGGTGGTTCCCGCTCCCCGGCGAGGTGCTCGAGGTGCTGACCCGCGAGCACTCCGCCGGCGAGAAGGGGACGCCCTTCAGGCTCCAGGGGACCTGAGGGGCGCCGGGGCTCAGGGGTTGATCTTCCAGGGCACCGTCACGGCGGGCTGGAAGCAGTGCACCTGCGCGAGGTAACCCAGGCCCAGCTCCTGCACCACGCCGGCGCCATACCCTCGCGCCTGGCACCACCGGCTGACCTCCAGCTTGGAGTCGGTGGTCATGAAGGCGCCGGAGTTGGACACGGGGCCGAGCTGGTCCTTGGCCACGTCCTGGATGAGGCCGGAGTTGAAGCAGCCCACCCAGGGACGTGACGTCACCTCGAAGATCTGTCCCGTCGTCCAGCCCAGCTTGTTGCACCAGCGATGCGCGGCGGCGCCGCAGTCCAGCGTCTGCGCGACGCGCTCATCCGTGCAGAGCCCGTGCAGGCGCGACAGCTCCTCGAAGGTGACGGCCACGCTCTCATGTTGGATGGGGCCGCAGGCCACGTTGACGTCGGTGGCGTTCGCGCCGGCGAGCACGCCCAGGAGCGAGATGGGCGGGCGGTTGCCGATGAGCTGCTGAATCGTCTCCAGGACGTTGGTGCTGTTGGCCAGGGCGTCATGCGCCCCGCGCTGCGCGCAGACGCGGTGCATGGCTGACGAGCAGGCCCGCGTGCCGAGCGCCGCGTAGCTGTTGCACAGGTGGAGCTGCTGGCTCATGCCGAACTGCCCCTCGGTGGGTGTCTCCTGGATGGCGGTGTCCAGACAGTCCGCGCCCGGCGAGGTCATGCAGATGGAGCGGGCCGAGCGCGCGTGGCTGAAGAAGCGCACCTCGTCGATGGCGCCCTTGAACGAGCCCTCGCCGTTGACGGGGCATGACTGGGTGTTCATCACGTTGCCCGCGCCGATGCTCAGCACGCCCGTGCCCAGGCGGAAGCTGCCCGGGGCCACCGGGAGGACGCGGCGCGTGGGCACGCCGTTGAGGTACTCGCGGAAGACGCCGGTGACGCCGTCCCAGGAGTAGCCCAGGTGGGTCCACGCGCCGACGGGCAGCGGCGGGCTGCGCCCCAGGCGCACGCGGGTGCCGTTGATGACGAGGGAGAGCTGCACCGTGTTGTCGGACTCGTAGATGAGGTCGATGGCCCCCGACTTCTGGAAGAGGTAGCGATAGGGATTGCCGGTGGTGCAGCCCGCGTGGATGTTCGCATCGGGGCGGACCGCGAGCTGCACGGTGAAGCCTCGCACCAGCGCGCCCACGCCGCGCACGGTGCCGCTGGGGTCCGTGAGATTCACGCTGAGGGCGCCGCCTCCGGGGATGACGAGCGCCTTGCCCTGGCCGTGCGGCTCCCACAGCGAGCCGGAGGTGGACTGCGTCACGAAGTTGCCCGCGGAGATGGACGCGGTGCCGGTGAGGGTGCCCGTGTAGAAGTAGCCCGAGTGGTCCGGCGTGCGCGTCAAGTCGTAGGCGCCCGCGCGTGTCACCAGCTCGTTCATGGGCAGGTTGAGCACGTGGAACGGGTCCACCAGCTCGCCCACGTCCACCTCGTTGTAGTCCGACGTGTTGCTGCCGAAGAGGGCGAGCACGTCGTGGGACTTGGTGACGGGCAGGTAGCGGCTGTCGTTGTTGGCGCCGGGCGGGAAGTTCTGCTCCGGGGCGCGCTCCTGCTCGAAGTTCCACATGGGGCCCGAGTAGAAGAGGTGCGCGATGTCGAGCCGGCCCGTGTTGATGGCGCCATCGATGTGGTACGCCGTCCACTGGGTGTCCGCGCCAATCAGGCTCACCGCCTCGCGGCGCGCGCCATCCGTGTAGACGACGCCGGTGTACGTGACGTTGCGCCCCTCGTGGTCCACCCACGGATACGCGCCGCGCAGCAGCGGGCCGGACGTCGTCTCGCCGAAGAGCTCGCCGGTGGCGGCCTTGAGCTTCTGGCGCGCCAGTGGATAGCGCAGCACACCCGAGGCCGTGTCGGTGTTCATCATCGACAGGGGACGCGGGTTGCTCCAGCCCGAGGCGGCGCACGGCGTGGGGTTGTAGGCGTACATCAGGTGGTCGATGCCGCCATCGTTCAGGGGCCCGCCCTGGAAGATGAGCAGCCGGCCGTCGGAGGTCATCGTCGGCTCGATGCCTCGGATGCTCGCGCCGGTGACGGTGGTCAGCGTCTCCAGGTTGCCGGTGGTGAATGACGAGATGTCCGCCTGCGGCGTGAAGGGCTGGGACACGCGGAGGTCCACCGGACGGCGGCGGAACACGTTGGGGCCGTTGAACATCATCGAATCGAAGAGGTACGGCTGGTACACCGCGAGCCCGTCGACCAGCGTGTAGGGCTGGGCCGGGTGGGTGAAGCAGAACGCCAGCGCGTTCTCTCCGTTCCTCACCGTGGTGGTGCGCCCGGGGGAGAACGCGGCGGCGAAGCTCGGCTTGCCCTCCGCGTCGTACGTCACCGCCTCCGGACGGAACACCCGCGCCACCCAGGTGGTGGTCGTCGTCGCGTGGTCCTCGCGGATGTTGCCCACGAAGACGCGGCCATCAATCGTGGACGAATGCCCGTTCGCGCCGAAGGGCGTGCCAATGCGCGTGTTCACCAGCGAAGGGCGCTCCGCCGCGAGGACTGCTGGCGCCGCCACTCCCGCGAGGAACAGCGTGGCGAGGCGTGGAACCCACCGCGAACGACTGTGTTTCGACATGGGACCTCCTGACTTGGAGTTCCAATTATGCTTGGATTCCAGTCATTGGCCGCGAGGCCCTCGGGGGCGAGTGAGAGGGGGCGGGCAAAGGCTGTCCGGAGTGGAAAGTGCGGCTGCCGGCGGATGGCTGTCGTCAGGGGCCGCGTTGACAAGATGGAGGGTGGCGGGCATCGTGGCGGAACTCGATGCGCCGCTCGACCCACCACGCATGTTGCTGCTGTGACGCACCTGCGGTGGGCGCCTGTCGACCCGTGGCCTGAGAAGCCTGGTTCGAGCTGGTTCGAGGAAGCCCACCATCCGCGAGGAGGTGGGCTTTCGGCTTTCTGGTGTTCGAAACCCCCGTCCATCGCGCCCCTCTCCGCTGTCGAGGTTCCGCCATGGCAGGTCCACCCCCGCATCGATGCACCCCGCTCCTGGCCGTGGCGCTGAGCTGGCTGTGCTCGTCCGTCGCGCTGGCCCAGACACCTCCGCCCGCCGAGCCCACGCCGCCCGCCCCGGGGAGCGTCAGCGTGAGGGCGACGTCCGAGGGAATCTCCCTCCACTCCGCCGACAACGCCCTGTTGCTGAAGCTGCGCGGCTACGTGCAACTGGATGGTCGCTTCTTCGAGAGCCGCGCGGACCGTCCCGGGGCGACGACGCTGCTCATCCGGCGCGCGCGTCCGCTGCTGGAGGGGACACTCTTCAGTCTGTTCGACTTCCGCCTGCTGGTGGACTTCGCGGCCAACGTGCCTCCGCTGTGGGATGCCTATCTGGAGTTCCGCCCGCGCAAGGAGGTCCGGGTGCGCGTGGGCAGGTTCCGTCCGCCGGTGGGGCTGGAGCGCAACCAGTCCGGCATCCATACGCTCTTCATCGAGCGGGCGCTGCCCACGGACCTGGTGCCCAACCGGGACGTGGGGGTGATGGTGCACGGGGAGCTGAAGGACGGCGTGGTGAGCTACGCGCTGGGGGCCTTCAACGGCACGGCGGATGGGGCGAGCGCCGACACCAACCTGGATGACAGCTTCGACCTGGCGGCGCGGGTGTTCGCCCATCCGTTCCGGGCGCTGGGGCTCTCGTCGCTCTCGGGACTGGGGCTGGGCATCGCGGCGTCGCGCGGGTCGCAGTTCGGCTCGGCGTCCACCACGGGCGAGGCGCCGCTGCGCTCCATGGGGCAGCAGACGTTCTTCATCTTCAGGACGGGCAACGGCCTGGGAGAGACCGTCGTCGCCCACGGCCCGCACGTGCGCTGGTCCCCACAGGGCTATCTCTACCTGGGACCGCTGGGCGCGATGGCCGAGTACGTCTCCTCCACCCAGGAGGTCCACCTGGGGGAGCAGCACGCGAGGCTGCGCTTCGAGTCCTGGCAGGCCAGCGCGTCGTACGTGCTCTTCGGAGGCAAGGCGGCCTACGACGGCGTGAAGCCCACCGAGCCGTTCGGCGCGAGCGCGGACGGCTGGGGCGCGGTGGAGGTGGGGGCTCGCATGTCCGAGCTCCGCGTGGACCCGGACGCGTTCCCCGTCTACGCGGACCCCACGCGCGCGGCGCGCAAGGCCCATGGCTGGGGCGCGGTGGCGAACTGGTACCTCAACAACAACGTCCGGGTGGCCACCTCGTATGACCACACCGAGTACGAGGGAGGCGCCGTCGACGGCGCTCGCCTGCCCGAATCCGTCGTCATGTCCCGCTTCCAGGTGAGCTGGTGAAAGGCCCCTCCATGCATTCGTGGCTCGTGTCGTCCCTGCTCGTCGTGCTCGCCCTCGTCGGGTGCTCCAAGTCCGCCGGTGCCGATGCGGCCTCGGCCAACGTCGTCACGCTGCTCAACGTGTCCTACGACCCCACGCGGGAGCTGTACGTGGACGTCAACGCGGCGTTCGCCAGGCAGTGGGAGGCGAAGCGCGGACAGAAGGTGTCCATCAAGCAGTCGCATGGCGGCTCCGGCAAGCAGGCGCGGGCGGTCATCGACGGGCTGGAGGCGGACATCGTCACGCTGGCGCTGGCCTACGACGTGGACATGCTCCACGACAAGGCGTCGCTCATCCCGGAGGGGTGGCAGGCGCGGCTCCCGCACAACAGCGCGCCGTACACCTCCACCATCGTCTTCGTGGTGCGCAAGGGAAACCCCAAGGGCATCCGCGACTGGGAGGACCTGCTGCGCGAGGACGTCGCGGTCATCACGCCCAACCCGAAGACGTCCGGCGGCGCGCGGTGGAACTACCTGGCCGCGTGGGGCTATGCGCTGCGCAAGCCGGGAGGCACCCCCGAGAGCGCGCGCGGCTTCGTGGAGGCGCTGTTCCGTCGGGTGCCGGTGCTCGACTCCGGTGCGCGGGGGGCCACCACCACGTTCGCCGAGCGAGGGCTGGGCGACGTGCTCATCGCCTGGGAGAACGAGGCCTTCCTGCTGACGGACGAGGTGGGACAGGGGCGGTTCGACATCGTCGTGCCCTCGGTGAGCATCCTGGCCGAGCCCCCCGTCGCGGTGGTGGACCGGCACGTGGACAAGCGCGGCACGCGCGCCGTGGCGGAGGCGTATGTCCAGTTCCTCTACTCGGAGGAGGGGCAGCGGCTGGCGGCGAAGCACCACTACCGTCCGCGCTCGGAGGCGGTGGCGAGCAAGGAGGGCGCCCGCTTCCCGAAGCTGACGCTCTTCACCATCGACGAGGTGTTCGGAGGCTGGCGCAAGGCGCAGGCCGCGCACTTCGATGATGGCGGCGTCTTCGACCGCATCTACGTCCCCCAGGCGCGCTGAGCCATGAGCATGCCCGCGCGTCGTCATGTCCTGCCCGGCTTCCGCCTGTCGCTGGGCTTCACCTGGGCCTATGTGGGGTTGTTGGTGCTCATCCCCCTGTCGAGCCTCTTCCTCAAGACGTTCTCCCTGACGTGGCCGCAGTTCTGGGAGACGGTGTCGGCGCCCCGCGCGCTCGCGGCGTACCGGCTGAGCTTCGGCGCGTCGCTGGTGGCGGCGCTGGTCAACGTCGTGTTCGGCCTGCTCGTCGCGTGGGTGCTCGTGCGCTATCGCTTCCCCGGGCGCTCGTTGGTGGAGTCGCTGGTGGACCTGCCCTTCGCGCTGCCCACGGCGGTGGCGGGGCTGACGCTCACCACGCTGTTCTCGTCGAAGGGGTGGTACGGCCAGTATCTGGAGGCGCTGGGGGTGAAGGTGGCCTACACCTCCGTGGGCATCGCGGTGGCGCTGACGTTCATCGGGCTGCCCTTCGTGGTGCGCACGGTGCAGCCGGTGCTGGAGGAGCTGGACGCGGACGTGGAGGAGGCCGCGGCGACGCTGGGCGCCACGCCGTGGCAGACCTTCACGCGGGTGCTGTTCCCGGCCATCTCCCCCGCGCTGCTCAGCGGCTTCACCCTGGCCTTCGCGCGGGCGCTGGGCGAGTACGGCTCCGTCGTCTTCATCTCCGGCAACATGCCGCTGCGCACCGAAATCGTCCCGCTGCTCATCGTCACCAAGCTGGAGCAGTACGACTACGCGGGGGCCACGGCCATCGCGGTGGTGATGCTGGTGACGTCGTTCCTGCTGCTGCTCGTCGTCAACCTGCTCCAGCGCTGGAGCCACCGCCGGTTCGAAGTCCGGCCTGGAGCGTGACGGACATGCTGGCTCCTTCGAGTCTGGTGTCGCACCGCGCGACGCGCCCGCTGGAGGGCTCGCGGTGGGTGCGCTGGACGCTCATCACCCTGGCGCTGGGCTTCCTGGCCGTCTTCCTCGTCGTCCCGCTGGTGGCGGTCTTCACCTTCGCGTTCCAGAAGGGGTGGGCCGCGTATGTGGCCGCCGTCACGGAGCCGGAGGCGCGCTCCGCCATCCTCCTGACGCTGACGGCCGCGGGCATCGCCGTGCCGCTCAACCTGGTCTTCGGCCTTGCGGCCGCGTGGCTGCTGGCGCGCTTCCGGTTCCGGGGGCGCGCGCTGCTGCTGACGCTCATCGACCTGCCGTTCAGCGTGTCGCCCGTCATCGCGGGGCTCATCTTCGTGCTGCTCTTCGGGCGGCAGGGCTGGCTGGGGCCGCTGTTGGCCGAGCACGACGTGCACGTCATCTTCGCGGTGCCGGGCATCGTGCTGGCGACGGTGTTCATCACCTTCCCGTTCGTGGCCCGGGAGGTGCTGCCGGTGATGCAGGCGCAGGGCAGTGACGAGGAGGAGGCGGCGCTGACGCTGGGCGCGAGCGGCTGGCGCACCTTCCTGCGCGTCACGCTGCCGAAGGTGAAGTGGGGCGTGCTCTACGGCGTCATCCTCTGCAACGCGCGGGCGATGGGCGAGTTCGGCGCCGTCTCGGTGGTGTCCGGGCACGTGCGCGGCGTCACCACGACGCTGCCGCTGCACGCGGAGATTCTCTACAACGAATACGACTTCGCCGGAGCGTTCGCCGTGGCCTCGTTGCTCACGGTGCTGGCGCTGGTGACGCTGGTCCTGAAGAAGTACGTGGAGTGGAGGAGTGAGGCGTCATGAGCATCGTCGTCGAGCAGCTCACCCGGCGGTTCTCCGCGGGCGGAAGCCCCGCCGTCTCGTCGGTGTCGTTCCAGGCGCCCGCGGGGGCCATCACCTCGTTGTTGGGCCCGTCGGGCGCGGGGAAGTCCACGCTGCTGCGCCTCATCGCGGGGCTGGAGGTCCCCGACTCGGGGCGCGTCCTCATCGACGGCGCGGACTGCACGGCGCAGCCGGTGCAACAGCGCAACGTGGGCGTCGTGTTCCAGAGCTACGCCTTGTTCCGCCACATGACGGTGCGGCAGAACGTCGCCTTCGGATTGGAGATGCGCAAGCTCCCCCGGGCCGAGGTGGAGACGCGCGTGGACGAGATGCTGCGCCTGGTGCAACTCGAGGCCCTGGGCGCGCGCCATCCGGCGCAGCTCTCCGGAGGCCAGCGTCAGCGTGTGGCCTTCGCGCGGGCGCTCGCCATCCGCCCTCGCGTGCTGCTCCTGGATGAGCCCTTCGGCGCGCTGGACACGCGGGTGCGCGAGGAGCTTCGCGAGTGGCTGCATGGCCTGCACGAGCGCACCGGTTTGACGACGCTCCTGGTGACGCACGACCAGCAGGAGGCGCTCGAAATCTCCCAGCACGTCGTGGTGCTGAGCGAGGGGCGCGTGGCCCAGGCGGGCTCACCGGAGGACATCTACGACCGCCCGGCCTCGCCCTTCGTGGCGTCGTTCATCGGCGGGGCGAGCATCCTGCGAGGCCATGTCCAGCAGGGGCGCGCGGCGCTCGGCTCGCTCGCCCTGGCGATGCCGTCCGCCGCTCGGGAGGGCCAGGCGGTGCATGCCTTCGTGCGTCCGCATGACATCAAGCTGGCGCGCACGGATGAAGCGGCGCGAAGCGCCTCTCCTGTCACCGGGAGGGTGGAGCGCCTCAAGTCCGTGGGCGGCTTCGTCAAGGTGCTCCTGCGACTTCCTTCGGGCGATGAAGTGACGGTGCAGGTGTCCCGCTCCGAGTTCGATGCGCTCGGCGTCTCGGAAGGAGACGCGGTCCACGCGGACGTGCGCTCCGCCTCCGTGTTCGTGGGGGACTACGCCATCTGACTTTGTCGTCACTTCGAATGAAGTAAATGCTAGAATTCGAGTAAATCGTGTTCTCGCATTATTCCAGGAGGAGCGGATGGCATATCGGAGCGAGTCCAGCTGGGGTGCGTGTTTTGTCTTGGGCGGGTTGTTGTTGGGGGGATGTGGGAACGAGGTTCCGGTGGAGTCCGAGCCGCCGCCGTTGGTCGCGCAGGAGCAGAAGGAGCTGGCCTACGACCCGGGGCCGGGCTGGAACCTGGCGTGGCAGGACGACTTCACGGGCTCGGCGCTGAACTCAGCGAACTGGAACGTGCTGACGAGCAATTACGACCCGGTGACGGGCAACTGCAACTTCGGCACGGGGGAGCTGGAGTACCCGCGCGCGCAGAACGTGACGGTGAGCGGGGGCAAGCTCATCCTCACCGCCGAGCGCACCAACGACGCGCCCAATGACTCGCGTTGTACCGGCTATGGGCCGCGCTCGTTCTACTCGGGGCGCATCCACACCAAGGGCAAGGTGGAGCGGACCTACGGCAAGCTGGTGGCGAGCATCAAGGTGCCGTCCGGCTACGGCATGTGGCCCGCGTTCTGGACGCTGGGGGCGAACATCTCCAGCGTCGGCTGGCCGGCGGCGGGGGAGATCGACATCCTGGAGTGGCACTCGAACGAGCCGTCGTGGATGAAGGTGGCCACGCACTGGGGCGAGGGCGCGAGGGATTGGGGCTCCGGGGCGAACCGGGGCTACAGCCTGGCGGATGCGTTCCACGTCTACGAGCTGGAGTGGACGGCGGACCGGATGGTGTTCCGCTTGGACAACCAGGTCCGGGCGAACGCGGACTTCGTGCACGCGGCGCAGGCGTTCCGGCAGAACCACTACATCCTGTTGAACCTGGCGCTGGGTGGGAACTGGTATGGCAATACGCCGGCGGGCAACGTGGACCTGCCGCTGGGGCAGCGCAAGACGATGGAGGTGGAGTGGGTGCGTTGGTACCAGGCGGGCAGCACGCCGGGGGGGACGCTGACGAACCCGGGCTTCGAGTCGGACATGGCTGGCTGGGCGACGTGGAGCCCCAACGGCACGGAGGCCGCGGACTTCAGCGAGACGCACAATGGTGGACACTCGGGCAGCTATCACCTGACGCACTGGAACAACGCCGCGCCCTTCGAGGTGTGGACGTATCAGACGGTGTCGGGGCTGGCGTCCGGCAACTACCGGGTCCGCGCGTGGGTGCGAAAGGGCGGCACCTTCGACCTGTCGCGCATCCAGGCGAAGACGTGTGGCTCGTGTGCGCCCGTGTTCACGGAGCTGGGGACGTATGGCGCGTGGACGCTGGTGGAGACGCCGGTCATCTCCGTCACCGGCGGCTATCTGGAGCTGGGCTTCCACACCCGTGCCACCACGGCCAATGGTGCCAACTTCGTGCACATGGATGATGTGCAGTTGGTGAAGCTGTAGCCGCTGCACGCCGCGCCGGAGGCTGAACGTCCCTCCGGCGCGGTGGGAGCCCGCGCTAGGGGGAGGGCACCCGCCTGCGTCGCAGGTTCGCCTGGGCGCTCAGCGTCACCGTCGCCATGAGCGAGGCATACGCCACCAGGGGCCACGCCGTGTCGCCGTCGAGCAGGACGACCATCAGCGTGCCCACGGTGCCGACGATGAGGCTCTGGACGCAGAAGTAGAGCGCGACGGCGGTCCCCGCCACGGCGCCGAAGGCCTGGAGCGCGCCGTTGGCGGTGACGGACGCCGCGAAGACGATGCCCGCCGCGATGACCCACATCGGCGCGACGAACGTCCAGAACGACGGGGCCGCGAACAACTGCCCCGCCGCGAGCAGGGCCGCGCCGGTGAGCAGCAGGAGCATGCCCCGCGTGAGGCTGCCCGCCAGGCCCCACGCCGCCACGAAGCGCCTGGCGAAGCGCGTCGTCGCAATCATCGCGAGCGCCGCGGTGGCAAAGGCCAGGCTGAACCCGAGCTCGGTGAAGCCCGCCTGTCCGATGAGGACCCGGGGCGCCGTGGAGAAGAACACGAAGAACGCGCCCATGGCCGAGCTGAAGCCCAGCGTGTACGTCCAGAACGCGGCGTCGCGCAGGATGGGACGGAACGCGACGGCGGGACGTGGCCCGTCCGCCGCGTGGGTTTCGTGCCACCGGGGCCACGCATTCACCACGGCCGCCGTCGCCAGGCCGCCGAGCGTGATGAAGATGGCCCGCCAACCGAAGTGTCTCGCGAGCAGCGCCCCGACGATGGGGCCCAGCGCGGGCACGCAGGCCAGCATGGCGCTGAACAGGCTGTAGATGACCGCGCTCTCCGGCCGCTCCGCGTAGACATCACGGACGGTGGCGAACGTGGCGACGAGCGCCGCGGAGGCGCCGACGGCTTGCAGAGTCCGCAGGCCGACGAACGTCATCGCGTCCGAGGTGCCCGCGAGCAGGAACGACGTGGCCGCGAACAACAGCGCGCCTCCCAACAACACCCGACGCCGACCGATGCGGTCCGACAAGGGGCCGAACACCACCTGTCCCAGCCCGAGCACCGCCATGTAGAGGCTGAGCGTGAGCTGGATGATGGCGGGAGACGTCTGGAGGATTCCGACCATCGCCGGAACCACGGGCAGGTAGATGTCCATGGCCAGCGAGGCCAGGAGGTCGAAGGGGGCCATCAGCAACAGCGCTGCTGGCACGGAGTACGTCCACGACAAGGTTTTCGAGTGAGCCACGATGGCATCCGCACAAAAGGGGAACAGCGGGCGGCCATCTGCCTCTCCACGGGAACGTGATGAGCTTTGGACAGAGGGCCGCGGCAACAGGGTCGCCGCGGCTCACTCATCTGCGGATTTGGTCGTTCCCATCCGTTGGCTCCGAGAGGTGCTCCGGACTCTACAACATCCACCGCCAGGACAGGCCGAGCAGGGTGGTGTAGCCCACCACGGAGCGCTCGATGCGCCCCTCGGCGGACAGGAAGAACACGGTGGGGAACATGCTCACCCGCCACGCTTCCTGTATCGAGTCGTCGCCGAGCAGCACCGGGTAGTCCACCGCGTGCTCCTGGGCGAAGCGCTGCACGGCGGCGACGTCTTCATAGGCCAGCGCCACCGACACGACGTGCGCGGAGTCTCCGGCGATGCGGCGCAGCTGGGAGAGGTTGGAGGACTCGGCGCCGCACACGCCGCACCACGGGGCCCAGAAGGCGAGCACCACGGGTTTTCCTCGCAGCGAGGCGAGCGACACCGTCTCTCCGGAGAGTGTCTGCACGGTGAAGTCCGGCGCGGGCGCTCCGGAGCCGGGCAGGTGGCGCGTCTGCCAGGCCGCGACGGCGGTGAACACGAGCGCCAGCAGCACCAGGTCCACGCCCCATCGCACCCACCAGCGCTGCCTCGCGCGGGCCCATGCGGCCCGTCCTCGCGCCAGCACGCCCGGCCCCGCCGTCTGCATCGGAAATCCTCCAGGAAAGGGACGCGCGACGCGCGTCATGGACCCATCCTGACATCGCCGGGGCCCTTCGGGGAGAAGGGCCCTCGGCGGCGCTTCACGTCAGAGGGGGCTGTGCTGCTCCTCGACCTCCCAGGGGCCGGTCCTCACGCTCTCGCTGTCCTGGCGGTGCGAGCGTCCCAGGGCCTTGCCCACCGCGTGGCCGGCGCGCTCCAGGGCCCGGTCCACCGCGCCGGGGAAGGTCGCGTCCATCGCCTCCGACGCGAGCTGTCCGCCGTGCTCCAGGCGCACCGTGACCTTCGCCACCTTGTCCACGCCTCCGCGTGGGCCGTTGATGTCTTCCAAGCGCACCGTCACCTCGCGGACCCGGTCGGACAGTCGCCCCATGGCGAAGCGCGCGCGGCGCTCGACGTGGGTGCGGAGGGTCTCGGTGAGGGTGAAGTGTCGGGCTCGGATTTCGATTCGCATCCTCGGCTCCTTCCGGCCCACCATGGGCCTATCTCCTATCTGCTGGTCCGCGGAGTTTCGCGCCAATAGGAAAAGCTCCCGGGAGGCTTCGAAAAAACGAAGGTCTCCGGGCGGGAATGCGGTGGAGCGTGAGGGTGTTGGACCCAGGCTACGTCCGGGCGGCGATGGGGACCCGTGTGTCTCGCGGCCGCCCGAGCGCCATGAGGATGCCTGACGCGCTGTACCAGCCGAGGACGTGACCGGCGCCCGTGCCCATCACCGGGATAGGGAAGTGGCCGAGTCCCTGTGGCCCGATGCGGCGCGGCATGGTCGCGGGGGCGTGATTTCCGAGGGGCAAAGGCAAGCTCGATGCGCCCGTGTGAGGAGGGAAGCCGCGGTGGCCGCCCCCCGAGTTGCTACGGACGCAGCGGGAGGCAGTGCTGCCGTAGTGCGACTTCCAATCCGTGATCCAGGATCTCGTCTGTCATGGGCAGTTCGCTGAACAGGCTGCCTCTCGATGGATGGTTGCTCAAGTAGAGTCGGTCGTGCAGGGTCGGGTCCTCGCTCGTGCGCTTGGCCAACCGTTGAAAGAACGGATAGAAGCGCATTGTCGAGGTTTTCCTGGCAAAGAGTTCCTTGTTGCCGAGAATCCAGACGTGGGCCCCAGTTATCTGTGCCAGTTGGCCAATGGCCTCAGCCATCGCCAGGAGGGATTCGTCGAGGATTTCCTGCTGCTTCGGGGACAGGTCGTCCAGTTCATCCATGTTGGAGCTGGCAAGGCTTGTTTGATTCAAGGCCAACACGAAGTCCCAACTGGGGACATCATGCCGCAACAGCACATGCATTGGTGCGCCTGACGGTCCCGCTGGGTGCAGGTAGCGACCGTCTCTCGCCTCCAGTTTCCCGGGATTGATCCCCGCCACGATCCATTTGATCTGGTGCGGACCCTCCTTCTCCAGGAGTCGATCCAGTTCCTTGTTCCAGATTGATTCCAGATGACCTTTGACTCCCTCGTGCCACCTGGCGACCTTCTCTTTGAGTGGCCTCAGCACCTGGCGGACCTGCTCCAATTGGTACTTGTTCAAGGCCGGAACGGGGGTCACCAGGACGAGTTGGGTCGTCTGGTCTGGCATCATGAGCGTTGCCCAGCGGGAGCCCAATAGGGTTTTCGCCCGCACCTGAACCTCCACGTCATTAGCCGGGTGCAAGGGGACGTCTTTGGGGTTGACCTCGACCAGGATCTGCCGCGTGCGCCCTCGCGGGCCGTGCAGCAGCACAACCCGGGTGTCTCCCAGGTGAACAACAGCCAGCGCACCCTGGCTGGCAATCGCGGCAGTTGGGAACCGGGCTCGAAACCACCGGGTTGCCTCCTCGACTATGGGAACCGCGATCACGATGCTTGTGGGGAGGTCGTTCATATTCGGGGGCTCGAAGTGTGTCAGACGCCGGCAGAAGCTCAATCGCGCGTCACCCGGACGGGGTCGTTTGTGACGGAGTCCTGGGGTGTCGTCGACTCTCATGGACAGTCTATCGCATTCACCTCATAGTTGTGGTTGCCTCATGGGCACCCACTGGAAAGGCATACGGCCAATGAATATCCGTCAGGTTGCGGCGTTCGTGTTCTTCGCGGCGGTTTCAACGGGTTGTGGCGGCGTCTCCGACCCGGAATATCGTATCGAGCATGGTGAGAATGGCTCGATGGTCATTCACAGTGACTCAGGCTCCATGCCGGTGACATCGGGTACGGTCGTGAAGACCGACGGGACTGAGGCGAAGCTCTCTTCGACCGATACTACGCAATCCATTGTCTATGTCGACTGTTGCGAATACTGCGTGTTCTGGTCGGATGGCACCTTCTACTGCGCGGGATGCGACGTCTGCTGAGTCGCCTCGAGACCGCATGAAGCCATTGGCGCGCCCTTGCCTGGGCGGAGAGCCGGGGCGAGCCGTGGTGGTGTCTTGCGCCACGGTCATCCGGACGTCGAATCCCGGAGGCGGCCCGGTCCCAGCGACGGGACCACGCCACAGGCGCTTCGCTGACGGGGACATTGCCGCGAGTCTGTTGGGGGAGCCTGGAGGGGCAGGATTTCCCGCCCGGTCTCCATCAGTTTCCTGAGGAAGACCGGGCGGTTGTCCCTGCGCGCGATGCAGGAGTCGAACCTGCGGCCTTTGGCTCCGGAGGCCAACGCTCTATCCAGCTGAGCTAATCGCGCAGAACCGCTGCGGCGAGGGCACAAGTAGCCGAACTTGCTGGCCGACGCAAGCACACATTCGGCCTGAGGCTGGCGAGAGGACACTGCTGGCTGGCCCGCGGCAGCCTCCGTGCCCTAGGGTCGAGCAGGCACGGAGGCTCCTCCTGTCGGGAGTCCTCCTGGAGGACTCGAATGACGCGGACGACTCGATGGGTGCTCCTGGGCGCCGTGGGAGCCCTGCTGGCCGCGGGGGCCGGGGCCTACCTCTGGGCCCGGGCCTATGTCCGACGGAGCCCCTCCATCATCCACCCGGATGAGCCCCTGCCGACTCCACGGCAGTAGCCTCGAGGCGAGTCGAAGCCGCCCGGACTCCGCCTAGAGAGTGTTGCAGCGCAGGATTCCACTGAGGGTGCAGACGCAGACGCTCTCAGCTCCCGAGGCCGTGCAGCACGGCTCCCTGGAGCCGGGGGCGCAGACGCTTCCCACCAGGTCTCTGCACCGCGGCAGGTCGCCACACGCCGGGGGCGTCGTGGGACACGCGATGAACGTTCCGTTGCACGTCACCCCGGAGTTGTCCTGGGCGGAGCAGACCGTCGTTCCCGACGGACAACTCACCGACCCCGTGGCGCAGGCCGCCGTACAGGTCGACAGCTCCTGCGAAGACTCCTGGATGCCTTCCGTCGTGACGACATCTTCAGCAGACGGCGCTCCACAGCCCATGGCCATGGTCACCAGCAGTCCCAGTGCCGCTCCAATGCAATACCTCGTCGACATGGTTGCCTCCTTGGGGAGGATGCAACGGTATTCGAGGAGCGCCGGGCAGGCCCATCCCAGGAATCTGGGATTGCGGAGTCATTGGGCCGCGGCACCCCGCCCGGGACAGCCCCGGGCGGAGTGCCGCGACCTTCAATCCATTACAGCAGCGAGCAGAGCAGCCCGGGGTACGTCGTCCCCGAGGGGCAGCCCTCGCCCTGGCAATACCGGGCCCCCGAGTCGACGGCGGGGTTGCCCAGCAGCGCGGGAACGCGGACCTGACAGGAGCCCACGGACTGGTTGCCCGTGTTGTCCGACACGCCATACACGAACGTGTAGACGCGGCCGTTGCCCAGCAGCGCCGCCTCCGCGCGCACCATCGCGGACTTGCCATCCGCGCTCAGCTTGATGTCGTCGCAGGCCAGCAGCCGCAGCAATGACAGCGCGTCGTTCTGCTCGTCGGAGGTGACGCGCAGCAGCGTGCCCGCCTGCGCCAGGGGCAGCGTGCCGCCACAGTTGTCCGTGGCTGGCAGGGCGCAGTCATCCAGCGACACCAGCACGTAGTCGGAGCCCGCCGAGGGCGTCAGGGTGATGCCCCGGCTCGCGCCCGGCGTGGGCGCCGTGACGTCGACCACCTTCACCGTCGCGGAGCAGGTGCTCGTGCTGGCGCCATCCGTCACATCCAGACGGACAGGCGTCGTCCCCAGGGAGAACGGGCCCGCGGGGGTCTGGCTCACGCTGAACGGCCCCGGGAAGCCATCCGGGTCGAACGAGCCGTGGTCCACGGAGGCCTGCCCCCGGCACGTCGCGTCCGCCTGGACGGTGACATCCTGGCAGCTCGCCACCGGCAGCTGATTCGTCGCACACGGAATCGGGAAGTCGAACGCGGCGCGGTTGTTCGCCTCGTCCCCCTCGTCGAAGACGCCGTCGTCGTCCGCGACCACCACCACCCGCTGCGTCCCCTCCGGCACCGTGAAGGAGAGCTGGAAGGGGAAGCGCTCACCCCCCACCAGGAAGGGAACGCTGACGATTCCCAGGCGCGTGCCGCCCGCGCCCGGCTCGCCTGCGTAGATGGCCGTCGTCGAGCCGGCGATGCCGGTGGCTCCCAGGTTCTGCACCGCCGCGGACAGCGTCAGCGCCGTGGCCTGGCAGGACGCCACCAGGTCCACCACCGCCAGGTCCAATTCGCCTACCGCCGACTCCTGTGTCTGCAAGGAGGATGGCGCGCCCACTTCGGAAGAGCTGCCATCGCAGCCGCCCAAGAGAAACAGCGCCGCGAGCGCGGGGAATCCATATACACGTGTCATGTCTGGCTCCGGTCAATGGCCTCGCAATGAGGCATGCCCATGTTAGGTCATTTGCGTGGGTGTATTGAACTGGGTCAAATCATTCACGCAATGACTCACCGAGGGGTGGTTTCCACCCAACCGAGGTTGTTCGTGTAACCGAGTCCCAGTCAGTAAAGCCCAGATTCCGTGTCCCCTGGGACCCGCCGTGCATCACGGTGTCTGAAACGGCGAGAAAGAGCGGGCGCCCGCCCGGGGTGTCTGGGATTCGCCGCGGAGGCTCGGGCGCCGTCCGGCGCGAGGGCAGGGGCGCGGCCATCGCTGAAGGGGCCCATCCTGTCAGTCCTGACAGGTTTCCCACCCGAGGTGTCTGGCTTTAACTCAGGGGAACCCTTCGCACGGGAGGTCGTCGATGTCCGCCACCGCCGCAGAGCGCCAGTTCGACGACCTGGCGAGCCTCTACGAGGACGTCGCCCCCTGGCCCTTCCGTCGGGACATCGAGGTGCCCTCGGTGCTCCACTCGCTGGGAGACCTGACGCGCAGCGACGTGCTCGACTTCGGCTGTGGCGCGGGGCTGTACTCCCGGCTGCTCGCCGGGCGAGGGGCCCGCCGGGTGGTGGGCCATGACGCGTCCGAGGGGATGCTGAGCGCCGCGCGGCAGCGGGAGGCGAAGGAGCAGCGCGGCATCGAATACGTGTCTCGGCTGACGCCCGAGCTGGAGCAGCGGTTCGACCTGGTGTTGGCCGTGTACGTCCTCCCGTATGCCTCCACGCGGAGCGAGCTGCGACAGATGTGCGCGAGCATGGCCCGGGTGCTGCGCCCGGGAGGACGTCTGCTCGCGCTGCCGCTCCATCCCGACCACGCGCCCGACCCGGACTACTACGCTCCCTATGGCCTGCGGCTGGTCTCGGACGCGCCCCATGCGGAAGGAGGCGCGCTGCGAGTCGAGCTGCGCGCCGCGGGCGTGGAGGCAGACGTCACCGCCTGGTACTGGTCCAGGAATTCCATCGAGGAGGCCTTGCGAGACGCGGGCTTCGGGCCCGTGTTCTGGGCCGACCCCTGGCCCCCGGGGCTCGCCCGCGTCGAGGACGCCCCTCCCGCGCTGCACGCCTACCTGCGAAGGCCCCACGCCGCGATGCTCGACTGCCGACGGGCGCGGGTCTCCGGATGAGGCTGCTCCAACAACTCCAGGGAGGCCTCGTGGTGGCCTGCGAGGCCCTGCCCGGCGATCCGCTCCATGGCAGCGCGTTCATGGCCGCCATGGCCGTCGCCGCGGTCCGGGGCGGGGCGCAGGGCCTCCTCGCCAACGGGCCCGCGGAGATCGCCGCGATTCGCGCGAAGGTCCCCCTGCCGCTCCTCGGCGTCCTCCTCCGCGAGTATCCAGGCTCGAGGGTGCGCGTCACTCCGACGCTCGCGGAGGTGGCCGAGGTGGTGGACGCCGGCGCCCAGCTGGTGGGCATCGACGCGACGTAGCGGTGGCGTCCGGAGGGTGAGTCGCTCCCGGACCTGGTCCGCAAGGTCCGCGCCCGCTACCCGGACGTCCCGTTGATGGCGGAGGTGGCCACCGTCCGCGAGGCCGCGCTCGCCCAGGAGCTGGGGTTCGACTGTGTCTCCAGCGGCCTGTATGGCTTCACCCGGGAGACGGCCGGGCGCCACCTCTGCGACGATGACTTCGAGCACCTGAGGGCGCTGCGCGCCGCCGTGGTGCGCTGCCCACTGGTGGCCGAGGGCGCCATCTCGACGCCGGCGCAGGCCGCGCGGACCTTGCGGCTCGGCTCGGACCTGGTCGTCGTGGGCAGCGCCATCACCCGCCCTCAAATCATCACCGCGACCTTCGCCAAGGCCCTCCGCGCGCGCTGAATGCGCGGTGCGGGCCAGGCGCGCGCCCCATGCGGGGCAAAGACAGCCATCGAGGGTGGTCCGCCGGGGGAGGGCTGTCTATATCATCCACTCATCGTCGGTCTCATCCAGCCTGGCTCCGACGAGGAGGGAGGGCAGATGGCCACGGGGGAGGCGAGCGGACCGCCGTCGCGGCGCGCGGATGAGGCGCAGGCCTTGTTCGAGCGCGTGGACGCCCTGGCCCGCACGCTGGGCTTCGACTTCTGCGGCTACCTGTTGCGCATGCCCTGGCCCGTCGCCCATCCCGTGGTGGCGACCTTCGACTCCTATCCGCCGGGATGGATGGCGCACTACCGGAAGCACGACTACCTGCGCATCGACCCGGTGGTCCGCCTGGGCGCGAGCAGCACCGAGCTCGTGGTCTGGTCCGACGAGCTCTTCGCCCAGGCCCCCCAGCTCCTCGAGGATGCCCGCGCCTTCGGGCTGGCCTCCGCGGTGGCCCAGTCGTGCTGGGCGGCGCATGGCGTCTTCGGCCTGCTCACCTTCGCCCGCGCGTCACCCGAGCCGCTCTCCGACGCCGCGCTCGCGGCGCTGCGTCAGCCGATGCTGGTGACGGCCCACCAGCTCCACGCGCGGATGATGGGCCTGCTGGTGCCCCGGCTCGCGCCGGACGTGGACACCGCGCTGACGCCGCGCGAGCGCGAGGTGCTGCTCTGGACGGGGGAGGGCAAGACGTCCGCGGACATCAGCACCATCCTCGACATCTCCGAGCGCACCGTGAACTTCCACATCGGCAACGCCCTGCTCAAGCTCAACGCCACCAACAAGGTCCAGGCCGTGGTGAAGGCGCTCACCCTGGGGCTGATGGACGCGGGGTGAGCACGGGCCTCAGGCGCTGTCGCCTTCTTCCGGCTGGGGCGGCGGCAGGAAGATGCGCACCGTGCGCACGCGCCGGGGCGAGGCCTCCACCACCTCCAGCTCCAGGCCGTCCTTGGTCTTCAGCTTGGTGCCGGGCTCGGGGATGGCGCCGCCCGCCAGCGCGATGCTCAGCCCCGCCACCGTGGAGTAGTCGCCGTCCTCGGCCAGCTCCAGCCCCAGCTCGCGGTTGATGTCGCGGATGGCCGCGCTGCCCTGCACCACCGCCGCCACGGGGCTCTCGCGCCGCACCAGCTCCTCGGGCGTCTCCGACTCGCTGAGGATGTCGCCCACCATCTCCTCGACCAGGTCCTCCACCGTCACCAGGCCCACCACGCCGCCGCGCTCGTCCACGATGATGGCCAGCTGCATGCGACGGCGCTGCAGCTCCTTCAGCGCGTCCATGGCCCGCATCGTCTCCACCAGGAAGAAGGCCGGCCTGAGCACGTCCTCCAGGACGATGAGGTTCCCCTCCCACGCCACGGCGAGCAGGTCCTTGGCGATGACGTAGCCGACGATGTTGTCCAGTGAACCCTCGAACACCGGCATCCGCGAGTGCCCGCGCTCCAGCAGCATCTGGCGAATCTCGTCCGCGCTCGCGTGGCGACGCAGCGCGACGATCTGCTCGCGCGTCACCATCAGCTCGCCCACCGTCAGCTCGCCCATCTCGAACGCGCGCGAGGCGATTTCGCCCGCCTTCGGGTCCAACGAGCCCTGCTTCGCGGCCTCCTCCACCAGCGCCTGGAGCTCCTCCGCGGACAGCCGGCTCTCGGTGAAGTTCGTCTTGTCGCCGAACAGCCGCAGCACCACGTTGGAGCTGGCCGTGAGGAACCACACCACCGGCCGCATCACCCACGACAGGCCCAGCAGGGGCCGGCCGATGAGCATCCCGTAGCGCTCGGACGCGCGCAGCGCCAGCGACTTGGGCACCAGCTCCCCGAGCACCAGCGACAGGAACGACACGAATACGACCACCGCGGCCAGGGCCACCTCGTCCGCCGTCGTCTCCGGCAGGCCCAGCTCCATCAGCACCGGGGCCAGGCGGTTGGCGATGCTCGCGCCACCGAAGGCCGCCGCCGTCGCGCCGATGACGGTGATGCCGATCTGCACCGTGGCGAGGAACCGCTCGGGGTTGGCCCGCAGGGCCTCCACCGCCTTGGCGGAGCCACTGCCTTGCTCCATCAGCTCCTTCAGCCGCGTCCTTCGGATGGAAATGATGGCGAGCTCGGCCCCGGCGAACACGCCATTGGCCAGGACGAGCAACAAGATGACGAGCAGCTCCGATGCGATGACGGCCCTCCTCTCAGGAGCCCTCTACCGTATCCCCGGTTGGCCGGCGGCTCACCCACCAAGTGACTGCAAGAGCAGAGACAGTTGGTCCCGGCTGGCGCCCTTGGGCAGGTAGTAGTGGGGGCCGGCCAAGAGGGCCATGCCCACGTCCTGGGCCGCCGCCGAGGTCAGGAACACCACCCGGGGGTGGGGCCCTCGTGGCAGCCGCTCGAGCTTCTCCACGACCTCCAGGCCGCTCATGCCCGGCATGTTCAGGTCCAGCAGCATGACCTCGAAGCGCTCACCGCGCCGGAGGCTGTCCAGGGCCTCCTGGCCGTCGGCCGCCTCCATCGTGTCATACCCCAGTTCCTCCAGGCTGAGCCGCAGGAACTCCCGCCAGTCCGCGTCGTCGTCGACCACCAGCACTCTTCTCGAGCCGTCATCGGTGTCCAGTCGCGCCAAGCATCCTCCCCAACATGGGAAGAACCCCACCGCGCCCCCGGGCCATTCGCTTCCCCCGGTGGAATGGCTTCCGCTCGCAGAGCGGGCGGGCGGACATCAGAAGAGGGCCATGCCCAGCTGGGTGACGAGGTACTGCAGCGCGGGGCGCACGTTGTGGCTGGCCGTGCGCGGACGCTCCGGCTGGGTGGAGTGGCACCACACCGGCTCGCTCAGCAGGCGCCCCTCCGAGTGCTGGAGCAGCCGGAAGCGCCCCAGGTCGGTGGAGCTGCCCGCGTTGAAGACGCGCAAGGGGCGGCCATGGGCCGTGTCCACCACCGTCTCGTTGGGGTGGTGGCGGTGGCCGTGGAGGACCAGGTCGCACCTGCCCTGGATGCGCGCCACCAGCTCCGCGCCCAGGGACAGCTCGGACGCGTGGGGCCAGCCCATGCGCGTGGCGAGCCGCTCCGGGAAGCTCTCCTCGGGCAGGGGCAGCACGTGGTGGTGCACCAGCACCGCCACCAGCGCGTCCTTGGGGGCGCGGCCGAGCGCCTTCTCCACCTGCTCCACCGTCTCGAGCGACAGCTCGCCGTGGCTCGCGAAGTAGTTGCGGTTGTGCTCGCCGGTGGAGTCCACGCACACCAGATACAGCCCGGGGCGCTCCACGGTGCGGACCTTCAGGCCGTCCATCCAGCCGCCGCCCACGTCCTCGCCAGGGCGGTCGTGGTTGCCGGGGATGAGCGTGAGCCGTCCGGTGTCCAACAGCGGCGAGAAGATGTCGAGGAAGCGACGGTACTCCTCGTGCGAGCCCTGGTGCGTCAAGTCACCGGTCACCACCACGTGGTCCGCGCGGTTCGCCTGGAGCGCGGCGACGAGCGCCCGGGCCTGGGCGTCACTGGCCGGGCTCAGGTCCAGGTGCAGATCCGAAAGGTGCGCCAACGTCCTTGGGGGCATGCACAGCAACGTAGGCATCGACCGCGTCGGCTTCACGTCCGCCACGTGAATCCGTCGCGAGCGTGATGAAACACCTGTGCATCAGCCGGCGACCCACTCGTCCCGAGGGGCCAGCGCCGCGTCCGCCGTGGACACGCGCGCGCGTGGCGGCAAGAGGCGGGTGCCCGGGCCCACGCGAAGCCGCGTCCCGCGCCAGTCCACCGTGCGGCAGAACACGCCGTGCCACCACGCGGCGAACAGCAGCACGTCCTTGAGCAGCACCGCCGGCGCGGCGCGCCATGACACCGGCTGGGGACGCAGCGCGCGAAACGCGCCCAGGTCCACCAGGACCTTGCCGAGCACGACGAGCGTGGCCAGCGTCACCGACTCCAGGCAGGGGCTCACCAGCGCCCCCGCCACGGCCAGCGGCGCGGGGTTGAGCAGCGACTGCGCGACATACGTGGACGGCGTCACGGCCGTCCGGTGGATGACGCTCCAGCGCAGGTAGCGCTGGAAGAAGGCGCGCACGCTCTTGCCCAGCGACACGTTGTAGACGGGCGCGCGCGCCACCACGACGCGGCGTCCCAACTTGCGCGTCACCCACTGGCCGATGACGAAGTCCTCCGCGAGCACGTCGCGCACCGAGTAGAAGCCGCCCAGCGCGTCGACGTCCGCGCGCTTGAGCGCCATGGACTTGCCCACGACGATGTCCTGGTCCGCCAGGCGCTTGGCGCCAATCATCCCCGCCGCCGCGCTGGACGTCAGGTAGAGGTTGTCCAGGAGCGAACCCAGGCTCCTCTCGCCGATGCCCGAGACGGGGTGCGTCACGCAGCCCACCGTCGGGTCCGCGAAGCCCGCGGCGATCTCCTCCAGGTAGCCGGGCGCCACCCGCGTGTTGCTGTCGCTGATGACGAAGAGGTCGTACCGGGCCCGGTCCGCCAGGGTGATGAGCTGGTTCACCTTCGGATTGAGGCCGGGGGCGCCCTCCTGCAGCGCCAGGCGCATGACGCCGGGCCAGCGGCGCACCGCCTCGCACGCCACGGGGTACGCCGCGTCGCGCGTGTCCTTGACGCCCAGGACGACTTCATAGGTGCCGGGGTAGTCCAGGTGGGCGAAGTGCTTGAGGTTGGTCTCCAGGTCGTCATCCGCGCCGCACAGGGGCTTGAGGATGGAGATGGCGGGCCACGGGGCGCCTGTGGGGAGGGCCCGGGGCGCCTCACGGCGGTGGCGGAGCACGAGCACGTACTGGACGGCGAGCGCGGTGAGGCCGAAAGAGGCGGCGAACAGCAGGAGGGCGGAGGCGAGCGACATGCGCGGGCGGTCCCCGGGGACTGGCGCGCGGTCATCGCGCGACCGGTTGCCACGCTAGGGGGCCCGCGCGTCAGGCGTGGGGAGCGCCCGGGGCGCCCCGGGCAATTCCACGTGACGGCGCGGTGAAGCCGTCCGGCTAGTCGCCCAGGTTGCGGCTGCGCGGATGGCGGATGTCCTTGCCCCGCACCATGTAGACGACCATCTCCGCCACGTTCAGCGCGTGGTCGCCGATGCGCTCCAGGTGCTTGGCGATGAACATCAGCGCGGTGGCCCGCCGGATGTTGCGCGAGTCCTCCATCATGTACGCCAGCAGCTCGTTGAAGATCTTGAGGAACAGCGCGTCCAGCAGGTCATCCCCCTGGAGCACCTCCTCCGCCTTCGCCACGTCGTTGGACACGAAGGCGTCCAACGAGCGCTTCACCTGCTGCTGGGCCAGCTCCGCCAGCCGGGGCGTGTCCACGTAGGGCGCCAGCGGCGGCACCTGGTTCAGGTCCATGGAGCGCTCGGCGATGTTGACCGCCAGGTCTCCGATGCGCTCCAGGTCCGTGACGATCTTCAAGGCCGTGGTGATGAGGCGCAAATCACTGGCGGCCGGCTGGCGCAGCGCGAGGATGCGCCGGCACAGCTCGTCGATCTCCACCTCCAGCCGGTTGACGTCCTTGTCGGCCGCGACGACCTTCTCCGCCAGGGCGCTGTCGCGGTCCGTGAGGGCGCGCATGCTCTGGGCGATGAGGCCCTCCACCTTGGCCCCCATCGCGAGGAGCTTCTCGCGCAAGTCCCTCAGGTCCTGCTCGAACGCCTTGTCCGTGTGGGTCAACGGCATCTGCGACAATCCCTTCTCTGCGCTCACCCGAACTTCCCGGTGACGTAGTCCTCGGTGCGCTTCTCGCGCGGGTTGGTGAAGATCTGCTCGGTGGGCCCGCACTCCACCAGCTCACCCATGTAGAAGAAAGCCGTCCTGTCGCTCACGCGGGCGGCCTGCTGCATGTTGTGGGTGACGATGGCGATGGTGTACGTCGCCTTCAGCTCGTGGATGAGCTCTTCGATCTTGGCCGTGGCGATGGGGTCCAGCGCGCTCGCCGGCTCGTCCATCAGCAGCACCTGCGGCTCCACCGCCATCGCGCGGGCGATGCACAACCGCTGCTGCTGGCCGCCGGACAGGCCCAGGGCGCTCTCGTGCAGCCGGTCCTTCACCTCGTCCCACAGGGCCGCGCCGCGCAGGGACTTCTCCACGCGCTGGGCCAGGGCCGCCTTGTCCTTCATCCCGCCCACGCGCAGGCCGTAGGCGACGTTCTCGAAGATGCTCTTGGGGAACGGGTTGGACTTCTGGAAGACCATGCCCACGCGGCGGCGCAGGTCCACCACGTCCACGCTCCGGTCATGGATGTCCGTGTCGTCCAGCAGGATGGTGCCGGTGTGGTTGGCGCCCGGAATCAAGTCATTCATCCGGTTGAGCGAGCGCAGGAAGGTGGACTTGCCGCAGCCGGACGGGCCGATGAGGGCGGTGACGCGCCGGTCCTGGATGGCCAGGGAGACCTTCTTGATGGCCTCCTTGGCGCCGTACCGGAGCGTCAGCTCGCGGGCCTCCATCTTCGGGCGGGGAGCGTTGGGCGTGAGGGACATGGAGGGCGTGTACCGTCAGTGGGCGCCCGCGGCCTTGCGGCGCGTGCGGGTCCGGATGATGACCGCGACCAGGTTGAGGGCGAACGTGAGCAGCAGCAGCACCAGCACCGTCGCGTAGAGCAGGGGACGGGTGGCCTCCACGTCCGGCGACTGCGTGGCCATCACGTACGTGTGGTAGCCCAGGTGCATGAACTGCGAGTTGAGGTGCGAGGGCAGGTCCGGCAGGAAGTAGGCCGCGCCCGTGAAGAGGATGGGCGCCACCTCACCCGCGCCGCGGGAGATGGCCAGCACCGCGCCGGTGAGGATGCCCGGCAGTGCGCCCGGCAGCACCACCCGCGCCAGCGTCTGGGACTGGGTGGCGCCCAGGGCGAGGCTCGCGGTGCGGTGGTCCATGGGGACCGCGCGCAGCGCCTCCTCGGTGGAGACGATGACCACGGGCAGCGTGAGCACCGCGAGCGTCAGCGACGCCCAGAGGATGCCGGGCTGGGCCCAGTACATCTCCTCGTGGCCGAGCGCCCGGTCCATGCCCTGGCCCACGAAGAGGATGAAGAAGCCCAGGCCGAACAGGCCGAACACGATGGAGGGCACGCCCGCCAGGTTCACCACCGCCACGCGGACGACGCGGGCGAAGAGGGAGTTCGGGGGCGCGTACTCGTGCAGGTACACCGCGGTGAGCACGCCCACCGGCATCACCGCGAGCGTCATCAGGAGGGTGAGCGCGGCGGTGCCGAAGATGGCGGGGAAGATGCCGCCCGCCATCATCCCGTCCTCGGGCGGCTGGGTGAGGAAGGTCCAGGTGACGCCCCCGGCGCCGTTCTCCACCACGTTGAAGAGGATGATGGCCAGCACCGCGACGATGACGAACGCGGCGAGTCCAGTGAGCGACGTGAGCGCGAGGCCCACGGCGCGGCGGGTGCCGGGCGTCACGCCGCACCTCCGGTGAGCTTCTTCACCACCCGCCGGGTCCACGTGGAGGCGAGCAGGTTGAGGACGAAGGTGAACAGGAAGAGCTGCACGCCGATGAAGAACAGCAGCGAGTAGTGCGGGCTGCCCACCACCACCTCGCCCATCTCCGCGGCGATGGTGGCCGACAAGGAGCGCGCCGAGTCCCCCAGGCTCCAGGAGATGACGTCCGCGTTGCCGGAGGCCATGAGGACGATCATCGTCTCACCGATGGCGCGCCCGAAGCCCAGCACGCAGGCGGCGAGGATGCCGGGGGCCGCGGCGGGGAGCACCACCTTCCAGGCCGTCTCCCAGGGCGTGGCCCCGAGCGCGAGCGACGCCTCGCGGTAGCTGCGCGGCACCGCGGTGAGCGCGTCCTCGGACACGGTGAAGATGACCGGGACGATGGCGAGCGCCAGGCCCAGGCCCGCCACCATGGCGTTGAGCGGCCGGTCGAAGGCGAAGACGTCCTTGATGACGGTGGACATCACCATCAGCGCGAAGAAGCCGAGCACGACGGAGGGGATGCCCGCGAGCAGCTCGATGACGGGCTTGAGCAACTCCCGCAGGCGGCGGGGCGCGAACTCCGCGGCGAACAGCGCGCCGAACACGCCCAGCGGCACCGCGACGAGCATGGAGACCACCGTCGTCTTCAGCGTGCCGACGAACAGCGGAATCATGCTGACCTTGGGAAGCTTCGACACCGGCTGCCAGCGGAAGGGCGGGCGGCCGGGGGGGACCTCCTGCGGCAGGAACATCTTCGACAGGCTGGCCTCGTGTCGGGCCTCGGCCTGGGTGAAGAGGGCCAGGGCCTCCTTGGCCACGAAGATGAGGATGAGGATGAGCGCCGCGATGCCGGTGAAGGCCATCAGGGTGATGAACCCCGCGATGGCCTTCTCCTTGAGCTGCCGTCGCCGCGCGGCCGGGGACAGCGAGGGCGCGACCAGAGGCTGAGTGAGACCCTGCTCCATGACGGCCTGTCTATCCATGTGGCCTCCAGCCCCGCGTGACATTCGTGTGACGGCCCGGCGTCACTTCACCGGGAAGTAGCCGACCTTCGTGACGACGGCCTGGCCTTCCGGGGACAGCGCGAAGTCGATGAACGCCTTCGCGTCTCCGGCGGGCTTGTTGCGCAGGTAGAAGTAGAGGTCGCGCGACAGCGGGTACTTGCCCGTCTTGATGTTCTCGGCCGAGGGGGAGATCTCCTCGTTGCCCTTCTTGATCTTCAGCTCCTTGATGCCCTTGGCGTAGGCGGAGCCGCCGTAGCCGATGCTGTTCTTCTCCTTGGAGACGGCGTTCACCACGGCGGCGGTGCCCGGCAGTGTCTGGGCGGAGGCGGCGTAGTCCTCGCCGTCCAGGACGTGGTCCTTGACGAAGACGTAGGTGCCCGAGGAGTTCTCGCGCGAGTAGATGATGATGGGCGCGTCGGGGCCGCCCACCTGCTTCCAGTTGGTGACATCCCCCACGTAGATGCCGCGCAGCTGCTCCACGGTGAGGGCCGTCACGGGGTTGCCCTCGTTGACGTAGAAGGTGACGCCGTCCTTGGCGACGGGAATCTCCTGGCCCGTGGTGTTGTAGCGCGCGCGCAGCTTCTGCTTCTCCGCGTCCTTGATTTCGCGGCTGGACATGGCGATTTCGGTGGTGCCGTTCTGCAGCGCGGCCAGGCCCACGCCGGAGCCTCCGCCCGTCACTTGCACCTTGGTGGCGGGCGTCTTCTTCATGAACTCCTCGGCCCATCGCTGCCCGAGGATGACCATGGTGTCAGAGCCCTTCACGGTGACGTTGCCCGCATGGGCGGAGAGCGGGAGGGCGAGCAGCAGGCCCGCGATGAGTGAACCAATGAAAGTCTTCATGGTGGTCAGCTCCTTGACGAAGCGTTGTGGGTCGGTGGGAAGGTAGGGCCTAGTAGCGAGCCTGCATCTGAAGCGTGAAGAGGTTGTCGTGCGGGTCCTTCGGGGCGCCGGGCGCGGACGTCACGGGCATCTCGTAGGCGGCGGTGACCTTGAAGTGTTCGCCGAAGTAGTGGAGGACGGCGACGGCCAGGGTGCCCACCGAGTTGGTGCTGGCCGGGCGTCCGTCCGTCACCGTGTTCTTGCGGCCGTTCTCCGGGTCGAAGAAGTCGTAGCGGACAGCCACCGCGTCCGTCAGGCCGATGTTCTGGACGATGAGCCCGTACCAGCCGCTGGCGGGCACACCCGGCTGTTCAATCTTCACGTCGCCAGAGCTCTTCCAGTACGAGCGCCCGGTGATGTACTCGCCCTTGATGGCCGTGGCCCCGAAGGGCAGCACGTCCAGGTAGAGCTGGGCGTCCAGTGCCAGACGATCCCGCGTGTACGCCTTGCGGTAGGTGTCCGTGGGGCCCTTGGTGATGGTGTGGCCGTACCAGCCGGAGATGCCGCCGGACACCCAGCCCAGGTCGAAGCCCGCGCGGCCGATGGCGTCCTTCTCCTTGTCGTTGTCGGAGCCGACGTAGCCCTGGTTGAAGATGCCGTCGCCGTCGAACACGCCGCCGCTGAAGTGGAGCTTCCCGTCCAGGAAGTTGCCGGCGAACTTCACGCCGCGGTCCCGCTCGTCGGGCAGGAAGGCGCGCACCACGCGGGTGCGCTCGGGAATCTCGCGGTCGCTGGAGGACTGCACGGCCTCGTAGCCGAAGGGCCACTTCATCTGGCCCAGCGTCAGGCCCAACTGCTGGTGGGTGCCCGGGATGTAGAGCGTGGCCTCCGCGTCGCGCACGGTGACGCCCGTGGTGGGCACGCCGTCGAACTGCAACATCAGCTGGGACCAGTCCGTGGTGTACGTCGTCTTGAGGCGGCCTCGGCGCACGGTGAAGCGGCTGAAGCCGCCCGAGCCGCTGTCATCCAGGCTCTGCTGGTACTGGTAGCGCCCCTGGACGTAGCCCGAAATCTTCAGCTTCTTGAGCGCGGACAGGTCCACCTTCGTCTCCGCGTTCTGCTCCTCCAGCGCGGCCACCTTCCCCTCGGCGTTCGTCATCCGCTCGTCCAGGTCCGCGTCCGCCGGCGCGCTGTCGGCGGGGGGCGGCTCGGCGGGCGCCTGGGCGTCGGCGGAGGGCACCTGGGGGGCGGACGCCTCGGCCGGCGGTGACGCGGGCTCCTGGGCCAGGGCCGGGCCGGACGCCACGCAGAGGGTGAGGAAGGTGGTGACGAGACGCATCGAGGAGGGTTTCGGGAGGGTCACGAAACTGGCTTCTAGGTAACGTCCGTGGCTGTTTCGGGTCCCTTGTGTGACATCCGTGTCACGAAGTCAGTGGGCCGGGTCGACGATGCGGTAGCCCACCCCGCGCACCGTCTCCAGCAGGGTGCGCGCCGGGCCCAGCTTGTCGCGCAGGCGCATGACGTGGGTGTCGATGGTGCGCGTCTCCAGGGACGAGGACAGGCCCCACACCTCCTCGAGGAGCTGCTCGCGCGTCTGGACCCGGCCCGTGCGCGTCATGAGGTGGCCGAGCAGCCGGAACTCCAGCGCGGTGAGGGGGACCTCCTTGTCCTCCACGTAGAAGCGGTGGGCGGACAGGTCCAGCTTGAGCGCGCCCAGGGCCAGGGGCGCCGTCTCCGCGGTGGTCTGCGACGTGCCGCCCCGGCGCAGGATGGCCTTGAGGCGGAGGACCAGCTCCCGGACGCTGAAGGGCTTGACGACGTAGTCGTCCGCGCCGACCTCGAAGCCGCGGATGCGGTCCGCCTCCTCGCCCTTGGCGGTGAGCATGACGATGAGGACTTCGCGGGACGGGGACTGGGCGCGCAGCTGCCGGCAGACATCGATGCCGGACATGTCGGGCAGCATCAGGTCCAGCAGCACGAGCTCGGGGGGCTTCTCCCGGGCCGCGACGAGGGCGGCCTCGCCCGTGCCTGCGAGCTGGGTGGAGAAGCCGGAGTCGCGCAGGTTGAAGTCGATGAGCTGGGCGAGATCGGGTTCGTCGTCGACGATGAGGACGTGGGCCATGGCGCCCGGAGTCTGCGCGGCCCGATTTCCATGCACGTGACGCGTTTGCAACGATTGTGTGATGCGGGCGGACGCCAGGGCGGGCGAGCCGCCAGGAATGCGGGCCGGGGCGTCCTGACGAGAATGTGACAATGGCCTGGGACCGAGGGGTCCTTCGTCCGCCGGCCCGACCCCATTACTCAAGACAGGTCCGGTGGGGCCGGAGGTCTTCCTCGCGGCCGTGGCCCGCATGCGCAAGACCGCCCGCACGTGTTTCACGGTGCGGAATCAGCGCGGGCTGCAAGGCTTTGTGAAAGACAGACGGATTGCGTGCGGGCCGGAGTGCGGGCGGGGAGGATGGGGCCCCGGGATAAATGCGGGGCGGTTGCAAATGCTGGATGCAAGGAATCGTCCATGAGACCCGGTCCATCGCTCGGGGGCGGGGTTCCTTGTGCCTGGGTTCAATGTCTCTGTGGGCTGACGAACCGCATGGGGGCGCGGATGTCCGCGGTGCGACAATGGTCCCCGGGGGGTGGTGATGTGTCATATTGCTCGTGGGTTGCGCGTGACTCATTTGAGAGGGATTGTCATGGTGTGAGGTGATTGATGACGGATGAGTTTCTGGATACGCAGGGCGTTCGTGGTGACAGGTCCACCCAGTCCGTATTCGCGGGCTTCCAGCGGTTGTCGCTGGAGGAGCGTCGCGAGCGGGTGGGGGTGGAGCTGGGGTTGGACGCGGAGGCGTTGAGCGGGCTCACCGGGGAGCAGGGCCCCCGGATGCAGACGACCTTGTCGGCGGTGGAGAGCGCGGTGGGGCTGTTCAGCCTGCCCCTGGGCCTGGGGCTCCACCTGAAGGTCAACGGGCGCGCCTACGCGGTGCCCATGGTGGTGGAGGAGCCGTCGGTCATCACGGCCGCCTCCTTCGCGGCGAAGCTGGTGGGAGAGGCGGGTGGGTTCCTCGCGGAGGCGGACCCGTCGCTGATGCTCGGTCAGATCCAGGTCACCCGCTTCGGGCCGCCCAGCTTCGCCATGGCGCGCGTCCTGGAGGCGCGCACGGAGCTGCTCGCGCTGGCCAACAGCCTGCATCCCCAGCTGGCGGAGGAAGGCGCAGGGGCGCGGGAGGTGGAGGTGCGGCTGTTGCCCTCGCCGGAGCCCGGGATGGATCCGCTGCTCGTGGTGCACGTGCACGTCGACACGCGGGAGTCGCAGGGCGCGGTCGTGGTGGACTCGATGATGGAGACGCTCGCGCCGCGCATCGAGCAGCTCACCGGGGGCAAGGTGTACGTGCGCGCCCTGACGCACCTGTCGGCCCAGTGCCTGGCGCGCGCGCGCTGTTCCATCCCCGAGCGGACGCTGGGGGACTTCGGGTTGTCCGGCACCGAGGTGGCGGAGGGCGTGGTCCAGGCCAGCCGCTTCGCCCAGGCGGACCCGTACCGGGCGGCCGCGCACAACAAGGGCATCATGAACGGCATCGACGCGCTCGCGCTCGCCACGGGGCAGGACTGGCGCGCCATCGAGGCGGGCGCGCACGCGTTCGCGGCCCTCCGGGGGCGCTACGGTCCGCTGTCGGTGTGGCGCAGGGAGGCCGGCAACCTGGTGGGCGAGCTCCAGCTGCCGCTGGCGCTGGGCACCGTGGGCGGCACCCTCCAGTCGCACCCCGGCGTCCAGTCGGCGCTCACCCTGCTGGGGCGGCCCAATGCGCGGGAGCTGGCGTGCATCTTCGTCTCGGTGGGGCTGGCGCAGAACCTGGCGGCGCTGCGCGAGCTGGGCGCGGCGGGCGTGCAGCGGGGCCACATGGCGGTGCATGCGCGCACCGTGGCCTCGAGCGTGGGCGCGCCGCCCGAGTGGGTGGAGGCCATCGCCGCGCTGCTCGTGCAGGAGGGCGAGGTGAAGCCGGACCGGGCGCGTCAGGTGCTGGACAGGATGCGCGGCGGAGGGGAGGCGGCCAGCCTGGCGCCGCCGCCACCCGCGGGGGACCTGCGGCGTCGCGAGGACCTGGAGTGAGCGCGGGCTGACGCCCGCGCGTTGTCGGTTCCCCAGGCGCGGGGGCTGTGCCACAACGGCGGGGCGAGCACGCCATGACCCCGCCCGAACCGCCTCCCGCGCCACCCTCCACCGCGCCCCTGCGCCACCTGCCGGTGCCCACGCTGACGCCCACGCCGGGGCAGCTGGCGCAGGAGCAGCGGCGGGGGGGCCGCTCGGCGCTCCTGGGGCTGGGCCTGGTGGGCGTGGTGGCGCTGACGAGCCCCGTCCTCGGCTACCTCGAGGATGTGGACAACGCGCGGGAGGAGCTGCTCGGCCACCTGTCCAACCAGGCCCGGGTGCAGGCGGACGCGCTGGGGGTCCACCTGCTGCTGCTGGAGGCGGAGCTGGCGCGCGTCGCGGGCCATCCCATGCTGCTGCCCGAGGACGGCGCGTCCCCGGCGGAGCAGGCGCTGCTCGACAGCGCCTTCTACCACTCGTCGCTCTTCTCGGAGGGCGTGGCGCTGTTGGGCCCCAAGGGGGAGCGCGTGTGGAGCGACCCGCCCGGCATGTCCCTGGGCGCGACGCCCATCACCCGCAGGCCCTGGTTCCAGCGCATGGTGGAGAGGAAGGCGCCCACCATCGACCTGCTGGAGGGCGAGGGCGGCCCGCTGGTGGTGGCGGTGCCCATGATGAGCGACGGCCAGCTCAAGGGGGTGCTGCTCGGTGAGGTGCGCACGGAGGCTTTGCCCACGCGCGCCACGGAGGAGACGGCGCTGTTCCTGATGGACGCGCGCGGGCGGCTGCTGCTGCCGTCGGCGACCTTCAGCCACGCGGAGGACTTCTCGCAGTCGCTGCGCGCCCTGGCGAAGGCGCCCGGGCCGCTGATGCTGGAGGGCACCCGGCTGATGGGGGCCGCGGCGTGGGTGGGACGCAGCGAGCTGCTCTTGGTGGTGCTCGAGGAGGAGCAGTCCGCCACCGCGGGCCTGCGCTCGCGCTTCCTGCGCCAGCTCGCCTTCCACATCGCGCTGCTCACCTGCACGCTGGGCCTGTTCCTCGTCCTGCTGCGTCACTCCTACCGCTCGCTGCTCGCGGCGGAGGAGCGGCTGCGTCGTCAGGAGACCATGGCGGCGCTGGGCACGGCGGCCGCGCTCATCGCCCACGAGGTGAAGAACGCGCTCAACGGAATCCAGGCGGCGCTGTCGGTCTTGAGGACCACGCCCGCGGGCAGCGAGCTGCCCGTCATCGGCCTGCGCTCGCAGGTGGAGCGGCTGGGGCACCTGGCGCGCTCGCTCTTGTCGTTCGGCGCGCCGCGTGCCGCGCTGCGCCGCAGCTGCGAGCTGCATCTGTTGGTGGGCGAGGCGCTGCAGTCGGTGCGCATGCTGCCGGAGTCGGAGACGGTGGAGCTGCGCACGTCGCTGGAGGAGCATCTCACGGTGCAGGGGGACGCGGCGCTGCTGGTGTCCGCCGTGGACAACCTGGTGCGCAACGCGGTGGAGGCGGGCGCGGTGGCGAAGGACACGGGCCTGCGCCCCTCGCCGTGGGTGTCGGTGAGCCTGTCGCGCGAGGGCCCGGAGGCGGTGCTGGTGGTGGAGGACAACGCGGGCGGGGTGGACCCCCGGCTGGAGCCCCGGCTGTGGGAGCCCTTCGCCACCGGACGGGCCAAGGGCGTGGGCCTGGGGTTGCCCATGGCGCGCACGTCCGTGGAGGCACATGGTGGAAGCCTGACCTATACCCGCCGTCCACAGGGCAGCCTCTTCACGCTGCGGTTGCCCCTGGAGCGCACCTCATGAGCACCCATCTGTTGCTGGTGGATGACGACCGGACCTTCGCCTCGCTGGCGGCCACCGTGCTGCGTCACGAGGGCTTCCGCGTGACGCTGGCGCACTCGCTCCATGACGCGCGCGCGGCGCTCGCCCGGCAGGCCCCCGAGGTGGTGGTGCTCGACAGGCGCCTGCCGGACGGGGACGGCATCGACTTCCTGCCGGAGCTGCGCGCGCAGTTCCCGGACACGGCGGTGATGATGGTGACGGCGCACGGCGACATCGCCAGCGCGGTGGACGCCATCAAGCAGGGCGCGCGCGACTACCTGTCCAAGCCCGTGGAGCTGGACGACCTGGTGCTGCGCGCGCGCAGGGCCGCGCAGGACCTGCAACTGCACGAGCGGCTGCGCCAGGCGGAGAGCGAGCTGGGCGGGCGGCGTCGGCTCTTGCGTCCGCGCGCGCCGGCCATGGTGGAGGCGCTGCAGATGATCGAGCGCATCGCCACCGCGCCGCGCAGCCCGGTGCTCATCACCGGCGAGACGGGCGCGGGCAAGGAGGTGCTCGCGCGCCACCTGCACAACGTGCAGGGCGGGCAGGGGCCCTTCGTGCACGTCAACTGCGCGGCGCTGCCGTCGGCGCTGGTGGAGAGCGAGCTGTTCGGCCACGAGCGGGGCGCCTTCACCGACGCGCGCGCGGCCCGGCGCGGGCTGGTGGAGGTGGCCGACGGCGGCATCCTCTTCCTCGACGAGATTGGCGAATTGCCGCTGAGCCTGCAGGCCAAGCTGCTCACGTTCCTGGACCAGGGCGCCTTCCGGCGGCTGGGCGGGACGACGGAGCTGACGAGCAACGCGCGCGTGGTGACGGCCACCAACCGCGACCTCACGCGCGAGGTGGCCGAGGGGCGCTTCCGCGAGGACCTCTACTTCCGGCTCAGCGTCTTCCGCGTGGAGATTCCGCCCCTGCGCGAGCGGCGCGAGGACGTGCTGCCGCTGGCGGAGTCGCTCCTGGTGGAGCTGTGCGCGGAGCTGGGGCGCAGGCCGGTGGACTTCTCCAGCGCGGCGAAGGCCCGCCTGGAGCGCTACCGCTTCCCGGGCAACGTGCGCGAGCTTCGCAACGTGCTCGAGCGCGCGCTGGTGCTCGAGTCCGGCCCCGCGCTGGAGCTCCAGGCGCTGGAGCCCCGCGGCAACCAGGGCCCCGCCGCGGTGGACCCGGACGCCTTCGTCGTCTCCGGAGGGCCCCGCACGCTCGACGAGGTGGAGCGGCTCTACGTGAAGCACGTGCTGGGCAGGCTGGAGGGCCGCCGCATGGAGGCCGCCAAGGCCCTGGGCCTGTCGTATCCCACCTTCCTGCGCAAGCTCGAGGAGTCCTGAGCCGCCGTCCCACGGCGGCCCGCCGACGGCCGCCCGGGGCAGGGGACTTCAAGTTCCTTGCTCAAGTTTCTTGAAGTCGGCCCCCGGCCACTGAAGTTTCCTTTCATCGCCCGCCCACCCTGGATGGGGGATTCGCATGTGAATCCAAGGGGTTGGGGCGTGGCACATTCATTGCCATGACGCGCCGCGAGACTCAGCGTGCGCCACCCCCGGTGGCGTCTTCTCGTGGAGGTGTATGGCGATGTCGACGAGTCATGGGAACGCTGGCTCGGCCTGGAAGAACCTGGCCGCTGACCTGCCCGCTTCCTTGGTGGTGTTCCTGGTGGCGTTGCCGTTGTGCATGGGCATCGCCCTGGCCTCCGGTGCGCCGATCGTGTCGGGCCTCATCGCCGGCGTGGTGGGCGGCGTGGTGGTGGGCCTCTTGGGCGGCGCGCCGATGCAGGTGAGCGGCCCCGCCGCCGGCCTGGCGGTGATGGTGTTCGGCTTCATCCAGACCATGGGCCTGGCGATGACGTGCGCCGCGGTGGCCGCCGCGGGCCTGCTGCAGATGGCCTTCGGTGGGCTGAAGGTGGCGCGCGCGGCGCTGGCCATCTCCCCCGCGGTGATTCACGGGATGCTGGCCGGTATCGGCATCCTCATCGTGCTGGGGCAGATCCACATCGTGCTGGGCGGCAGTCCCCAGTCGAGCGCCTGGCAGAACATCAAGGAGCTGCCCGAGCAGCTCATCGGGCTGCACGGCCCGGCCGCGCTGCTGGGCCTGGTCACCATCGGGTTGATGGTGGTGTGGCCGTTCATCGGCAAGGGCAAGCTGAAGCTGGTGCCCGCGCCGCTGGTGGCGGTGGTGGGCGCGACGGCGGTCTCGGTGTTCTGGGGCGCGGACGTGGCGCGCGTGCAGCTGCCGGAGAACGTGTTCAGCAGCATCCAGCTGCCGGCGCTGCCCGCGGCGGGCAGCTGGGGCACGTTCATCGCGGCGGTGCTGTCGCTGGCGCTGGTGGCGAGCGCGGAGTCGCTCCTGTGCGCGGTGGCCACGGACAAGATGCACACGGGCCCCCGGGCCAACCTGGACAAGGAGCTGTTCGCGCAGGGCGTGGCGAACACGGTGTCGGGTCTCATCGGCGGCCTGCCGATCACCGGCGTCATCGTGCGCAGCGCGGCCAACCTCGCCGCGGGCGCGAAGTCGCGCTGGTCGGCCGTCATGCACGGCCTGTGGCTCCTGCTCTTCGTCACCACGCTCGGCTCGGTGGCGGGCCTGGTGCCGCTGACGGTGCTGGCCGGTCTGCTCGTCGTTGTCGGCACCAAGCTGGTCAACCTGCACCACATCCGCGAGCTGCAGAAGCGCGGCGAGGTGCTCGTGTACGCGGTGACGGTGGCGGGCGTCGTCGGCATCAACCTGCTGGCGGGCATCGGCCTGGGATTGCTGGTGGCCATCCTGCGGTTGTTGTGGCGGCTGGGCAGCGTGAAGGTGGACGTGAAGCAGGTGCAGGACGAGTACCTCGTCCAGGTGTCCGGCTCGCTCACCTTCGTGGGTGTCCCCCGTCTGTCCATGGCGCTGGCGCAGGTGCCCGCGGGGAGCAAGGTCCGCGTGGACCTGGCCGTGGATACGCTGGACCACTCGGGCTTCGAGGCCATCGAAAGCTGGAGTGACACGCATCGCAAGACGGGCGGCTCGGTCGTCATGGAGTCGCTCGAGGAGGTCTGGGTCCGCAGCGGGACGTCCAAGACCTCGAGTCCTGTCCTGGGTCACCAGGTTCCCAACAACACTCTCGCCTCAGAAGGTGCCCGATGAAGAAGCTCATTCGTGGTCTCTTGGACTTCCAGCTCAAGAGCCGGCCCGCCTACCGGGACGTGTTCGCCAGGCTGGCGAAGGGTCAGTCTCCGGATTGTCTCTTCATCTCCTGCTCGGACAGCCGGCTGGTGCCCAACCTCATGGTGTCCACGGACCCCGGCGACCTGTTCGTCGTGCGCAACGTGGGCAACATGGTGCCCGCGTCGGACGCGCAGGGCGTCTCCACGGGCGACCAGTCCGAGGCCGCGGCGCTGGAGTTCTCCATCGCCAACCTGGAGGTCCAGGACGTGGTCATCTGCGGCCACTCGAGCTGCGGCGCCATGAAGGCGCTGCTCGCGGGCGGTCAGGTGCCCGGCGCGCCGAACCTGTCGGCGTGGCTTTCGCACGGCAACGAGTCGCTCAAGACGTTCAAGGCCGGCAGCAAGCTGGGGGAGGACCTTCCGGACTACGACCGCCTCTCGCAGCTCAACGTGCTCCAGCAGTTGGAGCACGTGGCCTCCTACCCGCTCGTGAAGGAGCGCGTGGCGGCGGGCAAGCTGCGGCTGCACGGCTGGTGGTTCGACATCGCCAACGCGCAGGTGCACGTGTGGCGCCCGGCGCATGGCCGCTTCATCCCCATGACGGAGCTGGTGGGGGAGGCGCTCCTGCGCGAGCTGGGCGGCGACGCGCCGACTCCGGCCGCGGTGGTGAACCCGTCGAACGGCGCGGGCGCGGTGCACCTGTCGGCCGTGGCCAGCGGCCACTAGCCGTCTCGTAGCAAGCAGGCGAGGGGCACGGCCCGTTTCGGGCCGTGACTCCTGATTGGAATTCGGGCGGAGGAGAGGAAGGATGCGGCCCGGCGCCGCATGACACCCTTCCTCTTCACGTTCGTCGTCCTGGCCTTCTCCGTGGGCGCGGGCCTCTTGGGCTCCCTGCTGGGGATTGGCGGCGGGCTCATCCTCATCCCCGTGCTGACGCTGCTGTTGAAGGTGGACATCCACTACGCGGTGGGTGCGTCCATCGTCTCCGTCATCGCCACGTCCAGCGGCGCCGCGGCTGCGTACGTGCGCGAGCGGATGGCCAACCTGCGCGTGGCCATGTTCCTGGAATTGGCCACCACGGCGGGCGCGCTCACCGGGGCCTTCCTGTCGGGTCGGGTGGGCGGGCGCGGGGTATACCTGGTCTTCGGCGCCGTCATGGCGTACTCGGCGCTGGTGATGCTGCGCCGGCTGAAGTCGGGCGCGGTGCCCACCGAGGTGCCCGAGGACGCGCTCGCGGACCGGCTGGGGCTGCACGGCAGCTACTTCGACGAGTCGCTGGGACGCGAGGTGGGCTACCGCGTCACCCGGCCCGTGGCGGGGCTGGGGCTGATGTACGTGGCCGGCACGGTGAGCGGCATGCTGGGCATCGGCTCGGGCGCGCTGAAGGTGCCGGCCATGGACCTGACGATGCGGCTGCCGCTGAAGGTGTCCACGGCGACGAGCAACTTCATGATTGGCGTCACGGCGGCGGCCAGTGCGGGCGTGTACTTCGCGCGAGGCCACATCGACCCGTTCATCGCGGGGCCCGTGTGCGTGGGCGTCACGTTGGGCGCGTGGCTGGGCTCGCGGCACCTGATGGCCCGGGTGAATGCCGCGTGGCTGCGCGCGCTCTTCGTGGGCGTGTTGCTGTGGGTGGCCTTCGAGATGTTGCGCAAGGGGTGGACGTCATGAGCGAGCCTTCGTCGAACGAGCCCCGCGTGGAGGTCCGCGCGGTGGTGGTGCCTCCCGCGGGGGACGCCCCGCTGAGCGCGGAGCTGCTCATCAGTGACCTGCTGCGCTACGGCGTGCTCGCCAGCATGGCGTTGGTGACGCTGGGCACGGTGGTGACGTTCTTGCGCCACCCCGACTACCTGGTGTCGTCGGAGGCGCTGGAGCGGCTCACCGCGCCGCACCCGGTGCCGCATGGGCTGGCGGACGTGGTGGCCGGCGCCCTGGCCGCGCGCGGGCAGTCCTTCGTGATGGCGGGCCTGTTGGTGATGATGGCCGTGCCGGTGATGCGCGTGGCGCTGTCGCTGCTCATCTTCCGGCAGCAGAAGGACAGGCTCTACGTGGCCATCACCACGTGTGTGCTGACGCTGCTGCTGGTGTCCTTCCTGGTGGGCGCGGCGGAGGGCTGACGTCAGCCTTGCGTGTCGTAGCGCTTGAGCGAGCGGCCCGGCGCGGCCCACCACTCGAGCTGGTAGCCGCCGTCGTCGTCGAGGGCCCGCAGGGCCACCGCGGTGCCCTTGCGCAGCTTGTCGGGGGCGCGGGTGTCGTCGCCCAGCGCGAGCGCGAGCGCCTTCTCCAGCGAGGGGTTGTGGCCCACCAGCGCGAAGCCCGGGCCCAGCTCGTGGGCGAGCTTCAGGATGCGACGGGCCGCGCCCTTCTTCGGCAGGAGCGCGGGGTGGACGTCCACCTGGGCCAGGCCCAGGGCCTCGGCGAGCAGCTCCGCCGTCTGGACGGCGCGCACCAGGGGGCTGGTGAGGATGCCGCGCAGCGGCGTGAGGCGGGCGAGCTTGCGCGCGTGCTGGCGGAACAGCGCGCGGCCTTCGGGGGTGAGCGCGCGGGCCTCGTCGCCCAGCACGTGGGCCTCCTCGGCTTCGGCGTGGCGGACGAGCAGCAGGGGCAGTTCGCGTGGGGACATGGTGGCCTGCCCTCAACCACCCGGGGCGTCCCGACTCAAGCAACGCCCTGGCGACAAATCTCAGCCGTCCAGGTCGTTCAACACATCCAGCGGCAGCGGCGTCGCGTCCGTGACGGTGCCGTCCATGTCCGTGGGCAGGGAGGTGGGGTCGACCTCCGGGGGCGCCCGGCCCTCCAGCGGCACCGCCGCGTTGCGGATGGGCGCGCCCGGCGGGGGCCGCAGCACGGGGCCCGGAGGCGGCAGGCCGGAGTGACGGCGCGCGGCCTCCATCAGCGCGTGGTGGTGGCGGTAGCGTGCCTCCACCAGCTTGTGGATGAGCAGCGGCCCGCCCGGCACGCGGCGCGCGGTGAGCGCCTGGGTGGCCTTGCGCACCGGGTAGCGCACGCGGCGGATCTGCACGCGCCAGCCCTTGGGCGTGTACGTGAAGACGCCGTAGGCGGGGCGCAAATCCCCGTCACGGGGGATGCCCGCGCTGGCCACGTCCGCGATGAGCATGCGGCCCACGCGGCGGCGGTAGGGGAAGTGCAGGTGGCCGAAGGCGCACGCGGCCGCGTCCAGGTGGGCGAAGTAGCGGCGCACCGCCACGTCATCCAGCGTGGGGTCCAGCGACTCCTCGAGGTTGCGCGGGTTGGCGTGGCACACGAAGAGGTCCTGCCCCTTGCGCGGCGTGTAGCGCACGGAGAAGGGCAGGGCGCCCAGCTTGCGCAGGTGCTCCTCGCCCAACTGCTCCCGCGTCCAGCGCAACAGCTCCGTCTTCCAGTGGTCCCGCTCCCGGTACGCACCCCCCAGGTAGTTCCCGGCGAGGTAGCAGTCCGTGTTCCCCATCAGCACGGAGTCGCAGCGGTCGAAGATGAGGTCCACCGTCTCGCGAGGGTGCGCGCCGCGCAGCGCCAGGTCTCCGGCCGCGACGATGAAGTCGGGCGCCACCGAGCGCTCGATGTCCTCCAGCACGGCCTCGCAGGCGGGGAGGTTGCCGTGAATGTCCGCGAGGATGGCGACCCGCATGGTCGTGCCATCCTATCCCGTCGCAGACCGCGCGGGGGCCGCCTGGGGCAGAAAAATGGTGAAGGTGCTGCCCTCGTTCGGTTGGCTCTCGACCTTGACCTCGCCGTCCATGGCCTGGAGCAGGTGTTTCACGATGGAGAGCCCCAGCCCCGTGCCGCCCATGTCCCGGCTGCGACCCTTGTCCACCCGGTAGAAGCGCTCGAAGATTCGCGACAGGTGGCGCGGCTCGATGCCCACCCCCGTGTCCCGCACCCGCACCACGCACCGCCCGTCCTCGCACGCTCCGTCCACGTCCACCCGCCCGCCCGCCGGCGTGTACTTCACCGCGTTGTCGAGGAGGTTGAGCAGCACCTGCTCCACCGCGCGCGGGTCTCCCACCGCCCGCAGGCCCGCCGGGACGTGGAGTGAAACCACGTGGCCCTTGCCCTCGGCCTTCAGGCGCACCGTGTCGGCGGCCCGGGCGGCGGCCTCGGCGAGCGAGACTTCCCCGAGTTTCAGGTTCACCTCGCGCGACTCCAGCCGTGACAGCTCCAGCAGGTCCTCCACCAGCTCGGAGAGGCGCTCGGACTGACGGTGGATGATTTCCACCATGCGTGGGGCCATCTTCGCGTCCCCGAGCGCGCCGCCCTGGAGCGTCTCGGCGTAGCCACGGATGGCGGTGATGGGCGTGCGCAGCTCGTGGGACACGTTGGCGACGAAGTCCTTGCGCACCTTCTCCAGCCGGCGCAGCTCGGTGACGTCGTGGAAGACGGCGGCACTGCCCGGCAGGTCCTTGCCCAGCGGCGTCACCCGGATGGACAGCGTGCGGGGGAACAGCCCCTCGAGCGACAGCTCCAGGTGCCGGGAGGCGCCCTCGCGGCAGGCGCGCATGACGGCGTCATGGAGCTGGTCATCGCGCAGGATGGCCAGGGGGCGCTGGCCGACGAGGGAGGCGCCGGGCTGGAGGATGCCGCGCAAGGCGTCGTTGTGGCGCACCACCGTGCCCTCGGCGTCCGTCACCCAGACGCCCTCGGCCATGCTGTCCAGCACGGCGGTGAGCGTGCGCGTCTCCTGGCTCAGCTCGGTGTTGCGCGCGGACAGGCGCGCGTGCAGCGAGTCGATGGCGCCCTCCAGGCTCGCCACCTCCTCCAGCCGGTCCGGGTCCGGCGTGGGCCCGTTGCCGCCCTCGGCGCGGCCGCGCGTGCTGCGCTCCAGCCGGTCCAGCTGGCGCTGCAGCGCGCCTCGGCTGAGCCCCAGCGCCATGAGCGAGCCGGCCAGGGTGATGAGCGCCACCGGCACCGCGCCGCTCGGCGTCCCGAGCGAGGCCACGAGCAGGCCCACCACCGTGGCGGGCAGGAGCAGGGGGAGCAGCGTGTAGCGCAGGGGCATGGCGCGTGGGGGCTCGTCGGCTACGGAGGGCTGAGCTTGTAGCCCACGCCGCGCACCGTCTCGATGATGTCACCGGCGGGGCCGAGCTTCTCGCGCAGCCGCTTGATGTGCGTGTCCACGGTGCGGGTGTGGATCTCGGCCTGGATGCCCCAGACGTCGGACAGGAGCACCTCGCGCGTCTGCACGCGATCGCTTCGCTCCAAGAGCGTGCGCAGCAGGCGGAACTCCAGCGCGGTGAGGATGACCTCCTCGTTCTTCACGCGCACCTGGTGGCGGGAGGTGTCCAGGAGGATGTCGCCCGCGGCGAGCACCTGCGCGGGCCCCTCGTCGGCGTCGCCCCGGCGCAGCACCGCCTTGACGCGCAGGAGCAGCTCGCGCACGGAGAAGGGCTTCACCACGTAGTCGTCCGCGCCCAGCTCCAGGCCCTGCACGCGGTCGGACTCCTGGCCCTTGGCGCTGACGATGATGACGGACGTCTTGCGCAGCTCCGGGTCCTGCTTGAGCATCCGCAGCACCTCGCCGCCCGCGATGTCCGGCAGCATGAGGTCCAGCAGCAGCAGGTCCGGCGGGTTGGCGCGCGCGCGGGCCAGTCCCCCGGCGCCCGTGTTGGCGGACTCGGTCTCGAAGCCGGCGGCCCGCAGGTTGTATTCGACGAGGCCGGCGAGGTCCTGCTCGTCCTCGATGATCAGGATTCGCGTCATGGCGTCCTCTTAAGGCGGTGGGCGGCGCTGTGCCCGGAGCGTGGGCGCACGGCTGCTCAGGGGGCGATGCTCGGGTCGCAGGACTGCTCGGTCAGCACCAGCGGCGCGGCGAGCACCGGCGCGTTGTTCCCGGAGTTGACCACCTGCAGGTAGTTGCAGGAGCTGCCCAGGAAGCGCGAGGGCGAGCCCACGGCGATGGCCTCGATGACGAGCGCGTAGTCGCGCCCCACCGGCACGTCCACCTCGAGCGCCTGGCTGCCGCCGTTCTCCAGGGCGGCCATGTCCACGGTGAAGCGCAGCGCGCGGCCCTCGTTGCCGCGCGAGTCCTCCAGCATCACGAGGTCCTCGCGCTTCACCTGCGTGTTGAGGCAGGTGCGCTGCAGCTCCGTGCAGCTTCGGCCCGAGCCGTTCTTGAGCACGCTCACCTGGAGCGCGTGGACCTCGTTGGCCACCGCGCGCGACATCGTCACGTCCAGCGGGAAGCGGCCGGCGTGGGAGGAGGGGGCATCACCGCACGCGAAGAGCAGGGCGGCGAGCGGCAGGACGTTCAGGAGGCGCAGGCTCATGGCTGGGAGGGGTCCACGCGGATGGTGATGGGGACGCGGCCGCGATCTTCCGACGAGGTGAGGGCGACGACGCCCGCGGTGCCGCCGATGGCCACCGCGCCCACGGCCACCCAGAGCCAGGGGCTCTTGTACCAGGGGCGGCCCTCGGAGGCCTCGGCGGCCGTGGCCGTGGCCTTCTCGGGGGCGACCTGGAAGAGCAGCGGCTGGAACGAGTCACCGCGGCCGGCGAGCCGGCGCTGCGCCGCGTCCACCACCTCGAAGTAGTACTCGACCTCGTAGGGCTCGGGCTCCACGGGCACGTCGTAGGCGGGGACGACGGCGCGGAAGCGCTCCTTCTCGCCGCGGTCCTTCACGAAGTCGACGGAGTTGTACGCCTGGCCTCCGGCGCGTCGGTAGAACAGCCGCGCGCGGGCGCCGAGCGCCAGCTCCTGGATGGTGGCCTCCACGACGATGGGCTCTCCGCCGCGCGGGTCCGGAATCGGGTCCACGTCCAGGGTGACGGGGCGCACGCGCCGGCTGCGGATGTCCTCCTTGATGCGCGCGTAGAGCGAGCGCAGCTTGGGCGGCGCCGTGCGAGGCAGCTCGTAGTCGGGACGGGCCTGGAGCAGCTTCTCGTAGGCCTCGCGCGCCTGGTGCTCGTCGCCCAGGTAGAGCGCCGTGAGGCCGAGCAGGCGGTAGAGCTCCACCAGCTGGTCGTCCGTCACATCCGGCGCGTCCAGCCCTTCCTGGAGCGTGCGTCGGGCCTCCTCGAACTCACCGTCGTCGATCTGCTCGCGCGCGCGGTCGATTTGAGGGCTGGTGGGGCCGAGCTGTGAGAGGACGGGCGCGGGGAAGAGCGGACGGGCCAACCCGGGGGGCGCCAGGAGGCCCACGACGAGAAAGAGCGCCCCCACCCGCGACGGCGAATCATGCCTGTGCATCAAACCGACCCTAGCAAAGCGTTGTCTGGAGGATCCACGAAGGCCACTCCACCGGTGGTGACGGCGGCGTGACATCTTCGCGGTGCTGTGGAACCCGGGCGTGTTGACGCTGGAGGGTCCGCCTTCTATGTTGCCCGCCCCATTTTGACCGGGAAGTCGCGTAAATGCTCGTAAAGGTTGAACAAATTCATGAGTCCGGGCTGAAGCTGGACGAGCCCATCGCGCAGGAGCTGCTGAGCGCCGCGCTGGACGGCGAGTCGTCTGGCCAGGAGACCGGCTTCCGAGCGACGCGGGCCTCCCAGCTCAAGGCGTCGCTGCGCAAGGTGAGCGGCGGCGTGCTGCTGGAGGGGAAGTTCACCGCCCAGCTGACGGCCCCCTGCAAGCGCTGCCTGAAGGACGTGGAGCTGGCCCTGCCCGTGTCCTTCACCCTGAACCTGGTGCCCGAGTCGCTGGCCCGCGGCGACGACTTCAAGGACGACGACGAGAAGTCCATGGAGAAGAAGGAGCGGCAGCAGGGCGAGACGGGCGGCTCGTTCGAGCTGGACGACGCCGACCAGGAGCTCTTCGATGGGAAGACCATCCACCTGGACCCCATCCTCCGCGAGCAGCTGCTGCTGGCGCTGCCGATGAACCTCGTCTGCAAGGAGGACTGCAAGGGCCTGTGCTCGCAGTGCGGCACCAACCTCAACGAGGCGACGTGCCAGTGCGACACCCGGCCGGTGGACCCGCGGCTGGCGAAGCTCAAGGACATCAAGCTCAACAACTGAAGTTTGGATGATTGCTCACGGCCCCGCGCGGTTGGCGGGGTCGTGAAAAGAGCAAGGGCCGCGACCTCCGGAAGCAGGAGGCGCGGCCCTTCGCACTGAAGCGACGCTCCCGGGAAAGGGAGCGTCAGTGAGGCAGACTCAGGCCTCGGCCTGGGGCAGCAGCTCGCGGCCCTTGTACTGGCCACAGGACGTGCAGGCGCGGTGAGGCATCACCGGCTCCTTGCAGTTCGGGCACTTGGTCACCTGCACCGCGGTGCGCAGGTTGTTGTTCGCCGCACGACGGCGGTCACGACGCATCTTGGAAGTACGCTTCTTGGGGACGCCCACGGCTCACCTCTGTCTCACGCGCTGTGCCGGGGTCCCCGGCTCCCTGCGCAACATGTCGGTCCAACGCCGGGCTGGAAGCGGTCGAGATCAACTCGCGTACTCCCCGTCCGGCATGAAAGGCGGCGGACCCTAGCGGCTCACAAGGTCCGAGTCAATGAGCGTGTATGGCTTGGATCCATCATCCAGACCTCGGCGCTCGAAGGCCACCCCGGGGCCAGATATCCCATGGGGCGCGTCGGGACAACGCTCGTGACGCCCAGCCCATTCTGCGCCACCGCGTGGATCATCCCCGGAGCCCTGGAGCCGCGGATCCACGCCGCCCGCCCGGCTGACCTCCACCCCAGGTACGGGACACCGATGCGGAGCGTCTCCCGGGCCGTCGCCCACCTGCTCCCACCCCACGTGGCGGGGCCAGCGATTCGTTGCCCCCCTGGGAGGTTCCTGGTCTCCTGCGCGCCGCCTCGCGCCCGGAAGGCGCGGGCCGGGTGGGACATGACACGCGCACAGACGAGGGGACGGCAGGGATGAGGCTGGTCCTGGACGCGATGGGGGGAGACCATGCCCCGGCCGCTCCGGTGGAGGGTGGCGTGCTCTTCGCCCGCGCCCACCCCGAGCATCAGGTCGTCCTGGTGGGGGACACCGCGCGGGTGACGCCCCACCTGGGCCGAGGGCTGCCGCCGCCGAACCTGCGGGTGCATCACGCCTCGGAGGTGGTGGAGATGGACGACCACGCCTCCACGGCCTTCCGCCGCAAGCGCGACTCGTCGCTGCGCGTGGGCTTCGAGCTGGTGCGTGACGGCCACGCGGACGCGCTCGTATCCGCAGGCAACTCCGGCGCGGTGATGGCGGGGGGCCTGATGACGCTGGGGCGGCTGCAGGGCGTGGAGCGTCCGGCCCTGGCCGCGCTCTTCCCCGCGCTCAAGGGCGGCGGGCGCTGCCTGCTGCTGGACGCCGGCGCCAACGTGGACTGCAAGCCCTCCCACCTGGCCCAGTTCGCCGTGCTGGGCGAGGCCTACGTGCGCCTGCGCATGGGCGTCGCGCGTCCCCGGGTGGCGGTGCTCTCGAATGGAGAAGAGGCCTCCAAGGGGACCCCCCTGACGCGCGAGGCGAGCGACCTCTTGCGCCAGTCGGACCTGGACTTCGCCGGCTACGTCGAGGGCAAGGACCTGTTCTCCGGCGACGTGCAGGTGGTGGTGACGGACGGCTTCACCGGGAATGTCGTCCTCAAGACATCCGAGGGCGTGGGCATGGGCGTCATCGGGCTGTTGCGGCAGGCCATCGAGAAGCGGGGCGGCCTGTCGGAGAAGCTGGGCGCGATGCTGCTCCAGCCCGCCCTGGCGGGCCTGCGCAAGATGGTGGACTACGCCGAGGTGGGCGGGGCTCCACTGCTGGGCCTGAACGGGGTGGGCATCGTGGCCCATGGCCGCTCGTCCCCACGCGCCATCCACAACGCGCTGGGTGCCGCGCTGGCCACCGCCCAGGCCGGACTGCAGGAGGAGTTGACGCGATGCATCGCCCGCGCCGCGTCCTGGCTGCCTGCCCACCCGAGGGGAAAAAAGGGGACAGAGCAATCGGTTTCCGATTAGAGAGCGGACGCCTGGGCATTGGGCTGCGACGGGTCTCCTCGAGGTGACGTCAGGACCGGCTGGAGACAGGACGCGCCCCGCGACCCACGACGTCGGGTGAGTGCTTCCCGGCGGAAGACCGTGGCCCGGGGGATGTCGGCGCGAAGGCGCCCGATGTCACAGGACGGATTTGGACGTATCAGGAGGCAGAGACCGCACATGGCGAAGGTCGCATTCGTGTTTCCCGGGCAGGGCAGCCAGGCCGTCGGGATGGGCAAGGACCTCTTCGAGAAGTTCCCCGAGGCCCGCGCCGTCTTCGAGGCCGCGGACGACGCGCTCGGAGAGTCGCTCTCCAAGCTCTGCTTCGAGGGACCAGAAGACGCGCTGAAGCTCACGGCCAACACCCAGCCGGCCATCCTGACGGTGTCGGTGGCGGCGCACGCGGTGTTCGCGAAGCGCGGGCCCCAGGCGGCCTTCGTGGCCGGCCACTCGCTGGGCGAGTACTCCGCGCTGGTGGCCGCGGGCGCCATGTCGCTGGGCGACGCGGCCCGGGCCGTGCGCGCGCGCGGCAGCTTCATGCAGGAGGCGGTGCCCGCGGGCGTGGGCGCCATGGCGGCGGTGCTGGGGCTGGAGCCCGCCAAGGTGAAGGCGGCCTGTGACGCGGCGGCGGAAGGGCAGGTGGTGTCGCCGGCCAACTACAACTCGCCCGAGCAGACGGTGATTGCCGGCGACGCGGCGGCGGTGGAGCGCGCGGGCGTCAAGTGCAAGGAGGCCGGCGCCAAGCGGGTGATGCCGCTGCCCGTCTCCGCGCCCTTCCACTGCGCGCTGATGGAGCCGGTGAAGCCCCGGCTGGCGGCGGTGCTGGGCGGCGTGAAGCTGTCGGCGCCGGCGGTGCCGGTGGTGACGAACGTGGAGGCGCGGCCCAACCAGGACGTGTCCCGCGTGGTGCCGCTCCTGCTCGAGCAGGTGAGCGCGCCGGTGCGGTGGATTGAATGCGTGGAGGCGCTCAAGGCCGAGGGCGTCACGCGCGTGGTGGAGCTGGGGCCGGGCAAGGTGCTGTGCGGGCTGGTCAAGCGCATCACCAAGGACATCGAAACCTTCAACGTCGAGGACGCCGCGAGCCTGGAGAAGGTGCTCGCGGCGCTGGGGTGAGCGCATGAGCTTCAAGGACAAGGTGGTGCTGGTGACGGGTGGCTCGCGCGGCATCGGCCGGGCGTGCGCGGTGGCGTTCGCCAAGGCGGGCGCCTCCACGGTCATCATCAGCTACGCGGGCAACGAGGCCGCGGCCCAGGAGACGGTGGGGCTGCTCACCGCCGCCGGTGCCAAGGCGGAGTCGGTGCGCTTCGATGTGTCGGACACCGCCGCGTGCGCCGCCGCCATCGAGGGCATCGTCAAGAACCACGGCCGGCTGGACGTGCTCGTCAACAACGCGGGCATGGCCGTGGACGGCCTGGTCATGCGGGTGAAGGACGACGACTGGGACAAGCAGCTCGACGCCAACCTGCGCGGCCCCTTCGCCCTCATCCGGGCCGCCAGCCGGCCCATGATGAAGCAGCGCTCGGGCGCCATCGTCAACGTCACCTCCGTCGTGGGCGACATGGGCAACCCCGGCCAGTCGGCCTATTCGGCGGCCAAGGCGGGCCTCGTGGGCCTGACGAAGACGGTGGCCAAGGAGCTTTCCAGCCGGGGCATCCGGGTCAACGCCGTTTCGCCCGGGTTCATCAGCACGGACATGACGGCCCACCTGAACGACGAGCTGCGCCAGAAGATGGTGGAGGGCATCCCGCTGGGGCGGCTGGGCAACCCGGAGGAGGTGGCCCAGGCCGTCCTCTTCCTCTCAGGTGACGCTTCCTCCTACATCACCGGCGAGGTCCTCAAGGTCAACGGCGGCATGTACATGTAACCCAAGGTTGGATTGCCAGCGGGCGTGGGATATACCGCGCCGGCTTTCGACAGGGCTCGGGAAGCCTTCCGGGCCTACATCTGGTTCCTGGAGGGTTCAGCATTATGTCGACGTCCGCTATTGAGGCCAAGGTCAAGAACATCATCGCCGACCAGCTCGGCGTGGGAGAGGACGAGATCAAGCCCGAGTCGTCCTTCATCGAAGACCTTGGCGCCGACAGCCTCGACATCGTCGAGCTCGTGATGGCGATGGAAGAGGAGTTCGAGGTCGAGATTCCCGACGAGGAGGCCGAGAACATCAAGACCGTTGGCGACGCCATCAAGTACGTCACCGACCACAAGAAGTAGACAGCACACAGCGTGCCGGGGGGCGGGGTGACGCCGCGTTGAAGCGCGGCGTCCCCGGCGTCTCAGGCGCCACCGGAGAGGACCGTGTCACACCGTCGAGTCGTCATCACCGGTACCGGGCTCATCTCGGCACTGGGCACAGGAACCGAGAAGAACTGGCAGGCGCTGCTTGCTGGCACTTCAGGCATTTCCCTCGTCACCCGCTTCGACCCCAAGAAGATCGACACGCGAATCGCCGGCGAGGTTCGGGACTTCGAGCCGGAGAAGTTCATCGACAAGCGCGAAGTGCGCCGCATGGACCTCTACGCGCAGTACGCCATGGCCGCCGCGGCGATGGCGGTGGAGGAGTCTGGGCTGCCGGTGGGCCCGGACGCGCCGCACGGCTATGTGCCGGAGCGCGTGGGCGTCATCGTGGGCTCGGGCATCGGAGGCATCTCCTCCTTGGAGGAGCAGCACCGCAAGGGCCTGGAGAAGGGGTTCGACCGGCTGTCGCCCTTCTTCATCATCCAGATGATCGTCAACATGGCGCCTGGGCTCATCTCCATGCGCTACAACTGCAAGGGGCCCAACTGGGCTCCGGTGTCCGCCTGCGCCACCAGCGCCCACGCCATCGGCGAGGCCTGGAAGTCCATCAAGCTGGGCGAGACGGACGCGGCCATCGCCGGCGGCGCCGAGGCGGCCATCACCCCGCTGGGGCTGGGTGGCTTCTCGGTGATGAAGGCGCTGTCCACGCGCAATGACGACCCGGCGGCGGCCAGCCGTCCGTTCGACAAGGACCGGGACGGGTTCGTCATGGGCGAGGGCGCGGGCATGCTGGTGCTCGAGGAGATGGAGGCCGCGAAGAAGCGCGGCGCGAAGATCCTCGCGGAGCTGGTGGGCTACGGCGCCAACTCGGACGCGTACCACGTGACGCAGCCGGCGCCGGAAGGCGAGGGCGCGGCGCGCTGCATGCGGCTGGCGCTCCAGTCGGCGGGGATGAACCCGGAGGACGTGGGCTACATCAACGCGCACGGCACCTCCACGCCCTTCAACGACGCGAACGAGACCAAGGCCATCAAGGCGGTGTTCGGCGACCACGCCCGCAAGGTGGCGGTGTCGTCGACCAAGTCCATGACGGGCCACATGCTCGGTGCGGCGGGCGGCTACGAGGGCGTGGTGAGCGCGCTGGCCTTGTCGCGCAACATCCTGCCCCCCACCATCAACCAGACGACGCCCGACCCCGAGTGCGACCTGGACTACGTGCCCAACCAGGCGCGCGAGCTCCGGGTGGACGCGGTGATGAGCAACTCGTTCGGCTTCGGCGGCACCAACGCGGTGCTGCTGTTCAAGCGCTTCCAGTAACGGGAAGCGAGGAGACCCCGCGTGAAAGTCATTCTCGCTTCGGACCACGCGGGCCTGGAGCTCCGCCAGGAGTTGGTGGCGGCGCTCCAGGAGCGGAAGGTGGCCCACGAGGACGTGGGGCCCTTCGCCCGGGACTCGGTGGACTACCCGGACTTCGCCGCGCGCGTGGCGAAGGCGGTGACGTCCGGCGAGGCCACGCTGGGCGTGCTGGTGTGTGGCACCGGCATCGGCATGAGCATCGTCGCCAACAAGCACAAGGGCGTGCGAGCGGCCCTGTGCACCACGGAGTTCGAGGCCCGGATGGCGCGGGCCCACAATGACGCCAACGTGCTGTGCCTGGGCCAGCGCGTGGTGGGTGCCGGCGTGGGCCGGGCCATCCTGGAGGCGTTCCTCGGCACGGCGTTCGAGGGCGGTCGCCACGAGCGCCGCGTGCAGAAGATTCGCGAGGCCGAGTCCCAGGGCTAGCGGCCTTCGCAGTACCCGTCGTCGTGAGGAGATCAGCCATGGAGAACACCCGCACTCTGGCCGAGGTGGACCCCGAGATTGCCCAGGCCGTGCGTCATGAGACCGAGCGCCAGGAGCAAGGCCTGGAGCTGATCGCCTCGGAGAACTTCGTCAGCCCCGCGGTGATGGAGGCGGTGGGCTCGGTGCTCACCAACAAGTACGCGGAGGGCTACCCCGGCAAGCGCTACTACGGCGGCTGCGAGGTGGTGGACGTGGTGGAGAACCTCGCCATCGACCGCGCGAAGCAGCTGTTCGGCGCGGACTTCGTCAACGTGCAGGCGCACTCGGGCAGCCAGGCGAACATGGGCGCGTACATGGCGCTCATGAAGCCCGGGGACACCATGCTGTCCCTGGACCTGAACTCCGGCGGCCACCTCACCCACGGCGCTGCGTTCAACTTCTCCGGCAAGCTCTACAAGGTCGTCCACTACGGCCTGACGCGCGACACGGAGACCATCGACTTCGCCCAGGTGCGGCAGCTGGCCCTGGAGCACAAGCCCAAGGTCATCGTCGTGGGCGCCAGCGCCTACCCGCGCACGCTCGACTTCGCGAAGTTCCGGGAGATCGCCGACGAGGCGGGCGCCTCCATGATGGTGGACATGGCGCACATCGCGGGCCTGGTCGCCGCGGGCATGCACCCCTCGCCCGTGCCCTTCGCGGACATCGTCACCACCACCACGCACAAGACGCTGCGCGGCCCGCGCGGTGGCCTGGTGATGGGCAAGGAGCCGTACGCGAAGTCCATCAACAGCCAGATCTTCCCCGGCATCCAGGGCGGCCCGCTGATGCACGTCATCGCCGGCAAGGCCGTGGCGCTGCGCGAGGCGCTGACGCCGGAGTACAAGGCGTACCAGCAGCAGATCGTCGCCAACGCCCGGGCGCTCGCGGAGGCGCTGCTGTCCGCGGGCCTGCGGCTGACGTCCGGCGGCACCGACAACCACCTGATGCTGGTGGACCTGCGGCCCAAGAAGCTGACGGGCAAGGTGGCCGAGGCGGTGCTCGACAAGGCGGGCATCACCGTGAACAAGAACATGATTCCGTTCGACCCGGAGAAGCCGATGGTGACCTCCGGCGTCCGGGTGGGCACCCCCGCCATCACCACGCGCGGCATGCGCGAGGCCCAGATGGCCACGGTGGGCAAGCTCATCGGCGCCGCGCTGGACGCGGCCCAGGACGACGCCGCGCTCGCGCGCATCCGCGGACAGGTGAAGGAGCTGGCCCAGAGCTTCCCGCTGTACGCCTCGCGTCTGAAGTAGCCGCCGCTCGTTCGCCGACAGGAGATTCTCTCCCGCCTCCATGCGTTGCCCGTTCTGCCAGGATGCCGAAAACAAGGTCATCGACTCGAGAGAGTCACACGAGGGCTCCGTCATCCGGCGGCGCCGCGAGTGTCTGGCCTGCAAGCGCCGCTTCACGACGTACGAGCGGGTGGAGGAGCTCTACCCGCTCATCGTGAAGAAGGACGGCCGGCGGGAGGCGTTCGACCGCGAGAAGATCGTCAGCGGCCTGAAGAAGGCCTGCGAGAAGCGCCCCGTCTCCGCCGACAAGCTGGAGGAGACGGTGGTGGCCATCGAGCGGCTCTTGCAGGGCATGGGCGAGAAGGAGATCAACTCGTCCGTCATCGGCGAGGAGGTCATGCGCCGGCTGCAGCAGATGGACGAGGTGGCCTATGTGCGCTTCGCCTCCGTGTACCGCAGCTTCCGCGACATCTCCGAGTTCATGCACGAGCTGAAGGACCTGCTCGAGGACCAGGAGCGCGAGCGCAAGGCGAAGCCGCCGCTCCTCCCGGGCCGGGGCAGTTGAAGGAGAACGGATGAGGCTGCTCACGCGGGCAAAGCTCGAAGCCACGAGGGCGCCCCGGGCGAAGCGGGCGGCGGACTTCGACCGCGCGGTGGCCGAGTTCTTCATGCGCATCGCCCTGGAGGAGGCCGCCAAGGGCCTGGGCCGCACCAGCCCCAACCCCGTCGTGGGCGCGGTGCTGGTGAAGGGCGGCCGCATCATCGCCCGCGGCTACCACAAGAAGGCGGGCACCGCGCACGCGGAGGTGGTGGCGCTGGAGGCCGCGGGCGCCAAGGCGCGGGGCGCGGACCTCTACTCCACGCTGGAGCCGTGCGACCACTACGGCCGCACGCCGCCGTGCAGCCTGGCCATCATCGAGGCGGGCGTGCGCCGCGTCTTCTGCGGCTCGGCGGACCCCAACCCCAAGGTGAGCGGCAAGGGCGTGGCGCGCATGCGCCGCGCGGGCGTGAAGGTCGTCACCGGCGTGCTCCAGGCGGAGGCCGACAAGCTCAACCGGCCCTTCTTCAAGCTCATCCGCACGGGCATGCCCTGGGTGACGCTCAAGGCCGCGGCCACGCTGGACGGCAAGCTGGCCACGGCCACGGGGGACTCGCGCTGGGTGACGGGGGAGAAGGCGCGCGAGTGGGTCCACCGGCTGCGCGACTCCGTGGACGTCATCCTGGTGGGCGCCAACACCGTGCGCCACGACGACCCCAAGCTCACCACGCGGCTGCCCGGCGGCGGGGGCAAGGACGCGCTGCGCGTGGTGGTGGACAGCCGGCTGCGCCTGTCGCCGCGCTACACCGTCTTCAACCAGAAGAGCTCCGCGCGCACCATCATCGCCACGCTGGAGGACCCCGAGGGCCGCAAGGCCCGGCGCTTCCTCGCCCAGGGCGTGGAGGTGTGGCAGGTGCGCCCCAAGGCGGACCGGGTGGACCTGAAGGCGCTCCTGCGCAAGCTGGCCCGCTCCGGCCACAACCACGTGCTCGTGGAGGGCGGCGCGGAGATGTACGGCTCCTTCCTGCGCGAGAAGCTGGCGGACGAGCTCGCGCTGTTCCTGGCGCCCAAGCTGCTCGGTCGCGAGGGCATGTCGTGGGCCGGGGACCTGGGCGTGAAGGAGATGGCCCAGGCGCTCGCGGTGAAGGACCTCACCTTCGAGCAGCACGGCCCGGACATCCTGCTCCAGGCGCTGCTCTAGGCACTTTCGGCGCCCATGAGCGGGGCGCATGGTGTCGGTGAATGACGGACACATTGCCGCGGTGGACGAGGGCGACCCGCGGGGCCGTTCGTTATAAGCCTGGGCATCATGTTCACCGGGCTCATTCAGGACATCGGCAGGGTGGAGCGCGTCATCCCGGGTGGGATGACGGACTTGTGGATTCGCACGGCGCTGGGGGCCTCGGGCTTCGCGCTGGGCGAGTCGATCGCCGTGGATGGCGCGTGCCTCACGGTGGTGGAGCGGTCCGGGGACACCTTCCGGGTGCAGGTGGCGCCGGAGTCGCTCAGGCGCACCACGCTCGACGGGGTGCGGCCCGGGGACCGGGTCAACCTGGAGCGGGCGCTGGCGCTGGGGGACCGGCTGGGCGGGCACCTGGTCTCCGGGCACGTGGACCAGGTCAGCTCGGTGCTGGAGACCTACCCGGAAGGCGGCTCGTGGGTGATGGTGTTCGGCCTGCCCGAGTCCCTGGCGCCGTACTTCATCGAGAAGGGCTCGGTGGCCATCGACGGCATCAGTCTGACGGTCAACAGCGTGGGCGCGGACCGCTTCGGGGTGCAGCTGATTCCGGAGACGCAGGAGCGCACCACCCTGCGGGCCAAGGCGGTGGGGGCCCGGGTCAACCTGGAGGCGGACCCGATTGGGAAGTACGTGGCCCGGCTGTTCTCGCTCCAGCGCGGGCAGGTGGGCGCTTCCCCGGGTGGGGTGACGGAGGCGGCCGTCCGGGCGGCGGGCTTCGGCACGCCGTAGCAGGCGACGGCGGGGGCGCGGGTGGTGTAGGAAGCCCCGCATGCCTCGCTACATCGAAGGTGACTTCCTCCCCCCCAAGGGCCGCTTCGCCATCTGCGTTGCCCGCTTCAATGGCTTCATCACCGAGGAGCTGGCCAAGGGCGCCGTGGACACGCTGGTGCGCCACGGCGTGGCCGACGCGGACGTGGACGTGTACCGCTGCCCCGGCACGTACGAGCTGCCCGGGCTGGTGCGCCGCGTGACGGAGTCGCGTCAGTACGTGGGCGTCATCGCCCTGGGCGCCGTCATCCGCGGCGGCACGCCCCACTTCGACTACGTGGCCGGCGAGTGCGCCAAGGGCATCGGCGCGGTGGCCTTCAACGCGGCGGCGGCCAACCCCGCGACGTCCGTGACGTTCGGCGTGCTCACCACCGACACGGTGGAGCAGGCCATCGACCGGGCGGGCGTGAAGGCGGGCAACAAGGGCGCCGAGGCCACGCTGGCCTGCATCGAGATGGTGAACCTGTACGCGCGCATCCCCGCGCTCGACGCGAGGAAGGGGTAGTCCATGGGCGCGCGCAGAACGGGACGTGAGCGGGCGTTGCAGGCGCTCTACCAGCTGGAGATGGCGCCGGGGACGTCGGTGTACGAGGCGCTGGAGTCGGCGTGGACGGCCTCCGCCGAGGCCGAGGAGCAGAAGCGCGATCCGGACGCGGTGAAGTTCGCCCGCGAGCTGGTGGACGGCGTGCAGGGCCACCGCGCGGAGATCGACCGGCTCATCGAGTCGCACAGCCACAACTGGCGGTTGGACCGCATGTCCCGCATCGACCGCAACGTGCTGCGCGTGGGCATCTTCGAGCTGAAGTACCGTCCGGACATCCCCCGCAAGGTCACCATCAACGAGGCGGTGGAGCTGGGGAAGAACTTCGGGACGGAGGAGTCCAGCGCGTTCGTCAACGGCCTGTTGGACCGGGTGGCGGTGGCGCTCAAGAAGGACTGAAGTCCCGAGCCGAGGAGCAACCGCGGTGAGCCAGACGACGACGCACGACATCGGGATGGAGGGGCTGGACTCGCTGACCGGCGTGGACGCCCTGTGCCTGTTCGTGGCCGAGGATGATCGCCCGTTGCCGGCCACCGCGGGCTACGTGGACTGGCGCCTGTGCGGTGCGTTGTCGCGGGTGCTCAAGGGTGGCTTCTTCTCCGGCGTGAAAGACGACTGGCTCCTGTTGCCCGCGGACGGGAAGCTGGAGGTGCCGCGCATCTTCGTCGTGGGCCTGGGGGCCCGGAAGGCGCTGGACGCCGAAAGGCTCCACGAGGCGCTGGCCGAGGCGGGCAAGGTGCTCAGCCGGGCCAAGGTGGCGTCGGTGGCGCTGGAAATCCCCGGCGGCGGTTCGTTGGATGACGCGGCGCGGGCAGAGGCCTTCCAGAAGGGCTTCTTGCCGGCGTTCAAGGGCGGACGGGTGGCCCTCCTGACGGACAAGGCGCTCGTCCGACTCCTACCAGGCAGGAAGGGCTGAAGCTCGGCGACCGGGCAGGCCTTCTGTTAGCATCGGGGGACCGTCCGGGGCGTGCACGCATGCGTGTCAAGGTGTTGATTGTCGAGGACTCCAAGGCGTCGCGCGAATACATCGCGTCGACGGTGGAGGCGGTGGAGGGCATCGAGGCCGTCGTCACCTCCAGCGGCTTCGAGGCGCTGAAGCTGCTGCCGCGTCACCGCTTCGACCTCATCATCACCGACATCAACATGCCCGACATCAACGGGCTGGAGCTCATCAACTTCGTCAAGAAGAACCCCAACTACCGCGACGTGCCGCTCTTCATCATCACTACGGAGGGGCGGGAGCAGGACCGCGAGCGGGGCATGGCGTTGGGGGCGGCGGAGTACCTGGTCAAGCCGTTCCAGCCCGGCAGCCTCGAGGGGCTCTTGCGCCGGTACCTGAAGCTGCCGTGAGTCCCCCGAGCAAGGCCCTGGCCGAGTTCGTGGCCGAGGCGACCGAGATTCTCGAGGCGCTCGGCAAGGACCTGCTGGTGCTGGACGAGCGGCGCGGCCAGGAGGCGGACCCGGAGCGGGTCAACGGCATCTTCCGCGCGGCGCACTCGCTCAAGGGCCTGGCGGGGCTGTTCGGGCAGGAGCGCATCTCCCGGCTGGCGCACGGGACGGAGGACCTGCTCGACCGGCTGCGGCTGGGCAGGCTGCTGTTGGACGACGCGGTGCTCGACACGCTGATTGAAGCGCTGGATGCGTTCCAGTCGCTTTTGGCGGAGACGGCGCGGGGTTCGGAGACGGACGCGCTGAGCCGGCGCGTGGAGGGCATGGCGGAGCGGTTGATCCGCCTGGGCGAGGTGCCCGTCGCTCGGGACGAGGACCCGCTGGAGCGGCTGGAGCTGGAAGCGCAGGTGCGCTCGGTCTTCACGGAGTACGAGGAGCATCGGCTCCGGGAGAACGTGCGGCGGGGCGTGGCGCTGTGGCGCGTGCGCGCGGCGTTCGACCTGTCGGACTTCGACAAGGGGCTGGCGGACCTGAACACGCGGCTCAAGCCGCTGGGCGAGGTCATCAGCACGCTGCCGTCCGCGCGGCCGGGTGGGGCGCATGGCATCGCGTTCGACCTCATCTTCGGCACGCACGTGTCGGTGACGGAGCTGGAGTCTGGATTGAGTGGGACGCCCGCGGAGCTGGCGCCCCTCAACGTGCGGCCCGTGGGGGTGCCCGCGACGGCCCACTCGGCGGAGGTGCTGGCCCGGGTGGTCGAGCCGCCCGCCATCGTCGTGGAGCCGCCGGGCACGCGTCCCGAGGGGGCCGGGGTGGCGCCGCCCGCGACGAAGCGCGGTGGGAAGAAGCGCGGCGCGAAGGGGACGGCGGAAGGGCGACAGCCGTCGCTGCCGCTCACGGAGCAAGGGCCTGGGGCGGCGCGGGGTGACGGCGGGCGTGAGAACGCGGGCTCGCCCCCGATGGGGAAGGGGGGCGTGAATCCAACCTCGGGTCCTGCAAGTGTGGGGCTGGGTGGCGTGACGTTGCTGCAGGGCGTCGCGGCCACCACCGGGCCGTCGCTCGTGACGTACCTCCAGGGCCCCGGAGGCCGCGCTCCCGTGCGCGCGGTATCGACCTCCGCCGAAGCCCCGACCTCTGCACCTCCGACGACCGTGGCCTCCACCACGCCGGAGCCGTCGCTGCGCTCGTTGACGCAGACGGTGCGCGTCGACATCGGCAAGCTGGATGGCCTCATCAACATGGTGGGCGAGCTGCTGCTCATCAAGGCGAACCTCCAGCGGCTCGCCGAGTCCGCGCGGCAGGACGGCGTGGTGCCCCTGTCGAAGCTGTTCGGTCAGGAGCTGGCGCGCGAGACGCGGGGCCTGGAGCGCAAGCTGGAGGCCCTCCAGGAGGGCCTGCTCGAGGCACGCATGGTCCCCGTGGGCCAGGTGTTCGACAAGCTGGCCCGGCTGGTGCGTCGCATCACCCGCGAGGCGGGCAAGGAGATCGACTTCGTCATCGGCGGCGGCGAGGTGGAGCTCGACAAGCTCATCGTCGAGGAGCTGAGCGACCCGCTCATGCACCTCATCCGCAACGCCATCGACCACGGCGTCGAGTCACCGGACGCGCGACTGGCCGCGGGCAAGTCCCGCCGCGCGGTGGTGGCGCTGCGCGCCGTGCAGAAGGGCAACCACGTCGTCATCGAGGTGAGCGACGACGGCGCGGGCATCGACGAGCTGCGCGTGCGCGAGGTGGCGCTGTCGCGGGGCCTCATCACCTTCGCGCAGGCCGAGGAGATGGGCCGCCGCGAGCTGCTCAACCTCATCTTCCTGCCGGGCTTCTCCACCGCGCGCAGCGTGTCCGAGCTGTCCGGCCGAGGCGTGGGCCTGGACGTGGTGAAGAACAACCTGGGCAACCTCTCCGGCATCATCGACGTGTGGAGCGAGCGCGGGAAGGGCACCGCCTTCCACCTGACGCTGCCCGTCACGCTGGCCATCATCCGCGCGCTGGTCGTGGGCGTGAGCGCGCGCACGTACGCGGTTCCCCTCAACAGCGTGCTCGAAATCCTCTCCGTGCAGCCCCGCGAGATTCGCACCGTGGAGCGGCGCGAGGTGCTGGACCTGCGCGGACAGACGCTCCCCTTCGTGCGCCTGTCGCGCCTGTTCGGTCTGCCCGAGCGGCCGGTGAGCCGCTACTTCGTGGTGGTGGTGGGGCTTGCCCAGGAGCGGCTGGGCATCGCCGTGGACGAGCTGCACGGGCAGCAGGACATCGTCACCAAGCCCCTGGGCGGCCGGCTGCAGTCGGTCCGGGGCATCTCCGGCGCCACGGACCTGGGAAACCGGACTCCCGTGCTGGTGCTGGATGTCGGCGCGCTGCTGGAAGACGGGCTGGCCCTGGAGCGAAGGCGGGCCTGACGTCCGGCGCGGCCGGCTGCTATCCTCGCGAGCCGTGTCCCGGTTCGCCGAACTGCTCGACGACTTCTTCTTCCGTCCGGACGAGGACGTCAGCGGGCTGCAGGACTTCGCCGCCGGCAGCGACGGCGTGGCCTCCGTCACGCCCGAGGAGGTCCCCGAGGAGTACCTCGCCTTCCGCCTGGAGGGAGAGTGCTACGCGGTGCCCATCCGCGCGGTGCGCGAGATCGCCAAGGTGCCGCCGCTGACGGAGATTCCCAGGGCCGAGCCCCAGCTGCTGGGCGTGCTGAACCTGCGCGGCGAGCTGCTGCCCGCGTACGACATCAAGGTGCGCCTGGGCCTCGCGGAACGCGCGCCGCTGGTCGCCGGCCCCGACGCGCCCGTGCCGCCGCGAGACGCACGCATCCTCGTGCTGCGCACGCAGACGGGGCCCGCGGGTGTGTGGGTGGACAGCGTCAGCGGCGTGGTGAAGCTCAAGCCCTCCATGTTGGAGCCGCCACCGCCGAGCCTCCGAATCGGGGACCGTGACTGCGTGGTGGCCATCGGCCGACGCGGACCCTCGCTGTTCATCCTCCTGGACCCCGAACAGGCGCTGGCGTCATGAAGGACTCCGTCAACCTGCTGGCGCATCATCCTTCCGGTGTGCCCGAGGCGCCCGCGGGACACCCGGACTCGCCAGTGCAGCTGTGCGCCTTCTTCGTCGGCGAGGACGAATACGCGCTCGACATCCAGCGCGTGGAGGAGGTGCTCCCGCTCCAGCGCGTGACACCCATCCCCCACGCGCCGTCGTTCGTCGAAGGCGTGCTGCACCTGCGCGGCGTCATCCTGCCGGTGGTGGACCTGCGCAAGAGATTGCAGGGGCAGCCCTCGGTGGAGTCGCGCAAGGCGCGCCTCTTGGTCTGCAGGCTGGGCGCGCGGCGGGTGGCGGTGAAGGTGGAGCGCGTGGCGGAGGTGCTGCGCGCGCGTCGGGGTGATATCAAGCCCGCGCCCGCGTTGAGGGTGGCGGGGCGCTCGCCCTTCGTCGTGGGAGTGTGCGGTCCACCGGACCGGTTGCGACTGTTGCTGGACTTGAAGGCGCTGTTGCGCGCGGAGCTGGAGCGCGAGGCGGTTCGTCCGGCGCGATGACACGTGAAGGGAAGGGCCATGCCTCGCAGTGACCTGGACAACCACCGCCGCATCCTCGGCATCAGCTTCCTGGTGGTGAACGGCTTGACGGTGCTGGTGGGCGTCGGCGCGATGCTCTTCTTCACGGTCATGGGGCTGGGCATCATCAGCGACACCGCTTCGGCCAAGGACCGCGCCGACTTCTGGTGGTTCGGCGGCGGCGTGAGCGTCTGTGTCCTGGTGTACTGCCTGCCGGGGCTCTTCACGGGCATCGGCTTGTTGAAGCGGCGCGCGTGGTCGCGGGTGCTGGCGCTGGTGCTGGGAATCCTGAACCTGGCGAACTTCCCGCTGGGCACGTGCCTGGGCATCTACGCCCTCTGGTTCTACGCGCAGGAAGGCTCCGACCGGGTCTTCGAATGAGCCACCTGCCCGTCTTCCCCGCGGAGGAGGAGCGCTACCGCGCGCTCCAGGAGCTGGACCCGCGAGCAGAGGGCATCCTCGACGTGCTCGTCACCGGCCTGCACGACGAGAGCTGGCGCGTGCGGCACGCGGCGGCGACGGGCCTGCAGCGGCTGACGCCCCCCGAGCAGGTGGCCTCCCGGCTCGTCGCCGTGCTGGGCGAGCGCGGGGAGACGGGCGCGCGCAACGCCGCGGCGGAGGCCCTCTCCGGCCTGGGCCCGGCCGCGCTCGCGCCGCTGGTGAAGCTCTTGGGCCACGTGGACCCGGACCAGCGCAAGTTCGCCGCGGACATCCTCGGGCAACTGGGGCTCGGCGCCGCGGAGCTGCCGCTCGTCCAGGCCCTGGAGGACCCGGACCTGAACGTGCGCGTGGCGGTGTCGGAAGCGCTGGGGCGCGTGGGCGGGGAGCACGCGGCGCGCGCGTTGTCGCGGCTGCTCGGTGACGCGGAGCCGCTGCTGCGCCTGTCCTCGCTGGAGGGCCTGGCGCTCCTGCGTCGCCCTCCGCCCCTGCCCGTGGTGGTGGCGCTGCTGGACGACGCGAAGCTGCGACGCAGCGCCTTCCGCGTGCTGGGGCTCATCCCCCAGGTGGCCGCCACGGAGCGGCTGTGTCAGGGCCTGTCGTCGGACGCGCGCTCGATTCGCGAGGCAGCCCTGGCGGCGCTGGGCACGCAGGCCTCGCTGGTGGAGGCGTCGCGTCGCTGTGAGCTGGAGGCCGTCATCGTCGCGGCGCTCCGGCGCCTGCCGGACGCGGTGTCGCGGCTGGAGCAGGCGATGGAGGCGGAGGACGTGGCGGTGCGCTCGGGCGCGCTGCTCGCGGTGGCGGCGCTGGGCGAGGCCTCGCTCGCGGTGCGGGTGGCGGAGGTCGCCCGCGAGGACCGGCTGCTGCGGGATGTGCTGGGCACGCTGGGGCGGCTGGGCTCCGAAGGTGGCCGGCTCCTGCTCGCGGCGATGGCGGACCTGTCCGCGCCGGCGAGGGCCGCGGCGGCCGAGGCGCTGGTGGACCTGGTGGACCCCGGCTCCGTCACGCCGCTGTGCGCGCTGCTGGAGTGGGCGGAGGATGACCTGCGCGGGGTGGTGGTGCGGGCGTTGGGGCGGACCCGCTCACCGGAGGCGGCCAGCCCGCTGGTGGATCTGCTGCGGGACCCGGTGACGGCGGGCGCGGCGACGCGGGCCCTGGGCGCGCTCGCGGGGAGCTGCCGGGCGGCGGTGCTGTCGGCGCTGGAGGAGGCGGTGGCGCGTCGGGCCACCCCCGTGGCGGTGACGGCGCTGGGCCGCGTGGGAGGCGCGCCCGCGCTGCCGTCGCTGCGTGCGCTCGCGCGCGATGTCGACCCGCGCTGGCGAGCCGCGGCGGTGGAGGTGGCCGGAGAGGTGGACGGCGGCGTCGGTCGGGAGCTGGCGCGCGCGGCGCTCGCGGACGAGGCCTCTCCCGTGCGGGCGGCGGGAGCGCGCGCCATGGGACGGTTGGGAGGCGCGGAGGCGGGCGCGCTGCTGCGCTCCGCGCTCCAGGACGAGGACGCCTCCGTGAGGCGGGCCGCGGTGGAGGCGGTGGGGGAGAGCGGCGCGGTGGACCGCGCGCCGGAGCTGGAGCGACTGGTGCGTCATCCGGACGGCGCGTTGGCGGTGGCCGCGGTGCGGGCGCTGTCGAGGCTGGGCCGGGTGGAGGCGAAGGTGCTGCGGGAGGCGTCTGGGCATTCCGACGAGGAGGTGGTGAAGGCGGTGTTGTCCGCGGGTGCGGTGTCGCGGGAGGGCGTGACTCTGGCGGTATCCTTGCTGGAGCATCCCCACTGGGATGTGCGCGCGGCGGCGGCGCGAGTGCTGGGAGACTCGGGAGGGCCGGAGTGTCTGGAGCCGGCCCGTCGGGTGCTGGAGACGGAGCCGGACGCGCTGGCTCGACAGGCACTGGCGGACGCGGTGGAGCGCTTGTCGCGGCGCTGAGCGGGGGGACTCGGGGTGGCTCGCTTCGACGACAGTCGGCCGGAGATGACCGCGGAGGAGTTCCGGCTCCTGCGCGACCACGTGTATTCGCACTGCGGCATCCTCGTGCACGAGGACATGAAGTTCGTGATGGAGCGGCGGCTGTGGCCGCGCCTGGAGACGCTGGGCGTCCCGGACTTCAGCGCCTACCACCGCTACCTGCGCTACGACGCCAACCGGCACGCGGAGCTGGAGGCCGCCGTCGAGTCGCTCACCACGCACGAGACGTACTTCTTCCGCGAGCCCTCGCAGCTCAAGGCCTTCCGGGAGGAGCTGCTGCCGGTGCTCGAGAAGCGCAACGCGCGCACGAAGCGGCTGCGCCTGTGGTCCGCGGGGTGCTCCTCCGGCGAGGAGGCGTACACGCTGGCGATGGTCCTCAAGGACGAGCCCCGCTTCGAGGGCTGGGACGTGGAGGTGTACGGCTCCGACATCTCGCGGCGCGTGCTGACGATGGCGCGGCGCGCGGAGTACGGCCCGTCCGCGCTGCGCGCCACGTCCGCGGACCTGCTGGAGCGCTTCTTCGTCCCCGCGGGCAACACCAAGGTGCGCGTGCGCGACGATGTCCGCGCCATGGTGTCCTTCGGCCACCACAACCTTCTGGACGAGGCCGGCAGCCAGCTGGTGATGAAGATGGACGCGGTGTTCTGCCGCAACGTGATGATCTACTTCGACCAGTCCGCGCGCAGGAAGGTGCTGCGAATCCTGCGCGACAGGCTGGTGCCCGGGGGCTACCTGCTCCTGGGGCACTCCGAGAACCTGCTCAACCTGGGCGCCGACTTCGAGCTGGTGCACCTGCGCGGAGACCTGGTGTACCGCAGGCCCGAGCTGCCGGGGCTCGCGGGCGGTGAGGTCCGATGAGCGAGCGGGGCACGGTCTCGGTGCTCGTCATCGATGACTCCGCGCACAACCGGCACACGCTCACCACGCTGCTGGAGTCCGCGCCGGACGTGCGCGTGCTGGACCGCGCGGCCGACGGCGAGGAGGGCCTCAAGAAGGTCCTGGAGCTCAAGCCGGACGTGGTGACGTTGGATTTGGAGATGCCGAAGCTGGGTGGCTACACGTTCCTGCGGCTGCTCATGCGCACGGCGCCCACGCCCGTCATCGTCATCTCCAGCTACGCGCACCGCTCGGACGTCTTCAAGGCGCTGGAGCTGGGCGCGTTCGACTTCATCGCCAAGCCCGCGCGCGGCACGCCCGAGGAGCTGGAGGGGCTGCGCGTGGAGCTGCTCGACAAGGTGCGCGCGGCCCTGCACGTGCGGCCGGGACAGCGCCACGTGTCGCCCGGCGCGCGGGCGCTGGCGGTGGCGGGCGAGCTGCCCCTGGTGGTGGCCATCGGCGCGTCCACGGGAGGCCCTCCCGCAGTGCAGCGCGTGCTGGAGGGCCTGGCCGCGGAGCCGACGCCGTGCGTGCTGGTGAGCCAGCACATGCCCGCGCAGTTCACCCGGGCCTTCGCGGACCGGCTGGACAGGATTGGCCCCTTCACCGTGACGGAGGCGAGCGAGGGGGACGTGGTGCAACCCGGACACGTGTACATCGCGCCCGGAGGCCGGCACCTGGTGGTGGTGGACCGGGGGACGCGTCTGGAGCTGCACACGCCCCCGCCGACGCCCGTGGACAAGTACGCGCCGAGCGTGGATCGGCTCTTCACCAGCGTGGCTCAGGTGCTGGGCCCGCGCGCGCTGGCGGTGGTGTTGACGGGCATGGGGGCGGACGGGGCGCTGGGCGCGCGCGAGGTGCAGCGCGCGGGGGGCGAGGTCTGGGCGGAGTCGGAGGAGACCGCGGTGGTGTACGGCATGCCGGGCGAGGCGGTGGCGGCTGGGGCGGTGAAGCGGGTGCTGCGACTGGGGGAAATCGGACCCGCGCTCGCCTCGCTGGCCCGTCGTCGACGGTGAGATGGCCGGGCGGGGCGACGGGGTCGGGTGTTAGTGTGCGCGGGCCATGACGCAGCAGATTCGAGCCCTCGTCGTCGACGACTCGCAGGCGATGCGACGCAGCATCATGTACGCGTTGCAGCGCATCAGCGGGATGGTCTGCACCGAGGCGCAGGACGGCGCCGAGGGGCTCAAGAAGCTGACCCAGGGCCGCTTCGACCTGGTGCTCACGGACATCAACATGCCGTTGATGGACGGGCTGAAGCTCATCCACCACATCCGTCAGGCCACGGACCATCGCGGCGTGCCCATCGTCGTCATCACGACGGAAGGCGCGGCGGCGGACCGGGAGCGGGCGCTGGCGCTGGGCGCCAGTGCGTACCTGGTGAAGCCCGTGCAGGCCAAGGTGGTGATGGACACCGTCAGGGACCTGCTGAAGCTGGCCTGAGGCGAGGGGCGTGCGAATGGACTTCGTCCTGCGGGTGGCGGGCCTGGAGAAGCGCTACGGCGCGGTGACGGCGGTGCAGGGCCTGCACTTCAACGTGGCGCCCGGCGAGGTGCTGGGCCTGGTGGGCCCCAACGGCGCGGGCAAGACGTCCACGCTGCGCTGCCTCGCCGGCATCCTCCCGCCCTCGGCGGGCAAGGTCATCGTGGCGGGGTATGATTTGGGCAAGGACGCGGTGGAGGCCAAGCGCGAGCTGGCCTTCCTGCCCGACGAGCCGCGCTTCTTCGACTACCTCACGGTGTGGGAGCACCTGAACTTCACGGCGCGGCTCTACGGCGTGGAGGACTGGGAGGCGCGGGGCCGCGCGCTCCTGGAGGAGATGGAGCTGACGGGCAAGGAGAAGGCGCTGCCCGGCGAGCTGTCGCGCGGCATGAAGCAGAAGCTGTCCATCGCCTGCGGCTTCCTGCACTCGCCCCGGCTCATCCTGCTCGACGAGCCGCTCACGGGCCTGGACCCCATCGGCATCCGGCGCATGAAGGACTCGCTGCGTCGGCGCGCGGAGGAGGGCTCGGCGCTGGTGTTGTCCTCGCACCTGTTGCCCCTGGTGGAGGAGCTGTGCCACCGGCTGCTGGTGATTGCAGGAGGGCGGGCCATGGCGCTCGGCAGCCTGGAGGAGATTCGCGCGCGGCTGAGTGGACCGGACGCGGGCAGCGCGTCGCTCGAGGACCTCTTCGTGCGTATCACCAGCGGCGCGGGCTCGGAGATGCCCAGGCCGTGAGCTTCCCGGGCGCGGTGCTCTTCCTCTGGCTTGCGTCCACGCGCAACCGCCTGCGGCTCCAGGTGCTGCGGCTGCGCAAGCCCCGCTACCTCGTGGGCGCGGCGGTGGGCCTGTTCTACATCTACTCGCTCTTCCTGCGCCGGCTGGACTTCACGGGACCGGTGGCCGCGGTGCCTCCGGGCGTGAGGCTGTTCGCGGAGCTGTCGCTGGTGGGCTCGGTGCTCGTCACGCTGTTCTCCGCGTGGGCGCTGGGGCCGGACCGGCCCTCGCTGACCTTCACGGAGACGGAGGTGGTGCAGCTGTTCCCCGCGCCCGTCACCCGGCGCTCGCTGTTGCACTACAAGCTCGCCCGAGGCGCGATGGGCGCGGCGGTGGGCGCGCTGTTCGCCACGCTGTTCGTCGGCCGGGTGGTGAGCCCCGAGCCCGCGCTCTTCTTCGCCGGGGCCTTCCTGTCGCTCGGCACGCTGTACCTGCACGGCATCGCGGCGTCCTTCATGCGCACGCGCTGGGCTGCGAGGGGACGGCGGGGGCAGGTGGAGCGCTGGGTGGGCGTGGGGCTGGTGCTCGCCGCGGTGGTGATGGGGGTGTTCTCCACGCTGGAGACGTACCCGTTCCCCAGGACGGTGGGGACGCCGGGGGCGCTGCGCCACTGGGTGGAGGCTGTGGTGGCCTCGCCGGGGCTGAGCGCGGTGCTGTGGCCCGGCCGGCTCCTGGTGGCGCCGTCGCTGGCGCGCGACACCTCGGCCTTCTGGAGCGCGCTGCCGCCCGTGGTGGTGCTGGCCGTGGCGCACTACGTCTGGGTGCGATTGGCGGAGGTGCCCTTCGAGGAGACGGCGGTGACGCAGGCCGAGGCGCGCGTGCGTGAGCAGTCCCAGCGCCTGTCCGGGACGCTCGTGCGCAAGGGCGGGCTGGGGGCTCGCAAGGCGCCCTTCCGGCTGTCGGCGCGGGGGCGTCCCGAGGTGGCGCTCATCTGGAAGAACCTCATCACCCGCAAGCGGATGGCGGGCGGGGTGTGGACGGTGATGGCGCCGCTGCTGCTCGCCGCCGTCATCGTGTCGGTGATGGGCGAGTCGAACGTGTTCACCGACACGCGCCGCGTGGTGGGGCCCATGGCCACGCTGCTGGCGGTGATGATGACGGTGGTGGGACCGAGCGCGTTCCGCATGGACCTGCGCATGGACCTGCCGAAGCTGGACCTCTTGCGCGCGCTGCCGCTCGCGGGCTGGCAGGTGGTGGGCGCGGAGCTGGCGGCGTCGGCGCTGGTGGTCAGCAGCCTGCAACTGGGGCTGCTCGCGGTGGGCCTCGTCTGTGGCCCGGGCGCCGAGGACGACTGGCTCATGACGTACTGGTGGCCCGGGGGACTGGCGCTGGCGGCGCTGTTGCCCTCGGTGGCGCTGGCGGGGCTGTTCGTCCAGAACGGGGCCGTGGTGTTGTTCCCCGCGTGGGTTCCGGCGGACCGGGTGGGCAGCGCGCGCGGCATCGAGGCCCTGGGCCAGCGCCTGCTGACGCTGGTGGGCTCGCTGGTGGTGTCCCTGCTGGGGCTGGTGCCCGCGGCGCTGGTGGGCTCGCTGGTGGCCTTCGTGGCCTGGAGCTCGCTGGACCTCTGGGCGCTGCCGCTGGCGGGACTGGCGGCGGCGGCCGTGCTGCTGACGGAGGTGGGGCTGGGCGTGCTCTGGCTGGGCCGCGCTTTCGAACACCTGGACGTCTCCGAGGACCGGCCGGAGTAGGCCCGAGCGTCGGCTCCTGGACTCGCGCCCGGAAAGAGGTGGCGGGCACCGGGCCCGGGCGCGCAGGAAGTCCGCGGACCGAACCGACGGGAGCGCGACATGAAGGTGGGATTCGTGGGACTGGGCAACATGGGTCTGCCCATGGCGAAGAGCCTGCTTGGCGCCGGGCATGCGCTGACGGTGTGGAACCGCTCACCGGCGCGAGGCGAGCCCCTGGTGAAGCAGGGCGCGCGCGCGGCGACGACTCCGGCGGACGCGGCCCGGGGCGCGGACGTGGTGTTCAGCATGCTCGCGGACGATGTGGCGGCGGAGGCCGTGTCCTTGGGAGCCCAGGGCATCGTCGAGGGGCTGGGCAAGGGCGCGGTGCACGTCTCCTCGAGCACCATCTCCGTGGCGCTCTCCCAGCGCCTGACGGACGCGCACGCCAGCGCGGGGCAGGGCTACGTGGCGGCGCCCGTGTTCGGCCGTCCCGAGGCCGCCGAGGCGAAGCAGCTGTGGGTGGTGGCCGCGGGCGCGCAGGTGGACGTGGAGCGCGTCAAGCCGCTGCTGGAGTCGCTGGGCCGGGGCCTCACGGTGCTGGGCGAGCACGCGTCCATGGCCAACGTGGTGAAGCTGTCGGGCAACTTCCTCATCGCGTCGATGCTGGAGGCGCTCGCGGAGGCGTTCGCCTTCACGCGCAAGTCCGGCGTCGAGCCCCGACAGTTCCTGGAGGTGTTCCAGTCCGTCTTCGCAAGCTCGCCCATCTTCGCCAACTACGCCCGCGCCATCGCGGAGGAGCGGTACTCGCCGGCGGGCTTCGCCCTGCGGCTGGGGCTCAAGGACGTGGGGCTGGTGCTGGAGGCGGCGCGCGCGGCGGAGGTGCCCATGCCGCTGGCCAGCCTCGTGAGGGACCAGTACCTGGGCGGCGTGGCCCAGGGACATGGAGACCTGGACTGGTCCGCGCTGGGAGCGCTCGTCGCGGAGCGCGCGGGGCTGGGCAGGCCTCCTCGCTGAAATGAAACGCCCCGGGCGAGCGACGATGCGCGCACCCGGGGCTGTGACGACGGGGGCTCCAGGCGTTGGCGCTGGAGCCCCGGAGGACGGCTACTGCCGTCCGTTGACCTCGGCGACGGGGATGGGGAAGAACGCGTGCGGCGGGACGTTGGGGTCCAGGTTGCGCGGCAGCTCGTCCAGCTTCCCGTAGCGGCGCATGTCGATCCACCGGTGGCCGCCCTCGAACATCAGCGAGTAGCGCTTCTGCTTGAGCAGCTCGTCCACGGCGTTCTCCGCGGTGATGTCCGTGCGCGCCGGCAGGCGGCCGGAGCGGGTGCGGATGTAGTTGAGGTCATCCGCGGCGGCGCCAATCTGGCCCATGCCGATGTTGGCCTCGGCGCGCAGGAGGATGAGCTCCTCGTTGCGGATGATGGGCACGGGCGCGTCCGCGGACGTGTACAGCGTGAAGCGCAGGTCCGTCGTCAGCTTGCCGTCCGCGGCGCTGACGGGGGCGTTGAGCTTGACCGTCTTGCGCGTCACGCGGTCATCCACCGGGCCACCCGCGCCCGCGGTCTCCGCGTCCGTCGCGATGGACGGGTGGGCGAAGACGGTGGTGGACAACAGGCCGTTGTCCGCGTCGCCGGAGGCCGCGCGGAAGACGTGGTAGACGCCGACGTTGAGCGAGGCGAGGGCCGCGGCCTTCGCGCCGTCATCGGCCGGGACGTTGGCGGTGATGAAGGACTGGCTCAGCGCCGTGAGCGCGTCCTCGTTGCGGCCCATGTACACGGCCACTCGCGCGCGGACGGCGCGGTTGAACGTGCGGAACGTCGCCGGCGTGTCGAAGCCGTTGAAGCCCGTGCTCAGCCGGAACGAGAAGCTGTCCCCGGCGTTGTCCAGGTGGCCCGCGGCCGTGTCGAGCAGCCCGGCGATGTGGGCGAACACCGCGTCCTTGCCCTCGATGGGGGCCAGGTCCGCGCCCAGCGGGCGGTCCACGTCGATGGGCGCGCCCTGGGTGTCACGCGTGTTGATGACCACCAGGAAGTCGAGCGCCTGCATCGTCTTCGCGAAGCCGCGCACGCCCTCCTTCTGCGCGTCCGACAGGCCCGCCACCTTCTCCAGCGCGGCCAGCAGGGTGTTGGCGTTGCGGATGTTGGCGTAGGGCGCCGTCCAGTAGTTGCCGCCGAAGGCCGCGGCGCCCGGGTCCATGACGGGGCCGAGCATCTCGTCGATGGCGCGCGGGTCCGCGGGGTCGAACACGTACGCCTCGCGGCCGATGACGCCCAGCTGAGCGACGTAGCCGTTCGGCGCCGACACGCCCGCGCGGTGGCCCAGCAGCAGGCCCGTGGACGCGCTGTTGACGCCGGAGACGGTGGGGTTGTCGCGGAAATCATCCAGGCTGGGGTTGTTGAGGTCGCCGATGTCCAGGCTGCCGCAGCCGCCCAGTCCCACCGCCGCGCACAACGCCAACAGGGTCTTCTTCGTCTGGTACATGTTCATGGCTTAGAACCCGACGTCGAGCGACGTCCAGAAGCTGCGGCTGGGAGGGAACGGGGCGACGTCGATGTTGCGCGCGATGGCCTGGTTGCCGAAGTTGCTCACCTCGGGGTCCAGACCCGAGTAGCCCGTGAACACCAGGAGGTTGCGGCCGCTGAGGCTCAGCCGCGCGTTCTGGAGCTTCGGGATGGCGGACACCCAGCTCTTGGGCAGGTTGTAGCTGAGCGTCACCTCGCGCAGCTTCAGGAACGTCGCGTCCTCGATGTAGATGGTCGCGTTGCCCCGGCGGTTCGCCACGCGCTCACGGCCCGCCGTCTCGAAGTCCGCGGAGGTGCCCGCGCTGTCATACAGGTAGCGCGTCAGGTTGATGATGTCGCTGCCCTGCTGCCAGTGCCACAGGAAGGACAGCGTCACGTCCGCGTAGCGCAGCGTGTTGGCGAAGCCCATGGTGAAGGTGGGCTCCGTGTCGCCAATCTTGCGGACGATGGGGTTGCCGTTCGCGTCGCGGCCCACGTTGCCGACGATCTGCGTGGCGGACGCGCCCTCCTCGATGAAGAACGCGCCCAGCGAGTTGCCGAAGCCGCCCGCCTGGAAGGGCGCCACCGGCAGGTTCGTCACCTTGCTGCGGTTGAGCGCGAAGGTCGCGGAGCTGGTCCACTCGAGCGGGCCGCTCAGCGGCGTCACCTGCACCATGGCCTCGATGCCGCGGTTGCGCAGCGAGCCGCCGTTGACGAACTGGGTGGTGAAGCCCGTGGAGGTGGGCAGCGCGCGGCGCAGCAGCATGTCGCTGATGCCACGCTGGTACACGGACAGCTCCAGCGTCAGGTCGCCGCCGAACAGCAGCGCGTCGACACCGGCCTCGATTTCACGCTGGCGCTCCGGACGGATGTTCGGGTCGCCCGCCACGCCCGTGCCGATGAGGCCCGGGGTTCCCTGCACGTTGTTCAGCGCGCTCATGCCGCTGAACTTCATGCCGTACTGGGGCAGGTTGCCCGTCTCGCCGTAGGCCGCGCGGACCTTCAGCTCGTTCATGAACGCCGGCAGCGTGGGGATGCGGTACGCGGCCGCCAGCTTGGGGAAGAAGAACAGCTTGTTGGGGTTGCCGTTGACGCTGGACTGCTCGCCACGCACGGCGCCCACCAGGGTCAGCCGCTCCTCGAGCAGGAGCACCTCCTCCTGCAGGTAGTAGCCGCGGTCCCTCACGTGGTTGGCGTCGTCGCGCACGCCAATCACGGTGCCGTTGTCCACGCCGGGCTGGCCGGCGTTGAGGTTCTCGCTGATGACGTAGGTGGAGTCGATGCGGCGCTCCTCGAGCTGCACACCGACGGACGTGGTGGCGCTGAGGAACTTGGAGGCCGGCTTGTAGCTGTGCACCAGGTTGAGGCCGCCGTTGAGGTTGCGCACCTGGCTGGTGCCGAACAGCGACGTGCCCGGGAAGGTGTCGTCCACCGGCTCGAAGTTGAGCTCGGGCGGGAACAGCAGCCGGTTCTCCTGCTGGAAGCGGTCCACGCCCGCGTTGGCCAGCACGCGCAGGTGGTGCTCGTCCGTCTTCATCAGGTGCACGGTGGCGTCACCTGACCCGATGAAGCGCCACACGTCCTCGTCGTTCTTCACCAGCGCGGCCGTCTGCAGCGGGTTGGCGCCGTTGCCGAGGAACGGGTTGGTGGGGTACACGCCGGCCGCGTCCGGGTCCATGTTCAGGAACTCGGGCACGTTGGGCAGCACCATGTAGTTGGTGATGGTCTGGTTGTCGTTGTTCGTCAGACCGCGCTGCCCCAGCGTGTGGATGAGGTTGGTGGCGACGTTCACCTCCACCACCTCGCCGATCGTCTGACCCAGGTTGAGGCGGAACGACTCCTTCTCGTACCCGGTGTTCTTGATGATGCCCTCGTCGTTGCGGAGCATCGCGGACGCGAAGTAGCGCGTGTTGCCGCTGGCGCCGCTCACGCTGGCGAGCGTCTCCGTGGACAGGTCCCGCCGGCCGCTCAGCTTGGCCTCGTGGTCATACCGGTTGCCGGTCCAGTAGTTGGCGGCCTCCGGACCGAAGGTCTCCACGGCCTCTTCCACCGTCTCGAAGCGGCGGGTGCCCAGCTTGTTGGCCAGCGTGTACATGCCCACGCGCTGGGTGAGCTCCACCTTGGGCTCGCCGGCGCGGCCGCGCTTGGTGTTGATGATGACGACGCCGTTGGCGGCCTTGGAGCCGTAGATGGCGGCGGCGGACGCGCCCTTGAGGACCTCGATGCTCTCGATGTCGTTGGGGTTGATGTCCGCGATGCGGTTGACCTGGTTGTCCTGGGTGGGGTTCGGGTTGGAGCCGCCCACCGAGTCGGTCACCACGTACACGCCCGAGGCGATGGCCACGTCGCTGACGAGCACGCCGTCGATGACGTAGAGGGGCGCGGTGGAGCCGTTGATGGTGGACACGCCGCGCAGGCGCATCTGGATGCCGCCGCCCGGGGCGCCGGAGTTCTGCTGGATGTTGGCGCCGGCGATCTTGCCCTGGAGGGCCTGGTCCACCGTCTGCGCGGGCGCGCGGTTCATCTCCTCCGCGCTGACGGAGGCCACGGAGTTGGCCAGGTGCTTGCGCGCCAGCTCGGAGGCGCGGCCCACGACGACCATCTCCTCGGAGAAGACGTTGTCGAGCGCCACGTTCACGTTGTCCTGCGTGGCGCCGACGCGCACCTCACGCTCGCCGTAGTCCTGGCTGGAGAACAGCAGCGTGGTGGCCCCCGGCGGGACGTTGGGCAGCGAGAACGTGCCGTCCAGCTCCGTCTCCACGCCCTGGGTGGTGCCCTTGATGATGACGCGCACCAGCGGCAGGCCCTCGTTCGTCAGCCGGTCCGCGACGCGTCCCTTCACCGTGCGGCCCAAGGAGGGCGCGGGCGCCGCGGCGGGCGGGGGGGAGGCTGGAGTGGTGGCGGCCGGAGCCTGAGCGGGTGCCGGGGTCGCCGGAGCCTGCGCCGCGGGAGCCTGCGGCTCGGGAGCCGGAGTGGTGGCCTCCTGCGCCATGGTTTCCAACGAGAAGAGTGCGATCACGCACCCCGGAATCAACGCTCTCTTAAGCGTCATTCGGATCTTTCCTCGCAACGGTGGGAACGGCCCCCCCTGCAGGTGCCGTGGGCGCGAATCGTCGGTGGGTGAACTGAACCAAGTCAATGGTAAGACTTGTTTTTCAAGAATGTTGGCCAAATCCATCCAAACGGAAATATTCCGATCTCGTATCGAGAGCTGAGTGACGCGAAGCGCGATGGACCGGCGCCACGAGGGACGCGGTGTCCCTACCCGAGGGGGGACGTCGTGGATCTCCGCAAGGTCGACGTGGTGGAGAGGGTGGAGGCGTCACCGCAGCAGCCCCCGCAGGGCGGCGCTGTAGCGGGCTGTGTTGGCGCGGTGCATCCGTGCCTGCGGCCGCCCGGTTCCATGCGCGCGGCGGGCACAGAACGGCCGGGCCGGGGGTTCTCTCGGGTCAGCCGGAGAAAGCGGGCTCCGTCGGCCAGGAGTGGCCGGCGAGATTGGTTGCCCCCAGGGCCGGCCCTCCCATAAGAGGCGCAGCGGATATGGCGATGAACGAGCGTTACGAGCCGCAGGCGATTGAAGGTAAGTGGCAGGCCCGTTGGGACGAGGCCGGCATCTTCCGGGCGGGCAAGCGTCCGGGCGCACCGAAGAAGTACGTGCTCGAGATGCTGCCGTACCCCAGTGGCAAGATGCACATGGGACACGTGCGCAACTACCTCATCGGGGATGTGTACGCGCGCTACTTCCTGATGCGCGGCTACGACGTGCTGCACCCCATGGGCTGGGACGCGTTCGGCCTGCCGGCGGAGAACGCGGCCATCAAGGACGGCGTGCACCCGGCCATCCGCACCCAGGAGAACATCGTCTCCTTCAAGGCGGAGATGAAGAGCCTGGGCTACAGCTACGACTGGTCCCGCGAGGTGAATACCAGCCAGCCGGAGTACTACCGCTGGAACCAGTGGTTCTTCATCAAGATGCTGGAGAAGGGGCTCGTCTATCGCCGCTTCAGCAAGGTGAACTGGTGTACCGGCTGCCACACCGTCATCGCCAACGAGCAGGTGAAGGACGGCGTGTGCGAGCGCTGCTCTTCGCCCGTGGTGGACCGCGAGATGCCCGAGTGGGCCTTCCGCATCACCGCCTTCTCCCAGGATTTGTTGGACGCGCTGGACACGCTCAAGGAGTGGCCGGACCGCATCACGTCCATGCAGCGCAACTGGATTGGGCGCTCGGATGGCGCGGAGGCGGACTTCCGCGTCCAGGGGCATGACGCCTCCATCCGCGTGTTCACCACGCGCGTGGACACCCTCTACGGCTGCACCTACGTGGTGCTGGCGCCGGACCACAAGCTGGTGGCCCAGGTGACGACGCCCGAGCGCCGCGCGGACGTGGACGCCTTCGTGAAGAAGATGGCGGCCCAGTCCAAGACGGAGCGCACGGGCGAGGACACGGAGAAGGAGGGCGTCTTCACGGGCGCCCACGCCCTCAACCCGTTCACCGGCCAGCCGGTGCCCGTGTGGATCGCCAACTTCGTGTTGAGCGACTACGGCACCGGCGCGGTGATGAGCGTGCCCGCGCACGACGAGCGCGACTTCGCCTTCGCGCGCAAGTACAGCCTGCCCGTGAAGGTCGTCATCCAGCCGGCCTCGGGCGACCCGCTGCCCGCGGGCGACGCGCTGGAGGCGGCGTACACCGAGTACGGCGTGCTGGTGGACTCCGGTGAGTACAGCGGGAAGACGTCCGAGGCGGCGCGTCAGGAGATGGCGCGCAAGCTGGAGTCGGAGGGCCGAGGCCGCGCGACGGTGACGTACCGCCAGAAGGACTGGGGCTTCAGCCGCCAGCGCTACTGGGGCACGCCCATCCCCATCGTCTACTGCGAGAAGTGCGACCCGCAGCGCCACGGCATCCCCGTGCCCGAGTCGCAGCTGCCCGTGAAGCTGCCCGAAATCGACGTGCAGGAGGTGCTCACCGGCAAGGGCGAGCCCCCGCTGGCCAAGGTCGCCTCGTGGGTGAACACCACGTGCCCCAGGTGCGGTGGCCCCGCGCGCCGGGAGGCGGAGACGATGGACACCTTCGTCGACTCCTGCTGGTACTTCGCGCGCTACCTGTCTCCGCACTACGACGCCGCGCCGTTCGACCCGAAGGAGGCCCAGCGCTTCCTGCCCGTGGACATCTACGTGGGCGGGCCCGAGCACGCGGTGATGCACCTGTTGTACTTCCGGTTCTGGACCCGGGTGATGAAGCTCTTGGGCTTGAGCCCGGTGGACGAGCCCGTCACGCGGCTGATCACCCAGGGCATCGTCAACGGTCCGGACAAGCGCAAGATGTCCAAGCGCTGGGGCAACGTCGTCGCGCCGGCCTCCATCATCGAGAAGTACGGCGCGGATACGGCGCGCGCGTACGTGGCGTTCGCCGGCCCGCCGGAGCGTGACTTCGACTGGTCCGACGCCCAGGTGGAGGGCGTGTTCCGCTTCCTGAAGCGCGTCTGGGTGCTGGCCTCCACGCACCAGGCCGCCGTGGCGGGCGCCACGCACGCGGGCCCCTTCGAGGGCAAGGCGCTGGAGATCCGCCGCGCGGCGCACAAGGGCCTGAAGCGGGTGGGGGAGGCCATCGAGCGGCTGTCCTTCAACACCGCCATCGCGGGCATCATGGAGTGCCTCAACGCGCTCTCCGACGCGGGCACGCCGGAGACGCCCGCGGAGAAGGCGGCCATGGCGGAGGCGGTGCGCCTGTTGTCGATGATGCTCACGCCCTTCGCGCCGCACATCGCGGATGAAATCGCGGAGGCCTACGGCAGCGCGCAGCTCACCGTCTCGCAGACGTGGCCCGAGTTCGACCCGGCCCTGGTGGTGGATGACGTCATCCCCTACGCGGTGCAGGTGAACGGCAAGCTGCGCGCGGAGATCCAGGTGCCCGCGGACGCGAGCGAGGCGGACGTGCGCGCGGCGGCGGAGGCGGACGAGCGGGTGAAGTCCGCCATCACCGGCAAGACGCTGCGCAAGTTCGTCTTCGTGCCCAAGCGGCTGGTGAACTTCGTCGTCGGCTGAGCGGGGAGTCGGGTGCCCACCGAGGTCCTCGTCATGTGCACCGCGTGCGGTCGGCCCCAGGCGGCCGGCGGCGCGCGGTGCATCGCGTGTGGCGCGCCCCTGCCGGACGCGCCGCTGCCGGCCCCACCGCCGGCGGACGTGCCGCCTCCCGCTCCTCCCGGGCCGTTCCTGACGGCGGACCTGGGGGGAGGCCGCCAGCTCGTCGGCGAGGCGGGGCGGCTCTCCTATCGCATGGCGGAGGGCGTCTCTCCCCGGGTGGTGGAGCTGGTCCACCTGCGCGCGCTGACGCTCGAGTCACGGCCCTTCCTGGAAGCGCTGATGCTCTGCGGCTTCGGTGCGCTGGGGGCCGTGACGTCGGTGCTGGTGCTCAAGGTCGTGGCCTTCGGATTGACGGCGCTGGGGGTGCTGCTGGCGGCCGTGTGCCGCGTGCACACGCTGGTGCTGGAGACGTCCACCGGCGGCACGACGCGCTGGTCCCTGGGGCTCGCGCGGCGGGGCTCGGAGCGGGACGCGCGGCTGCTCCAGGCCTGGCGCACGCTGGCGAGCGCGGTGAAGGCGCGGGGCGTGGTGGTGACGGACGCGGACGGGCGCCCGGTGGACGGGCCTCACGCTTGACGCAAGGGCCGGGGCGGGTAGGGTGCCGCCCATGTCGCTCCGCTCGAAGTCCGCCTCACGGCGTCTCCACGTGGCCGTGCTGCTGTCGGGCTTGGGGGTGGGCTCCCTGCTGCTGTCCGGGTGTGGCTACCGCTTCACGCCGCGCGGCGAGGGGCTGCCCGAGGGCGTGAAGTCCGTGTGCGCGCCCATCTTCACCAACGACACGCCGGAGCCCGCGCTGGAGACGCTCTTCACGCGCCACTTCCGCCAGGAGCTGACGCGCGTGGGGCGGCTGGGCAGCGGGGCGTCGTGCGACGCGAAGGTGGAGGGGGCGGTGCTGTCGCTGTGGAGCTCGCCCACCATCGTGGGCCGCTTCTTCCGCGTCGCCGCGACGGTGCGCCTGCGGCTGGTGCGGGAAGGACAGCCACCCCAGGAGACAGTCATCTCGGGGACCGAGGACTACCTGCCGGGGAGCGGAGACATCCTCGAGGCCGAGTCCAACCGTCAGGCGGCCCTGGACCGGTTGGCGCAGGTGCTCATGCGGGATGGGTTCGATCGGCTCGCCAGCACCTGGTGAGGAGGCGCGGAGCCTCCTCCCGGGGAGCCTGTTTCGAGGACTGGGCGGGGACCTGTCGAGAGGCCCCCGGGTGCATCAGGCCTGACGCGCGCTCTTGGCGGCGGCCTTGGCCAGGCGGGAGATGCGGCGCGAGGCGGTGCGCTTGTGGATGACGCCCTTCGTCGCGGCCTTGCTCAGCGCCTTGGAAGCCGCCTTGAGCGCGTCCGTCTTCTTGGCGCCGTCCTTGGAGCCGATGGCCTCCCGGGCGGACTTCACGGCGCTCTTCACGTCCGTGCGGACGGTGACGTTCCGGGCGCGGCGCTTCTGGGACTGACGGTAACGCTTCTCTGCGGACTTGGTGTTGGCCAAGAGAAATCTCCAGCGAAAGGCAGGCTAAAAAGAGGGGCCGTCCTTACTGCGACGCCTCGCAGGCGTCAAGACGGGCGTGTGCGTACGGACGGGTTTTCCGGGCTCCGGACGCGATCAGAAGGCTCTGGCGGGGGAATCACCCAGGCTGGGTAGTGTATTCCCACACCAGCCCGGCGGGGTCCCGGAAGGTCATCCGCCCGGCGCTCGCTTCGAGCACGGCGCCCGGGGAGGTCCGCTCCACCTGCCGGCGGATCAGCGCCACCGCGTGCTCGGACGGTGCCTCCAGGGTGAGGGTGGCCCCTGTCGCCGCCGTCTTCGCGCGCTGGAAGACCAGCCGGATGGATCCGCTCTCGTAGCGGGCCTCATCCGCCGGGGCAGGGGCCGGGATGATCCACCCGAGCAGGGCCGCCAGCGGCGTCCAGAAGGCGGCCTGGGCCTCCAGATCCACCACGCCCAGGCGCAGGGTGGACAGGGGCGCGCGGGGCAGGGTGGGGGGCGGGAGGGATTTCTCCTGGGACTTGGCCGCCTGCCAGTGGCGCTCCATGTGCTCCAGGGTGGCTCCGCCGAAGGGGACCCCCTCGGCCCGGAGTGCGGCCTCGATGTGCTGGAAGCGCCGGGTGAAGCGGAGGCTCGCCAGTCGCAGCGCGTCCTCGGCGGGGGTCTTCACGAAGCGCGCGAGGTTGGCCAGGGAGAAGAGGACGTCGCCCAGCTCATGCTCGATGGCGGCCCTGTCCCCGGAGGCGATGGCCTCGTCCAGCTCGACCAGCTCCTCGGCCAGCTTGCCTCGCACGCCGGCCAGGTCCGGCCAGTCGAAGCCGATGCGGCTGGCCTTCTCGGTGAGCCGCTCGGCGCGCAGCAGGGCGGGCGCGGCGGAGGGGACGCCGTCCAGGACGGAGCCCTCGCTGCCCGTCTTCTTCTTGCGCTCCTCGGCCTTGAGCTTCGCCCAGTTGGCCAGCACCTGCTCGGAGCCGTCCACGCGCTGCTCGCCGAAGACGTGGGGGTGGCGGCGGGTGAGCTTGTCGCTGATGGCCCGGCTGACGTCGGCCATGGTGAACTCACCCCGCTCGGCGGCGAGCTGGGCGTGGAAGACAATCTGGAAGAGCAGGTCTCCCAGCTCTTCACACAGCGGGTGCCAGGGGCCGCCCTCGGTGACGCGGTCCATCTCGTCCAGGACCTCGAAGGCCTCCTCGAGGAGGTAGGGCCGCAGCGTGCCCAGCGTCTGCTCCCTGTCCCAGGGACAGCCGTCCGGGGCCCGCAGCCGCCGCATGATGTCCACCAGACGTTCCAGCTCGGTCCCGGGGGTCCCCATGTCGTTCACGCCTCCCTCGCGCGGGCCGTCCCGCGACATGCCGACCCTGTAACACGTGGTCCTGGCCGGCCGTCCCGGAAAGCCGGTCCTGACCGGACAGGTGGCGTTGTCTTTCGTGGTTCGGCCCGGCTCGCCTATCATCCGAACCCTGGATGATCCGCTTCCTGCTTCCCTCCCTCCTCCTCTCGGGCCTGCTGCTCCTGTCCCCTGCGTCGGCCCTCGCGCAGCTCGAGGCGCCCACGCGCCTCCAGGAGGTGGATCCGGGCCCGCTCGAGCCCGACCTCCAGGATGAGTCCTACGACGCGGCCGGGCCCGAGGACGACACCCCCGTCGAGGAGGGTGAAACCGAAGTCGAGGACGAGCAGGATCCAGCCTCCCGGCGCACGGGACGGGGAGAGAAGGCCAGACCGCCTCCCGCGCGCGCCGCCACGCCCACCCCGCCCGTCGTCGAGCCCGCGCCGCCCCCCGTCATCGTGCCCCGCCCCGTGCTGAGCCCCATCCTGACGCCCCGGGTGTCGGACGAGGAGGTGCTCGCGGTGTGGGACCGCTGGCGGCAGGCGCGCTCGACGAACGACGTCGGCACGGCCGAGAAGGCGCAGCAGGAACTCCTGACGCTCAAGCAGGAGCTGCTCGCCGCGGACCTGGAGCCCATCAGCGTCGGCTTCCTCCGCGAGTCCGATGTCCGGCGTCGGGCCGGGGACATGGGCGGCGCGGTGCGGCTGGCCCGGCTCGCGGTGGAGCTGTCGCCCCGGCTCCCGCTGGCGCACTTCGAGCTCGCGGAGCTCTATGCCCAGGAGGACTTCACCGCCGTGGGCCGGGTGCTGGGCGAGCTTCGCGCCGCCTTCCTGTCCCTCGCGTTGGACCCCCGCTACCGGGGGCCGGCGCTGGCGGACCTGGGCTCGCTGTTGCTCCTGGCCTGGTCGGCCACGGCCGTGCTCTTCGTCGCGCTGCTGTTCCTCAGGCGCGTGCGCTACGCGCTGCACGACTTCCACCACCTGCTGCCGCGAGCCGTCGCGCGCTGGCAGTCGGCGCTGCTCGGGGTGCTGCTGCTCGGGCTGCCGCTGACGCTGCCGTGGGGGCTGGTGCCCCGGCTGCTGGTGCTGCTCGCCGTGGTGGCGGCGTACCTGACGAACCGGGAGCGCGTCGTCTCCGCCGTGCTGGTGGCGGGGCTCGGCCTGACGCCGCTCGCCGCGGGGCAGCTCACCCGGGTGACGGCGTTCGCGGGCACGCCCGCCGAGGACGTGTTTCTGTTGGAGCGCGGTGGCCTGTCCGCCGAGGGCGCGGTGGCCCGCGTCAAGGCGCGTCACGAGTCGCGCGCGGCCACCTTCGCGGAGCTCAACGCGCTGGGGCACTACGAGTCGCGCCGTGGCCTGCTGGAGGACGCCCGCACGCACTTCAAGGCGGCCTCGGCCGTGCGCAGCGGGGACGCGCGCCTGTTGACCCGCTTCGGCAACACGCTGGTGGGGCTGGGGGACGTGGACGGCGCCGCGCAGCTCTACGTGCAGGCCTCGCAGGCCGACCCGAGGATGGCCGCGCCGCACTACAACCTGGCGCAGCTCCACCGCCGGCGGGCCAAGACGCTGCCGGACTCGGAGGTGGGCAAGGAACTGGACCGCGCGGCCACGGCGACCGCGTCCGCGCAGGCGCTCGATGGCGAGCTGCTCCGCCGCGAGCCCCCTCCGGATGACCGCTTGCTGCTCAACCTGTTGACGCTCGCGCCCACGGTGCCCGCGTCGGAGTGGCTGTCGCTCGCGGACGGCTCGGAGGCGGGGCGGCGGGTGGAGGCGCAGCTGGCCGGCTGGGTGTTGCCGGGCGTGGCGCCGGGGCCGGTGTCCTGGCTGCTTCCCGCCGGCGTGGCGGGGCTGCTGGTGCTCTGGGGCGTTGCGGCGCGACGGCTGAAGGCCGCGAAGGTGTGTGAGCGCTGCGGCCGTCCTGTGTGCACGCGGTGCGACCCGGAGCTGGGCGTGGGCAGCACGCAGTGTGGCCAGTGCGTGAACGTCTTCAGTCGCAGGGGCCTGGTTCCCCAGCAGCTGCGTCAGCGCAAGGCGGATGAAGTGCAGCGGCACCAGGCCTGGGTGGGGCGGGTGACGTACGCGGTGGGCACGCTCCTGTCCGGCGCGGGACACGTCTTCTCCGGGAGCACGGTGCGCGGGGCGCTGTACGCCTTCCTGTTCCTCTTCGCGCTGGCCGCCTCGCTGCTGTACCGGGGCCTGGTGCGCGCGCCGTACGCGGACGCGCCGCTGTACCTCAAGCTGGTGCCGGCGGTGCTGCTGCTGGTGGGCATCCACCTGATGTCGCTGCGGGGCCTGGTCCGGCTGCGCAGGGGAGAGGAGTAGCCATGTCCCTGAAGGGAACGCTCAAGGACTTCGGCATCGGCGACATCCTCCAGCTCATCGGCCAGCAGCAGAAGACGGGCTCGCTGCAACTGGAGAACAAGGACCAGGAGGTCCGCATCGGCTTCCGGGACGGCCACATCATCAAGGTCGAGAGCGTCACCCGCAAGCGCAAGGACCTCATCGGCGCCATGCTGGTGCGCGCCGAGCTCATCACCGAGACGCAGCTGGAGGCGGCGCTGGAGACGCAGCGGCGCACCCTGAAGCGGCTGGGCGACGTGCTCGTCTCCAGCCAGGCGCTCACCACCGAGCGCTTCCAGTCGATGATGCAGCTGCAGGCCACGGAGACGCTCTACCGCCTCTTCACGTGGAAGGCCGGCACCTACGAGTTCATCCAGGAGCCCGTGGAGCCCGACGCCGAGGCCATCCGCCCCCTGCGCGCCGAGACGGTGCTCATGGAGGGCTTCCGGATGGTGGACGAGTGGCCCGTCATCCGGAAGTCCATCCACCGCGACGACCTCTCCTTCGAGCGGCTCAAGGCGCTGCCCCCGCCCCGCGAGGGCGAGGAGGGCGGCGAGCTGGGCGTCATCGCGGGCACCGAGCGCCGCGTGTACGACGAAATCGCGCCCGGCCGGGATTTGCGCAAGCTGGTGGATGTCTGCTGCCTGGGCGAGTTCGAGACCTGCAAGGCGCTGCACAACCTGGTGAAGGGCGAGTATGTCCGGGTCATCCACCCCGAGGGCGCAAGGGCTCCGGCCCCAGGTGACGAGCGGCTGCTCTCACGGCTGGTGGGCGCGGTGGGGCGCGTGGTGGCCACCATGCTGGTGCTGGCGGTGCTGGGGGTGGTCGTCTTCCGGGTGGCGCTCTCCGATGCGGAGCGCACGCGCGGGGCCACGGCGTTCGCGGACCCAGCGGCCCAGCGTCATGTTTCCGATGCCCAACGCGTCCGCATCGAGGCCGCGCTCGAAGTGTTCCGTCTGGAACGGGGTGAGTTGCCGGAGCGGTTGGATGCTCTGGTCCAGGCTGGATTGTTGAGCTCGGAGGAACTCAGATACCCCTGGCGGGAGGAGTACCACTACCGGCGGCTGGCCGCTCGGCGGTTCGTCCTCCTGCCACCCTTGCGCTAGCCTCTGCGTGAAGTCGTCTTTCGGAGCCGGGGGGGCGGCGTTACGTTGAAGACAACTGGTACCGACCCGAGGAACGACCCGCATTGCGAAACCCCGCCACGTTGGAAGCGCCCGCAGCCGCCGTCACCGCCTCCTCCGCCAAGGTGGACGTCCGTGACAACGAGACGGCCCTGGCGCTGTGCGGCAACCAGAACGAAAACCTCAAACTGATGGAGCGACGCCTCGGGGTCCGTGTGGGACAACGGGGGACGGAGTTCCACCTGTCCGGCCCGTCCGACGCGGTGGCCTTCACGGTGCGCCTCCTGGAGAACCTGGAGGGGATGATCCGCGCCGGTCGCCCCATCTACCGCGAGGACGTGGAGCAGGGCATCAAGGTGCTCGGCCGCGGCGCGGAGTCCCTGCAGGAGGTCATGCTCGGCCCGGTCCTCAAGAGCTCCGGCAACCGGCAGATCGCGCCCAAGAGCATCGCCCAGAAGCGCTACGTGGACGCCATCCGCGCCCACGACATCGTCTTCGGCATCGGCCCCGCCGGTACGGGCAAGACGTACCTGGCCATGGCCATGGCGGTGGCCTTCCTCCAGGAGCGCAAGGTCAAGCGCATCATCCTCGCGCGCCCCGCGGTGGAGGCGGGTGAGAAGCTCGGCTTCCTTCCCGGAGACCTGCAGGAGAAGGTGAACCCGTACCTGCGGCCGCTCTACGACGCGCTGCACGACATGATGGCCGCCGAGCGCGCGGCGCACCTGGTGGAGGAGGGCGTGGTGGAGGTGGCTCCGCTGGCGTTCATGCGCGGCCGCACCCTCAACGACGCCTTCGTCATCCTCGACGAGGCCCAGAACACCACCGTGGAGCAGATGAAGATGTTCCTGACGCGCCTGGGCTACAACAGCAAGGCCGTCATCACCGGCGACGTGACGCAGGTGGACCTCCCCACCGGGAAGCTGTCCGGTCTGAACCACGCCCGCGCGGTGCTCAAGAACATCGACGGCATCCACTTCGCGGAGTTCTCTGACGTGGACGTCGTGCGCCACCCGCTGGTCCAGGAGGTCATCCGCGCGTACGACAAGGCGGAGCTGGCGCAGCGCGAGGCCCACGCCGCTCGCGAGGCCGCCCAGGCCACGGCCTCCCCCTCGGAGTCCGCTCCCCTGGTCGCCATCCCGCCGGAGGCCGCCGTCGGCTGAGCACCTGTCGAGGCTTACGTATGCCCACCCGCGCCTACCCTGGCGGGCGGGCATTCGTATTTCCGGCCCCGTGAATATTCCGGGACGCTGCGGCCTTGATGGAGCCACGGCCCCTATCTAGGGTGAGGACCTCCATGGACGAACCGGAACCGCAGCACCCCGCGCCCAGTCCGTTGGACGCGCTCGCAGCACGCTTTGGCCTGGGCCGAGGCGTGTGGGGGCGGCGTGCGGTCCAGGTGTTCCTCCTGCTCCTTGTGTCGGTGGGGGCGGGCTTCGTCATCTCCCCCGGGCTGTACAGCCAGCAGATCCCCGCCCTCTCCGAGGAGAACCTCGGCAAGCCCTTCCGGGCCAGCTCCCCCGCCGGCTTCAAGGCCGCGCGCGACTACGAGGTCGTCCACCGCGCCATGACGGCCCAGCGGCGCCAGGAGGCCCGCTCCGCCGTCAAGCCTGTCTACGACTTGAACCCGGCCGTGGTGGGACACCTGCGCACCGTGGTGCGAGCTTCCTTCGCGACCATGCGCCAGCGGCTGGCGGAGCTGGCCGAGGCCCAGTCGGAGCTGGAGCCGGAGGAGGGCGCCGCCCCGAAGAAGTCGCGCAAGGCCCCGGTGCTGACGCCCGAGCAGGTGGAGCGTGAGCGCCGGACGCGTGAGGAGATGCAGGCGGAGCTCCAAGAGTTGCTCTTCGGCCAGCGCGACGCGGGGCTGGAGGCCGAGGACTTCCAGGCGCTCTACGCGAAGGGGTTCTCGGACGAGGTGGAGACGGCCACCTTGCTGCTGCTGGAGCGGGCGTACCGCTCCGAGCAGGGCCCGGTGAACGTGGCGGGCTCCCGGGAGGAGCTGGCCCGTGAGGCCCCCCAGGGCCTCACCGTGCGGGACGTGGTGAACAAGGGCGAGGAGACCCTGCCCAACGGCGCGCCGCAGGTGGCGGACATCCGTGAGGCGCACCAGGAGATGGAGCGCTTCGCCTCCATCCCCGGCAACCTCCTGCCGGACGCGCCCGGTGTGCAGCGCCGCGCGGTGCTGCGGCTGGCCAAGCGGCTGGTGCGCGCCAACCTGACCATCAACATCGCGGAGACGGACGCGCGCCGGCACCAGGCCGCGCAGGCGGTGAAGGACGCCGTCATCTCCATCAAGAAGGGCCAGCGCGTCATCGGCGACGGTGAGCTGGTGAACGAGGGGCACCTCGTGGTGCTGCGCGGCATGCGCGCGGAGACGGACCGGCTGGACCTGGTGCAGGTGCAGCTGGGCGGCACGGGGCTGGTGGCCCTGCTGGTGGTGGCCTCGTACTTCTTCTGCATGACGGCGTTCCGCCGCTTCCGGCCCACGCGCAAGGACGGCGTCCTGCTGGGGATGCTGCTGGTGGGCACGCTGGCGCTCTTGCAGCTCTGGGTGTCCATCGCGGACGCCATCCAGGACCGGTACACGGCGCTGCCCATCGAGGCGCTCTACTACGTGTTCCCGGTGGCCGCGGGCGCCATGCTGGTGCGCTTCATCCTCACGCAGGAGCTGGCGCTCTTCTTCGCGATGGTGTTCGCGTGTCTGGCGGGCGTGATGCTGGGCAACTCGCTGGCGTTCGGCATCTACACGCTGGTGGGCTCGCTGGTGGCGGCCGACCGCATCGTCCGGGCGAAGGACCGCGTGGGCATCTTCCGCGCGGGGCTCGTCACCGGCGCGGCCAACACGGTGGCGGTGCTGTTCCTGTTCCTCGTCGAGGGCAAGGGCCTGACGGCCGACACGGCCATCACCGCGCTGAGCGCGTTCGTCGGCTCGTCGCTGGCGGTGCCGGTGATGGTGATGGCGCTCACGCCGCTCATCGAGATGACGTTCGGCTACGCGTCCGACATCAAGCTGCTGGAGCTGGCGAACCTCAACCACCCGGCGCTCAAGGAGCTCATCGTCCAGGCGCCCGGCACCTACCACCACTCCATCATCATCGGCACGCTGGTGGAGAACGCGGCGGAGACCATCGGCGCCAATCCGCTGCTGGCGCGCTCGTGCGCGTACTACCACGACATCGGCAAGGGTCGGAATCCGCTCTACTTCGGTGAGAACCAGAAGGGCGAGAACCGCCACGACTCGCTGGCCCCCGCGATGAGCGCCGTCATCATCAAGCGCCACGTGACGGAGGGCCTGGAGATGGCGCGCCAGTACCGGCTGCCCAAGCTGGTGGCGGACGCGATTCCGCAGCACCACGGCACGCGCACGGTGGGCTATTTCTACCACAAGGCCTTGAAGGAGCAGGAGGGCAAGGAAGGCGCGCCCCCCATCGACGAGAGCATCTACCGCTACCCGGGACCGAAGCCCCAGTTCCGCGAGGCGGCGCTGGTGATGATCGCCGACGCGGTGGAGGCCTCGACGCGCTCCATGGCGGAGCCCACCACGCCCAAGCTCCAGGCCCAGCTGCAGAAGATCATCAACCTCATCTTCTCCGAGGGGCAGCTCGACGAGTGCGACCTGACGCTGAAGGACCTGAACCTCATCTCCCAGTCCTTCCTGCACACGCTCGAGGGCATCTACCACACGCGTCCGGTGTATCCGGCCGGCGCGGTGGGCGGCGGCAAGGCGCCGCCGCTGGTGGTGGCGGGGGGCAAGGCCGTGGAGACCAAGGACAAGGCACGCTCGGCGGGGGCTTCGTGACAGGGGTGCGAGGAGTGACGGCGTGAGACTGCGCAAGGGCAAGGTCATCCCGAGGGACGACGGCAAGCGCATCGAGGAGTTCGTGGGCGCGGCGACCACCGGCACGGACTCGGCTTCCGTGGCGCGCATGCTGGCGCCGCCGGGCTGGGCGGAGCCGGCGCAGCGGCCGGAGTTCGACGAGGTCGTGCTGGTCCTCAAGGGCGAGCTGACGCTCGTCATCGAGGGCCGCCGCGAGCGCATCGCCGCGGGCGAGGTCGGCCTGGTGCCTCGCGGCAAGCGCGTGGTGTACCGCAACGACGGCAAGGGCGCGTGTGACTACTGGTCCGTCTGCGCCCCGGCCTTCCGCCCCGAGCGCGCGCACATGGAGGCCCCCGCGCCCCCGAAGACGGAGAACGTCGTCACGCTGCAGGTGGCGCACCCCCAGGGCAAGGAGTTCGGCCGGCTGCTCACGACGTGGGCGCGCGACTACCTGACGCGCCTGTCGCTGGCGCACTGCGAGCTGTCGCTGTCGCTCGTCGACGACCGGGCCATCCGCCGGCTCAACCGCACCTGGCGCGACAAGGACAAGGCCACCGACGTGCTGAGCTTCCCCGCGGGCGATTTGCCCAAGGGGACTCCGGGCCCCCGGCCCCTGGGCGACGTGGTCATCTCCCTGGACACGGCGAAGCGGCAGGCCAAGGAGTACGGCCGACCGCTGGAGTCGGAGATGGCGCGCTACCTGGCGCACGGGCTGCTCCACCTGTTGGGGCACGACCACGAGCGCCCGCGCGACGCCAAGCGGATGGCGGCGCTGGAGGAGGAGCTGTTGGGCGAGCGCGGCATGGTGGCGGACTCGCTCCAGGTGGACGCGAAGGCCCGCCGGGCGCGCAGCCTGATGTAGGCCTCGCACGGCTCCCTGTCGGACAATCCGGCATCCTGTCGATTGAGTCGGCCATCGCGCATGATAGGTAGGCCGCCTCCCGCGTGTTGGACACAGCCATGCTCCGCCTGTCGCTCATCGCCCTCGGTCTGCTCGGCTTGTTGCTCGCGTCTCCCGCGCATGCGCAGTCGGGGCTTGTGCCCCCCTGGGGCACGGGCGAGAGCCAGGGCGAGGACCTGGTCATCTCGCTGGCCACCTTCAGCCCCGGCGACGACGTGCCCGCCTGGTGGGGCCACGGCTCGCTGGTGGTGGAGGACCGCAAGCTCGGCGTCACCCGTCTCTACAACTACGGGATGTTCTCCTTCGACGACGCCATGCTGGCCCGCTTCGCCATGGGCCGCCTGGAGTTCTGGGTGGGGCAGGCTCGCGCGGAGGCCACCTACCGCTACTACCGCGCCGAGGACCGCGACGTCCGCATCCAGGAGCTGAACCTCACCCCGGAGCAGCGCGAGCAGGTCGCCAGGCGCCTGGCCGACAACGTCCTGCCGGAGAACCGCGAGTACCTGTATCACCACTACAACGACAACTGCGTCACGCGTCTGCGGGACATGATCGACGTGGCCACGGGGGGCCAGCTGCGCGAGGCGGACCGGGCGCCGGGGCGGATGACGCTGCGCGAGCACACGCGGCGCTACACCGCGGTGAACCCGCCGATGAGCGTGCTGCTCGACTTCATGATGAACGATGAAATCGACCACCCGATCACCCGCTGGGAGGAGGCCTTCCTCCCGGACGAGTTGGAGCAGCAGGTCGCCTCGCTCCAGGTGAAGGGCGCGGACGGCCAGCTGCGTCCGCTGGTGGCCCGGCAGTGGAACTATTACGTGGCGTCCAACCGCCCGCGTCCTCCCGTCGAGCCTCCGCCCTGGGGACCCTGGATCCTGGCGCTCGGGCTGGGGCTCGGGGGCGCGGCGCTGGGACTCGCCGCCTGGGAGCGCAAGAAGGGCGGCCGGCTGCCCCGGGTGCTGCTCGGGTTGGAGACAGCGCTGCTCGGGCTGGTGCTGGGCATCCCCGGCACGGCGCTCTTCGTCATGTGGCTGGTCACGGACCACACGGTGACGTACCGCAACGAGAACCTCTTTTTGGCCAACCCGCTGACGCTGCTCGCCATCCCCTTCGGCGTGTCCCTCATGCGGGGCAAGAACCCGAAGGCGCGCACGAGGCTGTTCAAGCTCTGGGCGGTGCTGGCGGGCAGCGGCGTGCTGGGCGTGGTGCTCAAGTTGTTGCCGCCGTTCGACCAGGACAACTGGCGGCTCATCGCGCTCATCCTGCCCATCTCCCTGGGGATGGCGGGGGCCTTCGGCCTGGAGCGCCTGCTGGCGCGGCTGCCGGGCGGGGCGCGGACGTCAGCGCGGCGGGACGGGCCCGTCGCTCGGCTCGAGGCGCCCTGAGCCCTTCACCTTCAACCCTTTCACCCGGGCGGTCGGCGAGCGTCGCCGCACGCGTCCGAAGACGAGGAACGACACACCATGGCGAACGATTCGATGGAGAAGATCAACGGCCTCAGGGAGCGCGTGTTGGCGCTCCGGGGGCATCTTTGACCTCGACCGCAAGCGCTCCCGCATCGCGCTGATTGAGCGGGACAGCACGCAGCCGAACTTCTGGGACGACAACACCAAGGCGCAGGCGATGTTGAAGGAGAAGTCCACGCTGGAGCTGAGTGTGGGCGCCTACGACAAGGTGATGCGCGGGCTGGATGACGCGCAGACGCTCCTGGAGCTGGCCGCGGAGGCCGGTGACGAGGACACGGCCCGCGAGGCGGAAGGCTCGCTCGAGGGGCTGGACGGCGAGGTCGCCAAGCTGGAGCTGGCGCGCATGCTCTCCGGCGAGCAGGACCGCAGCAGCTGCTTCATGGACATCAACGCCGGCGCCGGTGGCACGGACTCCATGGACTGGGCGGCCATGCTGCTGCGCATGTACACGCGCTACTGCGAGTCCAAGGGCTGGAAGGTTGAAATCAACGACGAGGTGCCGGGCGAGGAGGCGGGCTTCAAGAACGTCTCGCTGCGCATCGAGGGCGACTTCGCCTACGGCTACCTCAAGGCCGAGGTGGGCGTGCACCGGCTGGTGCGCATCTCCCCCTTCGACGCCAACGCGCGCCGCCAGACGGCCTTCGCGTCCGTGGACGTCTACCCGGAGGTCGATGACACCATTCAAATCGACATCCCGGAGAAGGACATCGACCTGAAGTTCATCCGGGGCGGAGGCGCCGGTGGACAGAAGGTGAACAAGACGTCCTCCACCGCGCAGCTGCGCCACCTGCCCACGGGCATCATCATCACCTGCCAGACGGAGCGCTCGCAGTCGGCCAACAAGGACATGGCCTTCAAGATTCTTCGCGGCCGCCTGTACGAGCTGGAGATGAAGAAGCGCGAGGCCCTGCGCGACGCCGCCGAGGCCGCGAAGAAGGACATCTCCTTCGGCTCGCAGATCCGCTCCTACGTGCTCGCGCCGTACCGCATGGTGAAGGACCTGCGCACCGGCGTGGAGACGGGCAACGTGGACTCGGTGCTGGACGGTGAGCTGGAGGAGTTCATCACCGCGCAGTTGTTGGGCGTGAAGAACCCCAACCGCAACGCGGCGTTGGATTAGTCACAGGTCCGGTGGAACCTTTTCCGCGCCCCGCTGTCGGAAGGCGGCGGGGCAGGGGAAAGGGGTAGGCTTCTGGGGCAGTGGCTCCTCCTGGGATGGAGGGGCCGTCGCGGGAGGACACCGGTGTCACCGGGCGGCGTGCTCGAAATCGGACAGGACGGGCCGGCCGCCGAGGCGTCCGACTCCCGGCGTGAGGACGCGGCCCTGCTGGCGCGCCTGCGTCAGGGGGACTCGGATGCGTTCGAGCAGCTGGTGCGCACCCACCAGGACCGCGTCTACGACTTCTGCGTCCGCATGCTGGGGGACCGCGAGGAGGCGCATGACCTGGTGCAGGAGATCTTCGTCAGCGTGCACCAGAACGTCCGCCGCTTCCGCGAGGACGCGCGGCTGTCCACCTGGCTGTTCCGCATCACCAAGAACCACTGCATCAACCGGCTGAAGTACCTGAAGCGCCGGGGCCGGGGCCGCTCGGAGGAGTACGACGAGACGAGCGAGGCGTGGGTGGATGGCCCGGGCGCCCCGCCCGCGCCCGACGCCGCCCTGGAGTCCGCGCGCGAGCGGGCCCGGGTGCAGTGGGCCATCTCCCAGCTGGACCCCGACGCGCGCGTGCTGGTGGCGCTGCGCGACATCGAGGGGCTGAGCTACGACGAAATCGTGGACATCACGGAGTTGCCCGAGGGCACCGTGAAGAGCCGGCTGCACCGCGCGCGCGAGAAGCTGGCCAATCTCCTGGGGCGGCTTGAGCCATGAGCCAATTCCATCGCAGACTCCCGGACGTGGACCCGCGGATGAACCACCGCGAGGCGAGGGCCCTGTTCCTCGCGCTCGCCGACGACGAGCTGCCCGCCCCCCAGGCGCAGGCGGTGCGCACGCACCTGGACGGCTGCGACGAGTGCCGCCACGGGTGGGAGGGCTATTCGCGCACGGTGCAGCGCGTGCGGGGTGTGCAGAAGGAGAAGGCCCCCCCGGCCCTGGCGTCGCTGGTGATGACGCGCGTGCGCCGCCAGCGCCGCTTCGGCCTCAAGGGCCTGCACATGGCGCATATGAACCACCGCTTCCCGGTGGAGATCCTCATCCCCCTGCTCCTGGCCGCCGCCGTGGCCGCCTTCCTGGTGATGGCCGCCCCCTGAAGCTTCCCGATGTGTTGCGTTGCGTCCCGGGGGAGCCTTGGCTACGGTGCCGCGCCTCTTGGAAGGGCGCGCGATGGCTGAAGACCAGAACAACGACCTGGGTTCGAAGGAGCAGGAAATCTACGAGCAGCGGCTGGAGAAGGCCGCGAAGTGGCGCGAGGCCGGCTTCAACCCGTACGGCAACGGCCACGCTCCCCAGCACCTCGCCGCCGACATCCTCGCCAAACATGCGGACTCCACCCCGGAGTCGCTCGAGCAGACCCCCGTCACCTACGACGTCGCGGGCCGGCTGGTCGCCATGCGCTCGTTCGGCAAGGCCGCCTTCATCAAGCTGCGGGACCGCTCGGGCGAAATCCAGGTCCACATGAAGAAGGACGCGCTGGCGGACGCGTACGAGGTGTTCAAGCTGTGTGATCTGGGCGACTTCCTGGCCGTCACCGGCACGCTGTTCCGCTCGAAGACGGGCGAGCTGACCCTGGCCGCGACGAAGTTCTCCCCGCTGACCAAGTCGCTGCGCCCGCTGCCGGAGAAGTGGCACGGCCTGACGGACGTGGAGAGTCGCTACCGCCAGCGCTACCTGGACCTGGTGTCCAACCCGGACGTGAAGCAGACGTTCCTGCGCAGGAACAAGCTGGTCCGCTTCATCCGCTCCTTCCTCGACGGGCGTGACTTCATCGAGGTGGAGACGCCCATGATGCACCCGCTGGTGACGGGCGCCGCCGCGCGGCCGTTCTCCACGCACCACAACGCGCTCGACATCGACCTGTACATGCGCATCGCTCCGGAGCTGTACCTGAAGCGACTGGTGGTGGGCGGCCTGGAGCGCGTCTACGAGGTGAACCGGAACTTCCGCAACGAGGGCATCAGCACCCGGCACAACCCCGAGTTCACCATGCTCGAGTTCTATCAGGCGTACGCCACGTACGAGGACCTGATGGACCTGAGCGAGGAGATGATTTCGGAGGCGGCCAAGGCCGTCACCGGCGACTCCAAGGTGAAGTACGGCGAGCACGTGATTGACTTCGGCAAGGGCTGGAAGCGCATCTCCATGACGGAGGCCATCCGCGAGGCGCTGGGCAGCGCGCTGTCCGACAAGGACATGTCGGACGAGGGCAAGCTGCGCCACGAACTGCTCAAGACGACGCGCGGCGAGGCCGAGCGCCGCGCCGTGGACACGATGACGCACGGGGAGCTGGTGGGCGCGCTCTTCGAGGCCCACGTCGAGCACACCCTGATCCATCCCACCTTCATCACCCATTTCCCCACCGCCGTCTCGCCGCTGGCCCGGCGCAACGACCAGAATCCGGAAATCGCGGACCGGTTCGAGCTGTTCGTGGCGGGTCGGGAAATCGCCAACGCGTTCTCCGAGCTCAACGACCCGCTGGACCAGAAGGGCCGCTTCCAGGCCCAGCTCGACGCCAAGCAGCGCGGACAGCAGGAGACGATGGACTACGACGAGGACTACATCCGCGCCCTGGAGCACGGCATGCCCCCCACGGCGGGTGAGGGCATCGGGATTGATCGCCTCGCGATGCTGTTCACGGATTCGCAGAGCATCCGCGACGTCATCCTTTTTCCGCTCCTCAAGCCACTGGCGAAGTAGCCAGGAGGCCAAGTGCACTCGGCAGAACGGCAGACCGTCCATCGCTGGAGTCTCATCTGGGCCGGAGGACTCGTGGCCCTGGTGGGCCTCATCCTCGTCGGCCTCTCCATCTCCGCCTCCGAGGCGTGGGCGGAGGTGGCCTCGGCCCTGGGCCTGTCGCTCTTCGGTTGGGGTGGGGTGGCCCAGCTCGTCGACGGCGTGATGCTGCTGCCGGCGCAGGCCGCCGCGAAGCAGTCGCTCCCCCTGGGCAGCCCCGGCTTCCTCTGGTCGGGGGCGCTCGCCTGGCTGGTGGGCTGGGGGCTCATCGCCTCCGGCATCCGCCGCGCGCCCGAGCCCACGGAAGGCCCGAGCCCCGCGGCCGGCGCCCCGCTGTATCCTCGCCTGGCGCGCTACCGGGACTTCTACTGGAGCACCCTGGCGGCGTACGGCGGCGGCATCCTGCTGGCGGAGCTGGTGCTGGTGCTGCTCCAGACGGTGCTCTCCAGCGGCGTGCCCTCCACGGACCTGTCCTCCGCGCGTGACGCGGGCGGCGGTGGCTTGTCGCTCCCGCCCACGGGGGCGTTCGCCATCGCCCTGGTCGTCGCGGGCCTGGTCGCCTTCATCTCCGGCTTCGTGGGCGCTTCGCGCGCGCAGCGGCTCGCGCTGCCCGAGGCCACCATCGGCGTGCTCTACCTGGGCCTGCCGGTCCCCATCCTGCTCACGCTGATGGAGCGGATTCCGTCGCTCCAGCTCGCGCTCGGCTACCGGCTGCGCGAGGTGACGTATGTCGCGGGATTGCTGGGCCGCCCGGAGCTGGCGTACTGGCTGACCTTCACCGGGCTGGTGCTGGCGCTGGTGCTCGGCATCAACACGGGCTTCATCGCCGCCGGCAGCGGGCGCGTGGACCTGAAGCTCGGCTTCGAGCTGTTCGTCGCGCGCCGCCACGTGGCGGTGTTCCGCCCGTCGCTCCTGTTGGGGACGCTGGCGGTGCTGATGTTCGGCATCATCCCGCCGCTGCTCGTCTACTTCATCATCCGCGCCGCCGAGGCCGCGGTGGAGAAGACGCGCATCCGCTCGCTGGGCCTGTCGGACCCGCTGGCCGCTTCCGAGGCGCTGCACAAGCTGAAGCTGCGCGAGCAGTCGCCGACCATGATGATGACCGCGCTGTCGGTGGGCGGCGTGGGCGTGGGGGTCATGGCGCTCATCATCGTGCTGTCGGTGATGAGCGGCTTCGAGGCGGACCTGCAGCAGAAGATCCTCGGCACCAACGCGCACGCGGTGGTGTCGCGCTACGCGGGGGACCTGCCCGAGTACCCCAAGGTCATGGAGACCATCCGCAAGGTCCCGGGCATCGCGGGGCAGACGCCGTTCATCATCAACCAGGTGATGATCGCGTCCGAGGGCAACGTCGACGGCGTCATCATCAAGGGCATCGACCCGAAGACGGTGGGCGACGTGACGGACCTGCCCCGGAACATCCTGGGCGGCGGCTCGCTCGACATCCTCTACACGCCGGAGAAGATCCTCTCGCGTGGCGGGGACGACGAGGAGTCCGAGACCCCGGCGGGGGAGGGTGACGAGGCGCCCGCGGAGGACGACATCATCCGCCGCACCGGCCCCGCCAAGAAGGCGGCGGCGGTGCTGCCCGGCATCGTGATTGGCCGGGAGCTGGCCGCGTCCCTGCGCGTGGTGGTGGGGGACCGCGTCAACGTCGTGTCCCCGCTGGGCACCGAGCTGTCCCCGTCCGGCCCCGTCCCCAAGAACCGCGCCTACCGGGTGGCGGCCATCTTCTACTCGGGGATGTACGAGTACGACTCCAAGTTCGTCTACATCCTGCTCAAGGAAGCGCAGGACTTCTTCGGCGTCCAGGGCGCGTCCGGCATCGAATTGAAGGTGCTCGACATCGACGACGCGCGCCGCATCGCCGGGCAGGTGGTGAAGGCGCTGGGCGGCTACCCCTACCGGGCCCGCGACTGGGGCGAGATGAACAAGAACCTCTTCTCCGCGCTGCGCCTGGAGAAGCTGGTGATGGGCATCATCCTCTCCATCATCATCATCGTCGCCGCGGGCCTCATCGTCGCCACCGTCATCATGCTCGTGCTGGAGAAGCGCAAGGAGATCTCCGTGCTCAAGGCGCTGGGCGTCCCCGATGGCGGCATCGTGAAGATCTTCCTCGCCGAGGGGCTCCAGATTGGCGTCGCCGGCGGCCTGTTGGGCCTGTTCTCCGGCCTGTCGTGGTGCCTCTTCATCGAGAAGGTCGGCATCAAGCTGGACCCCGAGGTCTATTACATCCCCGCGCTGCCGGTGCGCGTGGAGCCCCTGCAGACCGCGCTGGCCGTCGTCATCGCGGTGCTCGTCACGTACCTGGCCTCCATCTACCCGGCCCTCAAGGCCAGCAGCGTGGAGCCGGTGGAAGGGTTGAAGGCGGAGTAGCCATGACGCTGTTGTCCATCCGCAACGTCTTCAAGAGCTACTTCCTGCACGGCAAGCGCATCGACGTGCTGCGCGCGGTGTCGCTCGACATCGGCAAGGGAGAGCTCGTCTCGCTGGTGGGGGCCTCCGGCGCGGGGAAGAGCACCTTCCTGCACGTGCTGGGCACCCTGGACGCGCCCGCCGCCGGGGAGGTCTTCTTCGAGGGCCGCTCCGTGTTCGCCATGAACGACGCGGAGATCGCCGAGTTCCGCAACCAGACGATGGGCTTCGTCTTCCAGAGCCACTACCTGCTGCCGGAGTTCACCGCCCTGGAGAACGTGGCCATGCCCGCGCTCATCCAGCGCAAGGACCGCGCCGGCGCCTATACCTACGCCCGGGAGCTCCTGGAGCGGGTGGGACTGGGACAGCGGGTGGACCACAGGCCGGGGGAACTGTCCGGTGGTGAAGCCCAGCGGGTGGCCCTGGCGCGCGCCCTGGTGCTCAAGCCCGCCGTCCTGCTCGCCGACGAGCCGACCGGCAACCTGGACCCGGCCACGGGCGAGGGCATCCATCAGCTCCTGAGGGACGTCAACCGGGACCTGGGCATCACCGCCGTGGTCGTCACCCACAATGAAACCCTGGCCCGTTCCATGCCCCGCCGCCTGCGGTTGGCAGGGGGGCAGGTGTCGGAGGCTTGATGGCTCCGCGCTTTTGGATTGAGGGTCTTCGGCCCCTTCTCGTAGATTGCCCCGCCTTTTCCTGGCCGGTCTCCCCTTGAGGCACCCCGTTCTGTCGCGCAAGTCACTGCTCCCGCTGCTAGCGGTCGTCCTGTGGTCGCTCGTGCCCGGCTCCGTCCAGGCGCAGGTGAACGGGGGTGCGCCTTCCGAGGCCCCGGTTCCGAGCTCCCCCGCGCCCGCAACCCCGACTCCCGCGCGTCCCCCGGACGCCCCCGTCGACGAAGAGGCTCCCCCCGAGGACGGCGACCCCGACCGGGTGGTGGAGATTCGCGTCGAGGGCAACAAGCGCGTGGAGGCCGAGGCCATCCGCCGCGCCCTGCGCACCCGGGTGGGCCAGACGCTGGACGCGTCCAAGTCCGCCGAGGACCTCCGCGCCGTCTGGGCCCTGGGCTACTTCACCAACGTGGAGCTGCTCGTGCAGCGGCTGCCCCGGGGCGTGGCCTACGTCGTCCGCGTGGAGGAGCGGCCCATCGTCCGGGCCGTGAACCTCAAGGGCAACGAGGAGCTCAGCCGCGACGACCTCAAGGACGAGCTCGACGCCAAGCCCAACACCATCCTGGACATGGAAGCCGTGCGCAGCACGGTGAAGAAGATCCAGGCCAAGTACGTGGAGAAGGGCTACTTCCTCGCCGAGGTGACCCACCAGATCAAGCCCTCCGAGACGGGGGGCAGCGTGGACGTCATCATCATCATCAACGAGCACGCCAAGGTGATGGTGAAGCAGATCACCTTCATCGGCGCGGAGAAGGTCCCCGCCCAGGAGCTCAAGGAGACGATGATCACCCGCGAGGGTGGCTACTTCTCCTTCTTCACCGGCGAGGGCACCTACCGCGAGGAGGCCTTCCAGCGTGACCTGGCCGTCATCCAGATCGCCTACTTCGACCGGGGCTTCATCAACGTCAAGATCGACAAGCCCACCGTCCAGCTCTCCGCCGACAAGCGCTACATCTACATCACCCTGCGCATCGAGGAGGGTGAGGCCTACGACATCGGGAAGATCGACTTCTCCGGCGACCTGCTCGACGACGTGTCGAAGGAGCGCATGGCGCAGCTGATGAAGTCGACGCCGGGCCAGCGCTTCAACCGCTCGCAGCTGTCGCAGGACATCGTCGGCCTGTCGGACGTGTATTACGACCGGGGCTACGCGTACGCGAACATCAACCCCGTCACCAGCGTCAACGCCAACAACCGCACGGTGGACCTGACCTTCGACGTGCAGAAGGGCCCCCAGGTCACCATCGAGCGCATCAACGTCGTCGGCAACAGCAAGACGCGCGACAAGGTCATCCGCCGCGAGCTGCGCGTCTACGAGGGCGAGCTGTACAGTGGCACCGGCGTGCGCCGCAGCAAGGACCGCGTCACCGCGCTGGGCTTCTTCGAGACGGTGGAGATCACCCAGAGCGCCGGCAGCACCGACGACACCATCGTCCTCCAGGTGGAGGTGAAGGAGAAGGCCACCGGCACCTTCCAGGTGGGCCTGGGCTTCTCCAACGTGGAGAACTTCATCTTCACGGCGCAGATCGCCCAGAACAACTTCCTGGGCTGGGGCCAGAGCGTCTCCGCGTCCGCGCAGATCTCCGGCCTGCGCTCGCTGGTGCAGCTGTCGTTCTACGACCCGTACTTCCTGGACACGAACTACCTCCTGTCCGCGGAGTTCTTCCGCGTCCAGGCCGACTACGACGGCTTCATCCGCAACTCCACCGGCGGCACCGTCTCCATCGGCTACCAGTTCATCGACGACCTGCTGGGCACCATCGGCTACACCCGGGAATGGGTGAACGTGGAGGCGGGCTCCAACCTGGGCGCGGTGCTGCTGGCCAACCAGTTCCTGTCCGGCACCACCAGCGCGGCGCGCCTGTCGCTCTCGTTCGACCGCCGCGACAACCGCCTGTTCCCCTCGCGCGGCTTCATCCACTTCGGCTCGGTGGAACTGGCCCCGGACTTCCTGGGCGGCACGTTCCTCTTCAACCGGTACACCGCGTACTCGCGCCTGTACTTCCCCATGCCGCTGGGCTTCGTCTTCAAGACGAACGCCACCATCGGCTACATCCAGCAGCTCGACTCGAACAAGCCGCTGCCCATCTCCGAGCTGTACTACGTGGGTGGCATCAACAGCGTCCGCGGCTACTACCTGCGCAGCATCAGCCCCTCGGTGAAGGTGCCCCGCTCCGGCAGTCCGGACGCCACCGTCACGGACTTCCTCGTCGGCGGCAACAAGCAGCTCGTCTTCAACTTCGAGCTGGAGTTCCCCATCTTCGAGAAGGCCGGCCTGAGGGGTGTGCTCTTCTACGACGCCGGCAACGCCTTCGCGTCGAGCGAGCGCTTCTTCCAGGACCGACAGAACGACCTGCCGCTCGGCCTCTTCCACTCGGCGGGCTTCGGGTTCCGGTGGTTCAGCCCCATCGGCCCGCTGCGCTTCGAGTGGGGCATCCCGCTCACCAGGCGGCCGGAGGACGACCGGATTCTGTTCGAGTTCACTATCGGCAACTTCTTCTGATAAGCCGTCGCCTGTCGTCCCGGCCCCGCCCTGGCGGGAAGGGTTGAACAAGCCCGGGCGTCTGACGTCGGACCCTGTACCCTTCCCTGAGGAGCTGTTGAACATGTCGCTTCGCACCACTGTCGCGGCCTTGGCCGCCGTCCTGTCGCTTGCCCTGCCGGTGGCCGCCTCGGCCGCCGAACTGAAGGTCGCCTACGTGGACCTCCAGCGCGTCCTGCTCGAGGTGGATGACGGCAAGGCCGCCAAGGCCCGTCTCCAGAAGTGGTTGGATGACAAGCAGAAGGAGATCGACAAGGAGCAGACCGCCCTGCGTGCCGAGAAGGAGACGCTCGACAAGCAGGCGAGCGCGATGACGGCCGAGGTGCGCGCCCAGAAGGAGGGCGAGCTGCAGAAGAAGGTGATGGTGCTCGCCCAGAAGTGGGAGAAGAGCCGGGGCGAGGCGGCCAACAAGGAGCGCCAGGAGATGGAGCCCATCATCAACAAGATCGACCAGGTGGTGGCCTCCATCGCGCAGCGCGATGACCTGGGCATGGTCCTGGACAAGCGGGACTCGGGCATCGTCTTCGCGAAGGCCCAGTACGACATCTCCAACGAGGTCATCCGGGCCTACAACGGCTCCGGCAAGAAGACGACGGCGGCCAAGGACGCCCCGACGAAGTAGCCCCGCGCTCCCGTGAAGACCTCTCCCGCACCCCGACGGCTCGGGGAGCTCGCCGCCCTCGTCGGTGGCGAGCTTCTCGGCGACCCTGAGCAGCTCATCCACGGACTCAACGGGCTCGAGGAAGCCGGCCCGGGAGACGTGTCCTTCTACGGAAACACGCGCTACCGCCGCCAGTTCGAGGCCTCCCGCGCCTCGGCCGTGCTGGTGGGCACCAGCGAGCCGGCCCGCGAGGGCGTGGCGCTGGTGCGCGTGTCCAATCCGCACCTGGCCTACGCGCGGCTCTTGCGCGTGTTCCACCCCGACGTGCGTCCCGCCCCCGGCATCCGCCCGGGCGCGTGGGTGCACCCGGAGGCCACCGTGCACCCGGAGGCCAGCGTGCTCGCCGGCGCGACGGTGGAGGCGGGCGCGAAGGTGGGCGCGCGCTCGGTGCTGTATCCCGGCGCCTACGTGGGCGAGCACGCCTCCGTCGGCGAGGACAGCGTGCTGCACCCCAACGTCACGGTGCGCGAGCGCTGTGTGGTGGGCTCGCGCGTCATCCTCCACGCCGGCAGCGTGGTGGGCGCGGACGGCTTCGGCTTCGCCTTCGACCCGGAAGGGGAAGACGGGCCCCAGCACTTCAAGATTCCCCAGGTCGGCATCGTCCGCATCGAGGACGACGTCGAGGTGGGCGCGTGCACCTGCATCGATCGCGCGACGGTGGGCGAGACGGTGGTGGGGCGCGGCACCAAGCTCGACAACCTGGTGCAGATCGCCCACAACGTCCGCGTGGGGCCGCTGGCGCTCATCTGCGCGCAGGCGGGCGTGTCCGGCTCGGCCGAGGTGGGCACCGGCGTGGTGCTCGCGGGCCAGGTGGGCGTGGTGGGCCACATCCGCGTGGGTGACCTCGCCAAGGTCGGCGCCCAGTCCGGCGTGGCCCATGACGTCCCGGACGGACAGATCGTGAGCGGCAGCCCGGCCATCCCCCACCGTGAGTGGCTCCGGGCCAGCGCGGCCTCGGGGCAGGTGGCGGACCTGCTCAAGGAAATGCGCGCCCTGCGCAAAAGGGTGGAGCAGCTCGAGAAGGAGAAGGGCCCGTGATGGACATCGGCGAAATCCAGAACCTGCTGCCGCACCGGTACCCGTTCCTCCTCATCGACCGGGTGGTGGAGATTGTTCCCGGCCAGCGCATCACCGCCTACAAGAACGTCACCATCAACGAGCCCTTCTTCAACGGCCACTTCCCCGGCCACCCGGTGATGCCCGGCGTGCTCATCCTGGAGGCGCTCGCCCAGGCCTCGGCCATCCTCGCGTACAAGAGCGAGAACATGGACCCGAGCCAGAAGGTGACCTACCTGATGGGGGTTGACGGGGCGCGCTTCCGCAAGCCGGTGGTGCCCGGAGACAGGCTGCAGCTGGGAATCGAAGTGCTGCGCCACAAGGGCGCCGTGTGGAAGACGAAGGGCACGGCGACGGTGGATGGCGTGAAGGTCGCCGAAGGCGAGTTCCTGGCCACGGTGGTGGACAAGGACAAGGGCGCGACGGCGGAAGAGGGCGCGGCGTCCTGACCGCGGGCCCGCGAGGTAGAGGAGACGACATGGCTCAGGTTCATCCCACCGCGGTGGTTCACCCCGATGCGCGTCTGCACGAGTCGGTCCACGTTGGACCCTACTCGGTCATCGGACCGCAGGTGACGATTGGCGAGGGCTCCCACGTGGGCCCTCACGTCGTCATCGAGGGCCGCACGACGCTCGGCGCGCGCAACCGCATCTTCCAGTTCGCCTCGGTGGGGGCGGACCCGCAGGACCTCAAGTACGCGGGTGAGGACACCGAGCTCACGCTCGGCGACGACAACCAGATTCGCGAGTTCGTCACCCTGCACAAGGGCACGGCGGGCGGCGGCGGCGCCACGCGCGTCGGCAACGGCAACCTCTTCATGGCCAACAGCCATGTCGCCCACGACTGCGTCGTCGGCGACGGGTGCCGCATCGGCAACGGGTCCGCGCTCGCGGGCCACGTGACGATGGAGGACCACGTCATCATCAGCGGCCTGGCGGCGGTGCATCAGTTCACCCGCCTGGGCCGCTTCGCCTTCATCTCCGGCGGGGCCATGGTCACCATGGACATCCCCCCGTACGCCACGGCGCAGGGAGACCGGGCGGAGCTGGTGGGGCTCAACACCGTGGGTCTGGAGCGCGGCGGGTTCACCAAGGACCAGATTGAACGCATCAAGGAGGCCCACCGCATCCTGTTCCGCTCCAAGCTGGGGCTGCAGGAGGCGCTGGGGCGGCTGCGCACGGAGCTGGGCGGCCACCCGGAAGTGGACCACCTGGTGTCCTTCATCTCCCAGAGCAAGCGCGGCCTGACGCGCTAGGCTGTGGACATGGAGCACGCACCTCCGGACGGTCGCATCGGCCTCATCGCGGGCAACGGTCAGCTTCCCCTCTTGTTCGCGCGCGCCGCGCGGGCCCGGGGGCTGGAGGTGGTGGCCGTGGCCCACAAGGGCGAGACGAACCCGGCCCTGGCCTCGGAGGTGGGCTCGCTCACCTGGGTGCGGGTGGGGCAGGTCAACCGCATCCAGAAGGCCTTCGTCGCCGCGGGCGTGAAGCAGGCGGCCATGGCGGGCGGCATCGGCCGGGTGAAGGCCCTGTCCGAGGCCCGGCCGGACCTGGGCGCGGTGCGCATCATCTCCCGGCTGCGCAGCTTCCGGGATGATGCGCTGCTGCGCGCGGTGGCCGCGGACTTCGAGTCGCGCGGCATCACCATCATCGCCCCCACGGACTTCCTCGGGGAGGTGCTGTGCCCCGAGGGGCACCTGGCCGGCCCCGAGCTGAGCTCCACGCAGCAGCAGGACGTGGCGCTGGGGCGCGAGGTGGCGGCGTTGCTGGGGCAGGCGGACGTGGGCCAGACGGTGGTGGTGCACCAGGGCCACGTGCTGGCGCTCGAGGCCGTGGAGGGCACCGACGAGGCCATCCGCCGGGGCGGCAAGCTGGGCGGCGCGGGCGCGGTGGTCGTCAAGCGCTGCAAGCCGCAGCAGGACCTGCGCTTCGACCTGCCCGCCGCGGGGCCCCGCACGCTGGAGGTCATGAAGGAAGTGGGCGCCCGGGTGCTGGCGCTGGAGGCCGGGCGCACGGTGCTGCTGGACGCGCCGGAGCTCTTCGCCAACGCGCGCGCGGCGGGAATCACGCTCGTCGGCGTGCGGTAGCGGCCCCCTTCTCGCGCCCGGGCAGGAGAGGGCCTGGTGGCCGTCCCCCCGGCTGCCCTGAGGGGTGTGGCGCGCGGGAATGAATGTCGGCGCGCTTCTCGCGTCTGGCTCGCGAGGCGTTTCCACGCTCGCGAAGCATTTCCACGCGGGGGACACCGTCCTACCCTGGCGCGGAGGAATCCACCCATCCGGGTCGCTGTTGCACGGCGACCCGCGACGCCGGAGTCGACGCCGCGCCATGAATGCCCGCCTGGTTCTATTGCTCAGTCTTGTCGCCTCGACACCCCTGCCCGCGTTCGCCGACGCCATCCGCGTGTCCCTGGAGGGCCGGGCCGCGGTGGGCGAGAAGCTCCCGGCATTGCTCGTGCACATCGAGGAGCCCATCGCGGGCTTCGAGGTGAAGCTCAAACGCGACGACGGGAAGGTGGTCGACGTGAAGGGCGGCGGGAAGCCAGGCATGACCCGGCGTATCGAGCTGGAGCAGCCCGAGGGCCGCTTCCACTACGAGGGCGAGCTGGTGGTGCGCTTCGCCAACGCCGAGTCGGGCAGCCTGCCGTTGTCCTTCGACACGGAGCTCAACGGGCCGCTGCGCCTGGACGTGCGCCCGGAGGACGTGGACGTGCCGGGGCGCACGCTGCGCTTCCAGCTCTCGCGTCCCGCGGGCCGCGTGGAGCTCACCGTGCTGATGGACACGGGGAAGAAGGCCTTCGAGGGGGAGGTGGCCTTCAAGGGCGAGAAGGCGGGCACGCCGCTGTCATTGAGCTGGCCGGCCGCCGAGGGGAAGGTGATGAAGATTTCCCTCCGAGCCTTCGACACATCGGACTTCTACACGGGTGTGGACCTCTTCCCGTGGCGCGTGGACATTCCCCATGAAGAGGTGGGCTTCGCCTCGGGGCGCGCGGACATTCCCGCCGGCGAGCGAGGCAAGCTGGACAGGAGCCATGCGTTGATTGCGGAGGCGCTGGCGAAATACGGCCGCTTCGCGGCGGTTCGTCTGTACGTGCTGGGCCACACGGACACCGTGGGCGCCACGGCGGACAACCGCGAGCTGTCGCTCAAGCGCGCGCGCAGCATCGCCGCCGCCTTCCGTCAGCGAGGGCTGAAGGTCCCCATCTTCTACGAGGGTTTTGGCGAGGAGTCCCCCGCGGTGCGGACTCCGGACGAGACGGCGGAGGCTGCCAACCGCCGGGCGGAATACATCATCGCGGTGGAGGACCCGGTGCTCGCCGGCGCTCCCTTCTCGCCGCGGTGGAGGAAGCTGTAGCGGACGGACGCAGTGACGAGGAGGTAGCAGCGGATGGACCGATTCCAACGGTGGACCTGGGGCGTGGTGGGGATGGCGCTCCTGGTGGGGGCGGGCTGCGCGCATCAGGCGCCGCTTGCCGTGCGGCGGGAGGTGGAGGCGGACAAGTGCAGCCTGGTTCAATCCGTGTTGAAGGAACCGACACCGTCACGAGTGGTGGAGGAGATCGCCGCCCAGGGCCGTCACGAGCCCACGCCGGTGCGCGTGTACGTGCGCCGCCCGGAGCAGTCCATGCTGGAGCGCTTCTTTGAAGGCGATGAGCCCCGCTGCGGCGACTCCACCTTCAAGGTGGTGCAGGACAGCGTGCTGGACGCCGTCGTCGTCTACCTCCAGGAGATTCGCGAGGGCTACGCGTACGACGCGCGCCGCGCGGGCCCGGACGAGCTCACCCTGGAGGGCAAGCCCCAGGGCACGCTGCGCCGCGCGGGCCCCACCTGGGTCGTCGGCAACTAGGTTACTTCAGCAATTCCTTGGCGCCGTCCGCGATGAACTGCACGGCGATGGCGGCCAGGATGAGCCCCATGACACGCTCGACGATGGCGACGCCGGACTGGCGCAGCACCCGCTGTACGAGCCCGGAGGCGCGCAGGATGAAGTAGCTGAAGACGAACGTCAGGAGGATGGCCGCCAGCACCGGAAGGGTGGAGGCCATCGAGTTGGAGTTGCCGCGAGCCATCAGCACCATGGCGGTGGCGATGGCTCCGGGCCCCGACAACAGCGGGATGGCGAGGGGGACGATGGCCACGTCCTCCTTCACCACGCCCTCCTGCTCCTCGGTGGGGGTGGTGCGTGTCTCGGACGGACGCGCGCGCAGCATGTCCAGCGCGGTGATGAGCAGGAGGATTCCGCCCGCCACGCGGAAGGCCCCCAGCGACACGCCGAACACCTTGAAGATGATGGTGCCGAACAGGGCGAAGAAGGTCATCAGCCCGCACGCCACCAGACACGCGCGCATCGCCGTGCGGCGTATCTTCTCCTTCGTGTCCCCGGCCGTCATGGCCAGGAACAGCGGCACCACGCCGATGGGGTCCACCACGAAGAAGACCGCCGGCAGGGCGACGAGGAATTGCGTCAGGTAGTCCTTCATCACCGCACGACCTTTGCGACTACACCGTGAGGCGCAGCTTCCACACCATGGTGAGCGCCTCGGCGAAAATCTTCTTGCTCATCTTCGAGTGCCCCACGCGGCGGTCCTCGAAGATGATGGGGACCTCGCGCACGGTGAAGCCGTTCTTCAGCGTGCGGTAGGTAAGCTCGATCTGGAACGCGTACCCGGTGCTGTGTACGGCATCCAGGTCGAGGGTCTCCAGCACCCGGCGGTGGAAGCACTTGAAGCCGCCAGTCAAGTCCTGCACGCCCACGCCCAGGATGGTGCGGGCATAGAGGCTGCCGCCGCGGCTGATGACCTGGCGGCCCACGCCCCAGTTCACCGTGCCACCGCCCGTGACGTAGCGGCTGCCGAGCACCAGGTCGGCGCCCGCCTCGGCCGCGTCCATCAGCCCGGGCAGGTAGCGCGGGTCGTGGCTGAAGTCCGCGTCCATCTCCAGGATGTACGTGTAGCCCTCCGCCAGGGCCCAGCGGAAGGCGGCGAGGTAGGCGCGACCCAGGCCCTCCTTCTTCTCGCGGTGGAGCACCCGCACGCGGGGCTCCTTGGCGGCGAGCTGGTCGGCGATGTGCCCCGTTCCGTCCGGCGAGTTGTCGTCGACGATGAGGATGTCGACGCGCGGGTCGGCCTTGAGCACCGCCAGGGTGATGGCCTCGATGTTTTCCCGCTCGTTGTAGGTGGGGATGCAGACCAGCGCTGGGTTCATGGCCGGGCCGACATACCCTAAATGGCGCGCGGGGGCAGTAGCTCCATGACGGTCTCCGCCGCCCGGGTGGCGGCCCCTGCCTCGCCCAGCCGCCCCCGGACCTCGCCCAGCCCCTGGAGCATCTCGTCCCGGGCGGCCCCCGGAACCCACACCTTCCGGACCTCGTCGGCGATGCGCTCGGGGGTCATCTCCCCCTGGAGCAGCTCCGGCACCACGCGCCGCCCGGCCAGCAGGTTGACCAGGGACACGAAGGCCACCTTCAGCATCAGCCGGCCCACCCAGTACGAGATGAGGGACACCCGGTAGATGACGACGAGGGGGCGCTGCATCAGCCCCGCCTCCAGCACGGCCGTCCCGGAGGCGACCACCGCCGCGTCGCTGGCGCCCACCACCTCCGGGGCGTGCCCGTCCACCAGCACTGGCCTCAGGCCGCTGCCCTCGAAGCGCGACAGCACCTCCTCGCGGGGGATGGTGGGGGCCACGGGGACCACGACCTGGAGCCCGGGCCGCTCGGCGGACAGGCGGCGGGCCGCGTCCACCATGGACGGCAGCAGCCGGCGGATCTCGCTCATCCGGCTGCCTGGCAGGAGCGCGAGCGTGGGGGCCTCCCTGGCCAGGCCCAGGCGCTCCCGGAACGCGGTGGGGCTGTCGGGGGCGGGGACCTGCTCGACGACGGGGCAGCCCACGTAGCGGGCGGCGACGCCGGCTTCCCGGTAGAAGTCCTCCTCGAACGGGAGGATGCACAGCATCCGGTCCACCAGGCGTTTGATGGTGCGCACCCGGCCGCGGCGCCACGCCCAGATCATCGGCGAGATGTAATAGGCGACGGGGATGCCCTGGGCCTTGAGCTTCTCGGCCAGGCGCAGGTTGAAGTCCGGGATGTCGACGAGGATGGCGACGTCGGGGCGCCGCTCGGCGGCCGCGTTCGCCAGGCCCTTCATGATTTGGAGGATGCGAGGGATGCGGGGGAGCACCTCGGTGATGCCCATGACGGACACCTCGCGGGCGTCGAAGAGCAGCTCGACTCCCCGAGCGGCCAGGCGCGAGCCGCCCATGCCGAAGAAGGTGAGGTCCGGACGGCGGGCCTGGAGGGCGGCGACGAGCTCTGCGGCATGGGCGTCGCCGGAGGCCTCGCCTGCCACGACGAGGATTCGGGGCGGGGGCGTCATGTGAGGGGGGCGCATCGTACCCTGATGCAAGCCGGGGTGAAGGTGTAGACTGCGCCAACCCTTGAAGACGCTTCTGCTCGCCGAGAGCCATCCCCCCACGCTCGAGCACCTGACGGGCCTGCTCTCGCAGGCCGGGTACTCCGTGCGCGCGGTGAATGACCCCATCGCGGCGCTGGAGCACTTCGCGGCGGACAACCCGGATGTGATGGTGTTGTCGGTGGACCTGCCGCGCGTGGAGGGCTCGCACGTGGTGCAGCTCATCCGGGGGCACAGCCAGGGTGGGCGCGTGCCCATCGTCGCCATCGACAAGGGGCACCTGGGACGGGCGCGGGGCGTGGGCTCGGTGTTGGACTTGAAGGTGAACGCGTACGTCGCGGACCCGCTCAAGCCCGGCGAGCTGGTGCCCCGGCTGGAGTCGCTCGTGCGCGCGGCGCAGGCGGTGCCGCTGTCGGGCCTGGCGTCCACGCTGTCGCGTCCGGCGGTGAACAGTGGCGAGCTGAAGGGCTATCCGCTGCCCGGCCTGCTGCACTCCATCCACCGGCTGCGGCGGGATGGTGTGCTGGTGGTGGCGCACCGGGGGCTGAGTCGGCGGGTGTACTTCCTGCGCGGCGGGCCGGTGAGCTTCGACTCGACGGTGAAGGAGGACTCGCTGCCGCGCTACCTCGTGGAGCGCAAGCTCGCCACGCCCGCGCAGGCGGAGCAGGTGGTGGAGGCGCTGGGCTCGGGGCTGCGCATCGGCTCGGCGCTGGCGGACGCGGGCGTGGAGCTGGTGGGTGAGGAGCTGTCGCAGTTGTTGCGGGACTACACGCGCGACAAGCTGGCGCGGGTGCTGGGCATGCGCGAGGGCCGGTACGCCTTCTACTCCGGCGACGAGTTCACCGCGGAGGTGGCGTCGGTGGACCTGCCGCCGCTGGCGCAGATTCTGGAGGGCGCGCGGCGCACCTTCCCGCTGAAGGTGATGGCCGCGTCGCTGAAGGCGAACCTGGGGGAGTACCCGGTGCGCTCGCCCGAGTTCGGCCGCGACCTGCAGGCGATGGCGCTGGACACGGATGACATCAAGATCGCCATGCAGGTCAATGGCCGCATCGTGCTCAAGGAGCTGCTCGCGCATGGCCGCGGGGAGCTGAGCGCGGCGTATTCGCTGTTGTGGTTCCTGAAGCTGACGGGGGGCGTGACGTTCTCTCCGACGCCGGTGGCGACGGGGGCGGACGTGCTGTCGGCGGCGGTGGTGCCGGACCGGATTGGCCCGCGCAAGCGCAAGTCGTTGCCGGTGGAGACGGCGGCGTCGCTGCGCGAGGAGGCGGTGCGCATCATCACCCGCAGCTACTTCGGCAGCCTGGGGTTGGACATCGCGGCGGACGCGGAGGCGGTGGAGCGCGCGTACCACGAGACGGCGATGCGTTTTCACCCGGACACGTATGCCGAGTACGACATCTCGGACCTGAAGGACCTGCTGGACTCGGTGCAGGAGAAGCTGTCGGCGTCCTACCGGGTGTTGAGCGTGGAGGAGAAGCGCAAGGCGTACCTCCAGTACCTCTTCAGCAAGCTGGACGTGGGGCGCAACACGGCGGTGGTGGTGGACGCCGAGATTGCGTTGCGCCGGGGCGAGTCCGCGCTGAAGCGGCGGGACTTCCTGTCGGCGATGCACGCGTTCGAGGAGGCGGTGACGCTCAACCCTCGCGAGCCGGAGTACTACTCCTTCCTCGCCTGGGCGACGTACCAGGGAGCGGGCGGTCCGTTGGTTCAGCGTGCGCAGAAGGCGCAGAAGGTGTTGAAGAAGGCGTTGTCCCTGGGGCCGTACGTGGAGCGGCTGCACATCATTGCGGCCATCATCGACACGGATTTGGGGGACGCGCCGCTGGCGCGGAAGAAGCTGCTGAAGGTGCTGGAGTACAACCCGTACTCGCAGCTGGCCAAGGCGGCGTTGCGCAAGGTGGGACGGTAGGCAGATGGGGCGGACACTCTGGCGATTGTTGCGCTACGCGCGCCCGCATGCGGCGGTGCTCGTGGTGGCGTTCGTGTGCATGGCGTTCGTGGGCATCGCCACGGGGGCGTACGCGTACCTGACGGGCCCCGCGCTGCGCTTCCTGTTGTCGGGCGGCGAGGAGGGCTTCGGCGGGGCGAACCGGGTGCCGTGGCTGTCGGACCTGCCGCGTGACGCGGCGCTGTGGGGCTTCCCGCTGATGATGGTGGTGGTGGGCGCGGTGAAGGGCGTGGGGTACCTGGGCCAGTTCTACTTCATGGGGCTCTTCGCGCAGCGGGTGGTGAAGGACCTGCGGCGGGAGCTCTTCGTGAAGCTCACGTCGTTGTCGCCCGCGCAGCTCGCGCGTGAGCGGCAGGGAGACTTGCTCAGTCGCTTCTCGTCGGACGTCGCGGCGGTGGAGGCGGCGGCGATGTACACGGTGGGCTCGTACCTGCGGGACAGCCTGCAGGTCATCATCCTGGCGGGCGTGGCGTTGTCGATGAGCCCGCTGCTGGGTGGGCTGATGCTGGTGGTGATTCCGCTCGCGGCGCTGCCGGCGTCGAGGCTGACGCGCAAGGTGCTCAAGGGCACGCGCGAGGGCCAGACGCAGCTGGGGCATCTGGCGGGGCAGCTCCACGAGGGGCTCGGCGGACTGCGGACGATTCAGGCGTTCAACGGGCAGGAGGCGGAGCTGGCGCGGTTCGCCTCGCACGCGAAGGCGCACGAGGAGGCGGTGGTGGGGGCGGCGTGGGCGCGTGGCGGGGTGCCCGGCATCATGGAGGTGCTGGCGGCGGCGGCGCTGGCGGGGGCGTTGGCCTTCGCGGCGAGCGCGAAGTTGATGGAGCCGGAGGCGCTGTTGTCGCTGCTGACGGCGGTCATCCTGGTGTACCAGCCGGTGAAGGACCTGGGCCGGGTGACGCAGTTCGCGATGCAGGCGGGCGCGGCGGGTGAGCGGCTCTTCGCGTTGCTGGACTTGAAGCACCCGGTGCTGGATGCGCCGGACGCGGTGCCTGCGCCGCCCTTGTCCCAGTCGGTGCGCTTCGAGGACGTGAGCTTCGCGTATGGCGAGCGGCGCGCGCTCGAGGGCGTGACGCTGGATCTGAAGGCGGGGCAGGTGACGGCGCTGGTGGGAGGCAGTGGCGGGGGCAAGAGCACGGTGACGTCGCTGCTCCTGCGCTTCGAGCGGCCCCAGTCCGGGAGGCTGTTGTTGGACGGCGTGGACATGGACCGGTACACGGCGGCGAGCCTGCGCGAGCAGTTGGCGTTGGTGACGCAGGAGCCGTTGTTGTTCCAGGGGACGGTGCTGGACAACCTTCGCTATGCGCGACCGGACGCCACGCGTGAGGAAGTGGAGGCGGCGGCGAAGGTGGCGAACGCGGACGGGTTCATCCGGGCGCTGCCCCAGGGCTACGACACGCGCATCGGCGAGCGCGGCGTGACGTTGAGCGGTGGTCAGCGGCAGCGACTGTGCATCGCGAGGGCGGTGCTGGCGCGAGCGCGCGTGCTGGTCCTGGACGAGGCGACGAGCAGCCTGGACCCCGAGAGCGAGCGCGAGGTGCAGGCTGCGCTGGCGGCGGTGTTGCCGGGGCGCACGGCGCTGGTCATCGCGCACCGGTTGTCCACGGTGGTGAACGCGGACGTGCTCCACGTGATGGAGGCGGGGCGGGCGGTGGAGAGCGGCTCGCACGCGGAGCTGCTCGCGAGGGGCGGGCGTTACGCGGCGCTGTGGAAGATGCAGACGGAGGGCACCCTCGAGCGAGGCGCCGCGTGAAGCGCGGTCCCCTGGAGCCGAGGGCATGCCGTGAGACGCCTGTCCGGGAGTCACGGGTTCATGTCGGGTGGAGCGAAGTCCCGGCGTGCAGCGCACCCATGCGGCAAGACGCCTCTCGGGGCGGGGCTCGTCGTCGACGAACCAGGGTGGTTCGCTCGCCGTCGGACCGGGCGCTGGTGCGCCTGGGCAGGCCTTCGTGTGGCGGCATCCAGGCACAGGACCTGTCGCGGGACGCGGTGGTCTCCGCAGGAGCCGCGCCAATACGTCGGAGCGAGTGCTGGGCTGGCGCGCAGCGGTGCGGTCGGCCCGCGGATGGGGGCTGGCCGGAAGGCTCCTTCGTGCGCGCCACGCCTGTGCGGCGAAGCCGGGTCCCCGCGCCAGGAGTCGGGACTGAACGTGGTGGAGCGCCTGTTTCGGGGACGGCCGAGGTCCGGACAATGATGCTGGAGTCGTCACAGGCTTTGCCTCGGTGCGGCGCCAGGAGCGTTGTCCTCATCGTGACATCCATCGACGTCGTCCCTGCGCGACGTGGAGAAGAGGGGCGATGAGCCGACTTCGTGTGGCGCTCGGCAAGGGGCTTCGCGCGCTGGTGGGCCTGTTGCTCCTCCTCCTGGGCCTCTGCGGCTTCTTCGCGCTCCCGGCCTCGTACACGACATACCCGGTGGTGCCTCCGAAGGAGGGCGAGCCGAGGTGGATTCGGGGCGCCTTCCACGTGCACACCACGCGCTCGGATGGACGAGGCAGTCCCCTCGACGTGGTGCTCGCGGCGAAGGCCGCGGGCCTCGACTTCGTGTTGTTGACGGACCACAACGACTTCACGCCGCCCGCGCCGACCTGGGGCGATGGCGTGCTGCTGATTCCCGGCGTTGAAATCTCGACGTCCGCGGGGCACCTGGTCGCGTTCGGCATGGAGCGCCCGCTGGAGGGCATGACGCGATGGATGCCCGCGGAGGATGCGGTGAGGGCAGTGGAGGCCGCGGGAGGCATGACGGTCCTCGCGCATCCGGTGCAGAAGAAGAACCCGTGGACGGACGAGCCGACCGCCCGTGAGGCAAAGGGGTTCGAGCTGTACTCGGCGGACACGTTCTTCCGTCACGCCATGCGCAATCCGGTGAGCCGGTTGCTGCCGGCCGTGGGCGCGTATCTCGCGAACCCGATGCATGGAGTGATGCTGCTCGTCGCGCCCGAGCCCGAGCCTGGCGAGCGCTTCATGGACCTCTCGCGGGAGCAGCCCAAGCGCTCCTTCTGCGCGCATGATGCGCATGGCCTGCCGTCGTACGAGTCCGTGTTCAGCTCGCTCGCGATGTACCTCCCGCCCGAGCAGCTCCCCTCGCCCCTGCCGAAGGATGCGAAGGTGGCCGCGGCGCTCGTGACGAGAGCGCTGCGAGGAGGCTCGGCCCTCTGTTCCTTCCGAGCGCTGGGGGAGCCCGAGGGCTTCGCCCTGGAGGGCGTGGACCTGGAGCAGCGCGAGGCCCGGGTGGGGGATGTCCTGAAGGTGCGCCTGCCGGGGTTGCCGGACGTGGACACGGTTCGGGTGCAGGTGTGGGGAGAAGGCCGACTGGGGGAGGACGGCACGTCGGTGGAGCTGACGGGGGAGGGGCTGGTGCGGGTGGAGGTCTGGGCGAAGGGGCCCGGACGCTTCTTCGGGTCCGAATGGCGACCTTGGATTGTTCCGAATCCCGTGCGTGTGCTGCCTCGGACCCCTGGCATCTGATAGAGGGCCGGGGAGCCGTCCATGCGACTCCTCTACATCCTCGCCACGTACCTGCTCTTCCCGCTGCTCCTCCCGGTGCTGTGTGTGCACCGGAAGACGCGTCATGGCCTGTGGCAGCGACTGGGGTTCTATTCCCCGGGCGCGTTGCCCGTGAGGGGCGATGGGCCCGTGGTGTGGCTGCACGGAGCGAGCGCGGGGGATCTGCTCGCGCTCTCCCCGATGTTCGCGCCGCTGCGAGCGCGCTTCCCGGGTTGCCAGCTCATCCTGTCGACGATGACGGACAGCGGACATGCGATGGCGACGGGGCGGCTGGCCAAGGACATCGATGGCGTCATCTACGTGCCGTATGACCTGTGGGGCGCGACGCGGCGGGCGATGAAGGCGCTCCGGCCGGACATCCTGGTCCTCGAGTACACGGAGATCTGGCCCAACCTCATCCGCGCGGCGAAGCGCGGAGGGGCACGCGTGGTGATGACCAACGGCCGCTTCTCGCCTGCGAACGTGGGGCGCTACCGGGCGTTGTTCGGGCTCATCGGCAATCCGCTGAAGGACCTGGACCTGATGTTGATGCGCCACGAGGACGAAGCGGAGCGGGCGAGGAGTCTGGGCGCGCGTCCCGACTGGGTGATGGTGACGGGGAACACGAAGTTCGACTCCCTGGCCTCGGGGCCCGCGCCGGAGGACGTCACGTTGCGCGAGGTCCTGGGGCTCCCGGTGGGCGCGCCCGTGTGGATCGCCGGAAGCACGCACGAGGGCGAGGAGGAGGCGCTGCTGGGCGTCTACCGGCGGCTGCTCGCGAAGTGGCCGGAGCTGCGGCTGGTGATTGCGCCCAGGTACGTGGACCGCGCGGCGCGGGTGGTGGCGCTCGCGCGAGACGCGGGGCTGAGCGTGGGGCTGCGCTCGAAGGGCAACCCCGAGCGAGGGCAGGTGGTGGTGTTGGACACCATCGGCGAGCTGTCGCGGGCGTACCGACTGGGGACGGTGGTGTTCGTGGGGGGCTCGTTCACGAAGCGCGGTGGCCAGAACATCCTGGAGCCGGCGGGGCAGGGCAAGCCGGTGTTGTTCGGGCCGCACATGGACAACTTCCGGGACAGTGTGGCGGTGTTGTCGGAGCACGGAGGCATCCAGGTGGCGGACGCGGAGGAGCTGCACGCGAGGCTCGCGGAGCTGTTGGAGGACCCGAGGCGAATCGATGAGCTCGGGGCCCGGGCCCTGGAGACGGTGGGCCGGATCTCCGGCGCGAGCGAGCGCAACGCCGAGGCGATGCTGTCGCTCTTCCCGCACGGAAGGGCGGAGCCGCGATGACGCTCATCATCCACCCGCATTTCCACAACCGGTACACGGGCGTCACGCGTCACGTCGAGTCGGTGGTGCCGGCGCTGGTGAAGGACTCGGGCTCGGAGACGCGGGTCATCGGCTCGGGACTGAGCGAGGGCCTGCCGCGAATCACCTGGCCGGAGTTGCTGCGCAGGGCGCGCTCGGAGCCGGTGGTATGGCACGCGCATCGGAACAACGAGCTGCTCGCGGGGATGCTGTTGAAGCTGGTGGGCCGACAGGTGCGGTTGGTGTTCACTCGGCACACGTCGATGGCGCCCAGTGGTTTCACGCGCTTCATCGCGCGGGGCGCGGACGCGCTGGTGTCGTTGACGAAGCAGGTGGCGGACGTCATCGCGTTGCCGTCGACGGTCATCTCGCACGGCATCGACCTGACGCGCTTCCATCCGCCCGAGGACCGTCAGAAGGCCTGGGAGCGACTGGGGCAGGGTGGGCGCCTGGGAATCGGCGTCATCGGTCGCATCCGGAAGGAGAAGGGGCAGGGCGACTTCCTGGAGGCGGTGCGTCCGCTGCTACCCGAGCACCCCGAGTGGCAGGGCGTGCTGGTGGGCCTGGCGAAGGGCGCGGACCTGGACTGGGTGAACGGCCTGCGCGCTGGCATCGAGGACCGGGTGACGCTGGCCGGAGAGCAGTCGGTCATCGAGCCCTGGTACCAGGGGCTCACGGTGCTGGTGCACCCGTCCTATGCGGAGGGGTACTCGCTGGTGCACGTGGAGGCGATGGCGTCGGGTTGCTGTGTGGTGGCGTCGAAGCTGCCGTACCTGGACACGCTCATCGAGCATGGCCGCACGGGCTTCTTCTTCGAGCCGGGAGACGTGAAGGCGCTGCGGGAGCTGCTCGACATGTTGATGCGGGAGCCGGAGCGGGCGCGGCAGGTGGGGCGCAACGCGGCCGAGGAGGCGCGTCGGCGGTGTGGCGTGGAGCACGAGGCGCACGCGCTGGAGGCGCTGTACCGCACGCTGGTGAGGCGCTGAGCGGATGCGCATCCTTCACCTGCTCGCGAGCCCGTTCTTCAGTGGACCCGCGGAGAACGTCGCGCTGCTGGCCCGAGCGCAGCGGGAGGCGGGGCACGAGGTGACGGTGGCGGTGGACCGTCGTCGCAAGGACGTGCCGGCGGAGGAGCCCGCGGTGCCTCGCTTCCAGGAACTCGGCCTGTTGGACGAAGGCGGCCTGGAGTTGTCCGTGAAGTCGCCGCCGTGGCGCATGTGGAGCGACTCGCGGCGTCTGCGCGCGCGGCAGGTGGACGTGGTGCATTCGCACTTCAGTCACGACCACTTCCTCGCGAGGTGGGGACGTCCCCGAGCCGCGGTGCTGGTGCGCTCGCTGCATGCGCCCCGTTCGCTGCGCTCCTCGTTGCCCGCGGCGGACGCGTACACGGTTCCGGCGAGCGCGCTGTTGCCGAGGCTGTTGGAGCGAGGGAAGCGAGCCCGGGTGCTCCCGGCGCTGGTGGACCCGAGGTTCCGGCCCGAAGCGGACCGCGAGTCGCTCCGGCGCGAGCTGGGGCTCATGGGCGGACCGCTGGTGGGAATGGTCTCCACGTTCCAGCCTTCGAGGCGCCATGCGGTTGGCGTGGAGGCCTTCGCGAAATACCGCCAGCACCATCCTCACGCGCGCTTCATCCTCGTGGGTGACGGAGCGTTGCTGGAGGCGACGCGCCATCAGGTGGCTGCGCTGGGATTGACGGACGCGGTGACCTTCGCGGGCTATCAGCAGGGCGCGGCCTTCGCGCGCTGGCTCAAGGCGCTGGATGAGGTCTGGCTGCTGGGCTTGGGGAATGACTGGAGCGCGAGGGCCGCGGCCCAGGCGCGAGCGTGTGGTGTCCGAGTGGTCGCGGTGGACGAAGGCGCATTGCCGGACCTGGCGGATGCGCGAGTGGCCGAGCCCACGCCCGAAGCCGTCGTGACGGCGGCGCTCTCGGGAGTGCTCGCGCCGGTGGCCCATCCGACGAACGCGCGCATCGCCGCCGATGTGCTCGCCATGTACGCCGAGGCGGCCAACGGGGCTCCTCGATGAGGTCCATGTCGGACGTCGAGCCCAGCGCGCTCCGGGCGATGGGAGCCCGTCGGTCTTGAGTCCTCCCGCCTCCGAGTCGCCCACCGCCATCGAGCGGGTCTTCTACCCACCGTCACCGGAGGACTGGGGCCGCAGGGCGTTGCTGTCTCCGCTGACGGCGTTGTCGTGGAGCTACGCCGCGGCGGTGCAACTGCGAAGAGCCCTGTACGACAAGGGGCTGCTGCGAGCCGAGCGTGTCGAGGGACTCCGAGTCCTCTCCGTGGGCAACCTCAACGTGGGCGGAACGGGCAAGACGCCCGCGGTGCTGTACCTGGCGGAGCAGCTCGTCCGGGCGGGGCGCAAGGTCGGCATCCTCACGAGAGGTTACGGTCGGCGCTCGCGAGAGCCGCTGACCTTCACGGGAGCACAGCCGCTCCCCTCGGTGGAGGACGCGGGAGACGAGCCGCTGTTGCTCGCGACGCGATGTCCGAGCGTGAGGCTCTTCGTGAATCCCGACCGGGTCGCCAGTGCGCTGCGAGCACGGGACGAGTTCGGCTTGGACACGGTGTTGCTCGACGATGGCTTTCAACACCGTCGCCTCGCGCGGGACGAGGACCTGGTGGTGGTGGACGAGGCGGTGGGGCTGGGCAATGGCCACATGCTTCCGCGAGGTCCGCTGCGTGAACCCGCTTCATCGATTCGACGCGCCACGCTGCTCTGGGTGCGCACGTCCGCGGCGGCCGTGGGTGAGCCCCCAGCGGTGAGCCTTCCGCGAGAAGCCGAGTCGATTCCCCGGGTGCGAGCGCGCTATGGGCCCTCGGCATGGGTGGACCCGGAGGGCATGTCGCATCCACCGGAGCGCCTGAGAGGGCAGGGCGTGTTGGCGCTGGCGGGGCTTGGCCGGCCGGGGGGCTTCCTGAAGACCCTGAGGACGCTGGGTGTGGAGGTCGTCGACACGGCGCTCTTCCCGGACCATCACGGCTTCACTGCCGAGGAGCTGGAGGACGTGGTCCAGCGGGCGGCGCGTCGCGGCGTGGTGGTGGTGACGACGGAGAAGGACGCGGTGCGGCTGCCGCCCGGGTTCGAGGCGTGGAAGGTGCGGTTGGGGGTGGAGGTGCTGGAGGGAGCGGCCCACCTGTATCGGGCGCTCGGGCTGGCGGGCGCGTCAGGCGACTTGTGAGACGAGGGGGGCTGTGGGACAAACCGCCGCCATGGCCGCGGTCTCGCCCGTTCGCTCCTCGCCCTTGCCCTCTCGCCTGCCGCTCGCGTTCTCGCGTCGTCGCGTGCTGCTGGTCGGGGACCTCGTCGCAGACCACTACATCTACGGACAGACGGACCGGGTGAGCCGCGAGGCGCCCGTGCTCATCGTCCGCTACGAGTCCGCGGAGGTGAAGCTGGGCGGAGGCGCGAATGTCGCGGCCAACGTCCGCGCCTTGACGGGCCAGGTGACGGCTGTCGGTGTGCTCGGCGCGGACGAGATGGGCGGCGAGCTGCGCCACCTGTTCTCCGAGGCCGGCGTCCGGCTGCACGCGGTGGGCGGTCGAGACATCGCGACGGAGACGAAGACGCGCATCCTGGCCGGTGGCCTGAGCACCACGCGGCAGCAGATGCTGCGCCTGGACCGGGGACAGCGCTCGGAGTTGCCGCCCCGGGTGCGCAAGGCCCTGGCCCGTCACGTGGAGCAGGCGGCTCGGGACGCGGACGCGGTGGTCGTCTCGGACTACGGTGCGGGGGTGCTGAACGACGAGGTGCGAGGTGTGCTCCGCAAGCTCGCGGCGGATGGGCTGCCGGTGTGCGTGGACAGCCGCTATGCGCTCGCGTCGTTCTCGGGGCTGACGGTGTGCAAGCCCAACGAGCCCGAGCTGGAGGCGCTCGCGGGCCGGCCCGTGCGCTCGGAGCAGGACCTGCTCCTGGCCGGGAAGGAAGCGGTGCGCCGGCTAGGGTGTCGTGCGTTGCTGGTGACGCGGGGCCGCCACGGCATGGCGCTCTTCGACGCGGACGGCGGCGTGGACCTCATCCCGGTGCACGGCGCGAAGGCCGCGGTGGACGTGACGGGCGCGGGCGACACGGTGATTGCGACCTTCTCGCTGGCCGTCGCGGCTGGAGCTTCGTTCGGCGAGGCGGCGAGGCTGGCGAACGTGGCCGGCTCCATGGTGGTGCAGAAGCCGGGGACCGCGACGGTGTCCCGGGATGAGCTGCTGGCGGAGCTGCGGAGCGCGCGATGAGCACCTTGGAGAAGATTCAGTCACTCGAGCAGGTGGCGGAGGCGAGGGCCCGCTGGAAGCAGGAGGGCCGCACGGTGGCGCTCGCCAACGGTGTGTTCGACCTGCTGCACGTCGGCCACGTGCGCTACCTGGAGGGCGCGCGCGAGCTGGCGGACGTGCTGGTGGTGGCGGTGAACTCGGACACCTCGACGCGCGCGTACAAGGGGCCTGGCAGGCCGCACATCCCGGAGAACGAGCGCGCGGAGCTGGTCGCCGCACTCGCGTGCACGGACCGGGTCATCGTCTTCGACGAGCCGAACGTGCGCGGCATCATCCGGGTGTTGAAGCCTGATGTGCACGTGAAGGGCACGGACTACACGCCCGACAGCATCCCCGAGGGTGACGAGGTCCGTGCCTACGGTGGCCGCACCGCAGTGTCGGGCGACCCGAAGAACCACAGCACCACGGAGCTGGCGCGTCGGCTCGGGCGTGAGGACGCGAAGTAGCCCATGGATGCCCCGCTCCTGGCGGTGCTGGGCTGCCCCCGATGCAAGGGGGCGCTCGTCGTCCTGGGGACTGGCGCCACGGAGCGGCTCCACTGCGTGGCCTGCCATGCCTCGTGGCCCGTGAAGGACGGCGTGCCGCAGCTGCTTCCCGAGCTGATGACTCGCGAGGACGCGCCTAGGCGGTGAGCTTCGCGGCGAAGGACCGTGCCTCTTCGGCGGCGCGAGCCTCGAGCCCCTGTCCTCCCGCGCCATCGACGATGGACGTGAGGTCGACCATGCGGTGTGGGCCATAGGCGTGGCCCCAGCGCTCCATGTCCATCCGGAGGAAGAACGCCAACGTCGGCGCACCCACGGCGACGGACAGGTGCATGGGCCCGGTGTTGTTGCACACGGTGAGGCCGGCGGCGCGCATGAGGGCCGCGAGCTCATCCAGGTTGGTGGGAGGCGCCAGTCGGGCCCCGGGCGCGCCAACGAGCACGGCCTTCGCCAGCTCCTCCTCTCCGGGCCCCCACGTCACGATGGGCGTGCGGCCCGCCTCCAGCAACGCCCGTGCGGCGGCGGCGAAGGCCTCCGGAGGGATGCGACGGGGGCCCAGCCGGCCGCCGGGGTTGATGACCGCGCACGGCATGGAGGCGTCCTCTTCCAGGAACGTGCGGAAGGAGTCGCGGATGTACGGCTCCCGGAAGGACAGCTCCCGGGCCAGCTCGTTGCCGGCCACGGGGGAGAGCAGGTGGGTGCGCTGGACGGCCTCGCTGCGGGTATCGGGCCGCGCGGGAACGGAGAGCGAGTGCAGGTACGTCACGGGCCAGACCTTGGGGCCGACGACCACGGCGCGAGGACCGGCCAGTCGCGACACCAGCGCGCTCGTCACGGACGGGGCCTCCCAGTTGGCGCAGTCGACCACCAGGTCGTAGTTCGCCTGACGCAGGGCGCGGATGCCGGGGGCCAGGGGACCGGCCCAGATGTGGCGACGGTCGAAGGCGATGACCTGGTCCGCGTCGGGGTGGTTGGCGAGGACCCGGGCCACCTTGGCGTGGACCAGGACGTGGACCTCGGGCGCGGGATGGACCTGGGCCTTGAGGGCGCGCAGCAGGGGGGTGGTGAGGAGGGCCTCGCCCACGCGGTTGTCGGGCCGCACGAGCAGCACCTTCCGGGGGACGGGGAGAGACTTTCCGGGGCGCAGCTTGCGGCCGGGGCGCCAGAACAGCAGGGACGCCACGAGCGCGAGTGCCAGCTTCGCCCATAACTCGAGCCGCTTGTGCCAGGACATCGCGGCGCGGACCCTACACAGAACTGAAAGGCGTGCAAGCACGCTGCTTGACCTGCGGGCGGAAAGCCCCTAGCAACCGCCCAATGCTGAAGAGCATGACCGGGTTTGGCGCGGGCCGCGCGCGCGTGGGAGACGAAGAGGTCTCCGTGGAGCTGCGCTCGCTCAATCACAAGTTCTGCGAGGTGAAGGCGCGACTGCCGCGCGAGCTCGCCTCCCTGGAGCCGCTCGTCACGAAGCAGGTGAAGGACCGGCTGGCGCGTGGCTCGGTGGAGCTGCTGGTGAAGCGGCAGTCCTCCACGGCCTCGGGCACCGTGCCCACGGTGGACCTCAACCTGGCGCGCGAGTACCTGCGCACCTTCCGGGAGCTGGCCAAGGAGCTGGGCCTCTCCCAGGACGTCACCTGGTCCCAGGTGGCCAACCAGCAGGGCGTGGTCCGCCTGGAGGAGAAGGGCGTCGACCTGGAGTCCGCGACGCCCGCGGTGACGGCGGCGCTGGACCAGGCGCTCGGGGCCTTGGAGAAGATGCGGCTCGTCGAGGGGGAGGCCATCCACGCCGACCTCGATGCGCGCATGAAGCTGCTCGAGGGGTGGAGCCGGGAGGTGGCGCAGCTGGCGCCCCGCGCCGTGCAGGACTACCAGCAGCGGCTCACCGAGCGCGTGGCGGAGCTGGCGCGCGGCGTGGCGGTGGACCCGCAGCGGCTGGCCCAGGAGGTCGCGCTCTTCGCCGAGCGCACGGACATCGCCGAGGAGGTGACGCGCCTGGCGAGCCACCTCGAGCAGTTCCGCGCCCTCATGGCGAGCCAGGAGCCCACGGGCCGCCGCATGGACTTTCTCGTGCAGGAGATGCACCGCGAGGTGAACACGACGGGCTCCAAGAGCCAGCACGCGGACATCTCCGCGCGCGTGGTCTCGATGAAGGCCGAGGTCGAGCGCATCCGCGAACAGGTGCAGAACGTCGAATGAGCGAAACCACCATCCTTCCGCCCGGTCTGTTGCTCGTCCTCTCCGCCCCCTCTGGAGCGGGGAAGACCACCCTGGCCCACCGGCTCCTCCGGGAGACGCCCCAGGCGAACTTCTCCATCAGCGTCACGACGCGCCGGCCCCGAGGCAAGGAGCAGGAGGGCGTCGACTACCACTTCGTGGACGTGGCCACCTTCCAGGCGAAGATCGAACGCGGCGAGTTCGTGGAGTGGGCGGAGGTCCACGGCCACTTCTACGGGAGCCCCCAGTCGACGGTGGACATCGCTCGGGCCAACCGGGGCGTCGCCATCTTCGACATCGACGTGCAGGGGGGCCAGGCCATCAAGCGCAAGCACCCGGACGCGGTCCTCATCTTCGTGCTGCCTCCCTCCATGGAAGAGCTCGAGCGTCGTCTGAGGGACCGGCAGACGGACTCTGACGAGACCATCCGTCGGCGCATGCTGGCGGCGCGCTCCGAGATGGAGCGGGGAATCGCCGCGTACGACTATGTGGTCGTGAATGACGACTTCGACCGGGCCTACAGTGAGCTCAAGGCCGTGGTCGTCGCCGAGGGATGCCGCCGGGGGCGGGCGGACGTCTCCCGGTTGAAGCTCGGCGTCTGAGCCTGGGAGAGGTGTCCTCCAGGTGGCGCCGAAGTGACGAGAAGCAAACTTCTTGCGCTGGTCCCTGGCTTGGTGGATAAGCCGCCCACCTCACGGCGAGGCGCGGAAGGGCAGGTCGCCTTCGCGTCGCCGGGAGCCACGACGGAAACGCCGTGGAATCAGCGCCTCGGGCGCTGTGGTTCTCTGATTCAACATGGATAGGACCGTGCGCCTCGTGGCGGCCCAGAGTGGGCCCTCAGGGGGCAGGCAAGCGTCCGGAGCGGCTCGTGACTGCGAGTTGACATTCTCCGGAGCGCTCCATACATGGTCGACCGGATGGTAGTGGTTCAGTGGGCGTGCGGGTGGTGGTGCAGGACGTCGTCTCATGGGAGACGGCACTGAGCTGGGTCGGCGGGGGAGGGCAGCTTGTCGACGGTTTGACTTCAGTCGCGGTGGTGGTACAAGCCGCGCCCCTCGCAACGAAGCCGCGCACTGGCGCGGAGTACTTCGCGCGAGGGCAGGACGACATCGGAAATACGGCGGTCAGCGCAGTGGGTTGACAGAAGATGCGGCGGTGGTAGAAGCCGCGCCCCGACGAAGAAGCCCGGAAGCAAGCGGGCGGGGACGACGGGGCGGTCAATGAAGCAGCGGTTGACACGGGATGCGGCGAAGAGGTAGAAGCCGCGCCCCTCACGAAGAGAAGCAGCGGAAGCCACTGGGCGGCGCTGAGGACTTCGAGAGAGCCGAAGGGACGCAAGTCGAAGTTGACAGCTGACGCGGACCTGAATAAAAGATGCAGCCCGCCGAAAGCAGCAAGCGGCGGACAGGAAGAATGGTAGCAAGAAGTCGCGGTAGAAACAAGCGACTCGGTCTTTGAAAACCAAATAGCAAGCCCAAGAAGAAGAGAAGGA